>JAYVPJ010000067.1:0-28049 GCA_043757445.1 Pirellula sp. | reverse complement strand
TGCGACAAACTAGCGAAATTCGAAAAAAACCTGCCTCGCGACTGTTTCGCGAGCGCCGAACTCATGCAATAACAAACCTATGCAATATCCAGGCTAGGGCAGAAGTTCTTTGATTCGATCGTTGTGGCAGTGTCGCTCCGCGACACTGAATTGCCGAGTCGCGGAGCGACGTCGGCTACATGTTATGCCATCTATTTGTTCTTTTCGTGGAATCTCGTTTGCAGTCCAGCCACAATCCAGCGATAGCTGGTTTGCCAGACTGTTTCGCTATGCGATGCCAGTTTCACGGAACAAAGTGCACCAGGAGGCGGAGGAATGCAGGTGCTGTTGTTCAATTCGATTTGGGTATGCAATCGTGGGTGGCAGGACTTCAGTTGGGATTCACCGTTCGCGGCCTTGCTTTGGACGACAGCAATCGGTCCGCCATAGAGCCCGCCTAGCGCAGGAGACTCAAGAACGTCAGTTGTACGAGGCAACGTTTTACGAATCCTTCCCGTCCGCTGTTCTCCATTGAACATAGTGATCGCCACCGAAGCATCGACATTGTGAGCTACCGTTTCCCAAGCGTACTGAGGTATCGAGGCGCTGACTTCTATTTCGGACGGCTGGACTACCAATCCAATGGAATGCCCTTCCGGAATAAAGCTACCCAACAGATTTCGCGAGTTCCTCGCAATCAAAACGCCGTCGCTCGGTGCTTTCACATGCAGCGCATTGACCTTCGTAGCGAGGCTTTCCGCTTTTACCAAGAATGATTCACGTAGCGACTCCTCGGATTGCAGCTCCGAATGCTTACGTTGCGCACGCAATGCAATGCACTTTTCCTGGCTGGCTCTCAGCATGGACTGTGCGGTTTGAAATTCCAATTCCATGTCAGGGTTTCTGAGCCTGAGAATCTCATCTCCCTCTTGCACGCCTTGGCCATCGTGGACAAATACCTCCTCAACAAATCCAGCCGTAATGGTTCGCACATCCGACGGTTCGACGTACTCCACGATTGCAGGCCAATAGATTTGCAATGGCGATGGCAAAAAAGCGCCTAAAACCAGTAGGCCAACGACTCCTAGCAAACGCGTAGCCTTGCGAGGACAAAATGGACTGAGGAAACTTCGAAACGAAAGCGATGGACTAGCCATGGCGGCTGCCCTCATTCGCTTGACCTGTGGAATAACAAGCCAAAGGCAAGCAAAAAACGCCACGACCAAAAGGCCCACACCGTCCCAGGTCAACCACATCCCCCAGCCCATGGTAGCCATCAAGAGCATTCGCGAAATCCAACAGCATATGCCATAGACCAAAAGGGGCACCGACCATGAATGGCTGCTATGCCTTCTGCAAATCCAGTTTGATAAGTAGGCTTTCATCGAGTGCGAGGCGTCTTGCCAAAGATTTGGTCGATCGATCAAATCGATCAATATGTAGTAACCATCATAGCGCATTAGCGGATTGCCATTGAATGCAATCGTCGTAAATGTCCCTAGCGATGCAATGGAAAAACACAAGTACTTAACGTTAGGGTTGTCGATCAAGCAAGCGCATATAATGGCGATGGCAGCGAGACTTATCTCAAAGAGCATTCCGGCACCGCTTACTAATATGCGAAGCCAGCGATTAGGAACGCTCCAAAGGCTCGTCACATCCACATACGGGGATGGAGCAAAAAACATGAATCCGATTCCAGCCGCCTTGGATTTGGCTCCAACCTTCGTAGTGGCAATTGCGTGGCCAGCTTCGTGAACTGCTTTGAGCAACAGCCAAGCCACGAGCAACCACCATTGACTACCCGGCACGAAAAGCTTTCTTCCCAAGACAAGTAGTTGTTCTCCGTTTTGGTATGTCATCGTGAGCGCGATACACCAAACAACCAAGGCGAAAAGCAAGCATGGGATCGATATCAACCATGTCAGCCCAGCGGTATACCGCTGAATCACTTCCGAAGACAAAATCGGAATACGGAAAAAACTCGGATCGAACATCCGAACCGGTTTGGCCGCTTCGGGTTTGAGCGGTTCGCTATCTAGTTTGGCAGAATCGCTTCCAACGGTCTCGACCAACCCGATCTGCAGGAGCCACATTCCTATCGACGTCAACCTATCAACTCCGGCAGCAGCTCCCAACTTGCTTTTTCGCGCAAGCAGTGCAACCGCACTTAGGATGGAATGCTTACCATCTAATGCGGAACAGACCTCGTATTCCAATAGACCAATCTTCCAAAACCGGTGGCTTATTCGGTCTTCTACGACGTAATAGACCTCGTTACCGGAGCGAGCTGGTGAAAATCGAAGTTCAGGTCTTGTACGATGGGATAAGCTGGTCATGATTGAGTCGCGGGCTACCAAATCCATTGGTTTGCGATCCAACGGTACGGGCGATTAAACAAATACCAACCCAGCGTCCGCCAACCCGCATGGATTTGGGCGGATGCTTTCATGCCGGGTCGAAGCTGCAGTTTTGGATCGTGGATGACTACGTCGGCAACGAAGACGGCAGCATCATCGATCACCGTAGCACGAGGTTCAATGCGACTTATCTTTCCACGAAACGTGGCAATTCCTGACGCATCACTACGAACACTAACTTCGTCACCAACATTGATCTGCGCAAGATCGGCTGCGAGAAGTCGAACCTCAGCCGTCATCGACTCCAATTCTGCTACTTCGAAAAGACTTTGGCCCAATGTCAAAGGCATTCCGACGTTGCGTTGCCAGTCTCCTTGGACGACAATTCCCGAGGTCGTGGCTCTGATCTCAAGCCGGTGGAGTTGATCTTCGATGCTCTCAATTCGCCACTTGGCTTGGTTCATTTCCACGTCCGCAAGTCCTACATTCCCTGTTGCTCGGATAGCTAAAGCGGAATCGCGTTTCTTAACGGCACCCTCGAACTCCGCGTTTGCCGTGGCGAGGTCTCGGCGAAGCTGATCATCATCAATTCGTGCCATTAGCTGCCCTTTTTCGACATGGTCGCCGGGCCGAACTTCGCAACTAGCCATTCGCCCTTGAATAGGGCTAGACAAGTACTGTTTTGTTTCGGGTTCAAAGACACAGTCCCTGCATGGGTAATAGGGGATCGGTGTAAGTATGGCAATGCACGCAAGTCCGATGGGCGTCAACCACCACCGAGGCCTTGCGCGAATCAATTCCATCCAACCCAATAATCTGGTGAACCAACTACAGCGTCGAACGATGAGCCATGCATCTAGCTGTCGAAGCAAACTATCTAAAGACTCCTTGCCAAGCCACAATTGGCTTGCATCCGAGAGATACTTGGCGCTTCCATGCTCGACGACGGGCGTTGCTTCGCAAAGCAATACTGCAAACCCAGATGACTCGTTGAGCGAAAATGGTATCGCACAAACCGGAGTCCCAAGAATCAGCGAGAGCTCGTTGAGGCAAGCACTAAACTGGATGGTCCCATTCTGGTTGCTGGCGTCGCCTTGGTAAGTCAAAGCGCCAGCAGAGAATCGCGGCTCCCTGCGCCAAACACTTTCCTTTGCGACCTTGGCTAAAACGCTTCCCTGCACCCGAAAGTCGCTTGCATCCCAACCCACATGAGCCGATTGTATGATTGACCCAGATTTCGTGGTTATCAGCAAACCCATAGAAAGTCCACTAACACTGCCGAGGTGGCCTACAACCGATTGCAAAAGCGTTGTCGATAAAACGTCGAATGCGGGAATAGCCATTTTAGAAAGGCTTTTTTCCTTTGCATCCAGTGGCTCACCGCTACGAATGCGGTCCGTGCCCAACATCCCCTCCGTGCACAACCTTTGAATGGTTGTAGCAACGTCAAACATACCATCAACGCGGTTCGCTGAACTTTCGCCAACGACCGATAGCCTGTCAACGGGCGTGGAGTTGGATAGTATGGGATTGTTTGTGTTCATGCTATTTCGAGTTAGGATTGAACTAGCTCGCAAGCCGAGGACCGAATGAGACCATCTTCATTCTCAATAATGACAGTCATTTCGATGACGTGTCCGTCAGCAATCGCAAATGGAGCGATGAACTCAATTGCGGCCTTTACGACTACGTGGTTGGCCAAGCGAATTTCGGCCCGACCCGACTTACGAAAACGTTCAGCAGCTTCGTCCGACAAAAAGAATCGAGCTCTCAGTTTGGAAGTGTCCACCAATCGAATAATCGCCGGCGCATTGCCTGCGATGTACTCGCCTACGTCGCGATACACCGTCACCACTGTTCCGCTATGCGGAGCGCGGATGGTGCGTTCATGAAGCATCAGCCTTGCCTTTTCAAGCCTAGCTTGCGTTATTAATTTTGCCTCTTCTTGCGCTTGCAGTTTGGCTTTCGAGATATTGAGGTCCAATGTGAATCGCTCAAGTTCCTTTGGGCTTGTTTTGCCTGCCGTGACCAGTTTGGATACTTCTTCAACCCTGCGAATGTTGAATTCGGCTTCTCGACGAGCCGTTTCGAGCATTCCCAAAGCGTTAGCGTCTAATTCAGCTTCATTCACTAGGTAACGTTGCTGCTCGTTGTCGAGTCGACCGATTACGGATTTCTCGGCTATTACATCACCCGGCTTTACAAAAAGTTCGCGTACTACTCCCATTTCCGCTGTGGCAACTTCGGTATCCTTGTAGGGTTCAAGAACTCCCTGCTTATCGGCAGCTGCAAGAGATCGATTGATAACGGATTGCGCCAACGTCGGGCCTGACAAAAAGCAAAAGATGATCGAACATCTCAAGCCTACATTGGTAATAGTGGAACTCATGGTTGGGTTTTCTTGTAAACTAAAAACAGGTGAGACTTTCGGCGGGGCCGTGCTCCAAGAATATCACTTCCAAAGATGGCTCTTAGTTCTTGCACAGAGCACCCACAATGCACAGATTCGCAAAAATCGACTTCGGAATTTGCCGACTGTAACGACTATGTATTATCGCCTTCATATGATCTCACCAAGGTTTGCAGGCAATGACCCGGTGAAAGTGCAATTTCACTTCACGGTCGCAAACCCGTCGAACACCCTCAACCAAACAGGCTGGTTCGTTTTGTTGTTGTCCAAGTGAAATCACCTCGTCTAATTTCGTCCCAGGCGGTACGGAAAAGGTGGATTGATTGATCGTTTGATTTCCCGCGTCTAGTTCTGGAACAATGAAATGGCAGGTCGCTCCGAAAGTCAGCATCCTGGCGGCAAATGCGTCGTGATAAGGTCTTAACCCGCGAAAACTGGGCAACAAGCCATGGTGTAAATTAACGATGCGACCGCCGGCAAATTTCCAACAGGTCTCCGGTGGCAAAATACGCATGTAGCGCGCAAGAATAACGTAGTCCACTTGGTACTGATCAATGACTCGAACCATTGCTTCGTCATCACCTGCACCATCTTCTCGCCCGATGTATTCAAACGGAACACCAAAATTCAACGCTAATGACTCACACGCTTTTCTATTTCCAATGATGACCGAAGGATTGGCTCGTATGACACCATCTCGAATCGCCTCCAAGATGGCCCGTGGCGTGTTTTCGATTCGAGTCGCGCAAATGGCTAAATTGGGTCGAAGCGAGCGTTCCTCTGGGCTCCAGACTCGAATCTCCAAGTCCTTCGTTTCTGCAATTTGGTTCATCGCAATTCGAATAGGCGAAAGCTGGTCGGAACCAATTTGAAGACGGCACATCATTGCAAACAAAGCGGCTTCGTCGTGGTCGTACATCTGAATCTCAGCGATGTTCGCACCACGCGAAGTTACGTCATGAATGATAGGGTCGGCCAAACCCACATTGTCAGGCCCCACTGCAGTGATGACTATTTCCATAGCCAAAAGGGTACCCAAAGTTTTCGTGAATGCAATGCAAGCACCGTTGTTGCGTTGAACCCCCAAGCTTCCCACATCAATCGCTGCCGCTCTGGGAGGCTATGATTTTTTTGAATCTGAAGAAAGTACCCATCACGCTCAGCGTGATGTTGCCTCAAAAACCAGAGGTTTTTGAACTGCGATAATCACGCGGAGCGTGATGGGTACTATAAAATCACAGCCTCTGGGCGTGCCACCCTGCCCCGTTTTTGCGAGCGAAATACAAGGCGAGACGGCCTCCACATCGCGTCGCCACGACGCTCTGGCTCGCGTAGCTACCCAAGATTCGTACCGGGATTTTGAATGAGCCATTGCTGCAATTCAGCCTCGCGCAACTGCAATCTGCCGATGTTCACCGACTTGCCAGTCGCGGGATCGGCATCGACCCATGTTCCGGAAAGACGAACATCTTCCGTCGCAACATGAAAGGAATTGGGATCAAAGGATAACGTGGTGTTTAGTACTGGTTCGATAGCGCGGCCAAGAACACTCCGAAATGGGCCGGTCATGCCTACATCGCACTGGAAGGCCGTTCCGCCTGGAAGTATCTGTTCGTCCGCTGTGGCGACGTGTGTGTGTGTTCCGAGCACAGCGGTTACTTTGCCGTCCAAAAAATGTCCCATCGCTTGCATGTCGCTGGTCGCCTCCGCATGCAAATCACAGACTCGAATCCGGACGTGCTCAGGCAGGCTTGCAAGGACTCTGGATACCGCGGCAAATGGGCAATCGACTGGCCGCATGAACACGCGACCCAAGAGACTGATTACAGCGACAGGAATTCCCTCGCTAGTCTTGACGATACAATGGTCGCGACCAGGTGCCGCACTTGGAAAATTTGCCGGCTTGACGATGTTCGATTCGGTCTCCAGTACCGACGCAATCTCCTTCTTGCGATAGATGTGATCTCCGAGCGTTATCGCATCCACTCCCGCCTCAACGAGCTTCTTGTACTGTGCCCGCGTCAACCCTGCTCCGTCTGCCGCGTTCTCCGCATTAGCAATGATCAGATCGACATGAAGTATTTTTCGAAGCCATGCAATTGAACTACATAACATAGTTACACCTGGCTTCCCAACGACATCTCCGACCAAGATGGCTCTGACGTGTTTCGCGTTCTTTGTCGGCAGCGACATTTCATTTTTTCCTTGCGAATACCTCGATCAACGGTCCCATCTTGAGCAAGTGCTCAATACGATAGAGAGTCCGCTTAAATAACATGCCCATCGGAAACGCACTATCAAAAGACTGATTGCGACGTGGCGTCGCCGCATACAAAATCTCGAAGCCAGATCTTTTGAGAAGCTTACACAGCGACCCAAGGGTATAAAAATAGAGATGCGATGATGGAACTTCATTCAACAGGCGCGGCCGACGAAGCACCAATTCTCGAAACCGATCGAACAAATCGCCGAACTCGAACGGAACTTCAACTACCAACACGCCTCCCGTTTTCATGGATTTGGATACGTGCCGAATACTGCTCAACGGATCGAGCAAGTGCTCAAGTACGTGACTCAAATGAACACAGTCATAAAACGCATCCGGAAGCGCGGTTTCCTCGAGCGTACCCTGCTCGATATAGATTCCCCAACGTCGCTTTGCATATTCGATCGTTTCGATGCCGGCTTCAAGCCCAAACGTCGACCAACCATGCTCTCTCGCTTGATTTAAAAAAACGCCTCGCGACGCACCGATATCGAGCAAGTTGCCTTTGTTCGGTAAATGGGAAGCAAGCCTCGCAAAACGCGGGAGCAGCTGAATAGCCGCAGTTTCCTCGGAAATCACAAATTCCTGACCGGCGGAATCGTATGATTGAGCGTACGTTTCGCTTGAGTACAGTGCATCGACAACTTTTTTCGTCGGAAGCGGCTCCAATCTTCCAACGCCACATCGCCTGCATCTCACGACCTGTGCCTGCTCAAAAAGTGAGCGTATAACATGTGTGACGGAAGGTACGTTGTGCCAATTTTTTGCACCGCATAGGATGCACGCTATATTTGAATTCAATTGGATTCGAGGGACCAAGTTCGTTCACGTTGAAAGTATAGTGTTGGATGGCGACAGAGAAGCAGTCTAACGAATTTCCGCGAAGCGTGATGTTCGTCATACATTCGATGCGCGGCGGAGGCTCCGAGCGGCAAATGAGCTATCTAGCCAACAAAATGGCTTCACGCACTAAGACTAGCCTAGTGACGTTAGACGGAATTGACAACGATGCCTACCAACTGGAATCGAAAATCGAACGAATCGGTCTAGGACTCACATCCGAACGCGGTGGTTTTTTTCGAGGTTTGTTTGCAAACTTTCGTCGAATCCAAGCTCTACGACGTCGAATTATTGAGTGGAAGCCGGATATTGTAGTGAGCTTCTGCGACACGACGAATATCCTGACCCTTATCGCTTGTCCGACAACGATTCCAGTGCTTATTTCTGAACGCAATGACCCTCGCCGCCAGCGACTGAGTCAACATTGGGAGTTCTTGAGAAGGATTTATTATCCCAAATGCAAAACCTGTGTCGCCCAAACCGATGAGGTTGGCAATTATCTGATTTCCAAACGTTTGGTCGCACACTCCAAAATGGTCATTGTTCCGTCAGCCATTTCGATACCAACTAAGGAATGGAGTTCGATCGATTCGTTGCGAAAATCGGCTCATCCAAAAACGCTGGTCTACCTCGGCCGCCTCTCTCCCCAAAAACGGGTCGACCGACTTCTCAAGGCATGGGCAAAGCTATCAGCCCACCATGGTACTTGGCAGCTTCGCATCGTCGGCGATGGAGAATTACGCGCATCCTTGCAGGCTTTGGCAAACGATCTCGAAATCGCCAAGTCCGTGACGTGGTCGCTTTGGACCGACGATGCGTGGCAGTACTTGTGCTCGGCAAATGCATTCTGTTTGGTAAGCGATTACGAGGGGTACCCCCAAGCCATGTTGGAGGCAATGGGAGCGGGACTGCCGGTCGCCGTTTTCGACTGCGGTCCAGCCATTCGTCACGCCATTTCGGACGGGGTAGACGGCTTAGTCATTTCATCCGAGGATCAGATTGCCGTCGTGCTGGATCGCCTTCTATCAAGCGACTCTCTGCGTAACACATTGGGGCAAAAAGCCGCGGAGCGAGCAAAAAGTTTTGCATGGCCCACGATCGCCCCCCAATGGCTAGACGCTATCGCGAATTGCAAGTTTCCACCTGGCTGAATCAGTTAGCGTCAGCATTCGAACCTCGTTCGAATGACTGCAATCCGCTGCATACAACTAGGGTGCATCCAACTGCATTTCGCCCTATTTCTCTCCCCGTAGATTTTTCTCAATGCCGAGCAGAGTTCCAACGCATGCACCCTCGAACGATTGTCGCAACTAGCACCATCCCCCGATCGAATCGCTAGTTCAATGGCAAGCCGGTCCGCGTCGAATTCGGTCCACCAACAAACGGAAATCAGACCGGTAAGGAACAGACCCAGTATGGCGACACAACTCAAACTCAACCAAAGACCCGAAAGTGAAGTCATGGCACCAAGTAGCATTGCGACAGCTACTATCGTCGGTAGCATACGTATCCATGCATGGTATCGAACGCAATGAGCCAACTCATGCAATACGACCATGCACAACTCTCGATCATTGAGTCTCTGCAACAAAGCATCCGTCAAAAGCAATTTCCGGCCATATCGGAACAATCCAACTACGGCAGCATTGGCCATTCGACAGCCCGTTGGCCATAGCAGAATTCGCGGAACATTTTCGCTTCCCAGACGCCAAGTGCGATCAATTGTCAATGCAAGGTTTTCGTCGATTGGTCCGGCCCCAATAAGCCACGTAAATAGGTGCGGTGTGAAGACGGTAATTATCACAGAAATAGTTATCGTGCTGACTATTGCCCTAAGCAATCCTTCATCTGGCCGAGACATGTTAGCCAAGGCGCCGAGATCGACGAGACCTGCAATGCACAACGGTAGAGCAAGTGGGAACAGCCAAGTACTCGCGATCCTTCTGGTCATTTCCTTTCGAGCATTCACGATGTGGAACACCCTTCGCGAGCTATATATCACCTCGATTAGGAACAAGAGTACCGCACTGGGAGCCAGCGTGATCGCGATGTTCCACGCCTGCGAATTGGAGGCCGTTATAGAGTGCTGAGTCCAATGGGTCCAACCTGAAGCAACAAGGCAGATTGGTTGCAGCAAACACCATAGCCAAATCAAGAGTGACTCGCCATTGCATATGACCCAAACGGGCGCGAACCATCTCACCCCCTGGTTACGATCAACGATTGCATCAAAATACTGGCTCTGAGCTTTCCCTAGCCAGCGCGCCGATAGTCCAAAACAACCAATCACCAACCACATGTTGATCAATACTCGCCAGTCCACAACTTGGGCGGTTTGCCCGTTTGTATCGTTTACCCTGATTGCAAAACTCTGCAATGGAATCGACAACAACGCAAAGGGCAATAATAGAAAGTAGACGAGTTGCATAGAAAGTTTCCGCTACTTCCGTCCCAACAGACTTCGTACATAGTCCTTGAAAAGTAGCATGTCGTCAGGTGCTCCCGGCCCGATGATCAGTGGCCCTTTTTGGGCTGCGGGTCTCAACCCATGGCTTCCATGAACCAGACCGGTATCCAAGGGTATTACGTCCATCTTGTATCTGAACCCTAGCTTCTTTTGCGCTAGTCTCAGCATGGCTCGAACCTTCGAGGTCATGAACAACTCGACAGGATCGTATCCAGGCTTCCTGTGTATATCGACCGTTCGAGCAAAATCTGGAGCCAGCGCATCGTCGAGCCAATAGTAGTAGTTGAACCAAGCGTCCTCGTCAGCCAGTACGATCCATTCGCCGCTTCGAGGATGCGCCAATGCGAGTTGGCTAGGATGCACGACAGAAGCCACGCCATCCAAGGACTGTACGAGGCTACGGACTTCCTCCAACCTGCTCGGCTCGGAAACATATACATGTGCTACTTGATGGTCCGCGACCGCAAAAGCTTTCGAATCGCCGGGCAACAAAACCTCGCCAAAAGGACCATTTCGGACTGTTAACCAACCCGCATTCCTAAACGCTCGATTGATTGAGACGGACTTCCGAACGGGGACCAAACCGTATTCAGAAACGACAATCGGAATCGCCCCGATGGATTGCGCTGCATCGATAACGATTGCGGCGCACCTATCTACTTCTGCAATCCGCTCTCGGTCTGGAGCGGCCAAACGCTGACAGTCGTAGTCGAGATGTGGTAAGTAGGTCAGCGTCAGTTCGGGTGCGTTTTTATTTAGCACCAAGGCCGTCGCTTTGGCGATCCAGTCCGATGCGGGCAAGCCCGCGTTTGGCCCCCAAAAAGAAAAGAATGGAAAGGGTCCCAACCGTTCGGTTAAATTGCACCCGGTTTGATCGAGGACATCAAATACTTTCGATCCATCGCAGCCATAGTGTGGTTTGGGAGTCACACTCCAACGCACCGATGCGTGTTGATTGAACCACCAAAAAAGCTTGGCCGTTTCGATCCCATCATACACCAGCCCCTGATGTTGAATGAGGCTATTGGACTGTTGCCAAAATCGTATCTCGGCAGTCTCGCGAAAGTACCAACCGTTGCCAACTATTCCATGCTGACTGGGCGGTAAGCCAGTCAGCATGGTCGCTTGGGAAGTGCAAGTTACGGCGGGATACGGTGCGGTCCAGGAACTGGCTACGCCCAATTGTCTAATATTGGGAGCAAACTCGAGAAGTTCCGGAGTTAACCCGACGACATTGATTACACAGACTTTGGTCACAGCAGTTCATTCGAAAACGAACTAGGAATTAACTTTGCTTTTCTTGGAAACGGGCTTCGGCACTTGATCATCGTAGTAATCACGACCGACCACGGTTCCACCGTAGTAGCCACCGTATTGGTAGGTTGAACCGTATCCATATCCGCCATAACCACTCTTGCCATATCCACCGGAGCTACCACCGCTATAGTTGTCGTACCGATATCCGCCATATCCATATCCATTGCCACCCACGCCTATACCGTTGACAACGACGCCCAGCATCGTGGCGTTGATGGAATGCAACATTTGTGCAGCTCGAGTTGCGATCGGTTTTAAGTTTCGTCGCAAACGAACAGTGAGGAGAACAGCGTCGACCAATACGGAGACGTTTGCAGGATCGCTAACAACCAGAATTGGAGGCGTGTCAACAATTACAAAATCAAATTTATCCTTGAGCGACGCCAACGTATCGGCGAACATTTCGCTGGATAGTAACTCAGATGGATTGCCAGGTCGTCGACCGCAAGTCACCGAAAACAGATTTTCGATGGAGGTTTGCTGAATTGCGTCTTCCAAAGGTACCTTGCCGCCAATCACCTGAACCAATCCGACGTCTTCTTTCAATCCAAAAATTTTGGCAACACGAGGACGACGAAAGTCGCAATCGATGATACAGACGCGGCGACCAGATTGTGCAATGGAGACCGCCATGTTTGCAGCCACCGTTGATTTGCCGTCACCTGGAACGGGGCTCGTAACCTGAATGACTTTAATGTTGTTCTGTTGGCAACCAAAGAAAACAGCCGTGCGAATACCTCGAAATGCTTCGGCGAGCGAAGATTTATTTTTATGAAGAGTCACGACCGAACTATCGACTTTATCGTCGACCCGGTCTGCTCTCGACAAGACAGCCAGTGGCAGGTGTCCAATGATCGGCATCCCTAGATCACCTGCAATCTCATCGGGATTTCGATACGATCGGTCTGCCATTTCAAGAATATATGCAAGTCCGCTAAAAACAACAAACCCTAGCAGGGCTCCGACACCTAGGTAGCGAGCCCAGTACGGACCAGCAAACAGGCCCATCGTAGGGATTTCGAGACGCGTAATTGACTTGACTCCAAAATCCGAGCCAAGACTTAGCTTGCGAAGATTCTCGTTGAGTTGCTCGCCAACCTCTTTTGTTGCTTCTAAATCTGCAAGGTTGATAAGATAGTTGCTTATCAAAAGATTGTGCTCGCGCATTTTGTCCTTAAGTGCATCGGCTTCAGCCTTGAACTGACTTTTTTCGAAGCCAAACTTTGAAAGCGTTGCTTGTAGTGCTCCATATGCAACGGCTAAGCGACTTTCCATCGTAACCCGTTCCGGGCGGCCTGTTCCATTCTCGGTCAACGCTGCTTCAATAGTTCTTAGTCCATCCTTCCGCCGAGTTAGCTCTTCCTCGTACTTGTCCAGTCTACTCTTGGCAGTAATGACACTTGGATGAGAATCGCCCAAGGACTGTTCGCGCAGTCGATCCATTTCAGCGCGGAATGGAATCACTCTTTCACTTTCAAATTGTTCAATGTTGGCAGCGATGTTTCTGGCCATTTCCCGTTCTCTTTGATAATCATATGCTTCCGCAGCCTGTCTGGTACCGCCGTCGTTCGTTGAATTCATAGCCATTCGCAATAGTTCTTCAAGCGGTCGATTGGCCTCTCGGCCCCTGTCAATCTCTCCAAGAACGGCTGCAACGTTTTTCATTTTCCCATCGATTTCCGAGATGGCTTCGTTGCTTTTCGATATTTTGTCGGTAACTGGATCTTGGGGCTTTCCATCTCTCCAAATCAATTCGGGATTCAACCTTAGTTTTTCGAGTTCTTGCTTGGCTTGTTTTCTATTCTTTTCATAAGCGTCGCTAAACTTGGTCAAGACATCTTTTGCCTCTTTAGAATACGCATTGACCTTTGAGTTAATATGGTTTTCGTAACCGCTCACGATCGCTTGTACAATCTCGCCAGAAAGTTCTGCATCATCTGTCGTCACACTAATATCAACGATATCGCTATTGAGGTCCTTCGACCCAAGTCGTACTTCCAGCATCCTGTTTTTTGGATCGCGAAGCATTGCGACGATTTCGTCTGCGGACTTATTGTTCAGTTTCCGTTTTAGCGTAAGTTGTCCCTGCTCTACAGCGTAGCGTAAAACCGAGGAACTTCTCACTACGACCAATTCATCACCGCGGGAGCGGTTGTCCATCCGGCTATCCAGGCTAGCAATTGGAATTTCCTTTGGTGGCGCTACCACTTGCACCAAGGCGGTCGCTTTGAATTGAGGCGATAGCTGCACGTAGTACAGATAGCCCAGTATGGAGCCGATTGCCGAACCCAGAATGGGGAGCCACTTCCATCGCAAAAGAATCTTGACTAGATCCGGGCTAGCAGGACTACCCTGGGCGAGTGTCGGGATTCCAGCACTCTCTGACGTATTTCTGATTGCGTCCATCGGTATTTCTTCATTAGAACAAGGGTAATGATGCGAGTGCTATATCTTAAGCGACCGACTCAGCCATTCCAGCTAAACAGGTCCTGCATTTGCCAAATTAACCAAATGTGGGGGGTAAAGATGCATTAGTCCGACCTGGATTGGTTATTCGGATCGACTAGATCAATCCCTTTTTAATGGTTTTGATGCTTCTCAACTATCTCTTGCATTCTAGCCAGCTGTTGGATGCAATTTAACTAGGAAAGTTGCCAACGATCAATCGATTTTGGGAATCCGATCGCGGATTGCCTTATATTCGCTATTGCTTGGGTCCATTCGCCCAATCTTTTCTAAAACGTCTTTGGCGCCTTTGGTGTCCCCGGTATCGATAAGCAAGTTCGCGAGACGGAAATGCAGTTTAATATTGGTTGGCTCAAATCGAACCGCCGCATACAAGTGGGCAATTTCCTCACTGGTGTCGCCGCGAGCTATCCAAGAATTCGCTAGCCAGACTTCCTTTTGCGAGGGTGCTAGGCGCGCTTTCAAAATCAGTTCTTGAGCTCGTTCCCACAGACGATCATGCGTCTTAGGGAATCGATCTTTGGTAAACGTTTCTTTCTCCGTCGCGATGAACGCAAGTATATCGTAGCGTTGAGGAAAGATTTTGATAGAAACATCATTGTCAGCACTCTCTAACGCGATCAGTTTCGCTGAATCGCGAATGGTCTCAAGCCCAGGACTTGACTTCATCGCTTGCGACAAGACCCGTTCAAACTGACTCCGATTGAATTGGTCGCGAAATAGGACGGCAGACGCCATTAGTTGCTGTGCATTGTGCTGGGAAATGGTCATGCTGGCTGGCATTAATTTTGCAAATTCGCTGCGTGCGCAGATAGTATTTGAAATACAACGCCCCCAAAGCAATCGCCAATCCAGTGGCGACTTAGATTGCCCTAAAGCATAAAGGTTGGCCGAACTTTCTAATAATCGAATGGCCTCCGGACCACCGACATCGTCAATGAACTTGTCCTTCTTGTTTTTATCCTTTTCTCGATCGAGGACGAATTGCAACACAACGGGTGATGTGAAGGTCCACGCTTCCTCCCAGTCAGTGACTGTGGTTTCCTTCATTTGATTCATTCGGTACTCGAAAATGAGGGAATCGGCAAAAGAAAGCATGGCCGTTGGATTCTGCTTCCACTTTGCATTATCTACACGCGAAATACCGTCCATCTCTCGCCAAATATCGGCCATCTCTCGTACACGGTCGTTTGCCTGTTGCTGCTGAGGTTTTTTTTCTTCCAATTTAGTCCATGACTCCATTGATTCCGCGATGGCCAGCGAATGAAGAGACTCCGTTGAGTAAAGAAAGGCCAAACCGAGACATGACGCGATCAAACCACCTACCAATCCATTCCTAAGCCAAGGTGCTTCTTTGGAAGTCACCCCTAGTGTAGGAGTTGCCGCGTCGCTCCGGCCCCTCTTTCTCACGGGAGCTATTTCTGCCTTTTGAAGCGTCCCTTTTACAGATCCTATTAGCACACAGGCTGGTACAAAAAGGGCAGGGATGATAATTGCAAAATCCACAAAGGAATGAAGCGCTTGACTTACCACTAGATAGGTCCCTGCAAGTTTCGATGGAAACGCCACTTCCCAATTCTCTTTCGCTACAGGTCGTTGCAACCCAGCTATGAGTGCGACTACTGCAACTAGCAGTGCCGAAACTCCTAAATAGCCTAGTTCAACACCGCACTGCGCATACAGACTCTCGGCATGATAATACCAACCCTGTGAGGACGGTTCTTGAAACGGCAAGTAAGCGAAATGAAAGGTTCCTAGACCGCTGCCTAACCATCCGTAGAACGACATGGCCTTCCAAGCGATAGACCAAATGTAAACCCTGCCCTCGCTCAACTCATTCGCAAGATCGATTTCGGATAGACTCTCCAACCTTGAATAGGCTCTATCGTCGATTTGAAATCCAACCATGCAGGCGACCAATACGGTAGCTACCGCGACCGATACAACCCAATTTCCGGTGCTTCGGTTTTTTGCGTTTGCGATCAGGGATGCAACAATAATCGCACCGAGAGCACTGACCGCTGCGCCACGACAAAGACTTATTAATAATGCTGCGACGATACTGATCAGACACAATACCATCGTTATCTGTGCGGTGTTTATGTCCGCCAACGAATCCTCGGCGAATCCCCGAAACTTTGAAAAGAGGTCGGTGTCTGGAAATCGATATCGATTGTCCTTGGAAGTCCGCTTTGTATGCAAAAGTGTCCAACCAAACAATCCCAAGCATCCCGCTATGCAAATGTTGTAGAAACCGCCGGCGGAATTTTTTGAAACAAAAGTTGCAAACGACGATCCCGATCTTAAGCCAAGAAAATTTTCCGCTCGATAGGAAACAGCACCTTGAATGCCAACGCAAGCAATCACTATCCCAATCACTGTCAGCGAGCCAAACAACCATAGCTGTTTCTTGGGATCCGAAAAAGCGAGTCTTCCAATCCAAACCAAAAGTCCGCACAAAAGCAAGGACGCTACGCTACCTCGTGTGTGTAACGGTTCGATGCTCCATGCCAATAGGCGGTCCGATTCCGGCACGCTTTTGAGATCGCACGGTATTTCCATATAGGTATTGGATTCGTCCGCTGAAGCCGCCTTCGAAGTCACCAACAGGTTTCGTTTAATCGCCGGAGGCGGCTGAGATAAGCCGAGCGCCCATCTTTGAACCTGAACTGATGGGGGAGCTATTTCACTTCCTTGCCACGAAAATAGGGATAGCGATTGAACGTAAGCGACAAATCCGAAAAGGAAAAACAACCAGGTGAGCCAAGGCATGCGCAAATCACCAGATTTGCTCGCAACACTTATCAAGCAATGCGCGACCACGGCTACACAAAAAAATGCGCCAACCCAAGCCAGGATATATTGCGATCCCCATTGGACACTTCCGTAATACCAAGGCAGGGCGATGATGAGAAGAATGACGGAGCATCGAAGCAACCATTCGGAAACGTCAATGGCAAGCCAGCGCTTCCTGGGAGACTTCGAGGTCGGTTTCTTTTCACGGCGTTTTTCCGCGCGACTAGACATGTAATACTTTAAAAACGAGTGGGTTTTGGAACGCCATCAATCCAGCAACGCAAAATGCGTCGGAGGTATCTAACTCGATTGTAATAGCAAAGAAGCCGATATCGAAAATTTCAATCGATTACGCCCTAAGATCGAAAGATCCTATGAGGAAACCCGATACAACTATCATTTTCGTAAAACACGTAACGCTAGCTTAACCCAGCAAAACTGCCAATGTCCGGACATTCATTAAATTCGGAGGCGACTACGGTCCGATACCCAAACGAGGGAGTATGTTCCATGAGACCAACGGACAATCCGATGGTTTAGCATGAAAGAACTTCCCATCATCAAGATTACATTGGGGGGATCGGAATGTCGGTCAAACATATTGAAATGGCAAAGCCTCGCCAAAAGCGAAGTTGGCCGCAACTGTTCAAAAAACGATTAGCCATTCTGTTGTTGGCGAGCTCAGCATGCGTTCCGTTCAGCGGCTGTACCGCATTCACCGGACTGAACAATAGCTGGCAGTATAATGGCTATTGGAACCAGACGATGATGGGCCAGCGAAACAAATCAAGCGCATCGAGGGCTTGGCATTGCCGCAAGCATCATTTCTGCAATGAGAAATACATGAAGGAATTTTCCCAAGGTTTCAAAGCTGGCTACATGGAAATAGCGGACGGCGGCACTGGCTGCTCACCTGCTTTTCCGCCACGTGAGTTTTGGGGCTGGAAGTATCAATCCTGCGAAGGTCAAGCACGTGTGGCTGCATGGTATGCGGGCTATCCGCACGGATCCAGGGCTGCCGAGGAAGAGGGTATCGGCAACTGGACGCAAATCCAAACCTCTTCCTTGATACAACAACAATATGCTCAACATGGAATGCTGAATCAGACCAGCAGCGGAATTTACCCGATCGCTCAGTCGGCAATTCCTACCGGAAGGCCTCAAGCCGTCGTATCGACTCAAGCCATTCCCAACGAAACAAACGTGGAAATGCAGGGATATCCAATATCGGTCGAGCAAGGACCAGCGGAAATCATCCATTCGCCACAATTCTTCAATCAATAGTCTCCATTAATTTCACTGGGTCGTGCTTAAGCTCAATCTAGTACGTATACAAACTGCATTCATCAAGTATCAACGCCAACCGGCGTACGAGGTTACTAAAATGTCTATGGAACGGAATCCTATGACGCTCGTCGTATCGAAGAAAAGAGGGAGTCGTGTTCTGACTCGCCTGCTTAAGTCGTTTTCACTAGCGAGCTTGATGGCTGCAGGTGCAATGAACGTTGGATGTACAACGTTGACCCAGCCAATTTCAGGAATACCCGTTCGTCGCCTGCCTCCGCAATTCCTAGCGCAGACGAAGAACAACCTTATCCCTTTGGATCCTTCGAGATTAGCCCAGGAACCAAAGCGACAATATCTGCTCGATAAAGGTGACATTCTTGGCATCTACATCGAGGGGGTGCTTCCATATACACCCACGGACAAGCCACCTGAACCACCTCCGGTAAATTTCCCCCTACAGGGTAGCGATCAGGATCCTTCGGTTGGATTTCCAATCGTCGTTCAGGAAAGTGGTACAATCTCCCTACCTTCGATCGAACCGATCAAAGTGAAAGGGATGACCGTAGAGCAGGTTACAGAGCTGATACGGAAAGCTTATTTGGATGCCAAGATCTTCTCGAATCCCGCAAGACTAAGGCCAATCGTTACCAAACTAAAGGAACGTACCTACAACATTGTTGTGGTGCGACAGGACATCGGTGCTGAAGGCAGCTTGCAGCGAACGCAACAGATTACGAAAGGCAACTACATTCGAGGTACTGACCAAAGCGCATCGGGCAGCAGAATCAAACTCGCCGCATACAAAAACGACGTCTTGAATGCTTTGATGGCGTCGGGCGGTTTGCCTGGTGTGAATGCTAAAAATGAAATCAAGATTTTGCGAGCGAGCAAAAGTAAAGCCGACTTGAAGAAACGGGACGACTTCGTCCAACAATTCTATCAGCAATATTATTCCAATCCTGATCCTTGCGGATGCCCACCTCCTTTGCCAGACGATCCGGAAATTCTAAGAATTCCGATGCGATTGCCACCTGGTGTTGTCCCATCATTTAAACAAGAAGACATCATCTTGGAAGAAGGGGACGTGGTCAGCATCGAATCGCGTGAAGCGGAGGTGTTCTACACTGGTGGACTACTTCCAGGTGGCGAGTTCTTGATTCCTCGCGATTACGATCTCGACGCTCTCGGTGCGATGGGCTTGGCCGGTCAGGGCTTGGGTAGCCGAGTCGGCGGTAGCAGCAATAGCTTTGGAATTCAGCAGTACACTGTTCCTCCAGGGCAACTCTATATCCTAAGACGAACGCCATGCAATGGTCAAATCACGATCGAAGTGGACCTGGCCAAAGCAGCTCAAGACCCGCGTGAACGACCGCTGATTCAGCCAGGTGACACGCTGATCCTCAGATACAAGCCATGTGAAGAGATTCTCAACTTCGGGATGTTTGCCTTCTTCACCTACGGAATTCAGCAGATATTCCAAAGACGATAGGAACGCGACCACTGAAGTTTAAAAATTAAGGAATAAGGAATAAGGGCTCCCAAGATTGGTAGCCCTTTTTTCGTTGGGTTGCCGAAGTAACCGTTTCGATGTGGTTTCGGCCCCCTAGGATGGTATAATTCGTACACCGCAAGCCAACGATCACTATCCCCCCTTACCTAGCATTTCCCATGCGAACTCGAGCCCTTTGTTGCCAAACCATAGTATTGGCTTTGCTCCTGCTATCGTTGGCGAGTACACTCTCATCCGACCCGTTCGCTAAGCCGACTAAGGTCAACTTCAAGACGGACATTCGGCCAATCTTGTCCAATCGTTGTTTCGCCTGCCATGGGCCAGACGAGTCGAAGGTGGAGTCCGGGTTACGACTCAACGATTTTGAATCCGCTACCTCAACCGCCGATTCCGGCCTACGAGCGTTAGTACCTGGAAACGTAAATGAGTCCGAATTGATTCGCCGGATAGTTTCCAACGACGAGTTGGAACGAATGCCCCCTCCTCATTTCGGCGCGAAGTTGTCCGAACGAGAAGCGGAACTCTTTAAGTCGTGGATTGCGTCCGGAGCCAAGTATTCCAAACACTGGTCATTCGATCAAATCCAATCCGCCCACCTCGAATCCTCGCTTCCTGATCATTTCTTTCCAGCTTGGCAATACTCGCCAATCGATATTTTGGTCCTAAAAAAGTTGACGGAACGTAGCTGGGTGCCAAGTCAAGAAGCCGATCGCGGAACACTTTTACGCCGACTCACTCTCGACTTGATTGGCTTGCCCCCAACATTGGAACAACAGTCCGCATTCACGGACAATTTGAGCGAGCAAGCTTTCGAACAACTTGTCGATAACCTATTAGCCTCACCAGCCATGGGCGAACATTGGGGGCGCAAATGGCTCGACTTGGCACGCTATGCAGATTCAGCAGGCTATGCTGACGACCCACCAAGAACAATATGGGCCTATCGAGATTGGGTGATCCATTCCATCAATGATGGCATGCCATTCGATCAGTTTACCATCGAACAACTGGCCGGCGATCTGCTCCCCAATCCAACCGACGAGCAGCTGGTGGCAACCGCATTTCATCGCAATACACTGACCAACAACGAGGGTGGTACCAATGATGAAGAGTTCAGAAACGTTGCCGTCGTAGATCGCGTCAATACTACCATGGCTGTTTGGATGGGTGTGACGATGGCATGCGCCCAATGCCATACCCATAAGTTTGATCCCATCACGCAGACTGAATATTTTCAAGTTTTCGACATCCTGAATCAAACCATGGACGCGGACAAAGCCGACGAGAGCCCCATTCTCAAGTGGTTCACGCCGCAACAACGCCTCGAACGTGAAAACACTCAAAAAGAACTCTCCCAAGTGGAGTCAGCACTGATGGCGCCTGACGAGGCGTTGAAGCCAGAACAACAATCGTGGGCTCAGGAATTGCATGCCCCCATCGCTTGGCAATCTACCAAACCTGAATCGGCCAAAGCCAAGTCGAAGTCGCCAATCACCATTCACGACGATGGAAAAGTCCAAGTAGATGCGATTGCGGATTCGGATACTTACACGATTGAATTGCCTATTCCAGACGGGATGACCATCGACGCGTTGTCCGGACTTCAAATAAGGAGTATCCCAGACGCAACATTACCCAACGGTGGAGCCGCCATCGGCGACGGCAATTTTGTGCTAACGAATTTGGCTGCAACTTTAACGAGCATCGATTCCAAGTCGACGAGCGGTAGATTCGTTCGCATAGATTTGCTCGGCGACAGCAAAATCCTTTCTCTTGGCGAGGTCCAGGTCTTCTCTAACGAAGAGAACATATCCAAAGGGGCCAAAGCCACGCAAAGCAGTACTGACTTCGACGGTAAAGCCGAACGAGCCATCGATGGAAATACTTCAGGCAAATATGTTGACAACTCAACCACCCATTCGGAAATGAGTACCGACCCATGGTGGGAAGTCGATCTCGGCAAGGCCTCGGCCATCGACAAAATCGTGGTCTGGAATCGGACCGATCCGGAGGTCGCAAGCCGATTGTCAGGTGCACGATTAACAATTCTCTCCGAGGATCGAAAGTCGCTATGGGAATCCACCATCGAAAAGCCAAAGGCCAGCCAGAGCTTTGAAATCCTGCCTTCCATACAGATCCCAATGCTCGTTGCGAACGCCGATTTTTCGCAGGAGGGATTTGCGGCTTCCAAGGCCATCGATGGTGATGCCAAGTCAGGTTGGGCTGTCGGCGGTTCGATTGACCAACCTCACCAACTGAACGTCGCATTTCAATCAAGCAAACTCAAGGAACTCGTCGCCGCTAACCCGCTACCAGGTGCAGTATCATTGCGACTTACGCTCAAATTCGAGTCATCCTATCGCCGAGCTTTGTTGGCGAGTTTTGCAGTTAGTCTCACCGCTGATATCCGTGCCGGCCAAAGGATCGGTCTACCAACAAACATCTCCAAAATAGTGTCTCTTGACCCAGACGAACGTTCGAGTACCGATCAGGAATCGCTGCATTCGTACTTCGTTTCAGCGGTTGCGATGAGTCGAAAGGCGTTGCGAGATACTCGGGATTCATTGCGAAAAGCGATCAGCGATATCCAACCCACGACGACCGTTCCCATCCTCTCTGAATTGCCACCGGACAAACATCGAAAAACGCATATTCAGATACGAGGCAATTATAAGGTTCAAGGCGAATTGGTCTCGCCTGGAGTGCCAAAAGCATTTCATCCTTGGGCACCTACAAACAAGAACGATGGTCAGCCCAAGATGGACCGCTTGGAATTTGCAAAGTGGCTCATGCAGTCAGACAATCCGCTTACAGCTCGGGTCATAGCCAATCGTTATTGGGAGACTTTTTTCGGAGTAGGCATCGTCCGAACGAGCGAAGAGTTTGGGTCTCAAGGCGACTTACCGAGCAATCCTGAACTGCTGGATCACTTGGCATCCGAATTGATCGGTAACGGTTGGGACACCAAACGGTTGATTCGTAAAATCGTCATGTCGGCTGCCTATCGACAACGATCTTCCGTTTCACCAAAACGCTTCGAAGAAGACCCTGATAACGTCTATGTTTCCCGTGGCCCTCGCTTCCGAGTGACTGCCGAACAAGTTCGCGACATGGCGCTCGCTTCAGCGGGCCTTTTGTCGCAGCGCATGTATGGACCTCCTACGCGTCCGCCGCAACCTGCGCTTGGCTTGACAGCGGCCTTTGGAAGCAAGACGGATTGGGAACCAAGCAAAGGAGAAGATCGTTTTCGACGCGGCCTGTACACGCTTTGGCGCCGATCAAACCCTTATCCTTCGATGGCGACCTTTGATGCGCCCAATCGTGAGGTGTGTGTGCTTAAGAGAGACAGAACCAATACACCCCTACAAGCTCTGGTGACGCTGAATGATCCAGCATTTGTCGAAGCGGCCCAAGGCTTGGCCAGAAAAATTGTTGTTTTTGACTTGCCCGATGGTTCGCTCGAACAGCGTGTGGAGCGAGTGTTCGAATTGGCCCTTTCCCGCCGTCCAATAGCCAGAGAAACGGAGGCAATCGCCCAGCTCTATCATGGGACTCGAACCGAACTTGCAAACGACAGCAATCGCGCAAACAAGCTGGCAACCGAACCCATCGGTCCACTGCCGAACAACTCGGATCCAATCGAACTTGCAACCTGGACCACGATTTGCAACGTCATACTAAACCTTGATGAATTTCTAATGACCCCATAAGAAGAAATCGTTTAACCCCGAGCCGTAGGCGACGCCGCGCGCTAGTCAACCGTCGCCTACTGCTCGGGGTTAAACGAGACCAACCCAATCCCATCGCATCATGAACTCTGTCATCGAACAACAACTCGCATTGCGAACCCGCCGGTACTTTCTTGGACAATCGTCAACTGGACTCGGTGCGCTGGCTCTATCGAACCTAATTGGCACATCGCGTACGACCAAAGCTGCCGACGCCATGACAGCCAAAATGGCTCACTTTGCGCCCAAGGCAAAGCGAGTGATCTATCTCCATATGACGGGCTCTCCGCCGAACCTTGATCTATTCGATTACAAACCCAAGCTGATCGAACTGAATGGCCAAGATGCACCCGACTCGGTGCTCAAAGGGAAAGAGTTCGCATTCACCACCGGCGTCCCGAAACTTCTTGGTACGTCGCATAAGTTTATTGCCTCCGGCAATTCAGGAGTCATGCTTTCGGATTGCTTGCCACATCTTCAAGGCGTCGCCGATCATCTTTGCCTCGTTCATAGCATGCACACCGACCAATTCAATCACGCCCCTGCCGAGTTGTTGGTTTACACCGGTTCGCCACGCAGCGGTCGCCCTTCGTTCGGCTCATGGGTATCCTATGGCCTAGGTAGCGAAAATGAGAACCTGCCGGCGTTCGTTGTGCTGATTAGCAGCGGCGTGCAGCCAAACGGCGGGCGAAGCTCATTCGGTAGTGGATTCCTGCCAAGCGTGTTTCAAGGAGTGCAATGCCGTTCGCAAGGCGATCCTGTTTTGTTCGCGTCGGATCCTGCCGGCATGGATCGCAAACTGCGACGAAAGACGTTAGATACTTTGGGGCAACTCAATGCCATCCAAGCCGAAGAACTCGGTCACCCCGAAACACAAACTCGCATTTCACAATACGAACTAGCTTATCGCATGCAGACGAGCGTCCCCGAAGTCATGGACATATCGAAAGAGACAGAAGAGACGCTCAACGCATACGGTGCAAAGATGGGTGCATCGAGCCTCGCAAACAATTGCTTGCTTGCGAGGCGACTCGTTGAGTCCGGCGTGCGTTTTGTTCAGCTCTTTGATTGGGGCTGGGACTTTCACGGAACAGGGCCAGCCGAAGACATTCGCGATGGCCTAACCAAGAAATGCGAGACCATGGACCGGCCGGTTGCCGCTTTGATCAAGGATTTAGAACAACGTGGACTTTTGGCAGACACGCTCGTCATCTGGGGCGGCGAATTTGGTCGTACACCTTTTCGAGAAGGCCGCACCGCAGTGGGCGCACAGCTTGGTCGCGATCACTACCCCGATTGCTTTACCATGTTCATGGCCGGCGGTGGAGCAAAAGGGGGCTTCGACTACGGCAGCACCGACGAACTTGGTTTCTCCATCGTCGACAAACCCGTACACGTGCATGATTTGCAAGCGACTTGGTTGCATTTGCTAGGCTTCGACCATACGAAACTGACCTATCGGTTTCAAGGGCGCGATTATCGACTAACCGATGTTCATGGTAATGTCGTACATGACTTGATCGGCTAGACGCCAAACCGATCGCGAAAACGGTCGTCCAGCCCGTGACGGTCGCGCATTTCGCCCACGATGATCACGTCAGGCAATTGCCTTGATCAAAAAATCCGTCGTCAACAGTGTACCATTCCGAGGGTTAAATGCGTTTTCTTCAGCAATGCAGAATTTGCACCTCAAGTCGCAGCCCGATGAATAGAACAAGTGCGATGGGACCAATTCCGGTTCTTCGCCATGCTCAACGCGATGACGAAACACGCGAACCTCACTCAAAGCATGGCACAGTCCCTGAACACCTAGCGTTCGATCGACGCCGCAACGTTGTTCGCACAGCTGGCAATTCTTAAGATGTTCTACCGCTAACAGAAGTTTTTCGTTGAGCATTAAAAGCGATCCGAAATTCGTTCATGTTTGATGCGACACCCATTTCTCGTTCATGACGACCTAACAATGTCGCAAATGAATTCTGCTCAATTCCCTGCGTTTTGTCCATATCCAGACGATGTACCACGGCCCAACTCCAGTAGAAGGTTTTGGAAAAAACCCGCTATCTGAATGAACCATGCCTTTCCTGTCGAGCTGGCCCCTTTTGAAGCGCCTCGCGCTGGCCCTTTTTAGGCGCTCACTGACATCCGCTTGGTGATTCAAATTCCGTAGAGAGGGAGAGTGGTCTCAGTAGAAAGCTTCCGGAAGGAAGGCGGTGGTCTTGTCGAAGGGCAAGACAATCGTGGTCCGAGCACACGCTCGAATCGCAATTGCATAGCTGGCAGTCGTGACCCGTTCACGTCGATCCAAGGGTGATGCCTTGGCTAGTGACAACGAAAGGACTGAGGAGCATTTAAATTGATCGCGATCATGGAAACAAAGGGAAACCCGATCGACTGCCGCCGATTTCGCTCCCACCCCACCGCAATCACTACGTAACTATCGGTCTGCTTTAAGCGGAATTGGTGTGTCCCTTATTCCACTTAGTGTGTCCCTTATTCCACTTATTCTCGTTAGCGTAACAGCAACACCGAAGTGATCAGACAGAGGTCGGAGAGGTATGGGCGCATCGGGCCAACGAATGGTGTTCACTGCAGCAAACTTCGAGTCGAGGCGTGAGCAAATATGATCAATGCATGCACACTCTGGAGAGTCGCGACGAATGGGGTCATTGTCACCAGACGTCAAAGCAACCAGTCCAGCATTTCTCAATTCGTCTTCCAATGCCAGCCGATTCTTTCGCGAGCCGTAGTATCGCTTTTTGGCTAAGTCCTGATTGAAATCGCCAAGAACAAACAGCTCATCGTTCGGAAACTCTTGGGCAATGCGCTGCCAATCTTTCGACTGGACTTTTAAGGCTTCGCAATAGGCGACGCCCTTGGCTGATGGATACTCTTTCCATTTGCTACCAACCCAAGGAAGCACCGTCCCAAAAACCGTGTATGGATCATTGTCGGCTGGAAACACTCGAGCGGCCACCGAACGAATCGAATCGGAAGTAGGGAGCCGAGAAAGTTGATGACTTGACCAAATCGTAACCCATCGGTGTCCCGACTTGTGATTGTCGTCCCGCCCGTCATCTGACGAGCACGAGTACTCATAGCCAGGATTGAATCCATCGTGAGCTTCGGTCAAAACCAAAAGGTCAGCTTGAACTTCATCGAGATACGTACGCATGGCGTCACGTCTCACGGCAGAAACAGGCCTTGCGACATTCCATGTTGCGATTTTCATTATTTTGTTGTGCTTTTTGGAATGATTGATACTTCGAGTGATTTCTTTCAATGCAATGCTCTTTTGGCTCACTTTGGCAGATGAACCACTGTTTGTTCTGCAAACTTCACCATTGTATCAGCGTTCACCGAACAATTCCTCCATCAAATTCATGTCTTCTGATTGGTGTTGCTGAATCCTCTGCCATGCAGCCTGATACCATTTCTTTTGATCGCGTGTTAGTTTCCAATTGAGAGGGACAATCTGCGTCTCAGACTCAGTTTCGAATGGAAAGAGCACTACAATGACCGGTGCCTGGCTCCCTTTCGGGAGTTTTGGACCGAATGTTGCGGTAACTGGAGGTCTCTCTTTCGATACTTCGGGTTCCGCTTTTAATTCTTTCAAGAGCTCTGGATTGTCTCGCTGCATTCTTTTCTCGAAGCGATTTTTCGCTGCTACTTCGCGCGTACGATTGCCAGATGTTGCGGCGTTTGTTATTGGGTTCGCAGAGTAAGTCAATGCGGGGTCACTATCGATTCGGACAGTGGAAGACGCGGACGCGTTGATTTTTTGAGTTCGATGAGGCGTTTCCAGATAGAGAGTTGCTAAATCCGTTTCGAGATTGCCTCGCTCTGCCTGCGAGGTACCTCGAACGTTTGCGATTGTCTCTAGCGGGCCAGTTAGCCAGCGGAGGTTCCTGACCAACCACTTCGAACTGGGAGGTTCAAGTGAGTCGCTATTAACGGAAGGGGCGATTCGAATGACAAGTATCTGCTCAAATGGCTGGTCATCTAAGTCGAGTTTAGACCAACGTTCGCGCAAGAACTGTATCCAGTCCACAGCTGTGACGATACCTTCATTGTCAACATAGCCGCCGTCACCAAGTGCAACCCCGCGACCTACTTCACTTCCCTTGTCTGGTTTAGTAAATGTGGAGACGTAGGGGAAAGAAGCAGATGTCCTAGCAGCAGTGGCCGGAGACAGATCAACCGAGGACTCCGTACTTGGCGGCAGTAACTCACGATAGTTGAATGGACGACTGGTCAGCGAAATGTTGGATTTTCGCATCGGCGTTGGAACTGAGTCAAAAAGGATCCGTCTGCCAGTAACTGCAGGTCCTCAAGGATAAACGTCGACCATGCAGCGGCATGAATTCCACCGCCGGGGCACGTAACCAAAACGACCGTTTTCTTCTTTGGGCTGGGCGATATTCGATTCATTCGTGCTGCGATCGCATTCCACGATTGATCCTCAAGAGGCAATGCGGCATTCATAACGGCCTGTTTTCTGTCTCCGTCAAGCATTGCTTTTCTTTTGCCTCGTCAGCAGAATTTGTGGGTGGTTTTTGGCTCCGGAAGGTTCCCTAGCTGGTGATATAACGCTGTTTTTATGGTTTCATACTCCTTGAATCC
>JAYVPJ010000066.1:0-2078 GCA_043757445.1 Pirellula sp. | reverse complement strand
CAGCGCTTCGCGATACTCGTCGGGCAATTCGCTAATGGCTTTGTTGAGCAAAATACTACGTTCATTTTCCAGCATCATGTCCAAGGGATTGGATTCCGGAGCGATGACCGACGCTTCGACGTTTCCCATGGGCTCAGACTTTGCCCGCCGTCCCTGGTCGATCCAGGAATTGCGAGCGATGCGAAATAGCCATGCCTTGAATCCCGGACCGCTCTGATACGACGCCAGTCCCGCCCAGGCTTTGCAATATGTCTCTTGAGTCAGGTCTTCCGCATCGTGAGTGGATCGCGTCAAACGGTACAACCATCCGTACACGCGATCCCAGTACCGCTCGACCAACATGGCAAACGCATAGCGGTCACCATCCCGGCTGCGGCAGGCAAGCTGCTCGTCGGTAGACTCGTCAACAGGGCCACTCATTAAATTCAAATCTAATCCAATCTAGCGGATATCTAGAAGTAATAACGGAGAAAGATGCCAAACGTTTGCGAGTAAATTATTTTATTTCCGCGCCAACGAACGAACCGCTCCCGCGTTATGTCCAACAGTTACGTTGCAACAAGTCAGATCGGGGCTAGTGTACCCGACGACACGGCAAACAAGTGATGTCCCTAAAACAACAGCAAGGAAAGTTCTGATGAAACGATTGTTGAGTTCAATATCGATATTGGGCCTGTCCCTGGCGATGGTTGGTACTGTGTCAGCCCAGGGGCCGGGAAAAGGTGGGCCCAACAAAGGCAAAGGACCGGGGGCGAAGATGCATGAGGAAGGCAAAGTTCCGGGTGTCAAGAAAGATGATTATGAGAAGGGATCCAAACCTAACGAATCAAACAGTCGGGGGATTGGCCCATCCGTCAGTGCCGCCGCACGATCCGGAATGCGCGGCGTTGAACTGGCCCAGTATGTTCACTCTTTGAACGCCAATCGCGGAGTTGGCAAACTGAGTGGGCCTCGTGGAGACATGACTCCGTCACGTGGCTATGACAAAAAGAAAGCGAATGAAAAGAAAGCCAAGGGAAACCAGAGGAAGGACAAGGACGATGAACGCAAAGGCCCACCGAACCGCGCCGCCGGACCACAAGGAAAGGCTCCGCCGAAGCAACGCGAAGGGCTAATATAGAACGCTGCTCACTCTTAAAGGCGTGTCAAAGGCGTGTCCAGAGTGCGCAACCGAACTGAGCCACCTGCGAACTAGGCTTTGTCTCAAAAGTCGGTGTTGCAAAATGTGGCTTAGGCTTCCAGCCTGAGATTCCATAAGTGAAATCCCACAGGCAAGATGCCTATGCCACGTTTTGAGACAAAGCCTAGACTGGAGCCTGCTTGCAAAGGCCATTCAACGGGGATTGGTTGAGATCCATATCCACGATTTGCGAGACGCTTCCATGTCGCTCCTGCCTCGACCCCCGATCGCTATCGAGAAAAATCTGCCGTTCGCTGTAGCCACGATTGATCGCTCGCTGCAGCGTTTCGATCGCAATAGCTTTATCTTCCGTCTTGTGGCTGATAAAGAGCATTGTCATCTTCGCCGTTCGTTAGCTGGCAGTTGAATTCTAGAACTCGATACCGCTTCTGTCTATGTCTCGTTTTCGCTAAATTCCTTGCGATCGAATCACGTGCAGCGGTTTGGGCGATAAACTGCGTAAAGCGAATTTAACGTAAGGATTATATTGTTTTCCGGTCAATGAAACGTCCCTGGAAACGTTGCCTTATTTGATGGTCCCAAACATGCATTGATGCACGATCATCTTTCGACAAAATCAATCAGGAGGGCGTGTCGACGGTTAGTCCTGAAAGTGAGCAACGGTAAACTGCTGCTAACCGAAACTTGACCAATTCTCGCGGTCAGATTGATGTCCGGAAATCAAAATCCTCGGATCGCAAACAACTCTCGGTCGATGCAGCCGCTGCAAGGTTGAGACGCGCCTTGGCCAGTCTTATGCAGTCGATGATAGAATCGGGGCAAGTAGAAAGCTTCCAGCGATTGCTTACTCAAAACTCACCACTTTACCATCCTGTTTCGCCCCAAGTCCCTGATAGGTGTTGTGGTCGATTCCTTCTGAAATGAACTGGACGCTTCC
>JAYVPJ010000065.1:0-28138 GCA_043757445.1 Pirellula sp. | reverse complement strand
GAGTGGTTGGCCCGAACCGGCCGTCATTTAGCCAAGAGGCTTGCGAAGCAAACCGATCGGAAACGAGAGTTGGCGAATGTCGAAAGCAGATTCGTTTTAAGACGGTGCCTAATTTAAGTAAACGACCTCGGTCCTTGTCTTCGACGAGATCATTGAGAACGCCAGCCGAGTTCATATTGCCTGCATCGACATAGAAGATTCCATTCGACGCAAGGGTTCTCAGGACTTCTACGTCGTACGTTCCAAATGTTTTTGTAATTGGCGACAGGGTGGGAAAACGATCAGGGCTAGGAGTTCCTGCGGGCGATGCAAAGTCAAAAAAACCGAGGGCAATATCGTTAGGGCTACCAACGCTTCCGGTCGAAGGGGCAGACACTCCAAAATCAACCGAAAGGAGCGTGTCGCCGTGTGCGCCGGTCACACGAACCAAAAGGACCAACAACCACACGCATAATATCGATTGAAAGTCTCATTGAAATCGCAACCCTAGGCAATGCAACCGAAAGTCAACTTAACAAAGCATAAATGAAGCGAATCACATCTGTCAATATTCCACTTCTCTGCCCGTTTCTCCATGTGGATGGTCACAATTTGTGTATCAACGTGACCACTGCTAAGTTACACTTGAGATTGAATATCTTTTCATGACCATTGCCCTCTGGAGCTAGACAAAAGAACGCATGAATTCTAATCTTCCCTCGCAGTCCACCGACGCTACCGACCAATCAGGCAACAAAATGGACCAGCCAGAAATCATTGATGGCAGCAAAATTGCTTCGGAGGTCAAGAAGAAACCACCGATGTTCCAGGGGGATGTGTCGGATCTTTTGCCTCAATTGCACCTTTATGCAACTCCGCTTGAAATCATAGACATTTCGCCCGAAGCTTGGAACACGATCGCTGAATACTGCTTGCAAATTTGGTCTTGGAACCAAAGTATCAATCTCACCCGACACACGACGCCGGAACTATTCGTCAAGCGAGATCTTCTTGACGCATGGCACTTAGCGAAATTGCTTGAGCCTAACGAGGAAATTCTAGACATCGGCGCTGGCGGAGGCGTTCCTGGAGTCCTCGTTGCAATCCTAAGACCAGATGTTCAAGTAACGCTTTGTGACAGCGTCGCCAAAAAGATGACCGTGGTCACCCGAGTCATTGATCACCTCAAGCTAAAGATCCCCGTGTATCCGCTGAGCGTTCAAAAAGTTTTGGAGGAGTTCCGATACGATACGCTAACGGCTAGAGCCGTTGGACCGCTTTCGCGACTGTGCACTTGGCTCCAGGAAGACTGGCACAAGTTTCGTCGGTTGCTCGCAATCAAAGGCCCAAAATGGGTCGAGGAGAGAGGCGAAGCGCGTCATAAAGGACTTATGAAGAACATCGAACTGCGGCGAGTGGCTGGCTATAACATGCCTGACACGGAATCGGAAAGTACGATTCTGCAGTTACTTCGCCCCCGCTGAAAACTTCGAGGGCAGTACAGTCTTCTTGGATGCGCGTGGATGCGCATTCGTATAAGCCTGTTTGAGTGCTGCCGTACTGACGTGTGTATAGATCTGCGTGGTCACAAGACTTTTGTGGCCTAACATCTCCTGGACACTGCGAATGTCCGCCCCGCGATCGAGCAAGTGCGTCGCAAAGCTGTGTCGAAGCGTATGAGGTGTTGTGCGCGTATCCAAACCACACTGCTTGATGTACTTTTCTAGCATGCGGGCAATGCTCCGCGTCGTAAGTCGTTGCCCAAACTTATTGGTAAAGGTCGGCAGATCCTTGGAGTCGCCATGGTCCGCTCGTTTGCGAACGGCATAGTAGGTGTGCAGTGCTTTGGCGGCGTACGAACCAATAGATCCGATGCGTTCCTTTTTTCCTTTTCCCCGAATACGCACTGTCCCCTCTTCGAAGTCCAAGTCACGATCGTTCATTCCTATGACCTCACTCACTCGCAAGCCGGCGCTGTAGACAACCTCGAGTATCGCAATATCGCGCAGTCCCATGGCGTCATTGCTATCGGGTGCCCCAAGCAGCGTCTTGATCTCGTCGCTGGTTAAAAAGTGAGGAAGCTTGCGTTGGCCCCGCGGGTTACGCAGTGGCTTAGCCGGATTGGTATCCGCCATATTCTGACGTTGAGCAAAACGATAAAAGCTGCGGAGGGATGCTAGCTTCCTTGCAATGCTAGATCGCGCATAGCCGGCATCGTGCAAGGCTGAAACATAACCTCGTAATCGACTGGCATCGACGTCGCGCGGAATGACTCTATTCTGTCCCGCTTCGGTCAAAAAGTCAGCTAAATCCATCAAGTCTTCTCGATAGGATTTAATCGTCAAGTCGGAAGCATTGCGCTCGACATCCAAATACCGTAAAAATTGAGCGATCTCGGCGTGCATCCCTGTCCCTTCCGATTTTCTGCGACTTTGAACCATGTAGTCTACAACGTAAAATGCGTCACCTGGGGAGGATAACGAAAAACTCGTAACGCTTAGTCTGGTCCGAGTTCGACTGTCCCTGGTCCGAGTTCGACTGTCCCTGGTTCGATTTTTAGACCCCAACCAGCTTGCCTGGTCGGTGAATGAGCTTATTAGCTAGTGAGCGTGCGTCTACCGAAGCACACTTGGCTTAAAATAGGACGCTAGCAGCGTCCACCACGTGGCTGTACGGCACCGATGCAAGTGAGGCGATAATTGTTTAAGTCCCTTTGAGAGTCTTAGTACGCGATTCCTAGGCTGCGCGACGTTGAGGACTAGAGTGCCCTGAATGATTCATTGGCATTACGACACGCTCTGCTTCCATACCATTGGCGGCTAACTCTAATCGATGTTGAACCGCGCTCACCAAGGATCGATCCCTAATCCCCATAACCCATCCGAGCCGCTCCGCGACCGTCTTGGGACTCATCAATCCGCTGGCTAGATGGCCAAGTCGTCGAGCTATCGAATCAATAACCACTCCAGAGCCTTCGATCGAGGCGTAGGCACAAGCTAACTGCCCGCAAGCTCGTCCAATCTCGTAGCCCGATTCATTGCCTAACGCCACCCTCTTCGGAGCTCGAATGGTTGCATCGCGGGCAACTTCGATCTCGATTTCCAACGCGGAGACCAGTAGGGCAAACTCGACTTCGGCTATCTCGCGTTGGCATGGCTCGAACCAACCGCAAATCCTATTAAGCATTCGCTTTCGAAAAACACCACCGCATAGAATTGGCACTGATACATTTTGTTCCAAATGCGCAACACGGCGATGTGGAAGCGAATCGGCCGCGACGCCGAAGTAAACATCATTGGAAGCAACGTCGGCAACTGGTAGACAAACGCCCGAAACAGCCTTATCCTTCATGAGTTCAAGAGCCTCTGCGCACCAATTTGGATCCACAGCGGATCCTGGCAAGAGCACTTGAACGATGGGCGAACAGGCAGACGCAACCGCCAAATTCAGTTGATTCGAAAAACTTGCATCGGCCTCGGATTCGATCAAGATGACTTCGTCTTGAGCCAGCGAGTATGGGTCGGTGTACCGACCGTTGTGAACAATGAGGATTTCAAAATCACTGTCTCGGTTCTCAAGAACTGAGAGGAGGGTGAGTTCGAGACCGGAATCATCGTGAAGGTGAGGGACAATGATTGAGAGACGCGGCACTTCAATGGACTCCAGCAAATCGCGATTTGGCGAACTGAATCGACTAGCACACGTTGATCGATCGGCCAATTGGAAGCCTAAATTCATCCATTTGGGCGTTTGCCAGTTAGTGAAACCTGGAAGACTTTGACGACTGAGCAAGAAGTCCCGGCTTGAATGGCTCGTCCAACCACTTCCCTCGATAATCCACTAGGACCAAAGTCTTACAACTATGAACTCTGCGCTCGCCATTTTTGCTCATCCCGATGATATTGAATTCGTAGCGGCCGGGACACTGTTGAGGCTAAAGGACTTGAGATGGCATATTCACTATTGTAACTTAGCCAACGGTTGTTGTGGTTCGACAGTTACCGATCGAACGGAGACGGCCGCCATCCGTCGATTTGAATCCGAACGTTCCGCAAAACTCTTGGGTGCCACGTACTACCCGCCTATTTGTGATGATCTCGACGTTTTTTACAATGCAGATAATTTTGCCAAAGTCACGTCGATCGTTCGTCAAGCCAAACCGTCGATCATTCTCACGCATGCCTCAGTGGATTACATGGAAGATCACATGGAGACTTGCCGACTAGCCGTTTCGGCCGCTTTCGCAAAGCGCATTCCAAATTTCGCTAGCAATCCAACTTGGTCAAGTTTCGACGGAGATGTCGCACTCTATCATGCTCAACCGCATGGTAATCGCACGCCCCTTGGCCAGTTGATTCATCCAAGTTTAGCTATCCCTATAGATTCCGTGATGGAACGCAAGCTTGCGATGCTTGAATGCCATCGTTCCCAGCAAGAGTGGCTTCAATCAACGCAGAAGATGAATTCGTATTTGCAAACCATGTTGGGACTTAGTGCGGAAGTTGCGAAACTGTCCAAGTTGGATTGCAAGTACGCCGAAGGCTGGCACCAGCACCTTCATCTAGGACTGGGCTCGCAAGACTTCGATCCGTTGGGCAAACTGTTGAGTTGTGGCAGTGTCGCTCCGCGACACTGAATTGCCGAGTCGCGGAGCGACGTCGGCTACATGTTATGCGTACTCCGGCCGCGACCGTCACAATCGACAACGCATTCTTTTTCTCTAGCTCGACGATGACTTCAGTCGATCAGACTCCTGTTGCGTTGACTCAACTACAGAGGAGGATTTATCGCCATGGACATGGATCGAAACCGATACTTTATGTTTGGCGTTATCTTGTTCCTACTTGGACTGCAGTTTCGTCTGGTCGACTCATTTGTATTAAACGAAAACAGTACGCGTGCACTCTATCGTTTTGCTCAGAAGTCGAAGATAGCAGACAGCAATGTTGCGACCAACGTTTTAATGCAAGTTGCATCTCCGAAGAAGAACCTTCGCCCACCCAACTGGTTGGGCTTTGTGCTGCTAACCGTTGGTGGCGTAATTTCTTTGCACGCAATGGTTTTGCCTAAGCGTCAGTGAATGGAAAAATGGGCTTCGATCACAACATGGGCCGCAAACCGTGGGCTAGCGCCCCTCGGCTTATCAGCCGCAACGCTAGCGTGCGGTTCAGCCCGACTTTTGATCGATGCCGGAAAACGTCGATCAGCCTGTGCGGCATTCAGAGGTCCATCTAAAATGCGTTTAATGCGATCACCAGCACTTTGGGTAATTCTCATTGCTTGCAGTATTGCCGTATTAGCAAATGTGTCTAGCGACCAGCGAATGAACTCTAGCGCTCTGATGGCGAGCGATCGTCCTTCGCTTTCCCAAATGGCCAAGGAGGAGACCGCGATGAGGGAGGGAACGCCGATTACGGACGTGAAAGGGCGATTCAGGAAACAAGGCGAGCGGTTTCAATTTGTCGAGGAAGGGAGCAATAAGGCCTTTAAATGCTTGGAAAACCTCTGCCTTCAAAGGATTTCTCTGAATCAACAGGATGATGAACGCAAGGTGATTTGGCTAGTCTCCGCGAAAGTCACCGAGTTTAATGGTGAAAACTATTGGATTCTGGAAAAGGCTGTTCGAAGCCGCTAGTTCGAGGCTGCCGTTCCGCAATGATTGACTTTGGGCTCAAATTGGACGATAAATAAGGGAGTGGCATTCCGCCTTTCCGATTTCAGCCCTCTGGAATTCAGCAATTGGTCGGCATAGTTTGTTGCCATGCGGTCAATTCCATCCTTGATTACCCACCCATTTAGTCACCCTACCGTCGGCAGTTGGTGATTCCCTCCTACAACTCGGTGCGACATGAAAACTGGTCACAACCTGTTGTTTCGCTTCACTTATTGTGTTATCGCAATTTCCTATACGATGCACCATTCGATGGCAGGCGCATTGGGGCAAGCTTCATTCGCTACGTCAATGGATGCATTGGTGGAACGGGATTTCGAGCCGTTTGTCGGCACGCTTGAGTCCGACGGGCCGTTGCTTCGAAGGCTTTCTTTGGACCTTCGGTTGTTGGTTCCATCTCAAACAGAATTGGAGGAGTTCTTAGCCGACACGGCTTCGGACCGTTGGCAGCGATGGGTTAAGCGATTCTTGGACGATCCGCTTCATAGAGAGCGAATGGTCGACTGGCTAGACAAAACGCTTTTGCAACGCCGTCCCTTTCTGCATGTGGATCGAGCGAAGTGGCAAACCTATTTGCGGGCGGTCGTCGACCAGCGAAAGCCATTGGATGAAATTGTCAAGGAATCTATTGGAGGCGTTTGGTGGAACCAGAGTGAGCGGGCTCAACAAAGATTTTTCTTGGAACGCTCTGGAGATCCGCATGCGATTGCTAGGGACATCGGCCGAGTCTTCTTTGGAAGAGACATGCAATGTGCGCAGTGCCACGATCATCCTCAGATCGATGACTACTTGCAGATCGATTACCACGGGTTATTGGCATTTGTTTCACCCAGCACGTTGGTCGAAACAAAATTCAAGGACGAAAAAGGGGCTGAACAAAAGCTTCAAATATACGCCGAACGCGCGGCTCGCGATTCTCCATTTGAATCGGTTTTCGATAAAGGGATCCTCTTTCGCACCGGCACTCGAGCGCCGGGAGACTGCGAATTCTTTGACCCGTATGAAGCACCAGATGAGCGTTATCGGGCTACACCGATGCCAGACTCGTTAGAGGGCGCTCCCAATCTGCCCATCTTTAGTCGGCGGACAAGACTCGTTTCTCAGTTAGCATCTTCTAATCGAGCATTTGCAGAAAATTGGGCCAATCGACTTTGGGCATTAATGATGGGCAGAGGCTTGGTACATCCGCTGGACATGCATCATCCAGACAATCCGCCAACGAATCCAAAACTGTTGGATGCTTTGACGAATGCTTTGATCGAGTCTGGATTCGACATGCGTAGTCTGATTGAGCAAATTGCATTGAGCAATGTTTACCGAATCGGCTCCCACTTACCCATTGAGAGTTCCTTGCGTCTCGGGGCAATCGTCGAGATGCCCGTCGAACTTCAAAACCAATTACCAAGTGACCTTGTGTCCCGTACACAGTCGATCGAAGCCGCGGTAGTCACACTTGCGTCGAAGGCGGACGCGGCAAAAAAAAGTTATGCAGAGGCTGAGTCGGCTTGGAGATCTGTTCAAAAGGAGCGGGTCGATGTTTGGACGGAACTCGACAAGTCCGAAGCGGCCTTCAAAGAAGTGATGAAAAAAGTGGAAGCAGCCGCTACCGCCTTTGAAAAGGCGAAAAAACTACTGGCGGATACAACTAGTAGGCAAAAACTCTTGGAGGAAGCGTCCGAGAAACTGGAGCAGGCCAAATCGTTGGGGCTTGCCGACGACACCGAACTACAGCAAGCAATCATCACGACAAAATCAAAAGCAGAGGGAAGCAAATCAACGATCCCTGCCCTAGAAAAGGCGCTCGCCGATACGACTATAGCGCGCGACACCAATAAACCCGCACTGGAGGCGGAACGTACTCTTGTTAGCGAACAAGCTGCGAAATTGACACCTGTCGAAGAACGACTTCACGCAGCGGATTTGAGTCTTGTCGCTGCTCGTTCTCAATGGCAGAAAGCCCAAGCGGAGCATGCGGTCGCGGTGAATCAGATTAGCGATCTGTCTCGAATACAAAAGTGGCTGGCGACCTCACAATCGGTCCGAAGCTTAGAACAGGCTCGAGCCTTGGCAGTGCAGTCCCTTGACAAACACAAGTCCGTGGCAGCGACAATGTCCAATGAAATGGCCTCAACAAAACAACAGCTTGCAAGCGTTTCTCTGGCAAAGGATGCCATCGAATCCAAATACGATAAGGCACAGTCAGAACGCAAGGAGATACAATCCCAACTCGAGCTTCTGCGGACCACACATAATTCACTCGACAAGTCGCTGGCTCTAGTCAAATCGCCGGAATCGCTGGTTGCAGCCAAACAGGCAATCCAAGTTGCGATCGATTCGACCCAAGCGTCCGTCACGAACTCCGATGTTTTTGTATCCTTAACAATGGCGGAACTTGTCGGTCAAGCAAAACTTGTGGAGGCTCAATCAAGTCAGCTTGAGAGCGCCGAACGAAAGAGTTTAGAACAGTTGCAACTCATCAAACAAGCCGAAACGTTAGTGGAAACCCAATCGGAAATGGTCCAACAGACAATCGATGCTTGTTCAAACGCAATGCAGAACGTCTTGGAAGAACGGCAGAAGTCGGTTCACTTAGCCCAAACTCGTCCCTTGTCTCCTGAGCAACTTTGCTTGAGTATTTTGCAAACAACCGGCGTATTGAAGAACCATATCGCTGCAGAATCCGCAGAGCTTGAAAAGCAATCTCCGCTGGTCGCCGACGCGACTACCGAACAGTGGATTGCTAGAACACTACAAGCGACTCGACAAGCAATCGATAAACTCCGTCCTCACATGGATGTTTTTGCCAACTTGTACTCGTCCGGTGTAGGCCAAACAAGCGATGAGTTCTTTGCTTCGCCAGACCAAGCACTTTACATGGCGAATGGTGGTTCTGTGTTCCAATGGTCCGCCCCAAGCAATAACAATGTTACCGAAAAACTCGTCCAACAAGCGGATCCACAGATCGCCACGTCAGTCCTTTTTCAGTCCCTGCTCGCACGCGTGCCTACATCTGCGGAGCAACATTGGATTGGCGAGTTGCTAAGCAATGCGGGTGAAAAAAAGTCCGCTGTCGCTCAAGAGTTGGTTTGGAGTTTATTGACAAGTTCCGAGTTTCGCGTCTATCCGTAGTACCCATTTATTGGAGCCCTCAAATGACGTTCGCACACTACGCTTGTGGATCACATGAGCATCGCTCAAATCGACGCCTTTTTTTACGCCAGTCTCTTTCGGGGATTGCGGCCGGTGGTACTATCGCTGGTGGTTTGGGTTCGCTCGCATTCGGTGCTGCGGCGGAGCAGCTGAAGTCGCAGGACATGCGAGTCGTTGTTTTCAATATGCATGGTGGTCTAAGTCAACTCGAAAGCTGGGACCCCAAGCCAAGCACAAAGACCGGTGGTCCATGTCGATCCATTGCGACCTCGGTGCCCGGAGTTCATGTCAGCGACTTGCTGCCTTACACAGCCAGGCAAATGCATCATCTATGCCTCATGCGTGGAGTCAACACAGCCGAGGACGATCACGGCAAAGGCACCTACATGATGTTGACTGGTCGACGCCAATCGGGTGCTGCCGATTATCCTCAAATTGGAGCAGTCGCGGCTAGGATGCTGAACGATGAAAATCGCGGACTGCCTGGCCACATTGTTGTTACTCCTCACGGCGGCGGGAGCAAAGGCAATGAAGCCGCTTACCTTGGACCAAAGTATGCGAGTATTTCGTTAGGAGGAAGCAAGCCGCCGCCAAATACCACGAAACCAGATGCCATCACCGACGAGTCGGAAACTCGGCGTCATGAATTTCGAAGACAGATCAATCAAGAGTTTCTTTCACGTCGACGGACTGCGATTACCGACGCCTATACCCATAGCTATGAACAAGCTTTACGATTGATGGAGCGCAGGGACGTATTTGATATTTCGAAAGAGCCAGTGAGCGACCAAGACAGATACGGCAAACACGATTTCGGGCGGCAATGCTTGATGGCTCGCCGGTTACTCGAGAACGGTGTGTCCTTTGTTCAAGTAACGCATTCTAACTACGATACGCATAACGAGAATTTCATCTTCCACATCGAGCAACTCGGTGAGTTCGACCAGTCCTTTGCGACATTTATTGCCGATTTGGCCGACCGTGGCTTGCTCGAGAAAACTTTGGTTGTGGTTTTGAGTGAGTTTGGTAGAACACCCAACATCAACTTGTACTACGGACGCGATCATTGGTCCAAAGCCTGGTCGGTCGTTATGGCAGGAGGTAAATTGGCTCGAGGTGCTGTCTATGGCAAGACCAATGACGAGGGAACCGAGGTCGTCGACGGCCAAGTGGACCATGGTGCACTTTTCCACACCTACCTTCGTGCCGTCGGAGTCGATTCGTCGCAGTCGATTGCGGTCGACGGTCGAGAGCTACCTATTGCGGACCCGGCAGCCGCCCCGATCTGGAAAGTGCTGACCTAAATTGAGCCCAGCCATCGACATCACCAAGACTCATATTGCATTTCAATGGAAGTACGATAGGCCGCTGATCGCGTGCCGCATGGCACCGAGTGGTCTCCAAGTCGCTAGTAGTTCCGAGGATTCAACAATCCAATTATGGACGATACCAAGTGGCGAAAAGAAAACGCTAACTGGACACGAAAGCTGGGTACATGCCCTATGCTACAGCAGCGACAGTCAGCAGTTGGTAACAGGTGGCTGCGACGGAAAAATCATTTGGTGGTCGGTCAGAGACGAAGCACCATCGATCCTTCGCAAGATCGATGCGCATACTGGCTGGATTCGCGGAGTTGTTATTTCACCGGACAACCAGTCAGTTGCCACGGTTGGAAATGACCGAATAGTTCGTCTTTGGAGCATGTCATCTGGCGAAAAGATCTGTGAGTTGGCTGGTCACGATCGACATATCTACAGCGTGTTGTTTCATCCTGGTGGTAATCAACTCATTACAGGTGACTTGCTCGGGAAAATCCATATTTGGAATCTGACTGATCGAAAACTAGAGCGAACTGTCGATGCCACGCCACTGTACACGGAGAACAAAGGGCAGGGAGCAGAGTTTGGTGGTGTACGTGCGATGGCGTTGAATGTCGAACGGAACGAACTCCTTGCGGGCGGAACACACAAAGCGACGAATCCATTTGGCGCTGTACATGAGCCGCTTGTACTCCGACTTAATTGGTCCGATGGAGTTCTGAAGAAATCGCATGCTTGTGATGGGATTACGGGCGGCTTAGTTTGGCGAGTCCAATGGCTATTGGATGGGACTGCAGTCGGGGTTTCAGGGGGATCCACTGGTGGCATTCTGCTCTTCTTTCATGATACGCAAGAGAAGGAGATCCACCGCTTCAAGCTCCCGACGTTGGCCAGGGATATGGATATTCACCTGGAGAGCAACATGGTCGCCACGGCACACTACGATAACCACCTAAGAATTTCAGGCATGTTCGCCAAAGTGTGACGACCGCTACCAGTTAGATCGCGGAGTCATTCGTCGGCATCGATCATAAGTCGGGCTGAACCGCACGCTAGGGCGTTGCGGCTGACGCGCCGAAGGCCGCTAGCCACGGTTTGCGGCCCAAGTTGTGATCGACGCCCATTCGTCTTCATTCGGTTTCGAATTGCAGAGATATTGCGATCATCTGTCTCAAAAGATTTAAGTCTTCGTTGACTGCTTCCCGCGGATCCTTGCGAGGATTAGAAGGCGTAAGTTGACCATTCGGGCCATATTCGTAGGACCTGCCCATGCTGAGCGTTTGGAGGGCCGACATGGTAACATTGCGAACTCCGATCACCCGTTTGCCCATGATTTGGGCCAAGGATGCCGCTTGCTTTTCGGCTTTCTTGAACGCCTCACTGATCGCCTCCGCCTCCTGCGATTCCGACATTCGCCCGACATATGCCATTTGCAGATCGAGCACGCGGCTTTCGTTTGAATAGACATTGACCCCACCCAGCAGTGGAGCAATGACTCTTTGTTCGTCCTCGCTCAACGCAACTTTTAGTTCTCGTCCTCTGAGATCATTCTTGTCGATCGCAGTTCTGATAGTCGAGGGCAGTAGAATATTCGCATCACTCTCGTTTTTTGAAAGAATCCATTCCGCTGAGACTTTGGACGAGGCAGTATAAACAGTCGGCAATTCAGCGTCGTCATCGATGTCCGATGCAGCGTTTCGTCCTCGTGCCACTGCGTTGAGGTTTCTCATTTGGGCGGATTGTTGACGGATTCTTTTCTTGGTAGCTTCTAGGTCGTCTATGCCAGGTACACCAACAAGGATCGATGGTTTAGAAAACTCAATGGAACCTGCCACCGCCCCCAAGCTTTTAAGTTCTTTCTCTACTCGATTTTGATGGGAATAGATTGACTGCAACGCAAGTTTTCCGTCTCGGCTTTCTGCCTTGACCAACATCGAAAGCCGGAGCCTTTCGGCTTCCAGTGGCACCTCTTGCGATGAATTGATGGATATGACGCCAGACTTGCCAAGCGGGGGATCTTGTGCACATACCACGTTGGTGAAGAAAAGAAAAATCGCATAAAAGAAGACGACGTGGGATATACCGAAACCGATGTTCATTTTCGAAAAAATCACGATATAGTCCCTTGGTGAACTTGAGTATGCAAAAGGTTTACTGCCCCATCATCCGAACAATCGGAGTGTCCCGGAACTTGCCGACCCTCATGTTGTACCGCCGATTTCGAGACCAAGTTTTCTTTTTCCCCTTTGGCGTTCGTAGCCGTGAACCCTCCGACGAGGATGACATTTGATCCGTACGACACCAATGCGTTTCCTTGCACGCGTGCTCCCTCCGCAATTTGCTCCCAACCTTGGTTGCTCTTTAGGTCGAGTCGGATAAGCTTGTTGAACTGTTGGTCGTTGGAGTATGAGTGTGCTCCGCCCGTGTTGCCACCGTACGCATAGATCACATTGTTCGAAGCCGTAGCCCCAAAGCTGGCAATCGCTTCGGGAATCGCTCCCAACGATTCTCTCCCTTCGGTCACAAGTGTCGCTCCTTTAAGATTCGGAACAATAAAACTCATTGTGGAGTAGTCTTGTGTCGCCTGGTAAGCAACACCGTCATGTTGGCCGCTAGTTGGATCTGTCTCTAGGCAACGAACCGCATACACGCCAGGAACGATCGAGTCGACCGTCGCGACTCCCTGTTCGTCCGTTTTTAATGCTCGACGATCATCCTGTAAATCCTGTCTATCCATGTTCGTTTCTTCAATTGTGTCGAGCGTTTAGGATAAAGTTGCTTCCGATGAGTAAGGCTCGGAAACATATGTACAGATGCTTATCTTTCCCCCGGACTGACAAACAAAAAAACCCGCTGTTGTTATCAGCGGGTTTTAGTGATTTTGGTATAGGAGGCGAATTAACGCTTCGAGAATTGAACTCCCCGGCGTGCACCACGAAGACCATATTTCTTTCGCTCTTTCATTCGTGAATCGCGAGTCAGGAAGCCGTCGGCTCGAAGGGCTGCAAAGTTTTCCTCACTGAGACTTACCAGTGCTCGAGCCAGTCCCATTCGAACGGCGCCAGCTTGGCTTATAGTTCCACCGCCATTGACTCGAATAAAGATATCCACTTTGTCTCGATGACCAACGTGATCGAGTGTCTCCAAAACAAGTCGTCTTTCCGATTCGTTGACGAAGTATTCCTGAAACTCTCTGTCGTTCACTGTTATCTTTCCCGCACCGATCTTGACACGAACTCGTGCAACCGACGATTTGCGACGCCCTGTTCCAAGACTATCGCCGCTAACTTTGTCTTTTTTGACTACTGCAACCATTGAATCGTACTTTATGCTGGATGATGTTTGAGGATCGGTTAGCTAGCTTGATGGCCAAATGACGCTGGTTGTGGTTGTTGTGCTTGGTGTGGATGATCGTTACCAGCATAAACCTTCAGTTTGAAAAGCATGTGACGACCAAGAGCATTCTTGGGCAGCATTCGCTTTACCGCCATCGTGATCAAGTCGGTTGGCTTACGTTCCAAGCGTTCGGCATAGCTTTCCATTTTCTGGCGGTTGTATCCGTTGTACCAAGCATAGTGACGCACTTTCAATTTATTACCGGTCATCACCACCTTTTCAGCGTTGACGACGACAATGAACTCACCGGTATCTACGTGTGCGGTGTATTCAGGACGATGCTTGCCCATCAAAATCATTGCAATGTCTGTTGCCAATCGGCCCAGAATGCAATCCGTCGCGTCGACGAGATACCAGTTTTGTTCGACTGAGCCGGGTTTTGCTACGTATGTTTTGGGTTGTGCTACCATGAGTCATTCCTTGGATTCTTGCAGTGAAAGCGTGCCCTTCGCCTAGCACCCGTTTATCGGATGCCGCATTTCCTGCAAAAAACCGGGTATTTCGAAATTTGTGAGGGGCAGAGTATATCGGTCTACTTTCGCGACAACAAGGGCTTTTCGGTCCCAACTCTTCAGGATTTCCCTGGTTCGACCGAAAGCAATTGGTAATTTAGGTTGTCTGGGTAGAAAATAAGGTGTACCGAGATTGCCAAATCGCAGGTATAACGAAAGTCCGATAAGGAAGGAACAAATCCTTTAATTTACCGTGTCGTTGCGTCCTGCGCAGCGATTTTTTGGGTAGGAATAGCTCGGCGAGCCACATGCGAACGGAGCCCCTACCCACGACTGCTGATGGTCGACTCCCAAGGGGAATAATCTAGTGTTGGATCTGACCCGCTTCCATGCTCCTTTCAACCCGCCCAGAACCACATTGGTGGATGTACTTCGTTATTGGGCGAACGTTCAACCCAACAAAGTTGCATTTTATTACACGGATGGCGAGACCGACGACGACACGTCCATGACCTACGCCGAATTGGACCACGCGGCCCGAGCGGTTGCTGTGAAGATTCTTGAAACGAACCGCCCTGGCTCCCGTGGATTGCTTCTATACCCTCCCGGCATCGAATTTGTTGTTGGCTTCTTCGGCTGCCTTTACGCAGGTTGTATTAGCGTACCGGCTTACCCGCCGCGGCGCAGTCGCAAAGGTGCTCGCATCCAAGGTATTGCGATGGATTGCCAAGCTCAATTCGCGCTTACAACGTCTGAAACGGTCACGCAGATTCGTAAAGATGAATCAACAACTGCCGAAACAAGTTCGATGCAACTCATCGCAACAGAAGTAGTAGACCGGTCGTTAGCCATTCAATTTACCGAAATGCCAATTCCGCCTTCGGACTTAGCGGTCCTGCAGTATACTTCTGGCTCCACCGGTCAACCGAAAGGTGTCATGTTGACCCATTCCAATCTTATTCGCAACTGCGAGATGATTGCGGTACTTTTTGATGAAACGAACAAGACGGTCGGTGTGAGTTGGCTTCCGATGTACCATGACATGGGTTTGGTTGGCGGAGTACTTTCGCCCGTGTCCATGGGCCTCAGCATGGCCCTCATGAGCCCCATGTCTTTTATGCAGAGACCTGTGCGCTGGTTGAAGGCGATTTCGAAGTACCAAGCCACCACCAGCGGCGGTCCCAATTTTGCATATCAACTTTGCGTCGATAAAGTCACCGAAGAAGAAATGCAGGGACTGAACCTAAGTTCTTGGGCGCTCGCCTTTAACGGTGCTGAACCAGTTCGTGCGAGTACGCTCGAACAATTCAGTCGCAAGTTTGAACGGGTTGGATTTTCTAACACATCGCACTTCCCTTGTTACGGAATGGCCGAAACGACCCTGATCGTGACGGGCGGCCCTCGTCAGACGCCACCGGTCGTCAAGCACTTTGACGGCCGTCGACTAGATGCTCGCATGGTTACGCAGGTCAGTGAAGATGCTCGCGATGCACGCAGTTTGGTCGCCTGTGGCCACGCGACCAAGAACGAATCGATTTTGATAGTTGACACGGAGACGCTTAGGCCATTGCCAGACCATTCGATCGGTGAAATCTGGATCCAAAGCCCAAGCGTTGGCGTCGGTTACTGGGAGAAGGAAGAGGTCACGCAAGACGTCTTTCAAGCTAGGACCGCCGATAACGAAGGCCCCTATCTGCGCACTGGCGACTTAGGCTTTTGGAGCGAGGGGCAAATATACGTTGCCGGTCGCGTCAAAGATTTGATCATCGTGCGAGGTGTCAATCGCTATCCACAAGACATCGAACAAACGGTGGAGGAATGTCACGAATCGGTATCGTCCTCTGCCGCGGCTGCTTTTGCAGACGACTCCGGCCCAAGGGAGCGATTGATAATTACAGTGGAGGTGCAGCGATCACTCGAGGACGATTGGAACCCGGTTGTGCATGCTATTCGTCGCAGCGTGACGCAGGGGCACGAGTTGCCACCTGACGCAGTTGTTCTGGTGCGACACGGGTCGCTCCCTCGAACGTCCTCTGGCAAAATCCAGCGGCATGCTTGCTTGAGAGACTTCCGAGAAGGAAACTTACGAGTCATTCATCAATGGTTATCTTGGGAGGATGATCTACCAGAACAAGCGCCAATGATCGCGGCCTCGACCGTCGATCACGCGAGGCCAGGATTTGGTCGTCGGGGTAATTTCGGCTCTTCGTTACCGCACAAGAAAACGCGTGACCCCGATGTGGATATTGTCGAACTCGTAAAAAGGGCCGTAAAAACGGTCGCACAGGAGCGAGCGAAACTGCTCGACTTGGATACGAATATCGTAGTTGACCTGGGACTCGATAGCCTCGAAAGACTTCAGATTGCCCACGTTCTAGAGAGCTCCGTCGGTGGACGATTTCCGGAAGAAGTCCTGCAAGAAATTGAAACGGTCCGCGAAATCGCAGAAGCGATCGAAAAGCACTTCGGCAAAGAACGTATTCGCCCCGACGCGGTTGCGGAAAACCTGGAAAACCAAGAAGGTCATATTGAACGAGAAGTTGCACCGGAGGACTACCGCTTCGATTTGATGCCCGAGTACCGACGACTCAAGCAAACGATGAATCAGTTTGACATGACTGGGCTGCCCAACCCGTATTTTTCAGTTCATCAAGGCCTCACTCGCGACACAACAACCGTCGATGGTAAGCAATTGATCAGTTTCGCAAGCTATAACTACCTCGGAATGAGCGGCGACCCATACGTTACCCAGGCGGTCGTTGATGCGGTTCGAAAGTATGGCACTAGCGTTTCTGCGTCGCGATTGGTAAGTGGCGAAAAGGATATCCACCAGCAGCTTGAACGATTGATCGCCGACTGGATCGGAGTCGAGGACTCCGTCGTTCTGGTGGGAGGTCATTCGACCAATGAGACGGTCATAGGACACGTTGTAGGACAGCAGGACTTAATCCTTCACGACGCTCTGTCTCACAACAGTATAGTCCAGGGTGCGATATTATCTGGCAGTCGTCGCCGAGCGTTCGCCCACAATGACTTTCACGCATTGGACGAAGCCCTCTCCGAGTTGCGTACTCGCTATCGGCGTGTGCTCGTCATCGTAGAGGGTGTCTACAGCATGGACGGTGACTTCCCTAATCTTCCTAAATTCATTGAGGTTTGCAAGAAACACAAATGCTGGTTGATGGTGGACGAAGCCCATTCGATCGGAACGATGGGAGCACACGGACGGGGAATCGCTGAGCACTTTGGCGTCAACCCCACGGATGTCGATATTTGGATGGGCACGCTGAGCAAGTCATTTGGTTCTTGCGGCGGTTACATCGCGGGACGCAAAGAGCTTGTCGAGTACGTCAAGTACACGGCTCCTGGATTCGTGTTCAGCGTGGGTCTCTCGCCCAGCAATACAGCCGCCTCCATCGCATCACTCCAGATGTTGAAACGCGAGCCAATTCGCGTCACTCGCCTCCAAGATGCGTCGCGACTCTTTTTGACGGAAGCGAAAAAGCGAGGGCTCAACACTGGTAACAGTGGCGAAACCGCGGTGATCCCTATCATTACAGGGAATTCGTTGCACGCCCTGCAATTATCAAGACGCATGATCGATTCAGGTGTGAATGTACAGCCCATTCTCTATCCGGCCGTCGAGGAATCGGCGGCTCGACTGAGATTTTTCATTAACACAACTCATTCCAATCAACAAATCCTCTATGCAGTCGACAAATGCGCCGAACACCTGCAATCCATTGCACCAGAGCATTTCCGGACCACCAGTTGTGAGCCTGCCTTGACGCGATAATGGCTTTACCTCTTCCATCAGGCGATGAAGTGCCAAAGGAGCCAAACGCCGCGATCATTGGCGTTAACGCACAATCCAATATTCCCGTTGCGACGGTAACTCGATTGGCCCTTTACCTGCGGGAACTGCAACGAATGCATCGTTCCGGTTTACAACGGGTTCAAAGCAGAACCATTGCTAAGAGATTGGGCTTAAACGATTCGCAAGTTCGCAGAGACCTTTCTTATTTTGGCCATTTTGGACAACGCGGGATCGGTTATGGAATTCCCATCCTTACGAAAGCCATTCAAACTATTCTCGGTACCGACCGGTCATGGAACGTTGTCCTAATAGGATCAGGAAACCTAGGACGTGCATTGTCCGGCTATAAAGGTTTTGGCCAACATGGTTTTCGGCTCGTTGGCGTATTCGACACCGCTCACGAATTGATTGGAACATCTTTAGGATCGTTGACCATCCAATCCTTGGACGACCTTGAGTCGGTCGTAGAAAATGAGAAAGTCGAACTTGCCATACTAGCTGTGCCAGCAAGTTCGGCTCCTGCCGTAGCGGAGCGGCTTGAAATCGCAGGCGTTGCCGGCATCCTCAATTTTGCCCCGGTCACGGTTCGCAGTGCAGGTAGAGGCCTAACCGTCGTCGATGTGGATTTGGCTGTCGAAATGCAGCGACTGGCCTTTGCGGTGGTCAATCAAAAGGGCAATTAGCGGTGTGTTGCGTATTGAGGTTTTTCGCGGCAAGAATTGCGAATTATGCAAGCACCTGCACATAAGTTTCCGAGCCTTACTCATCGGAAGCAACTCTATCCTAAACGCTCGACACCATTGAAGAAACGAACATGGATAGACAGGATTTACAGGATGATTTTCGACTCGAATACAAACGATTCACACGACACACTTGAATCGATCAGCGCCTTGACAACATCCTGCACATCTTGTCTATATCCTGCACATCTTGTCTATCAATGTTCATTCGTTTTGTTCGAAAACTGATGCGTACGTGCTTATGTCGATTGATTTGGTCCGGCGTATTGTGCCGACGATTGTACCCGCGGCTAGCGCAGTCGGCTGGTTCGCGAATGGCTCCCGCCCCAAACCTTGGACTTACATGGATTCTCTCTACTCAGTCTTCTTCAACACTCGACCCGTTTTCGGATCCACCTGAATGTCCAATTGCTCTTCGTCCGCCACGTAAAACACAAAGCCATTGAACATCTCATCTACCGTCTGCGGTCCGTATTCCACAGTCTTCTCGGGATCTGGATTGTATGGATTGAAAGACGAGTTATCGAAGTGCGCAACCGCCTCAACAACGGTGCCTTTGGCAAGATGCTTTGCCCCCGGTTCGATCTCGTAGCCTAGTTGCCATTCGAAGTTGTAGTTTGGAATCTGAAGCAATGTCTCTTGCTTTGCATCCGGCGAGATCGCACTGAATGTCATGTCGCGACCGCGAACGTGCATATGAGTGAACAGCCCCATCAGTGATGCATCGTGCTGCATCGTGTGACTGGATCGGATTTCATAACTAGGATGATGTGGTGTGATCTTCCAGCCACGTGGATCAAGTAGAAAATGGTGAAACTGTTTGTTTACGACTCCGCGAGGATATCGAATTCCGACTTGAATCCGGCACTTTTCCTTTTTGCCAGTCGTGGTGAAATGAATCTGAAGACCTAGCCCTGCTCCAGCAGGAATTTTATAGGCAACACCGTTGTCAAAACGGCCTAAATCCAGCGGTTGCCCACCAGGCACATAGCCGGTTATAAAAGTGTCTTTACTAGCACCCTGTTTGGTAACATAAGCCATGTTGCAATGATGTACCACACTGCGATTGTCCGGCTTAATTTCGAAGGCCTCTACCCAAGTCTCGTTCAGAAACAGATACGGCAAAACGCTATTGCGATAATCGACAAAACCCGTGGCAGGAATGGAATGCTCCTCCAGCATCGTAATGATCAAATCGGGTTTGCCGATCCGCCAGTCCGTATCTGGCGGCTCAGGAATCCGCGTCGCAGCGGCAACATCGCCGGCGGTACAGCCTGTTTTGACCCAGCGTATCAACGTGTTTTTGTCTTCGCGTGATAGCGATGGATCGTTCTGGAATTTCCCATGCTTCGCGCTGGCGTACCACGGTGGCATCGTTTGGTCTCGAACGACTTCGGCAATCATCTGAGCATTCGCCGAAGCGCCGTCGACACTCGCCAATGAAAACGGAGCAGAACTCTCGGGGCGATGGCATTTTACGCAATGCTTGATCAGGATGGCATCCACCTCCCCGTGAAACTTCGGTACCGATTCAACTGCCGCAATTTTGGGAATCGGTGAGATTAAACATCCATCCACAGGTGTCTCAGGCCTACGCACGGCTAAACCTGCCAACACATCCTTCAAGGCGTCCTCGAGATCGCGGCGTGTTGGCTCGGGTCGCGACCCACCGAGTCGAAGTTGGTCATCGACACGGCCACGATACTGAAGTCGCATTTCGTGGTCGAGGACAACGACCTCGGGAGTCCTTTGCACGCCGAGCGCCTTCACGCAGGAATGATCCATGTCTTTTACAAATGCAAACGGAATATCCAAGTCTAATGCCTGAGCTGCCATCTCACGGATAGTATCATCGACTCCAACATTGACGGCCAAGAATCGCACATCCTGGTGCATTTTTTGAATCTCAACCAGTTTAGGTAGCGTCTGGCGAACTAGCGGACATTGAGTCGTCGTGAAGACGAGAACCCATGCCTTGGGTGTACCCATTTCGGACAGACTCCGGTTCAGCGCGCGGATGTCCTTGAACCGCAAATCAGGGATTCGCGAACCGATGGTGGGAGCTGAAGTATCAGTAGCCGCTGTATCGGAAGCGGCTTTGCTGTTGCCGATAAAAACAGTCGCTAGCAAAAAGAGGCTAACGGCGACTATTGCCTTGCCGACTATTGCCTTGCAATGGCCTTGGGCTGAATCTTTAATTGTCATTTTGAACTTTGCTGCTCGAATACAAAATTGCTGTACCAAACTTCGCTGCCATGATCGGTTAACATTAATTTACCCTTTGGCTGAGCGCTGAACTCTGGACATTCACTGAACTTGCTCTCACTCAGTCTTTTTTGCCACTCGCTGTCGCCAATGATGGCCGTTACGATTTGTTGGCCGTTGAGCCAGTGTTCGATTCGATTGCCACGCACGACAATCTTCGCTTGATTCCACTCACCGGCTGGCTTGAGTTTTTTGTCAGAACTCGGTTCATATAGGTCGTAAAGTGCACCTGCACTATTCCGCGGTTGAACCTGCTTTGCACCGCTGTCGTCGTAGATTTGATACTCGCAGCCAATTACTCTTTCACCATAAGACCGTACACGGTACTTTAGACCACTGTTGCCACCTGGCGCAATCTTCCAGTCGAACGACAGCGTAAAGTCGCCATACTCATTGGCTGTGACGATGTGGCCAGTTCTTTTTTCATCTTTTTTGAGATGAAGAATTCCATCCACGATCTCCCAACCCTCAGGCGCAGGTTTGCCATCGATCGTAGTCCAAGCGGAAAAGGACTTTCCATCAAAGGGATTGGGGGGATCGGCAGCGTCGACGAATAGGCACTGAAGCGTCAACGATATGACGCCCAAAACGAATACAACAAGGTATGCAACCGATGGTCTAACCGTTGAGGGCACGGCACGGATCCTTCATGTTTCGCGTGTGTGAGAAGACTGACTTAGCCATTATGTGCTCTTTCGGAATCTAGGGCTACGCCCCTTGTTACAAAGCTGTTACGAACATTAGCCGGATTTTCAAGTATCTATTGATGGGATGCTTTAATTTCGCATTTCTCAATTTCTCGAAGGGTTCGGTGATCGCTATGATTTCGTCTCTCAGACTATGTCTTCTAACAAGAAAATGGATTTCCTCAGAACTGTGCAGAAAAGGGCTGTTGATGGCAGTTGCCGTTGGCACGTCTACAGTGCATTCCCTGCCTGGAGTTGCTCAATCGGAGCTCAAGACCGGTTGGATAGCCGAATCGTCCCTCGATGTGGACAATCCCCATGTCCTGAAACCGAAGACCAAATCGGTGGCTGTGTTCAAGAATGGGATGGGTTTCTTCACGCGCCATGCAGAAGCAACGCTTAGCGACGGATGGTGCTATGCCGAAGAACTTCCGCCCGCCGCTTTTGGAACACTTGCCATCTACTCAACATCGCCCACCGAGACCGTCGATGTTGTCGGAGCCGGTACCGGTGAGTCGATCCACTTCGATGGAATCGACGCAGCTGACACCGCAGAAACAAAACTCGATCGCTTAGGAAAACTCAAAGGAATGCTCGTTGAGGTCAAGTATCGGGCCAAGAACGAAGTCCGCACAGTCAATGGGAAACTGGTGTCGCTAAGTCCAGAGTTCGCGGTGATCGAAGAACCAGCCCAAAGCCATGCTGTCCCAATCCAAGGAATCAAAAGCTTGCGCGTTCTCAACCTGCCGCTTCGCATTCACGTCGTCGATCAACAAGAAAAGGCTCTGAAGAAAGCCAATCTGGGAATCGCCTACTTGCGAAAAGGAATAACTTGGATACCGGAATACACACTGAGAATAATCGATGAGGAAAGCGCCGAACTCACGCTGCGAGGGACCCTCATCAATGAAGCCGAAGATTTGGTTCATTGTGACGTGAACTTCGTAGTGGGAGTCCCACACTTCATTCACAGCGAATTGCTTTCTCCCCTAGCCGTCGGTCGCGCTATTCGGGCGATCGGTTCGAGCTTGTCTGTTGGTGGAGTCCCATCACAGGTCATGAGCCAAGTCATGAATCGGGCCGCGTTTGCAAACAATTCCATCACGTCGAATCAGTTCACGCAACATCCCTCTGACGGAAGTGACCAAAGTGATCTCAGCGATTTGCTAAATAACCTTCCAGGCATGGGTAACTCCGCGTCGGGCGACTTCACCGTCTACACGAAACGAGACCTCACCGTTCGGCAGGGTGAGCGGGCCATCGTCACGTTGTTTTCGCATAAGATTCGCTACACCCACCAATACCGATGGAACTTGCCAAGTCCAATTCAACATGAGTTAGTCCTTCGCAACGACACACAAACGCCGTGGACTACCGGCCCTTGTTTGGCGATTTCGGGTGACAATCCATTGAGTGAGGACCTATTGAAGTACACACCCATTGGCGGACTTGGAGCTTTCGAGATTACCAGCGCTATCAACGTCGCCAACAAGATCAGCGAGGAAGAAGTCGGCAGAAAACTAAAGGCTCATGAACCAAGCTCCAATCAATTCCTCGATCTCGTAACGTTGCGTGGCACGATCAAATTGAAAAGCTTTGCTAAACAGAACGCGGAACTGTCCATAACTGCACCCATTCGAGGCAAGCCAACCCAATCGACTCCAAAGGCCACTGTGCAAATGAATTCGGATCAACTCCGATTGGTCGAACTATCCTCGACCGTCAATTGGCAGATTGCACTCAAACCAGGCGAAGAGGCGATACTGGAATACGAGTACAATAGATATGTTTCTTCCCATTGACCACGATGAATATGAATACGAATATGAATACGATGTCAGCCATTCGAAAGTTTCTTGATGAAGCAATGCATATTGACGATCGAGGATGATCCCGCAATTCGCCGCGGGATCGTCGATTGCTTGCAGTTTGCTGGCTATTCTCCATTGGAGTCCGGTCTTGCGTCGACTGGCCTTCAATTGGCTTTGACGCGTGAGATTGATCTACTGCTATTGGATTGGGTCTTGCCAGACGGGGACGGACTTTCCGTCCTTCAAAAAGTTCGACGCGAGCGTCCAACATTGCCAATCATCGTATTGACCGCCCGAGGCGACGAATCGGATCGTGTCCGTGGTCTTCAGAGCGGCGCGGACGACTATGTGGTAAAACCATTCAGCGTGCGAGAATTGTTGGCAAGAGTCGAAGCCGTATTGCGTCGATCGCCCCAACGTCCAAGTGCCGCAGAAACGGTTCGCATTCCAGGTGGTACGGTAGATTTTTTGCGACGCGAAATACGATTCGAAGACGGACGACGCGAGGCGCTTTCGGAACGCGAGGTAGAGTTGCTGCTGTATCTTGCAATGAATCGCGGCCGAGCGATCAGCCGCGAGGAGATTCTTTCCAGCGTCTGGCGACTTACGCCGAAAGGCATTACGACGCGTACGATCGACATGCACGTAACTCGGCTTCGCGAAAAACTTCGAGACAACGGTAGCGATGCTCGCATCCTATTAACCGTCCGCGGAAAAGGCTACATGTTCCAAATCGATCCGGATGTAAACACGTACCATGATTAAAGGCTTCGTTCGGCTGAAACAACTCGCCTATCCTTGGCGCATAGGAATCGCTTTTTGTATTGCTACCTCGGGCGTTCTTGCGGGAATGATCTGGATGACCATTCAGGTGCTTCGATTGGAGCGATCGGAGGCTGAGGCAAAGCAACGGGCCGTGCTCGAAGAAAATATTCGTCTCTCGCTTTGGAGAATCGATTCTGCTCTGTCACCCCTGCTGGCCCAAGAGTCCGTGCGCCCCAATTCGCTACCATCCACATCTCCGTATGTGAAACTGTGCTTTCAATTTGCTCCCGACGGCAGTCTATCTACCTCATCATCTTCCCTTGGAAAGATCTACGATCCTCTTACACAAGAATTCGCGGCCAAGGTTTCGATGGATCGTTTGTTGGGGATGCTACCGAATGAAGCCAACGCTCGGCCTAGGTTCACATCGCAGACTCCCGCCTCACAGTCCCTATCCAACAACAACTCGATAAATCGATCGCAGTTGGAGTTTGAGCAACGTCGAGACAATGTTTTCACAAGCAATAGTGTTATGACGAACAACATCCCATCTCAGGGTTTGAACGGTTTTCAGAACGACTTAAGCATATCGATTGGGCCAAATGAACTGTCTGCGGTCTCCATGGCCCCTCTTTCACATCAAGGCGAATTGCTGCTCGTGCGACGAGCCGCCTATGGAGGTCGAGCGATTGCGGAGGGTTGTTGGCTGGATTGGAACGCGATTAGGACTTCAATGCTTAAACTGGTCGAGGACCTGTTGCCCAGTGCAAGCCTTGAGATTTGCGAAAATATTGCCGTGGAGGATGGCTCCAACCTATTGGCTTCGATACCCGCAAAACTGAATCCGGGAACTCTTCTCGTGCTGCCAAGTGCAGGTCCTTCGGCGACGGGATGGCTATTGGCCATGACTTGGATCGGCGTGCTCAGTGGACTCGTAGCATCTGCAGGTCTCGTTCTGGGAAGCATTCGATTGGCTGAGCGCCGCTCGGCATTTGTAGCTGCCGTAACACATGAACTTCGAACACCATTGACCACATTCCTGATGTATACAGAAATGCTCAGTCAAGGCATGGTGCCCGACCCAAAAGCTCAGAAACAATACATCAGTACGCTGCGCCATGAAGCATTGCGATTGGAGCACTTGGTCGAAAATGTCCTCGCATACGCTAAGCTTGAACGTGGGCGAACGCCCCAACCGTTGCAGAGGGTTTCCGTCGAGTCTTTGCTGGATCATGCGTTGCCGTATCTCCAGCAACGCACGGCCATGTCCCAAATGGAATTGGAGGTTCCCGAAACGCCGAATCGACATTTGCTGGTTCAGGCAAGCCCTGGGGTTGTCGAGCAAATCCTATTGAACCTGGTGGACAATGCATGTAAGTATGCTTCCAGTTCCTCGGATCGACGGATCCAGTTACTTTTCGAGACGACTGACCGTGACGTTTCGATTGGCATAAAGGACTTTGGCCCCGGGTTTCCAAAACAAGTCAATTGGTTCCGACCCTTTCATAAAACGGTAGAAGAGGCGGCCAACTCGGTACCTGGCGTCGGCTTAGGTTTGAGCCTCAGTAAGAGATTAGCCGAACAAATGAACGGGTCTCTCGAACTTAAATCGAATAACGGAGATGGGGCTTATGTAAAACTAGTTTTGCCGATTTGTTGCGAACGCTAAAAGCCGTCGGATGAAAAAAATCCGAACGATCCACCGGTCAAGGAGGTCGTCTCGCTTTGCATATCGCTAGCAAAGGCAAGTGCCGGGTGGCTCGCTCGGAGGCTGTGATTTTATGTGGGCGAGTCGCTCCGCGACTCGCGCAAACTGATGAAATTGAAGGCCGAAGATCTAAAATGATTCCGAGTTGTGTATCAACTCGCCCACGTTTCTAAAAGATCACAGCCTCTCAGAGCGTTAGCGATGGGCGTGTGAATTGTGGCAAAGATTTCTAGCGACTCACACGCCCTTCGTTCCTCAGAGCGTGCCACACCTGTCGAATTCCTTTGAATGGATCGAGCTGTCCTTCTGCTACTTGGCCTCTAGTTCAACTTCGAGCGATTTTCCTCCTGCGATTTCGACCTCGATAGGCTTTGTTTTTTGGTCCGGACTTGCGGGGTTAGGTTTCCCATGAACAAGGTACTTGGCCGGCGGAATATTCTTGAATTCGATCCAGTTTTCGTCGTTGATCTTCCCGCTGGCTCCCCATTTGCCAACCCCTGAACCATTTGCATCCTCCATTTCGACGATGTAGTCCGATGGTCTAGGATTCAAAAAAACAACGTCAATTCGAATCGCGCCGGCAGGACTCATCTCGAGGACAAGGTTGTCCGACGGAATCGCAACCTCTGTGCGATTTCGCGGGCGATGATAACCACTTCGATGGACCTGCACGATTGCTTGGCCGACAGGTACATTGTTCAATGTAAATTCGCCTCGTTCATTTGTAGTTGTTTTGTAATCTTCGATCGATTCGTATTCATTGGCTACCAGTCGAACATCCGTTTTATCGAGAGCTTTGTTTTCTAGGTCCACTACGAGACCTTTTAATACAGCAGACTTTTTCATTTTTGTATCAACTCGTTCCCAACCTGGCTCATCATCGACAGTTGCGTGAGCAATCACGCACGAAACGAACTCATTCAATCTTGCGATGACGCGATATTGACCAGGGCGGATGCCCTTTAGCAGCCAGTTCCCTTTTGAATCGCAGGTTGTAGTCTCGACAACATGGCACGCCTGACCGCCCGAAGTAGCGTCCCGCGATTCCAGGCAGACAGTAGCCACTAATGGTTCATTGGTTTCGAAGCTGGTGATTTGACCTTGGATGACGCGACGGTCGGAGATCGAAAAACCGTGCGCATCCATCTGATGGTCGAACACTTCTATGCCGTCAGGGACTTGAATTTGTTTCCAATCAACCAGCCCACCCGTGTAAACATGCAGTTCCGCAACCGGCTCAAGCGACTTCTCCTTTTGAAGTGTGCTTATATGGCTGGGTAATCCCTTTTGGAAATCCCACCGCGTTTTTTCCCAAACGACAAAGACCCAATCTATCTCAATTGCTCGATTGCCAATCTGTTCACGATTCGGATCCAACCAAAAACTTCGCGTCACGCCACTGTGAACCACGATTTTCTTCTTAACAGATTCTGCCTTTGCAAAGTCGTCGATAACCTGCGAGAGTTTTTGGGTATCTCCTTGGCATTCAGAGTGCCATCGACCTCCGCCAAACGGTGGATCCTCCCACCATGCAATTCTGTGTGGAGAATTGAAAACTGCGGCAGTTCCTTTTGGCCATCCGGGATCGGGCACCGGAGCATTGCCTTTGTCTCCTCGGATCATGCCATAACAACTCGGCTGTAAAGCGGCAACGAGAATCATCGCCAAAGCAGTCGCGCATCGATGGCCCATCGACATTGTGTCATCTCCAGGACTTGAGTTCACGAAGGTTCGGCTGTCTTCAACCAAACAGGAAAATTCCGACGACGCTACTGCGTCAGCCTGAAGTCATTGACGAAACCCGCGCAAAATCGTTCCCGAAAACAAAGTGGGATCCTTTGGCAGTTAGCAGAAATGTAGGTAGCTCTTAGGGATGGGGTGTCCTATTGGCTATCGCTTGGTCCAAGATCTTCAAGAGCGTTGGAAACTCTGCGAGAGCCCAGTCGCGAACCGACTTACCATCGCTATCGACGAGCAGCGGATTTGCACCGGTATCGAGCAACATCGCGACAACCTCTTCTACATTCTCTTTTCGCATGAAAGCGCAATGCAGAGGGGTCCGCTTATGATGGTTTTGTAAATTGACGTCGGCACCGGCATTAATCAAAGCGCGAATCGTATCCTTGCTACATTGGGTACTCCAATAAGTCAGCGGCGTTTCAAATCCACTGTCAAATGTATTGGGATCGCAACCCAAATTGCAAAGACGCTCGATGATCTTTGCGCAGTTGCCACCAGCGGCCATAAATAGGGGTGTGTTACCGAACTCTTCCAACGCATGGATGTCAGCCCCTTGGTCGATCAACCAATTCGCCATCTCCTCATGGCCGCGACGTAAAGCAATCCCAAGCAGGGTTGGTTCTTGGCCAGGCTCGC
>JAYVPJ010000064.1:0-28139 GCA_043757445.1 Pirellula sp. | reverse complement strand
CTCGACACAGGACCACGCTGCGCAAAACGAAGAGCCACTGAAAATGTGACCAAAAAGAATTATTAAAAAATAGTGGCGACTGCCACTTCCCAAACCTTAGACTTCATAGTCGCTCAATTCCTGCCGCTATCTCCCAGCCTATGACGCCTAAGGCAGGGCAAAATATTGGATGGTAAGATCATGAAGAGCGGCGAAATCACACAACGATCTACTTGCGAATTATCGGAGGTAGGTTTCTCTCCGCCGATTGCACATTGTTGTCTCGAACATCCCATAATTTCTTTAGGCTTTCGGGAAACTGATAACTGCGTCTGTCAAATGGATCGTCGCTGACTTGATATAAATTGCCGTCGCGACGTCGATGCATTTTGGTCATTTCGGCCTTGTTGAGTGGACGTGCTCCGACTCGTCCGAATACTGCGATTTGATTCCCAGATTCGTCAACCGCTCGGTCGCGATCTACGCCTCGCGAGATGCACAAAGCAAGCCCCTCTTTGGGTAGCTTTCGAGTCGCGATGAGGCACGGGTTTGGCCGTGGTGAAAATCCATCGTTGCCCGGCAACTCAGGACTTGTTAATTGAACAACTCTCAAGCCATTCTTTCCATCAGCGACATACGCAAACTGACTCACATTGGTGATACCAAGTTTCACATCGTGTGCGTCGTTGATCGCACCGCCGGCATTATACACTTGATCTACGTACGCTTGGTCGGGAAGGGTGATGTCAAGAATAACCAATCCTTCATGTCCGCCCGCCACATAAGCATAGGTGCGTCCAAGGTAAATGCTGTGGGCCTCGCGAATAGGGACAGAGTGAACGTGCATTGGCTGCGATAGTTCCGTAGTGTCAAAGACCTTGACACCTTCTTCATCGCAGACAAATGCGTATCGAAATTGAACTGCAACGCTTTTTGGATGTTTGAGCGTTTCGTATCCAACCACGGAGCAAACGCGAGGGTGTTTCGGATCGTTGATGTCGACAACTACCAAACCTGCGTCACAACACACATAAGCATAGGTGCCCGCGATCGTGATCGCTGCTGCTCCGCACAGCAGATTGTTTGGATTGAAAGTAACGTCGCGCTCTAGAAAATTGTTGGATGGGTTGCCGTCGAGCAATGTTGCGGCGCTGACCATGATGAGTCCTTCGTATTTGTCAGCCACATAGATGTAGGCATACAATGGATGCACTGGGGTTTCAAAGTTCTCTGGTCGATGCGTTCGTGTTGGATCGGGAGCAATCGTGGTCGGGGCTGCAACCGCGGTTGCGAATTGCGTTCGGACATACAGTCGTTGTCCGATTGGGGAGACAGGAGCTGTCGTGATGCGTTCGGAGAATGCTTTATGATCGATGAATGCGATGTCGAAGACCCGCAGTCCACCTTCACCGCATGCTGCATACAAGAATTCGCCGCGATGCTGGAGTGATCGTATTTCGGGCTTTCGATACTTGAGGCTTAGCGTCTCAATAATATCGCGTCCTGGATGCTCATGTGCATGTTCCAGTTCTCGATGGTGTTTAACGTGTTCTTTGTAGTATTCAGGGTAGGCAATCGAATGGAGTGTGCTGCCAATGACAGCTTGCGGTTCACTTTGCTCAGTGACGGCGACTCCCTCCAATCCATGCTCACCAGCCCCGACCCAACAGTACCTTCCAACGAAGTTGGTGTAGCCAGTTCCTTGCATGAGCAGCTGCGACATGATTGCGTTGTTGTCATTGTTGATCGACACGTGACAGTCGGAGCATGATTTCGTTTCGGAAGTGCCAGGTAGTGCAGCATGGTTGGCTGGTGCGGATCGCCAATCGGAACCGCCGCGAACTGTGTGCGGCACATTGGTGCTGAATGCAATTCCGCTAAGGCCTTCGCCGCTGATCGTTTGTTGTTGAACGTAGACAGACTCGCGATTGCCGTTGTAGCTGCCGACGTGAACGGCGCACGAACTGCGAGCGGGGCCGATGCGATTTCCTGTGACATTTCCGTCGCGGGCCAGCATGTAGACATCGTCCCTCAAGGTTTGGAAATTATATGAAATGCGGTTGCGTGACACTTCACCAAGTCCGTGCAAATTGGGAGCCTTTATGTTGGCTTTTTGAGGTAAATGGCAGCCGAAGCAGCTTGGGTTCCAGGAACTATGGCAGGCGATACAGCTCATGTTGCTACTTTGATGGGCACATTTTCCGTCTGGAAGTCTATCGCCCCATCGCATGACGCCGTCGTCGTCCATGCGAACGGTTTTGGCGATGTGGCTCTTGGGGTTGTAGTCGGGGCTTTTCGGGTTGATGGTGTCAGCCGTCTGAGTAACTTCCCACACGAGGTCCTTTTCAACGTTGCTTCTTTGAATCAATTTTGTCTTCTGACCTGGCTCCCGTCTTATTTCGAAGCGAGGCTTACCGAAAGCAGTTCTGAGCGCCAGGAGATTTGTCGGATTCTTAGCAGCCGCAGGTCCGCTGGTAGGAAGCTTCGCTGGCTGATTATTCTTCAGTAGGTCTTCAATTTTGTCGACGAGGGAAACGCGCGCATCGCCGTGGCAATCGATACACTGGATCTCGATAGCGGCTCGCACCTCGCCATAAAGCTTCGTGTCGCCATGTCCATCTTGATAGAAGTGACAGTCGACGCAATGCATCCCTTTCTCCATATGAATATCCATCATGTGGACTGGCACGCCATCGCGCTGCTTTCCATGAATTTTTTCAAACTCTTTGGACGGTGCGACTGCAGCCATTAGATCCTTGGTCGTGGGACCTGCAATTTTTGTACCCTTATGATCGAGCAAGTTCCCAGTGCGGTCTTTCTTGAATACAGCGCGGTAGACCCATCCGTGGCCATGAAAGTCGGCAAACTGGGTGTGCAGCAATTTGGGATTGAGGTCACTTACGTTGTTGAGAAATTGAGGATTGCCCCACAACCCGCGGGCAGCTGCTTCTTCCGGATTAGACATCGACGCTTGAACTAGTTCTTCGGCGGTTGGATCTTTTTGTTCTTTGGGATACATGCATTGACCATCGGTCTCGTTGTCCCACCACATATAGCCCAGATAGGAATTTAAGACGTTGGTTCCCGGATGCATATGACATACCATGCATTGACTGGTAGGCATGCTATTGGTGAACATATGTTGAATCGGATGGCCAGACTCATTTTTTGGAATTGTGGGGTCGATATGTTTGACCCAGTCGTCCGTCTGTGCGGCTGCTTTGCCGAGGTTTCCATATTTTGCATAAGGGCCGGAGGCTGTAGGGGAACGATCGTTGGCGTAGACAACATGGCATGCGCTGCAACCGCTGCTTCGGTAGTCCCCAGGGTGGTCATTGGTGCCTAAGAAATTGAGGGTGGGATCGAGCAATCGCGTTTTTTGAAGTCCGATAAGTACTGGGTCAGTGCGGTTCTCGGTGCCAAGCCCGCGAGTACTGAGTCTTTCGCGAGGACGACCTGGTTCCTCGAGTCGTTCTGGTATGCCTATTTCCGAACGAAATCGCCCGCCTCGTTCGAAAATACGCAAGATATTCCCTGGCTGCGATGCTTCAAAACGAGGAAGCGGATCTAGAAACGGAACGACTCCCTTTCTGTCCATTTCGTAGGGAGTGGGAGCAGGTACAGACTGAAGTCGTTGAGGCTTGCCATGCATCGAATAGCTGTCGCCGTAGCGAGACCATTTCTCGGGAGAGCCACCGTTGTTATAGATGGCAGCTCCCCAAAGCATGGCACCATGAGTCATCATGCTTTTACGTAACTGCAGTACCTCGTTCGCATGGCACTGGCCGCATGCGATGTGCGCGATGCGAAGATCACCTGGATTCACAAAGCGGACAAATTCCGAGCTTTCGTGATTGAGCAACGCATAACTGCGAACTGGGTTAGCAGACGTCGTCCACATGTCGGCATAGCGAGGTTGGACGTGAGAGCCCTTTTTGGTGAAATCGCTTGGATTCCCACCATGACAATCAACGCATCCGATGGAGACTGTATTCGGAGGATGCATGTTGCCAACGTCGGTGTGGCATTGAATACAAGACGTGCTTTTCAAGTTAGCTTCCTGTTTGGATTGGCGGTACAAGTCGGTATGAAGGAGCTCGCTTGGAATGGGGTAGGATTCATTACCTGCAATTCCCAAATGTTTGGCGGGTCCCCATGGATCTTCACCCGCCTTGGGTGGCACACTGGGCGAATGAAACCTCCCGCTTGATGGAGGAGTCATTGATTTTACCGTTTGCGAATCAACCGGCCGAGAATCAAAAAGAAAGAAGGAAATGAAAAGGCACATTTGAAACAAAGCCAATCGAAATGATAATTCGGTTGGGCAACGATTCATTTTCTAATACTCGAACGAGGCCTCAAAAAATCCCGCAGCCAAGTCACTCACATGACCATGGAGAGGCTGAAACAAATCTCGGAATCCATTGCCAACAATCAGTCCGGACAAACCGCTGACAAAGATCACGTTATTGTTTAGGAAGGGACGGTACTCAAAGCCAGCACTCAAGTCCAGACCGATTTCGCTGCGGATGTTGTTTTGAAATACCAGAGCTTCGAGTGGAGCTGTATGATTGAACCAGAGATAATTGGCATTGGTTATAAGTTTGGTCTTGGTTGTCAAATCTGCGTCAAAGCCTGTATTGACCAGCTGGATTCCTGGATTGACAAAGTTGGATTGTCCCTGAAATTTACTGCTGCGCAAGTTAGGCAACAGGCTCTGTCGGTTAACTAGGTTCACGCCAAAAAGTTTGATTTGCTGTCTATTCCAATAGCTGAACTCGCCTCCTGCAAAGTTAGGGTTGTCAAAGATTGCATCAAATCCCGTGGCGCGATCGTCGTTGGGATCGCTATCTCCAGACGCGTAAAAATAGGAGCATCGGAATCGAGCCCAGTCCCGATCGTAAGACAACTCGAGCGCGCCCATGAAAGCGCTGATGTCCTGCGGCTTGCCAGCGATGGGGTTTAGTTCATCCTTGCCCATTACATAATACGCGGCGTGGCTGATATTGAGTCGATTGATGTGACCATTGCCAGCCATGCCCAAATAGAATGCGTCCACCTGATGTGGGGAAAAGACACCAACTGGATCAGGACGAACCAAAAACCCGTTGTTATCAAACTTGGTGCTCGCTTTGTCTTTGTTGTAGTGAAAGCTGAACTCGGCGTTGTAGCCAGGAAAGACCAAGTCTTGACGGTAGTAGTTCATGATGAGTGTGTTCTGATGCCTATCGTCGAATGTGTTGAGCAGGCTGTTGGTGTCTTTTTCAGTTTGGTCGAACCAAATCACGTTGTATTGATCTTGGTTGCTAAGCCTGTTGCCAAAGACGCGGACGCCCCGGTTGGTATCGGAGAATATGAATCCGCGGAAATCGCTCGTGAACGGTTGCGAACCTGCACGAACGGAAATGAAATCGTAGTTGGGACTTGAGTCCGCTAACTTGGTTTCATAGAACCATTCTTCGAGAGCCCAGTCCGTCTTGTGTCGATTTCGTCCTTTGCGAACATCAGGCGATACAACCGCCAGCTCTTGCACATTCAAGTAGTTTTGGTTGAAAACGACATTCATCCTCAATCGCCAGTCGACTGGTTTAAACGCCGCGTCCCCTTTAAAGATGTCGAAGGCAGCGGAATTGTATTGAGTGAAAAAGAACTGGTTTGGATTCCCGAAGAATTCATTCTCGAATGCGTTTTGGGTGGCTTCGAAAGGAGTCGTTGGAATCGGAGTCTGACGGTATTCGAACAGATTGAGTTGCCGAAATTGGAATTTCAAAAACGTATCCTGCCCAGCAATGGGATAATCGCCCTTGAGCACATTTTGGTTGTACGGGTCGTACCAAGTGCCCTGAACGAACGGATAGTCGTCTCCGATGGGATGGCCTTTGCCATAGCGGTCCCACGCGGGGGTGCCGATGCGCCAACGGTCCTCAATCGGCACGAAGTGACTGGTGCTCTGCGACTCTGACGGCTCAATCGAACTTGGACCCGTGAAACCCAACGGTGCTTGAAATGGGGTTCGAAAGTAGGGCGGGGTTTCCGGAGAGTATCCTTCTGGCGTCGGCAAAACCTGATTACTAGCCTTTGGAACAGCGAGTACTCTAGGCTCATCGTTTTCCAGCGCTAGCTTTCTCTCGCTATCTGACACCGAAATCCGAACTGGGTTGGTTGAGCCCGACTGTGCATGAATCAAGTTGGATGCGCAGATCAATCCGCTCCAAAATATGCCAACAAGCGTTAGTCGCTGTTTCTTGAACACAAATCAAAGAATCCCAAAAATAGCCAAGTTTCCGTTCCATCGCTAACGATTCCGTAAGCCGTATCGACGCAATTGAAACATTGAATCGAATGGAATGGGAACTATCGTTGGAATTTGCTGAACTCTTACGTCCGGCCCGAATGATAGCTTAGAAAGTTGTAGGACTCCCTGCTCTTAACTATAGTTCTACTTATGCAAAGGGTGTGCACTGAGCCATTGGGGTCAAAAAGATAATATGCGCAAGAACTATTTGAGAACAAGGTTGGGGTTTGAACACTTAGAATCGCGTCAATTGATGGCTGCCGTTCCGACGCATAACGTTAGCTTTCCAGAAGACGTAGATGGCGACAATCAACTTTCTCCTTTAGACGCTCTCGTCTTGATCAATTCCATCAATGTCCCGTTAGGCCAGGGAACCATTGCAGCCGAGGGCGAACGGGTTTTTTATACCGATGTGGATGCCGATGGAAGTTTGACCCCGTTGGACGTACTGACTGTCGTCAACGCATTAAACGCAACAGCGACGATTCTACATGCGACACCAACACCCGTCATTCCAGCAGCGGCTCAAAGCGAATTCGATATCACCGAAACAGAGGTCACGACTCTGCTTCAAAGGGCATCGATGGCTACCACGAGCAATGACGCAATCATCGCGATTGTCGATCGAGCTGGGCAGATACTTGGGGTGAGAACCGAACAAGATGTCGTCAATGCGTATCAAGGTCGCGAGAAGAGCGATTTGGTGTTTGCCATTGATGGCGCGGTTGCGAAGGCGAGAACGGCTGCGTTCTTCTCCAATGGCGAGGCACCCATTACTTCGCGAACAGTTCGGTTCATCAGTCAATCTACGATCACGCAGCGCGAGGTCGAGTCGAATCCCAACATCAATCAGTTGGACTCACCCATGCGCGGGCCAGGATTTGTTGCCCCAATCGGAGTAGGAGGCCATTTCCCACCCCTAGTCACTTCGACACCGCTTGTCGATTTGCTGGAGATTGAGCACCAGAGTAGAGATAGCGCTACCATCCCTGGCTTAGATCAAATCAAGGGTACAGGAGATGATCGCAAATTAACATCGCGCTTCAATGTGAACATGGACTTCGTACCCGAACTAGCGAAGCAATACATGAGTCTGTTCCCTGAGTCCTATGGTACTCAATCAGGGATTCAATCTGAAATGAAGACTTATTTCCAGAGCCGTGGTATCGCAACCATGCCAGGGGGAATTCCGCTGTACAAGTTCGACAATGGCAAACCGGTTTTAGTAGGAGGGATTGGCGTCTTCTTCCCTGGGAAAGATGGATACGCAACCCATGAGCAAGAATTTGTTCATGCATCCGCTCGAGGCGCAGCTGGTCCGCAATCGGAGTTGTCTCGCTTAAACGCTCCGAAGGCGCTAGAGGCTGAGTTCATCGCATACTTTGCAGCCGGTGGGACTGTTGCCGGGGATCCCCACTTTATTATGCCCGTAACTGAATTCGAGGGCAAAGCTCCTCCGCGCGGAGCCTTCGGCGGAATTGCAGGACGGATCGACCTGGTAGGTATAACGCTCGAGATCTACGGCCCCACACCTACGAGAGCGAATACTGCGTCCGGGCAAACTCAAGTTTTCCAAGTCGGACGACGCAATGGTGGCGGCTGCGGCTTGAATTCAGGAATGGATCAACCGGTGACGAAAAACAATGCACTTAGGATGCGCGGTCAATTGGTTCCAGAAGGTTGGTTGGTCAATCCTCACGCTTCTTCGACGGATCCGCTGACTGCAACGGACGTCGAACGAATTGTCAACCAAGGGATCGCGCAAGCGGATAAAACACGGGCCGCGATTCGACTTGACTTAACGACATTCAAGGCGGGCGCACCAACCAAGATGGTCTTGGCTGTTACCGATTCGACAGGAGAAGTGCTCGGACTATACCGGATGCATGACGCGACTATTTTTTCAATTGATGTCGCGGTGGCTAAGGCACGAAATACATCGTACTATGCAAGCGATCGTTTGGTACAGGCGGACAAAGTTCCCGGCGTACCTGGTCAAGTTGCCTTTACGAATCGCACCATTCGATTCCTTGCAGCACCACGGTATCCGACAGGATCATCCGATGCTCCTGGATTTTTTAGCATCTTGAAAATGCCCGGAATCCATCCAACGACGGCAGAAAATCTGGATGCAAACAATCCATTGTCTGCGGCTATCTATGCATCCAACACAGCGACGGTAGGCTCATTCGATTCCTTTAATCCCTCACGGAACTTCCGCGATCCTCTGAATCTGATGAATCAAAACGGGATCGTGTTCTTCCCAGGAAGCACACCGTTGTACAACCGACCTAATGGCAGTCAGCTGGTCGGCGGATTTGGTGTGAGCGGAGACGGAGTTGATCAAGACGACGTTGTCACCGTGTCTGGTCAATTCGGTTATGCGGCACCGGACAATTTGCGAGCAGATCAGTATTATGTGGATGGTGTCAGGCTACCTTTCCAAAAGTTCAATCGCAACCCTACGCTGTAAGAGATCGTCTAGCTTTCGATTGCAATAATTTGATCAGGCCTCGTCACGCACAGGCCTAATGCAGTGTGGCACGCCTATGCAGGGTGGCACGCCCAGAGCGAAAGCGATGGGCGTGTGAATTGTGGCAAAGATTTCGAGCGACTCAAACGCCCTTCGTTCCTCTGACAGGCTGTGATTTTTTTGAATCTGAAGAAAGTACCCATCACGCTCCGCGTGATGTCGCCTCAAAAACCAAAGGTTTTTGAACTGCAAAAATCACGCGGAGCGTGATGGGTACTATAGAATCACAGCCTCTGAGCGTGACACACGTGTCGAATTCCTATGAATTAATCCAGCCGAAAGCTGGACGATCTCTTCGGGAAAGAGGTCTTGTAAAGAAACGCGGCTCGCACCTTTGGCTCCTACGCGTAGTAATGTAAGACGGCCTCCAAGCCGTAAGGTGGTGACGCTAGCAAATCGTCTGTCGTTAAGATGTGGCGATTCAGCAGGAAATGCTGCTTGAGTTTAATGGTTTTTCCAACTTTAGGGGCTGTAATCGTTGGACTGTATCATTTGTAACGAAGGGGTCGATCTAATCGAATGTAGGTAGTCGGACTTGCAAAAGATCCCTTTGCACGGAGGATCTTTGACGGACCACTAGCATCGAGCCACATCTAGAGCATTTCTCAAGTCCACTGCGGACGAGACGCACATATCTGATAAGACCAACGCAATGCCGATCATCAACGTCCGCGACAAGAAGCCGAGTACTGCAAAACTTCGGAATTTTTTCGCCATCCTTTTCGTTGGTTCGATGACTTTGGAATGTGGAGCGGTCGACGATCTTATATCCATTGCTTTGCCGAACGAATTAATTTTGCAGAAACCTAAACTGCGGTCGCTGGAGACATTTGATTTGGAGATTAGGCAAGCATCGTCGTCATATTCGACAAGTGAAGTGGATAGCGTTGAAGCAGAATCGCCACGTGACTATCGATTGAATGGTGTTCGAGGCAAAGAATCTCCGCAGGTTTTAAAGTCCGGACGCTATTGCGAAAATGGTTTCAAACGTGCTGGCTTGCCATTATGTGTCGGGCGATTTGCCAAGCCTTCGATCACTTGCAGCCACATGATCGGCTATGTTGGAGGGGGAACTGCCTTCCTTGGACAACGACGAACATCGCAGGAGGGGACATTTGGCATGGACTATTCAGGGAAATGGTTTTCTCGCAACAGCTGGCTAAAATGGAGTCATGGCGACCGATATCAGGGTGGCGCAGGGCGCTATGAAACCGAAGGTCCTCGATTGTTACCGGAATGATCCTAATCTCGCTCGATGCGATTTGGAAGAACTGCGAGGGTCGTTCATGTCAAGCCGCCCGGCTAGCGACAGCAAGAGGTATTGAGCTTTTAACCACAGGGGGCACGGGGGTGCACGGAGGATTTTTGTCGAATCTCCGTGAACTTCTGTGATCTGTGTGGTCAATCGGAAAGCTCGGGTTTCATTTGGTGAACCATGAAGGAACCCAGTCGAAAGCATCCAAGTACCTTGGCATGTTTTCAGAATTTTTAGAAAAACGCTGATTTTCATGAGCGGTAACGTGTGCCTTTCTCGTGTGTGTTTGCAGAGTCAATGAGATCGCAGCGGATGGCCAGCACACTGCAGATTTCCTCTCCTTAACATACCTGCAGGCATATGGAGCAATTACACCATGAAACAGAGCCAATTCAATGTTCCAGCAATCCCGTCGCGGAATACTGGCCGGATCCAAATGCCCCGAGTCTGGATACTTTCCCTGGTGGTGGGATCGGCGATAATATTTACGTTGTCTATGAGCAGCAAATCTGCGCACGCTGGTAAGCCCACACCGCCGCCACCACCAGTTAAATTTCAGCTATCCGTTGCGCCGACGCAACCCGGTGTCATTTGTGACATGAACGACTCGGGCACATTGGTGGGCCAAAGTGGCGCAGATCGCTGGGGAGACGTTTGACCCACAAGCCAGTGCAAACAGAACTTACTGGAGATACACTTTAGCAGATCAAAAAGCCCAGGTGTGGAGTTTTACAAATTCGTGGTTTTACCCCTCTGGATTAAACGACTCCGGTTCGTTTTGCTTCGGAGCCACTCGGCCCAAGCCTGGCAATAATTCTCAGTATATGGCGGCTCGTTACAGCGACGCGCTTGGGTATCAGACCTTCGTGGACTCAACATACACTGCGAGCTGTATTAACAGGGCCGGCGACATGGCAATTGGAAGTAGCACCATAGGGGTTTCGCCACAGCTCTACTCAGAGGGCTTAGGTGTACTTAAATTGAACGATCTTCTCGTAGGAACTCCAGCTGACGTTCAGCTATTCCGCGCGGGACAATGGTATTCTCCCAGATTAACCGACCGGGGTTCCTTAAATACCCAAATTCCGAATTTCCCAGGAATTGCTGGGATGTTTGGCGCCGCAAACGGTACTACCTATCTCTTCATGTTAGTGCCTGTCGCACCCTAGCAGCTGTAGAAAAGTGCCCCCGGGCGCTATGCTAGTCGCAGCGTGGATATTGCGATCGCCGATGACGATCTCAATGATCCGCCATACACAATTGCAGATGATCTGTTCGAATCGATTCTCAGATGATGTTGACAGGAGCACTTGCAAGATGTTGCTATGCACTGCGGTAGTCGATGGCGCATAATGATCAAAAGCATGGGTCATGATTCAGCTTAGTAACTGCATAACCCAGTTTTCTCATACGCTATTTTAAGAACCACAGAATGTCGGATGTAACTCAAATATTATCGCAGATGGAATCGGGTGATCCAACTGCGCCCGACAAACTGTTGCCGCTTGTTTACGATGAGTTACGTAAAATGGCGGCGGCGCGGATGGCTCGGGCAACACCAGGTCAGACGCTGCAAGCGACTGCTTTGGTGCATGAAGCCTATGTGCGATTAGTCGTCCCCGCGAACTCAACACGCGAACCAAATTCCTCAGTTCTGGATCCGCCAGTCTCTGTCGGTGGTGGCGCAAGCCAATCCGGCGGAAAGGAGTCTGTGGCACCGCGTGTCTGGCGCGACCGCGGGCATTTTTTTGCCGCTGCGGCCGAAGCCATGCGACATATTTTGATTGATGAAGCGAGACGGAAGGCTGCTGAGAAACACGGAGGCAATAAGCGGAGAAGTCCACTGGTCGATGTTGCCTCGATGGACGCCATGTCTCCGCTCGAACTTCTAGCGCTCGACGAAGCATTAGTACGACTCGCGCAAGCGTATCCGCAGCATGCAAAACTGGTGGAGCTGCTATTTTTTGCGGGTTTGCGTCAAGAAGAGTCCGCGGCTTGCCTTGGAATTTCCGTAGCCACAGCGCGGCGTCACTGGGCGTTTGCTCGCGCTTGGCTATTTGGGCAACTCGCGGAATCCACGGAAGTTTAATGGAAAATAATCGTAGAGTGAGCGCCCAACAATGCGAAAGCGATGGACGATTGTACGCATCAACCGACACAATGCAGATAACGAAAACCATTTACGACGCCCCTTAGAAGATCGATTATGCCAGCCGACCTAAATCCCCACCTTGAAACGCTGTTTTGCGAAGCGATCGAAATCGACGATGCCGCTGAGCGCGAAGTCTTTTTAAAACGTGCATGTGGCACCGATGATGAGCTAAGAGCACAGGTCGTGCGTTTGGTCGCCGACCATTTCCGTGCCGGGGGATTCCTTCACCTTCGGCCCAAAGACATTGGCGAAACGTTGGCCCAACAGGAACTGCCTAATCTAGAGAAAGCCGGCAGTCGCATCGGTCATTACAAGCTGCTCGAGCAAATAGGTGAAGGGGGCATGGGTTCGGTGTTTATGGCCGAACAAGACAAGCCGGTCCAAAGGCAGGTGGCTCTTAAGATCATCAAAGCCGGAATGGATACAAGCCAAGTCATCGCACGCTTCGATGCGGAACGCCAAGCGTTGGCCATCATGGATCATCCGAACATCGCTAAGGTATTCGAGGCAGGCTCAACCAACTCAGGTCGTCCGTATTTCGTGATGGAACTCGTCAAAGGAATTCCAATTACGAAATACTGTGACGAAAAGAAGCTTGACCTAAAAGCAAGGCTTGAGCTGATGATACCCGTATGCCAAGCCATCCAACACGCTCATCAGAAAGGAATTATTCATCGCGACATCAAACCCAGCAACGTTTTAGTTGCACGGTACGATGGCAGACCGGTTCCAAAAGTCATCGACTTTGGAATCTCCAAGGCCACAGCGCAGAAGCTCACTGAAAAGACGATGTTCACGGGGCACGGCCAGATCGTGGGCACGATTGAATACATGTCGCCGGAACAAGCTGAACCCAATCAACTTGACATTGACACTCGCAGCGACGTCTATTCACTCGGCGTTCTGCTTTATGAACTCCTGACTGGCACGACTCCACCCGATGGAATCAAGCTTCGTGCAGCTGCTTTTGGTGAGATGCTGCGGATGATTCGTGAGGAAGAGCCGCCGCGGCCAAGCAACCGATTAAGCACAGTCGATACGCTGGCCAATATTTATCGAGACGCCCGCAAGCTGGACCAAGCTATTTCGCTTTACGAAAAAGTTTTCGATCTTGGTAAGCGGAAACTGGGGGAAAACCACCCTCACATGCTCCTCATCACAGCCAGTCTAGGTTCTGCCTACTGGGAAGCCCATGACCCAGCAAAGGCATTGCCACTACTCAAAAAGACGCTCGAGCTGCAAACGGCAAAACTGGGCCGCGATCACCCAAATACACTCCATACGATGATCGCACTTGCCGATGCGTATGTTTTTAATGATGTTAGCTCTGATATCAACATGGCCCTGCCACTTTACCAGGAGGCTTTTGAACTGGGTAAAGCTAAGCAAGGAAAGGACCATCCGGACTCACTGGACCGGATGGACAATCTCGCCCACGCACTTCGGTCCGCCCAGAAGATGGACGAATCGTTAGAGGTATTTAAAGAGTTGTTCTCGTTACTGTCGGATAAGTTAGGGGCAGAGCATCCTGATACCCAAGCAAACAAGTTTCAGCTCGCTTTGGCCTACAGAGGTACAGGAAAATTGGACCAAGCCGTACTGCTGTTTCAAGAGATCTATCAATCGAGAAAGTCGGAATTTGGCCTAACGCATAACGCTACGCTTGGCATCCTGCAAAATCTCGCCGACACGCTTAGCACCGCGAAAGAATTCGACAAAGCGGAATCGCTCTATCGAGAGTTGCTCGAAAGTCAAACTACTATTGGTCCAGAGCGCATCGAGACGCAACTTGCTAAACTAGCGCTTGGAAACAACTTGTTTAGACAGGGAAATTTCGATGCGGCTGAGCCATTGCTTTTGGAGGGCTATCAAGGACTGAATGCGAGCCAAGCTACTGGTCATGAGCGAAGACTGGCCGTGGCCATCCGTCGACTCGTCGAGTTCTATACAGCGTGGAAAAAGACCGACGAAGCTGCCAAGTGGCAAAAATTACTCGAGACGCTATCGCCTACTTCCAGCACGGGTGACCACTAAAGGTCTTGGCGACTTCTAATTGTCCCCCACATCCTGGTCTGCGCCCTTCAGTCGACCTACGTTGAAATCGTCCACAACAACTTTTCATAGATGGGTGCTTTCCCCTGCATTACTTTCCTCAATTCAAATGGCTGCTCCTGAATATCGGGCGTCAAGCTACGTCGAAATCTACCGCGCTCTGTGGGATAGCGATTCGGCCGGAGTCGAATCAACGAATATGAGGTAGTGATTTTCGGGAGCGGATGGGCCAGGACAAAATCAGGACTAAAAGAACAACGCGGATCACCGCATTTTTTGCCACTCATTTTTTGCCACAACACTTCTTTGGCAAATAGCATAGATGAGGGGCAAGAATATGCTTTCATCAAAAGTGTGCTCGTAGCATAACAAGTCCTTTTCTCGACTTCTTTCGTTCTTTACGGCTATCGCAAATATGCACCATCGAGCTAACGTGACCCTTTGTTCTGTTCCGCGATCTAGCGTTTCAAGTTGGTCGGGGGCTCGCCCCTACCAACCTTGTTTTGGCGTTCTAATGGTCGGCAACCGCAGATCCTCCCGTTCCCCTCGGCTTTGCCCGCCGGAGGCGAGCAAAGCCGAGGGGAACGGGAGTAGGGACGCCCAATTGTAGTACGCCAAAACGCATCCGTTGGGGGCAAGCCCCGAACGGATGGGCTATCGATATTGTCTAACTCGATTGTTGTTCGGAACAAAAAAGACTCGATATAGAATGAGAAAGAAATATCGAAACTGGTATTTGTCGCACAGCCCAGATTTCCTCTCCTTCCATTCCTGCAGGCATGTGGAGCCAAAACATCATGAAAATGAACTCTTTAAACATTCAGACAGTCTCGAACGTGATGACAGGCTGGATCCAAACCCGCCGAATTCGCGATTGGAAGTTCTCCTTGGTGCAAGCCATGACTTTGGTGTTCCGCCAATCGACTGTTTGCAAACGGACCTTGGCATCACTTGACCGTCGCCGCAAAGCGCCGCGTCTTAGGATTGAGCGATTAGAATTCAGGAATCTTCTTGCCTCATGGGCACGTAGTTTCGGTGGAACTTACTTTAATGACGACGCTCGAGCATCCGTATATTCCTCCGAACCAACAGGCAATTTTCTATACGTGACTGGCATTTTTTCCGGAACCGTAAATTTTGGTGGGACGGCCGGCAACTTAACCAGTGCCGGTGCGGCAGCTGACATATTCTTAGTGAAGCTAGATGTCACAAACGGCAACACAGTATGGGCAAAAGGGATTGGCGGATCTTCATCCACTATCCCTACTGATATTGTGACGACCCATGACTTGGCCACAAATACAGACAAAGTTCATGTGACCGGACGATTCGAGGGGACAACCGATTTTGATCCTGGGCCTGGCACTGTTTCGCTCACACCGGTTGGAACGGTCGCAAACCTTGAGTTCGATGGCTTCCTTTTAACACTCGACACCAATGGGAATTATGTGTCGGTTTGGCAATTTGGCGGATCAGGTTCTGATGGTGGCGAGTCTCTTGAAACTGACGGCACTTCGCTATTTCTTGCGGGCAACGTCGCAGGGACAGTTGATCTAGACCCAGGTCCGGGAGTCCAAAATGCAAGCGGCTATTTCATCGACAAGTATGCAAATTCAACTTCTGCATCACCGACTTGGGTTCAATCAACGAATGGAGTGTTCTATGTTGCTGGTGAGGGAGACGCTTTGTATCTAACCGGTAGAAATGCTCTCGGCGCGACGGTTGCGAAGTACGCAAAAGCAACTGGTGCGCTCGTCTGGGCTAAGCAGTTCAGCGGAAGCGGAACGTCTGGAGCCGCAAATATTATTGTCGATCCATTAACAGGAAGTTTATATGTTACTGGATACTTTTACTCGTCTATCAATTTCAATCCCGGCGGGGTTGGCGGCGAAGTTTCCCCCCTAGGATTAAGTGACGCATTCCTGCTCAAACTCAACAGTACCTCTGGCGATTATCAGCAGGTTACGCGAATGGGTGGCACTGGATATACCCGAGCTCGAGTCCTCGGCTTACGGGGTACGACGCTTTACGTATCGGGGTTTTTCGAAGCAGTTGCGAACTTCCCAACCGGCGGCACGCTGACCAGTTCCGGGGGTAAGGACATCTTTCTGATGGCGCTGGATCAAGCGAATAATGTCAACCTACCGGTCGTATTGACTAGCAGTCTCGCCAATGTGACAGGCAACGTACTATCGACTTTAACAAACAACGGTACGTGGAGCGATCCGGAATCGCAAAATAGCTTGGTCACCTTGACCGCGTCGCTTGGCGATGTTGTCAAGAACGCCAACGGTACATGGTCCTGGTCGTTGGTACCCTCGACTAAACTGGTCGGACAGCAAATAACCATCATGGCCAACGATGGGACCAACCTTTCATCCGTGACCTTTACAGTCGATGCGTTGGTGGCTGTTAGCAATCGACAGGTTTACTACAAGGGTTCCAGTTTTGCGTCGATCGTAGTAGATAATGCGCTGGCCCCCAATAAGGTATTGGCTCAGTCGGGGGCCGCACCACAGACGCTTAACTATTCGAATTTGATCAACACGACGCGCGGCATCAACGGCATCGTTCTCGATGTTGCGGGGCTCGCATCGGCAAGTCTAACAGCCAGCGATTTCGCAATCCGCGTTAGCCCGACTGGCTTTTTCGACGAGGCAGCTAATCCCCCTAGTAGCTGGGCAGCTGCCCCGGCGCCGACTGGGATTTTTGTGACTCCAGGTACCGCTACAACTCCGGCTCGCGTGCGATTGGAATGGGCCGACAATGCAATCGAGAATCGTTGGCTACAAATTCGAATCCTTGCCAATGCGAATACGGGTCTCCTGAGTAGCCAGGTTTACTACCTCGGGCACTTGCGAGGCGAGATAAACGGGCAAACCATTGGGGGTGCATACTTCGTAAACAATGCGGATTTGACGGCCGCATTGCCAGTTGGACAAGCGGCAACGGTCGGCAATACGCGGGACGTAGACAAGAACGGATTCGTGTTGAATGCGGACTTCATTATTATCCGACTTGGGATCATCAACGGATTGGTGTTGCAGAACATCACGATCCCCGTTGCCGGATCGGCTAATGAAGGTGCGTTCGGAATGCGTCCGTCTGCCGGCATGTCGCCATTACCTCCAATCACCCCTATCTTTGTCGCTACTCCTAGATCGGCAACGGTTGGTTCCGATTGGCGTACCTCCGCACGACAGCCGACGGCGCTTTTCCAGTATGAATGTCTAATTCTAAAGCAAAAGAATGAACTTTGGTCGGTCGAACTGCGAGTTCGTATAGGGCCATTGGCTCTCGGTACTGGGCACTTCGATGGATTTTTGAATTTTTGGCATAACCTGTAGCCGACGTCGCTCTGCGACTCGGCAATTCAGTGTCGCAGAGCGACACTGCCACAGCGACACTGCCACATCGATTGACCCAAGAGCCTTCTTGGTCTTATTTGGGTTCCATTGGAAGCTCAACTTGCTTGGGGCTCGAAAGATAGCCGATGAGGTCCCTGACTTGCTCATTGGTCAACGTCTGAAGCAAGCCGTCTGGCATCATTGAGACCTTCGACAACGTTCGTTCTTCGATCTCCGACTTCGGTACTACCAAACGTTCATTGGCTGTTTGGATTGTCAGAGCAAGCTCGCTCTCGTCGTTTACCAACCCCGTTATCACTCGACCAGTGTCGGTTTGTACTAATTCCATTTGGAAATCCTTCGCTACCGCTGCACTTGGATCAACTAGGTTCTCAAGCATGTATTCCACGTTGGTGCGTTGAGATCCGGTTATCTCCGGCCCAATGATTCCTCCCTCGCCAAACAAGCGATGGCAGTTTGCGCAGTTCTTTTGAAATAGAGTTCGGCCCAGGCCCAGGTTGGCTTTTTTGACCGTTTCTGGCGTCAAGAGCTTTCGGTACTTAGCGATCAATTGTGACTTCTCCGCAGATGTCGTTCGCATTTCGCCCCAAGCGTGCACAATGCGCTGACTGAGTTGCGGATCTCCCAAACTCTGTAACTGCCGGGCCGTAAAAGCACTGATTTCTTTTCTTGGGATTTGATTCGCTTCCACTGCATCCATCAGGATCGTCCCCCACGCAATTCTTGATGCCAACGTATGCAGGGCATCTTGGCGTGCGTCCATATCAAAAGACAGGTAGTTAGCGAGTAGGAGTCGCGGCGTTGCGGCATGGTCGAACTCCGCTAGCCCCCGAATGGCTTCCCGACTGACCTCCACATCGCTAACCAATTCAATGAGAAGCGAATCTACACCCGGTGCCTTCTTGGATACCATCGAATGAATAGCTCGATTCCGATCCATTGACACTTCGGAATGATCAACGGCAATTTTACGCAGCGACTCTAGAGCGCGAGCATCGCCAAATAGGAGTGCCAGCTCAATTGCGGTCTGGCGAACGCTCCGATTCGAACTGGTTTCCAATTTCGAAAAAGCTATGGTCCAATTTGCAGGCTTGTCGACCGATCGCCGCCCTTCCAGCCCATGCATCATTCCCGAGAGAAGATCGACGTGAACCTTTGGATCATCGCTATCAATAAGGATTTGCGACAATGCGTTGAGGCCGACTGCGGACGTGTCATGCGATGCCACCCGCCGGGCGATATGGTTGCGAACCAGAGGGATATGACTTTCCGTGACCAGGTTGACGAAGCGTTGTAGGTCCGTGTCAATCAATGGCTCAATTGCGTACCAATTCATTAACGGCAAATTCATATCCGTTGCATCTTCCGCATGTTGAAGCAGATTCGACGCGATAACCCACCGGTCGCCTTGCTGCATTCTTTGAAGTCCGCTCGACAAATGCAATCGAACGTACGGCGATGGATCCTCAGACGCCAATTCTTGAAAACGTCGCAATGCGATGGCTGAAGGCTTGGAGTCTTCGCACAGGAATCGAATCGCCCAAGCGCGGACATACTCACTCTCATGTGCAAGCTGTTCGATCAAGAATTCTTCGTTGGTGCCGCCAAGGACTCGCATTGCCCATAGAGCGCGAAGTTTATTAGGCACTTCTGGTTGTTCGCGGAACAATGTTCGAAGATCCTGTCGGGCACGGTCCATGTTTTTTCCAAGTGCTGCTCGTTCTTGCAAAACACGCCTGGCGTGACGCACATGCCATTCGTTGCGATGCAATTGCAACCTCACAAGTTCCACATTCGAGAGGCTCGCAATATCCACAGGCGAAAAGTTTGGCTTTCCGTAGGTAACCTTAAAGATGCGGCCCGTTTCCCGACGGGTGTTCCGAACGCTATGGCATTCACCGGTGTCCGACCAATCGCTTACAAAGACACCACCATCCGGTCCGTATTGAATGGTTACGCCCATGTGCCATGGGTCGCGAGAGCGCAAGATATCCGGGCCATGCGACGCTACAAAACCTGACCCGGAGCGAGTCAGCAGGTCGTTGTTGACCCGTTTCCCATGGATGTTGTTGGTGAATAGCGAGTTTCGATATTTGTCGGGCCAATTGTCCCCAAGATAAATCATCGTACCACAATGAGCATGGCCACCTCCCAATGCGTCTTCGGCTGGGCTGCCAATCCCGTTATGGAAATCCTGACCACCGATATAATGCAAATGATCCGCTATCGTCGGAATTCTTTCGTAGGCATACCGACTGGATTCACGATTTCGCCAGGGTTCATAGTGAGCTCCTTGGATGACATGGAACAGATGCGGATTGACGCAATTTGTGACAAAGCCTTCGCCGACGTCATTCCAATCGATGCCCCACGGATTGGTTGTCCCATCAGCATACGGTTCCCAAACGTTTCGCACCGGATGGTACCGATAAACACCGCCATCAAATTGCACTCGTTCCACATCTGGGGTTCCGGGCTTTGCGATACGAGACCAGTTGGTACGTCCATGGGTACCGTAAAGCCATCCGTCTGGTCCCCATGCAAAACCGTTTGCTAAATTATGGCTATTTGCATGATTGCCGAAACCATCGAGAAGGACTTCGGGTTGACTGTCCGGTACATCATCGTGATTGCGGTCCGGTATGAAGTAAAAGTTGGGTGGCGACATAACCCACGCGCCCCCAAAACCGACTTCAATGCCGGTCACATAGTTGAGTTGATCATAGAAGACTTTTCGCTTGTCAAATTTTCCGTCACCATCGGAGTCCTCAAAAATAACGATGCGATCACCAGGTTTGGTGCCATGGACTGGATAGTTGTACGCTTCCGCGACCCATAACCGCCCTCGATCGTCGAAACAAAATCCAATCGGTTGTTGAACATCCGGTTCCCCCGCGAACAACGTGACATGGAATCCATCAGGGACGATCATGGTCGAGGCCGCCAGTTCCGGCGACAGCGGCGCATCGACCAAAGTGTCGGCTGAAAAATCCAAGACGGGGTCCGCCGCTCGCGTCATGCCTGGAACGGTGAGGATGGCGGTTAGCGTCAGCCAAGTCAAAAGGAACACTCGGCAGTTTGTCAGGTCCAAGATAGATCCTGTCCAGAAAATGGTAGATCACGTATTCGCTTTCCGGTCGCGGCGAAGATGGCATTGCAAAGAGCTGGAGCGAAGGAGGCGATTCCTGTTTCGCCGACGCCTGCCGGAGGCGCATCGCTGGGAACGATGTCCACGAAAATTTCGCGTGGAGCATCCTTCATCTTGGCCATGACATACGTATCGAAGTTCGATTCCAACGCTCGTCCATTCTTGAACGATACCTTTCCAAAGCGGGCTTGACCTGTCGCCATAATTGCTGCGCCTTCGACTTGAGCTCGAACGCGATCGGGACTAACAACTATGCCTGTATCAATGGACACCCAGACTTTAGGAATCGAAACCGTACCGTCTTTGGCTACCTCGACCTCAATGACGTGTCCTGTGTATCCTAGAAACGATCGGCTGCCGGCGATTCCGAGTCCTCGTCCTTTTGGCATGCTTTTGGCGCGATTCCAGTCGGCATTCTGAGCGGCCCGACGCAATACGCTTTTAAGTCGACCAATATCATAAGGATATTCCTCCATGGAAGCTCCTCGATTGGAAAGCTTTGCAGCAGCCATATCCATATGTCGATCCTTGCCAAGCAACTGCAATAGAAACTCGAGCGGGTCGCGTTTGGCATGATGCGCAAGTTCGTCAGCGAACGAGCATACCGCAAAATTTTGTTGGATGTGACAAACCGATCGAAGCCAGCCAATGCGAACATGCGATTTTGCTTGTCCAACTTCGAGGCTGATATTAGGCAGGTCGTAGGGTAGATCGGTAAGTCCCATTTCGGCTTCCCAAGTTGCCGGACTATTTGCGCCCGGGGCAAATGTTGAGCCGATGCTAGGATAAACGGCGCGCTGAAGCCAAGCCGATGGCATTCCGCTGTCGCTCATCGCAGCTTCACAATGGATGGCCGAAATCGCGTGATAGTAATCGTGCTGCAAATCGTCTTCTCGCGTCCAGGTCACATGCACCGGACGACCGACCTTGCGCGAAAGCAAGGCTGCTTCGACGCAATAATCCGGTTTGCTCTTTCGACCAAAACCTGAACCTAGCAACGTCACGTTAACCAAGACATCGTCTTGACTCATACCTAATGCTGGGCCGACCGCTTGCTGAACCGCCTGCGGATTTTGCGTGGCTGCAATCACATGACAGGCGATGACCTTTCCTGAGGCGTCCGTTTTGACATCCGCCACAGCGCAGGTTGTTTCCATCGGAGCGTGCGCAAGATGGGGTACGGAATAATCTGCGGTAACGATATCTTTTGATTTGGCAAGGACGTCTGAGGTAGCGCCGATAGAACGTAATACTTGACCTGGTTCTCGCGCCGTTGCCCTCAACTGTTTAGCAAACTCTTCAGAATCGTATGAAGCGTTATCGCCATGATCCCACTTGATTTTGAGGGCATCGCGGCCTTTCCAAGCTGCCCAAGTGCTCTTGGCAAGCACGGCAACGCCTCCGAGTTGCTGAAACATGGGTGCCCCTTTGAACGCAGGCAAATCCACAACATCCACTACTCCAGGCATGGCTTTCGTTTCACTTGCATCGAACGAAATCACTTTGCCGCCGACGACTGGTGGTCGAGCGATGACAGCAAACAGCTGGTTCTCCATCCTTGCATCGATACCGAAAATCGCTTTGCCTGTGATGATGTCATCCAGATCGGTGATGGGCACGTCCTTGCCGATGTATCGCCATTTGGCTCGAGGCTTGAGCAGCAGTTCGCCCTCTTTCGGTACATCGAGCGTTTTGGCCGATTCGACGAGATCGCCAAAGCCAATGGTCTGCCCGCTCGTTTTGTGTTTGATTTGATGGTTTTCTGCATAGCATTCCGTCGGGGGGACTCCCCATTTTGCAGCTGCGGCTCGTTCCAGCATCGTCCTCGCGGTGGCCCCTGCAACCCGCATGCGTTTGAAGAAAAAACGAATGCTGTTTGATCCGTCCGTGTTTTGATCGCCAAGTCGTTTGTCACCTGGCGCCTGCAGTATGTTGACTCGATCCCAATCGGCTTCGAGTTCGTCGGCAAGAACACGCGGAAGCCCAGTCCGAATCCCGGTGCCCATTTCCGATCGGTGGGCAACGCAGGTTACCGTTCCATCCGGTGAAATCGAAACAAAAAAATCAGGCGCGAAATCAACCACGTCCGCTTGATTGGCATTGGCCAATGCGGTGCTTGGACCCAAAGCCGACTTACCCATTAGCACGAGCGAAGTGGTCGAGATAGTCGCCAAAAAACTTCGGCGTGTGAAGCTGGAATCGTCGTTTGGACTCACCGAGTCAGTGGCCTTCGATTCCGCTGCGTTCAAATATTCCAAGTAATGCTGTGAAGCGCTCATCGGTTCATCTCCTTAGCTGCTGACTTGATGGCAGAGCGTATTCGCGGGTAGGTTCCACATCGACAAATGTTCCACATTTCCGATTCGATTTGCGCGTCCGTTGGATTGCCATTCGTTTTTAACAAGGCTGCTGCCATCATCATCTGCCCGACTTGGCAATAGCCACATTGCGGAACATTGTGCTCGCGCCAAGCCTTTTGTACAGGGTGCGAGCCGTCCTTGGAAAGACCCTCAATGGTGGTGACCTCCGATTCCCCAACCTCTTCTAAAGTCGTCACGCAAGACTGTACGGCCACCCCATCCACGTGAACAGTGCACGCTCCACATTCCGATATGCCACAACCATACTTGGTGCCGGTCAAACCAAGATGATCTCGAAGTACCCAAAGCAGTGGCGTGTCCAATGGCACGTCGTTCAGTTCCAACGATTTTCCGTTAACTTTTATTTTGGACATGTGCTTTTACTCCAGAGGGATGACGGGTGCATACGGCGGGTCGATGTCAGAGGCAGCCAAATCTTAACCGCGAATAGTATAGGACAATTGTTCCTCTGATGTCGGATGGTTAACTTCCATTATTCCGCTTGAATGCGGATTTCAGTGCTGACTGATATTCCTCTGGCGTATCGATATCGTCCTCCAATACCTCGGCTGGAAATTCTAGCACTATTTTAGGATGACGCGCGACGACTCGATCCACACCCTCGTTTTCCCGAAGAGCGAGAATTTCATCGGCGAGCAACCAAGGCAACCGGACCGGATGACCTGAACGTCCGCCATAGGAAGGGACGACGATCGTTGACCCGCCAGAATCGGTATCGATTAACCGATCAATGACATTGGCTGACAAGGTTGGTATATCCGCTGGCGCGACAAAGCAACAATCCTGATTACCTGGATTGATTTTTTGCAAATACCGCAATCCGTGCTGGACGGATTCCTTCATGTCGCTCGGGGCCATTTCTGGCTGGACAATGGATACCTTCCATCGCAAACAGGCTTTCAAGAGCGCTTGATCATCGCTCCGTACGATCACGACGATTTCGTCGACACGACTCGAAGTCCAAACTTGCAAGACATGGTCGATCAAGGTTGCGACGGATGGTTCGACATCACACTTATTAGGCATGGGCCACGGAAGCAACAATTTTGGCTGACCCATTCGACGGCTTCTACCTGCCGCGGGCAAGATAGCGTAACATCTTGGTTCGTCGCTCATATTGACCTGTATCAGTTAGAACACCGTCCTTAGGCGACCGGCAGACTGAACTCTACCCGAAGCATGGCCCCCTGGGCCGTGCGAAACTCGGGCCAGGGGCCCAAGCTACGGTATACCAACTCCTGCCGCTCGCCTTAGAGCAACCGATTCGAAAAGACAAAGGATCCTAATGATATTTGTACCACAACCAACGAAGAAGAGACTTGTTCATACGCATTTGCGTCGGAACAATCCAGCATGACGCAAGACACCGTTGAATTCGTCCGCTGTCTTCAGAATTTGCTTGAGGCGGAAAGGTCGTTTGTTACCGTTACCTTGATCGACATCCGCGGCAGCGCTCCTCAAATCGTCGGCGCAAAAGCCATTGTCACCTCAGAAGGTCTCGAAGCAGGAACAGTTGGCGGTGGGAAAATCGAAAATGTGGTCATCAAGCATGCGCAGGCCTTGTTGTTGCAAAACGAAAAAACCAATGAGTTTGTTGTTTGGAACCTACAAACCGATATAGGTATGACGTGTGGTGGCGAGGTCAAATTGTTCTTTGAAATGGAAAAAAGAACAACCTGGCCGATTGCCGTCTATGGGGCTGGGCACGTGGCCCAAGCGCTAATCCGTTTGTTGGTTCAGCTGAATTGCCATATTACCTGTATTGATCCGCGTTCCGATTGGATCGAAAAATTGCCGGTTCATCCAAAATTGAAAAAGTTGTGCGTTGATACGCCTGCTGATACGGTGGCTTTGCAACCGGTGAATACTTTCTTTGTATTGATGAGTCGAGGTCATGCGACTGATTTTCCGGTGCTGGCGGAAATATTGCAATCGCGCGAAGCGCCTTATGTTGGCGTCATTGGAAGCGCCCAAAAAGCAAGCGTGTTGCGGCGTGAGCTTAAAGCTGTCGGCGTCGCCGCGGACAAGATTCTGTCGTTTCTCTGTCCCATAGGGCTGCCATTTGGCAACAACACGCCAGCCGAAATCGCTATAAGTGTTGCCGGTCAACTCATTATGAAGCGCGATGAGCTGACGGGCAACGTTGCCAAACCGCCTTTAGCGTTTAAATCGATTGTTACATGACTCCACCAGAAAACTTCTCGCGACCCTTACGGTTTATCGTGTCAGACGCTTGGCTGCGACCCATATTTCTAAGCCATTTCCGTACCGAAGTTTCTCCTGGATTTACCGAATATGATTGTTCAGCGCGACGACACCGAGTGCCTCACCACCGAACGCAAGGCTCTTGCTGTTAATCTTGACCCACGTCGCTATGGTTCTTTTGCGGAAATCGGGGCGGGCCAAGAAGTGGTGCGATGGTTCTTCCGCGTTGGTGGTGCTGCCGGCACCATTGCCAAGAGCATGTCGGCCTATGACATGACTGTTAGTGACGCTATCTATGGTCAATGCGAGCGATATGTCAGCCGACGACGACTCGAAGACATGCTCCAACACGAACACACTCTGAACCTCGAACGGCTACGAGAGAGTCGCGGCGATACGACCGCCTTTTTTGCTTTCGCGGACACGGTCTCGGCGAGGAACTTCAAGGGGTCCAACGACTGCCATGGTTGGATGGGGGTCCGTTTTCAGTCCCATCCCGGCGATCAAGATAGCCAAATCATCATTCACGTGCGAATGCTCGACACAGAAAACGCACTCCAACAAGAAGCCATCGGCATCATTGGTGTGAATCTACTTTACGGCGCATTCTTCCTCAATCATGAACCAGACCATTTGATCGAATCGCTTCTAGACAACCTTAGTACACGTCGCATCGAAATCGATATGATCGAATTTTCTGGTATCGCCTTCCGCAACGTTGACAACCGGGTCATGAGCCTACGACTTGTCCAACTCGGTCTAAGTAACGCAGCCATGTTCTCCGCCAAAGGGGAAGTATTGCAACCGTCCGAAGTTCTCTACAAGAAACCGATCTTGGTGGAACGTGGCAGTTTTCGCCCGCTCACCAATGTAAACCTTGACATGCTTCGATCCGCGCACGAAAAATTCTGCAGTGAACCTGATGTAGAGGCTGATCAAGTTGTGACACTTGCCGAAATCACGATGCGCAACTTAAAAGCCAACGGCGAGATAGACCTAAAAGACTTTCTCGCCCGCGTCGACCTGCTGGCTGCATGCGGCATGACCGTTCTGATTTCCGACTATTTCGAATACTATCGCCTGGCAGCCTATCTGGCTCGCTATACGAAGAAGAAGATCGGGATCACGATGGGCGCCGGTAGTCTATGCGAGCTTTTTGATAACAAGTACTATTCCGAGCTGGACGGTGGGATTCTCGAATCGTTTGGTCGACTCTTCAAAAACGATCTCAAGCTTTACATCTATCCGCTACTAAATCAAAGTACCGGCGAGCTTACACTCGTTGACAATCTTAAGGTCGCGTCGGAGCTCAGAAAGCTCTTTGAATACCTCGTAGACAAGGGTTGCATTGAACAGTTGGATAACTTCAATCCGCTCAACCTCTCGACCTTCTCTCGCGAAGTATTGCGTCAGATTCAAGCGGGAGATCCAAGCTGGATAGAACACGTTCCAGTAGAGGTTGCGGAGGTTATCCAACGACGAGGCTTCTTTGGCTATCGACGAACACCGACATTGAAGCAGGCAGCGCCCGCGTTTATTTCGGCGAGCGTTAGCAGCTCACCATTCACCGCACCATTCACCGCAACTTCGACGCGATAGTTTATCTCAGTTCTCCGCAGTCACGAATGCTGATATACGCCTTTGTTTCCCCATTCTCGCTATTGGTACCTAAGCGTTCTATCTTTTTCACGACATCCATTCCCTCCAAAACGCGTCCAAAAACTACATGCTTGCCGTCCAATCCGGCTTTTGGAACTGTCGTGATGAAAAACTGTGAGCCGTTGGTATTTCGACCTGCGTTTGCCATGCTAAGCAAGCCTGGTGCATCATGCTTGAATTGGAATGCTTCGTCATCAAACTTTTCGCCGTAAATGCTTTCGCCTCCTTCACCGCTGCCCTTGGTGAAGTCGCCGCCCTGCAACATGAATCCAGGGATGACGCGGTGAAAGGTACACCCCTTGAAGTGCAACGGAAAACCCAATTTGCCTTGCCCTTTTTCACCGGTACATAGGCAGCGAAAGTTCTCGGCTGTCTTTGGCAAATCCTTGCCGTAAAGCCCCATTACAATGCGTCCGGCGTCGGCATCGCCGATCGCAATATCAAAAAAGACCTTTGAGGTAATGGCCACCGTTGGCTCTTCTGGCTTCTTTGCGTCCGTACAACCAGTAGCACCCACAACGCTGAAAAGGAAAAGGAAAATAAAAAGAAAACGGACTATCGCAGCTTGCGACATTTTCTAACTCCAAATCTCTGAGGAAGTAATACGAAGACGGGCGACGAAGAAGAAATTTTGCAACACAAGGAAAGAATTGTAACATTAGGAGATGCAAGTTAGCGAGCGGCCTGGGATGTTTGTCGCTTGGGCTTCTGACCGACGTCGTGAAGGATTTGGAAACCTTGTCTACCATGCAAAAGTCACTCTCGACAAGCGTGACATAAGTTAGGTCGCACCTGGGCTGTAAGGAACGAAAGAAGCCGAAAAAAGGATTGGCCAGCAAGAATTTTGGCAAAAAAATTAGGGGCAAAAAAAATATTGATCCAACCGTTGGCGGAAGCGATAGTCGAAAGTTGTCTCAACTGTTCCCGCCCTGCGTCAGGGTAGTATCGCAGCCAACAGCCCACCGAAAATGGCTATGCGAGTGTCGCCTTTCGCTCCTAGGCTGTGAATTTATTGCAAGGAAAGATAGGGGTAGGAAAACCGCATTGGTTTGCGGCTCCCCTCCCTCCGAACCGTACAGGCGGTTTTCCCGCATACGGCTCTCCGGTCAGTA
>JAYVPJ010000063.1:0-28210 GCA_043757445.1 Pirellula sp. | reverse complement strand
GACATTCGTGGGGATAAAGTGCGGCTTGGTATCGAAGCCCCAAACGATATTCCTGTTCATCGACAAGAAGTCTATGAGGCGATCAAACGTGAAAATCGCAAAGCGAATCACATTCAACCGGCCGAACTTAACGGCCTGAAGGAAGATCGTCCCTGACTAATCAGCTGCCCAAGCTAACGCATCTCAAGTGCGAATGCCGAAGCGATTGAATAATCGTTCCCAATACTGAGTGCAAGACTCAGGTCTGATACGCGACAAGCCTCGAATTGGATTGGTGACCGCAATTGCATTCACTACCAATTCGAGGCTTGTTACTTTTTACGCCACCAAAGTTCTCGGCCCAAACCCAATTTCGAGGCAGCTCCCTCGACTTGGTCAGCGAAACGCAACGCATCCACGTAGTAGCCAGCGGTGGACGCGACTCGTTCGGAAACGTTTTCTTGCCAGAACGCGTTCAAGCGTTCCATTAGTTCTTCTCTTGTCCATTTCGCAAGGATGGATGCAGCCGCAGATGGAAAAATGGAATCGCCGTCTACCTTAAATTGAATCTGCATTGCATGGCCAGCCCAAGTTGCCGTATATCGACTACACGCGCGGCCCTCAATCTCGATTGCAAACCATTTCTCATCGAAAATAAAACTCAAAATCGCTTGATACCGATTCCTTCCTCCGTGCTTGTCGCAATAGACTTCAACTTCTTCACCAACGCTTGCGAACTCGCAGATCACCTGTTTGACTAACGCCAACGAAGCCTCGCTCAACAAGGTGGACTTGTTTCCTGTCAGATCCACCTGCCGATTGAACTCGACTTCGTCGATGACTCGCATTCGCACCCCAACTAAGCGGATCGCATTTCGCCTCAACTTTTCGTTGGCAGCTAGAAAATGCGCAGGTTGATCTACAATGGTTTGATCTAACACCACGGAGTGAGTCGAGACTCGCTTGGCATACCATGGAATAGCAGCGATTCGCTTCCAGTCCAACGATGCGAAACTGGAGATCCTCGCATCCCATTCAGAAGCGATTTTTCCGTCAAGTTCAAAACAGAGGAATCGTGCGCCAAGAATTAGCCCTTCGACGGCCATCGCATCCCTGTGGATCTTTTTTGAGTCGCCGATAGGAATGTGCTTGGAATCTGGTCTGATCGGCTTGGCCAAGAACTCAGGTTCAAGCAGACCGGACATTTCGCCTGCGTCGAACGAACATGGGACACGCCATGCCGTTGCGCAAATCGTTAGCGGCCCCATGCTCGGGCCGTATCCGGCTTCGTCGACTCCGATGACCAGTTTATCGACGGACATCAAAAACTCTTCCGAGTCTCGGTAGGTTTCTTTTCGTTATCTTTAGCTCCCTTCGGTTTATCCGCTTGAAAGAACTGAAAAGGCAAATTGAACAAATCGAGGTCCATTTTAGGCAACGAACTACCATTCGCCTTTTCCGTTGCCAATTCGTCGACGCTGACAGGGATTTGCTCGATATCGATTGTTCCAACAACTACGAGACGCTCGGGCAACTGCGTTAAGTGCAGTTGCGCTCCTCTAAACCATTGAAGCCACGGTGCCTGGTATTCAACCGGTGGCATGCTTTTGGTGTCATCGAACCCCAAGGATGGTATCTTGCTACCCATGATTGCAATCTGCTTCGGCCAAGCAGTACTCTCCCATACCGCTTGTGAAGTCCTAAGATCAGCCGTTCCCAAAATGTATTTCCCGCCGAGCGAGCACTGCAGTTTGGCGTCAAGGATTCTCTCTGCGGAGGCGAGAGCTGCTTCCGGTGCCACCTTGAGCTGCTGCTGTAGAGAATCGAGCAACATTAAATTCCCTCGCGTTGTTTGGGCAGCCCGCCGAAACCAAAAGGTATTGAACCACGCAGATAATTTGCTCTTTTCCAGGTCACCGATCTTGACTCTCCCCTGAGCAAAATCCTCTGCCGGAATCGGCTTCAAATAGATTGCGCAGTTATCCAGAATCGATCGGTCAAAGGAGAGGACGCTGAAGCCGTTCATTTGCCAGCGCCAAATTCCTAGCAGCAATTTCGAAAAGCCCATTGCGTCCGGTGGCCCGCCGCCCAATCCCAATGGCAGCCTATCCAGATAACCCGGCCGTGGCCAGCCGCCTACGTATGCCGGCAATGACTGCAATGTTTTCAAAGTTGCCAAAAGTCCTTTCGTCTCACCAGGAACCGGCGGAACCATGTCTTTTAAGCCGGCAAACATCACATGGTCGGGCGAAAACGATCGGCTCGAACTCTGGCCAGCAAGATGCGCTTGGCAGTTTATGACATCATCCGGCGGTAACTGAATCGCAGTTCTTACCGGTGGGGCAAGCATATTCGAGAGCCACCCATATTTCTCTCGGCCGAGAGGCGCGACATAGGCTTCGATTGCGAGCCTCTCGACTTTTTCATTTGACTCACGTGAAAATCTTCGAACACCAACCATCAAGGGATCGGTCTGTTGCCATTGAGTTGCGTAAAACGCCGCTTGATCGCGATACGACTGAGCTTCGTCTACCGAACAGTCAGAAAATTCAACGTCTGCAATCGGTAGGAAGCTACCACGTTTGCCACGCAAGGAATCATGCCAAGAACCTGAATACGAAATCGTTTGCGAACCGTCTACCCGTGATTGGAACGAGGGTGGCAGGTATCCATCGGCAGTGAGACGTTCGATACTAGAAGAGGCATCGCGAATGCCAGTTTCAGCGGCATAGGTCAAACTAGCAAGCTCGGCTATCTCGATGGCCGCTATGGCCTTGAGTCGTCGTCGCAGCTCGATCTGATACTGAGGCGATACCAGATTTCGAAAAAACTCAGAGGACAGATAGACGAAAATATCGTACTTGTGTTCCACCGGCATCATCAATCGAGCAAATCGAAACGCTTTCGAGTCCCCTAGAGATGGTTGTCCTCCACTTACTTCAAGAAATCGTTCGACCAATCTTTTGCTTGTCGTCAAAAAAATATAGGCGCCTCGATCCACCATGAACGAACGGACTTGGTTGTCGGGCGTACTGAGAAGAGAGACTTTTTCCCCTCCCATTTCAAGCGTTTCCAATTTGCAACCGACGTCAGATAGTCTTTTGACCGCTGCCACACGCTCTGTGTTGAATGAGGATTTTAAAAGTGCCATGTTCTTGGCCTCGAAAACAACTCCGAGAGAAGGCCCTTCTTGCAAATAGAGATCCTGGCCAATGATCGCCATATCGGCGATGATCGAGTCACCGAACAGTTTGGCGATAGCGGTCGTTTTTGTATTGAGCAATCGCTCCATTCGCTTGTTCGTTTCGTAGTTAAAACCGCGGAGCACTGCCATTTGCGCCAGATCACCACCGCGCGTTTGACTTAGCGACTGAAACCAGAGGTAGTTTGAGAAACTTGCAAACCGGAGATAATAGCACTCGGGCGGGACCACCTTCGCGATTGGTTCAATAGCCAAGTTCTCTGGTGTATAGGGCACCGCTGCTTCAACCCACTTCGGTGCCGCAGGAACGGGTACCGTTTTTAAGCTCAACGCCGCCGGCTTGCGCAGCGATTCTAAAAAAAGCTCGGCTCGCAAGTCCTCAACGCCGGCGACCAACGCAATGGTCGGCAACGGATCCGTCTGCTTTCGCTTGCTCACATTTTTTCCGATGAGATCAGGAAGTTCGAAACCAAATCGATAGGCCAACATATGCGTCAAGTAACTTTCAACAATGGCTGGGTAGTCGCTTCGCTCCAATTGCCTTTTCGCCTGCTGGACATAACCATCCCACCACGATCGAATCAAAACCTGGTATTCCGGTGCTTGGGATAATTTGTGCGAATTCAGGTTCTGGTTACCCGCAGCTTGATGTGGCTCGGGAAGCTTAGTCGGCCTTACCTCAATCTTTGCCTCCAGGTCACCCGACAACCGCACTTCGAATGGTTCATGCCCGCGAAACAGAAATTGGACTCGAACCAACTCCGGAGGATCAATTTGTTCTTTTGCATTCTGAATGGCGCTCCGAATCCGACCGATCAGCGCCCCATTTCCTAACCGTTGCCTACCACCCGTTTGAGCTGAATGCACTTCTGGAGGTTCGCTGGTGAGAAAATCGATAGCCGGGAACATGACCCGATCGCTCGGATCCGAGACGACGATCCGAAGCGTCGTGGTAGCTGAAAGCTGACCTGCTGGGATATGCAAACGTGCAACGCCATAGGGTTCCGACGCGATAGCCTCCACATTACCCTGAATCGCTTGTGCTAGCAATTGCATTGAGCCTGAAAGCAGTAGGCAAGCCAAGAAGAGCGAGGGCAGAAGTCGCCATAAGAATTGTTTTCGTACAGAAATCATCAAGCGACTCAATTCCTCTTTCGAGTGGGTTGGAGGTTGCAACGAGCACGAAGCGCCCGCCTGTCGAAAAAGGGTACGCTGTACTTTATTGAATCGATATTGTCGCGATCTTGCTCCCCAGGGCAAGCAGTAAGTAGCGTGGCCCCCAGTCGACATTTTTTACCCTACATTTTTCTGCCAAAGAATTCAAACCAATCGAACAGCACCAGAAAATCAACGGATCGGTCTCCGATTTCGAGCGATTGCAGAGCGGAGCATTTTTGTCTGGCAGAAAAATGGTAGGTGAAAATAGGTTAACGCCAAAACAACCAAGTTGTATAATTTCACCAATGTCATATCACTCATCGCAAGCTGGTGATCGAATCGACTAACCCGGGCTAAACGGGGTTAAACGATTAGGAATCGAAAAGGTATCAACTATCAAAACTGAAGACATACAAATGAGAAAACAGACTATCTCAAAAGGGCCGGTGATTGGTTTGTTTTCGCTCGTCTGCCTCGTCTTGGGCAATATGATCGGTGTAGGCGTCTATGTTGGCAGTTTCTATTCGCTTCTGTCGCTCAAAGATGCACGCTTGGTTTTGATTGTGTGGTTGGTTGGAGGTTTGCACGCCATTTGCGGTGCGATCGCTTACGGTGCGATCGCGAACAGGTTGCCCATTTCGGGTGGTGAGTATTCCTATTTGACTCGATGCGTGCACCCAGCGATTGGTTTTGTGGCCGGTTGGATATCCATTATCGCAGGCTTTACCGCTCCCATCGCTGCGACTGCATTGCTACTAGGGAAATATCTCGGAGGAACCGATGCATCGTCGACTACGGTCAAGTTGATTGCAACTGCAAGCATTATTTTTGTGGCTTTCTTGCATGGCTGCCATTTGAAGGTAGGGGCATGGTTCAACAATGCCGTCATCGTGGTGAAATTTCTCTGCTTTGGCGTTTTCCTATTCGTTGGGCTACCATTTGTCTTGCAGGCAACGTACACCGGTCTCTTAGTGGATGCAAATAGTGTATCAAGCGAATCCACTTCACTCTTTGCGAGACTTTCGGAGTCGTCGACGTTGGTCCAAATGGTCGTATCGTTATTCTATATTTCACTCGCTTACACTGGATTCAATGCGAGCATCTATCTCGCCGGAGAACTCGACGGTCCAACTTCGATTCCGGCCAATCGAAGCATGCTTGTCAGTCGGTCGATGTTGATTGCAAGCGTGCTAGTGGTGATTGTTTACTTGCTTTTGAATTATGTGTTTTTATACGGAATGAGTCCAGAGCGAATTGCTGAGGCCGGCGAAAGCTATGTGGCGGAGGTCGCGAGAAACATAGGTGGTGACTGGCTATCGGGCATGATTCGAACTGCCATTATCCTTTCGGCCGCGACGAGCATTTTGGCGATGATGGCGATCGGACCGATGGTGTATGCTCAGATGGCCGAAGACGGCCGGATGCCGAAACTGTTTCGCATCTCAGACCAAGTGCCTAGAATGGCGATCATCGCGCAGGGCCTGCTGAGCATTATCGTGGTTTGGATATCGCAGATTCAAGACATCGTAAAATACCTTGGATTGACCTTAACGGCCTGTGGTGCGTTGGCGGTATCGAGTGTGTGGATCGCACGCCGATTCATGGCCGAGCAAGCCCCCATCAAATGGTACGAACACATAGCAGCCTTTGTATACGTGGGCGGAGCGGTCGTGCTTTTACTTGTCGCCAGCTCATTGGAACGCGAACGCAATCAGTTTTTTCTCTGTGCCGGCACGTTTGCACTGGGGCTATTGATCTACGGAGTTGCGCAACTCAAAAAGTAGACTGCTTTTGTTGCGATCCGTTGGGACTGTACACCTCCGGGCCCCCGCCGAATTGGATAGGTCTGTGAGGAACTTGCTATGGAGCAGGGCCTCACCGGCCACTTCTATTTTTTGTTTAAGTACGTCATCCTTTGACGAGAAATTGCTATCTCGGCCTAACGTCTTTGCTTCATTCGAGAAACAACTGTCCCAAAGTCGCCTTTCGCTCCGCGAAAGAACGCTACTTTCGCAGAGCGAAAGACGACACTTAGTGTTCGAATGGTTCTTAATGGAAAAGGCTTCTGGTGTGGTGCTAAGAAGCTATGCCTTGAACATCCCGGGGTTTGGGGCTGGCCCCAAGTACACACGGCACGACGAACTCGGGCCGGATTAGGAATTCAAAAATTGACACTTCTCGCTGATCGCCGCCGCTGTTACTCGCTCAACGAAGTTGGGAGGGTCGAAAAACGAGCCGTTAGCGAGTTTTTCGGGGAGGGCAAGATTCGGCTATGCAAAAAGTTCTACGGATTGCGTCATCCTTCCCTCCCCGGCGTGGCTAGCGCCCGCCGACCCTCCCAAAACTACGTTTCGGGAGGGTTGCACTGCTCCGCCGAGGTGGCGTTTAGCGAGAAGTCTCAGATTTTGTGCATATTAGTTTTTAACTTGGCTTGCATCGTCATATTCCTTGGGAGACAGGACTCCATTTCAAAGTCCGCGGATTCTAAGGACGGTATGATTGAGGTCAATATTCAAGGGCTTGTGCCGTTACAAACGACTCGATATGAACCGGCGGATTCCCAGTTCTGGATACTTTGTATACGTCAGTCAATCACTTCGGAAGCATGAGTTGGGATAATTGAATGGATCGAACTGTGGCCATCGCTGGTGTTGAAGTGCCGCGCTTCCTTTATGGGACCGCGTGGAAGGAGGATGCAACTCAAGTTCTGACCGAACGTGCTCTCGCGCTCGGATTTCGTGGCATCGACACTGCAAATCAACGCCGACACTACGATGAGGCAGCAGTTGGACGTGCCATTGCAGCTGCGATCGCTGGCGGCTTGCTAGTTCGCGAAGAGCTGTTTGTGCAGACCAAATACACATTCCAACGCGGGCAAGATCATCGTCTGCCCTACAATCCTGCTTCCTCGATTTCAACTCAGGTGGAAGAGTCGTTTGCTAGTTCGTTACAGCACTTGAAAGTCGAACACGAATTCCTATCTACAGGTTTGCTGTCGGGGAAATGGAGACGAATTTAAGGACGAGTGCTAGCGAGTCTCGAACATGAATTACCGTTCAAAATGGAAGTTCCAGTATTTTGACCGCACGGGAATCGCTCAGCCGAGAATCTTTTCTACGACATGTGCTTCCTCAACCCCCGTCAATCGCTGTTCGAGGCCTTGGGAACGGAAGGTCAGGCGGCGGTGATCGATTCCCAGTCGATTCAAAATGGTGGCGTTTAAGTCATTGACGTGCACCGCGTCGTCTTCGAAACGGGTCGTCCTTTGACCATTCTGATCGATAATGTTGTAGCTGTATTCGTCGGTTTGACCGTGCTCGATGCCACCCTTGATTCCACCGCCAGCCAGCCAGGTAGTAAAGCACCGGGGATGGTGATCGCGTCCATAATCCGTGCCGGTCTGCTTTCCTTGACAATAGACCGTGCGTCCGAATTCGCCTGAGCAGACAACCAGCGTATCTTCAAGCATCCCTCGCAGTTTGAGGTCCTGAATCAGGGCGGCCCAAGGTTGATCGACGTCCTTGCATTGGCCCCGCAGCTTAGTGGGAAGTGCACTGTGATGATCCCATCCACGGTGAAATACCTGCACGAAACGTACGCCCCTTTCCACCATTCGCCGTGCCAGCATGCAGTTTCGCGCAAAGGAACCTGGCTTGTCGACTTCGGGCCCGTACAACTTCTTGACCGAGTCAGGCTCGCCTCGAAGGTCCGTCAATTCCGGCACGGAGGCTTGCATGCGGAAGGCCATCTCTTGCTGGGCAATGGTGGTTTGAATTTCCGGATCACCGTTGGCGGCCGCGTGCTTGTGATTGAGCTGGGTGACTAGTTCGAGCATCTTTTGCCGGCTGTCGCGACTGACACCTGTGGGATTCGAAAGGAAGAGCACCGGATCGCCCGCCGATTGAAAGGCTACGCCCTGATACTTGGAGGGCAAAAATCCTGTGCCCCATAAGCGGCTGTAAAGGGCCTGCACGTTTTGTTGGTCTCCGGACCAGAATGCCGAGTTGAGTACGATGAAGTCCGGAAGATTTTTGTTGAGCGAGCCCAGACCGTAACTCAACCAGGCACCCAGGCTCGGTTTGCCCTGGATCTGAGAGCCGGTACACATTTGGGTCTTGCCTTCATCATGGTTGATCGCTTCGGTATGCATCGACTTGATAAAGCACAATTCGTCTACTACCGTTGACAAGTGCGGCAGAAGTTCGCTCATGTACCTGCCGCAATTCCCCTGCTGCGCGAATTTGAAGATCGACGGTTGAATCAAATGTTCCTTTCCCTCCGTCATCGCCGTTACGCGTTGGCCATCGCGGACTTCGTCGGGCAGTGGCTGTTTGTATTTTGCCTCTAACCCAGGCTTGTAGTCGTACAATTCGAACTGACTTGGGGCACCGCCCATAAAGAGAAAGATGACTCGCTTTGCGCGGGGCCGAAAATGCGGCAACTCTGGTACAGCCGCGCTCGACTGCTTGGCAACCAAGGAGCCCAATACGGCTGCCCCGAGCCCCATGCCAGCGTGGTTCAAGAACCGACGCCGAGATTGCAGCCAATGGTATTGATCAACGAGATAGTCCGACATCATCACTACTCCCGTGTTTTGGCTAGATCGAGATTGAACAGAGAATGGATTACCATTGTAAACGAAGCCAGTTCGATACGCTGCTCGTCGCTGGCGAGCGATAGACCGGATGTCATTGCGCGAGCCGCCATCACGTCGTCCCGGTATATCGAACGAAAACCTTCTAGCCCGTTCCGCAGGTCCACTTGTTCGGCGGCATCCGGGAGATGCGACGTGACTGACTCGAATGCGATGCGAAGGCGTTCCTCTTCGCTCTGATCCTCCGGGCCAAGCAATTGCTGCGCGAAGTGTTGGGCCGCTTCGAAATATTGACTCTCGTTCATCGTCAACAAGGCTTGCACCGGCGTGTTGGTCCGTTCTCGTCGGGAAGTGCAACTTTCTCGAGTGGGCGCGTCAAAGATGGTCATCTGTGGCGGCGGCATTGCCCGCTTCCAAAATGTGTAAAAGCTTCGACGATAGACTTTGTCACCCGTGTCCTCCTTGAAAGAGTAGGTGGAGGATGAGACCATGGAAACCGTCTTCCACAAATCGGCGGGCTGGGGCGGCTTTACACTTTTTCCGTACATCGCGTTGTTGAGCAGTCCACTTATCGAAAGGAATTGATCGCGAATCACCTCTGAATCCAAACGAATGCGTGAACCTCGAGCAAGCAGTCTATTCTCTGCATCGGCACGGAAATCGGCGGGCGAAACACTTGAAGATTGCTGGTAGGTCTGCGATAACACCATCGATCGAATGAGGGATTTTACGTTCCAGTGAGAGTCCACAAAAGTGGTTGCCAAATCATCCAGCAATTCGGGGTGGCTAGGATACTCACCCTGCGCCCCGAAGTCTTCGGAAGTTTTCACGAGCCCCACTCCAGAAAACTGTTGCCAAAGTCGATTTACCGTCACGCGGGCCATCAATGGGTGCCGCTTGTCCGTCACCCATCGCGCCAGATCAAGACGAGTCTTCACATCCCCTTTCGAATCCAGTGGAAGCAGAAACGCAGGCGTGTTCCTGGAAACTTGTTCACCGAGCTGGTCGTATGCTCCGCGTTTAAGAATGTAAGCAGGCCGAACATCGGATCGCTCCCTCATCACCAGCGCGATCGGAATGATACGATTGAGTTCGTCCCTCGCTGACTTGAGATTAACTGACTCTTCTTCCTTTTGCTGCAGCTTCATCGACAACGCTGCCCGTTCCGTGGCGTCCCCACTGCCGATCTTATCCACGGCTGCAATTCCAGCGATCGATTTTTTCAACTCCTCGACCTCCGACTTGATTTTCGAAAGCTGGGATTCTAACTCAAGCAAGCTAGCGTCTTGCTCTGGCGACGAGATTCGCAGGTAGGGAGGCTGTTGATCGCGTCCTGGTGTTTCCGGGTCACCATCAATATTGTTGAAGAAAGCAAAAAGTTGGTAGAACTCTTTTTGCTTGACCGGATCGTATTTATGATCATGACAAACCGCACACTCCAATGTCATTCCCATGAAAATCGTACCAAACGCGCCTACTTGGTCCACAACATTGCGAGTGTAACTTTCTTGAGGAGGATTCGTCCCTTTGTCCATTACCATATGCAAGCGGTTGTAGCCCGAAGCTATTTGTTGATCAACGGTTGGAATGGCGTTCAAGTCGCCTGCAAGCTGGTCTGCCACGAACTGATCGAAGGGCATATTCGAATTGTACGCTCGAATCACCCAATCGCGATATTGCGATTGCTCGCGATAGTGATCGTGATGCATGCCGTTGGTGTCCGCAAATCGAACGAGATCCAACCAGTAACGAGCCATGTGCTCGCCATATTGAGGCGTTGATAACAAACGGTCCACCAGTCGAGCATATGCTTGGGGATCCGTTTCTTGCTCGAGCTGGTGTATTTCTTCTGGCGTCGGCGGCAATCCTGTCAGGTCGAACGTAACTCGCCGAATGAGCGTTCGCATGTCTGCCACAGGTTGGGGTTTCATTTGCTTCTTTTCGAGGCTCGACAAAACGAACCGGTCAATCCGATTCGATGGCCATGCGATATCCTTGACCGTCGGCAATTCCTGCCTCCGCGGTGTTTCAAAGGACCAGAACTTTTCGTACATAGCTCCCTGCAGAATCCATTTCCGAACCAATTCCTTTTGCTCCCCCGTCAGCGGCTTCTTTCCCGAATCATGGGGCGGCATCAGCACGGATGGGTCATCCGAAATCAGCCGCAACCAAAGTTCACTGGAGTCCGGCTCGCCTGGTTTGATCGCCGGAAGTCCGTCGCGAGAGTGAAACGGGCCCTCATCTCCATCGGCAACGTCCAGCTGCAATTTCGCTTCACGCTTGGCAGCATGAGGTCCGTGACATGCAAAGCAACGGTCGGACAACAGCGGGCGAATATCTCTATTAAACGAAATGACGTCCTCCGCTTGGAGATGCGAAAAAGACACCGCCCCCCATATCAGCTGCAACACCAAAACACTGGTTATTGATCGCATCATTTTCTGTTTGGAAAGGAGAGAATTCGACATTGAACACCTCGAACCTAGGCTTCAGAAGTACCTCACTGCTGCCTAAAGTCTATCCGAGCCAACAGATGGAAACAAGCAGCTCCATTTGGTGCGAAACTAATCGACCAGAACGAACGGTTTCGACTTCTTAGCGGGCTTGACGTACAACGCCTAATCTCTGGTGGATCGATCCAGGCACAATTCCCTATCTTAAAGAACCAAGCATTACATGGATCATGTTCTTGACTCGCAAGCAAAGATCTGTATACTCAAGGATGTTGAGTAAACAACGGCCTTGAGTATTGATCAACTTGGCTAAGCCACAGAAGGAGTCACACAATGTCAGACGAACATGTTATATCTGAGGGGCAATTGGGACGTATCCAAGACGATCTAGCCATAATGCAGCGAGCGATGGGACTGCGATTGTCTTTTGACAACGGGATGTTGGCTTTTGGCATTCTACTCGCTGTCGCCGCAGTTAGTGCAGGGTTGATCAGTTTGATCTCCGAAAACGAGTGGCTCCAAGTTGTTCCTTTCGCTGTATTTATGGCACTAGGTCTGATTGGGGCTTACCTACAATCCCAACGCAACATTGCCCTCAGCCACGAAGTCAAACTGCAAGTAAGTTTGTCGATCACCGTGTACTTCGCTGTGATTTGCGCCTCAAGCGGATATGTTTTAGTGGCATATTGCGGGCCGTCCATCGGGGCTGCAAGAACCGCCGCCCTCTACGCTGCTAGCCTCGCCTACATCTTGGCGTTCATATTTGTCTTGGTGCTGAATGCACTCAGGAATCGAGAACGATACTACTGTTTCGGTCTTGCCATTCCACTTCTACTCACAGGATTGCTCATTCCCCTTTTTGACCCGCATTACAGCTTCACGCTCACGCATGGCATTATGGCCATTGGTTATCTTGCAAGCTTTGCGATCCAGAGGTTCCAGTTGCAGGAGGCAGTGGCGCAACATGCTGCCGATTGATTTCAATGGGCTCGACACTACGGTTCATGGTCCATTGCGATTGGGTGTACTGACAGCACTTCAACTCGGTGGTTCGCAGGACTTTACTACGTTAAAAAAGCGACTTGAGACGGCTGACGGGAGCTTGAGCCTTCAGCTTCAAAAACTTGAGGAAGCGGAATACGTCAGAGCGGATAAGGCGTTCGTGGGTCGTCGTCCTAAGACAACGTATCACCTTACCAGAAAGGGACGAACGGCACTTTCCCACTATCTCGATTCTCTCCAGCTACTTTTAGCAGCGTTGGGGCGAAGTTCGGTCGAAAGTTAGGGTTTTCCTCTTTCGATCTAGGTTCCTCTACCGGACGACCGAGAGCTGAAGGTAAGTTGAGGTGGTAGTTGACTGGACGGAACAACACGGTATTCGCATCGGTTTGGGCGACCGACGCGTCGAAACGGAATTTCCCTAACCAGCAGGTATCAAACCGATCCCGCGTACGGTAGATAACGCCGGCAGCTTCATTGTCTTTTAAAATCAATTCCGGTGGAACGCGGTGGCACGCCAAGATAGTTGAATTGGAGTTTCTGCACTTGGCCCAAGGTCGAGTGTCCTTTAGATTCGCAGCGAATGGCAGGGTAGGAAAATAATGCATGGATGACTTCTTTGAGAATCTAGGTCGGCAACGGTTGATTCCAATGCGTACCGCTGCCCTGTTCAATTACTCGATTCAAGTCCATCACACCCGGCGCCCGGGTCAGCGCATCGAGGCTTCCCACTGCCCGGGGCTGACATTGTTTTGGCCCGTTGGACTTGATGCTTCAAACGCCGACTAATGTCCAAACGTTGACAATAATTCTTGGCACGTCGCCTGTCTAACTTGGCGGTTGGATTCGTGCATGGTTTGTTTTGGTCGGTAGGTCGCGATAGCAACCTCCCGATGCCGCATTGTTCAATAGCCCAACGGGCTTACACATTTGCAGCCCAGGGCAGGGCGACACGGCATAGCCGCAAAGCGCCGCCCTGGGTATCCGACCACCATCGCAAATTCGCCCTGAAGGTGTTGCCATCAAGATCCTGCCGCCAAGTGCCGGACTGAACGAACGGCAGGTTGAGCGGTTCCGCACCGAAGCCAACAAAGCCGCTGCCCTAGACCATCCGCATATCGTTCCGGTGTATAGCGTTGGCAGCGAAAAGGATGCATATTTCGAGCCCCGTTTGGAATTAGTAACCAACGACGAGCTATCAGACTGGCAGCGTAATCCGGCAAATGGTTCCAACACTCGGTGATGGTTCAAAGACTATTGTGCCCCCTAAGCCGCGAATCACGTTTCGTGTCAAAAAAACTCCTAAACCCATTCCTTGCCCAACTTCTTTCGTGGTAAAGAAGGGTTCACCGATACGGCGATGGACTTCGTCCGTCATACCAGAACCTTGGTCAATAATAGTAAGTTGCCAAATCTTTTTGGATTTCTTCTCGCTTGGCTGGCTTTCAACGGCAACGTGCAGATCGATTGTCTGCGCTGGATCGGATGCATCTAGCCCATTTTGTAGCAGGTTTCTCAACGCTTGCGATAGCGCTTGTTTGGGTAAAATAGCCAGAGAGTCTCCGTTTGTATTCGACATTTGAATCTTGATTCGCTGCGGCTCACGCATCGCTTGCACCGTTTCGCGTAAGACTTCGCTGAGGGAAACCGGATGAAGATGTTCGGCCGCAGCTTCACCGGCTCCGCTCTTCATCCGATGCAGAATATCTTTGCATCGACTAAGTTCCTCGCGAATCAATTCGACGTCGCGGCGTATAGACGGCGTCGATTCTGACTTTTCTAGAGTCCGCGAAAGTTCTTTCGCTACCACCGCGATGGTCGAAAGAGGGGAAGCCAATTCATGGCCTGCACCCGCGGCGAGTGTTGCCAATGCCTCCAGTCGTTGCGATCGTTCGCGCTCCCTCTCGACCGCAGCCAATTGCACTTCACGCTGACGTAGTTCCATCGCTAACATGGAAACAAAATAGGTAATAACACAGCAAGATGTAGAGAATGCAATCAAGAACGCGTACTTGATAACTCCCCAGTCTGCACCCTGTGCTAAAGGAGAACGCTCAAAGACCTCCAGGGGATGTGCGACATTCAACAAGAACAATCCTCCCAAGATCGACGCAACCGAAATGCACCAAGCCCACGCAGAAGGCAGAATCATGCCCGCGATCGCAATGTTTGCGAAGAAAAAAAAGATGAAGGGGTTAGCTGCGCCACCGGAAAAATAGAGCAGTGCGGTCAAAGTCAAAACATCAATGCCGATTAACATACCGATTGCGCGGCTACCAATCATATCATCCGCATCGCCGCTAGATTCGTTCGAGTCTTTCGATCCGCCAGTCAACCTACTATTGGAAGTTCGTTGTAAACTTCGAGCCCATATCCACAGTATGGCGTTGCTGATTGCCGTCCCGGTAACCAACAAAAGCAATTCGATGATGGGAAGGGGAATATACAATGCAAACCAAACGTATCCGATGACCAGCAACTGTCCACCGACCGCTATCCACCGCAATTGCGTTAGCCATATCGCGGTCGATACATGCGGCTCAGAGAAAACATGCATTCGATGTTGGGCCATCGTCAAAACTATCTGGTTGGTCGTGTGAGGTTAGCTGCTGGCGATCATCTCCTGCTGCACCGTACCGTGCACGTCCGTCAATCTGAATCTTCGCCCTTGAAACGGAAACGTAAGTCGTTCGTGGTCGACTCCCAACAAGTATAGAATCGTGGCATGAAGATCGTGAACTTGCACAGGCTTTTCGATAACATTGTAACCAAACTCGTCGGTTTGTCCGTAGATCAAGCCAGGTTTCGCACCACCACCGGCCATCCAAACGGTAAAGCAACGCGGATGGTGATCCCGTCCATAGTCGGTTGCCGTTAGCTTTCCTTGGCAATAATTGGTGCGTCCAAACTCTCCACCCCAGACCACTAAGGTATCCTCCAAAAGTCCGCACCTCGCCAAATCCTCAACCAGACCAGCCGATGGTTGATCGGTCTGTAGGCATTCTTTTTTCAAACCTGCAGGCAGGCCACCATGGTGATCCCAGTCCTGATGAAACAATTGCACAAAGCGTACTCCCCGTTCTACCAAACGCCGCGCAAGTAGACAATTTGCAGCAAAGGAACCAGGCTTCTTAACGTCAGGCCCATACAAATTCAAAACATTCTCGGGCTCGTCGGCCAAACTATTCACCTCGGGGATCGAGGACTGCAGTCGAAAAGCCATTTCATACTGAGCTATCCGTTCGTCAATGGCCGGGTCAAGCGTCTGCTGCCGCTGGTGCAGATCCAGCTCGCGAGTCAAGTCCAACATGGATCGGCGCTGCGTTCGAGAAACACCATCGGGATCATTGAGGAACAGAACCGGCTCGACCCCGGCCCTCAACTGAACTCCTTGGTATCGAGACTGCAAGAATCCACTTCCCCATAGCCGTTGATACAACGGTTGTCCCCCTTTATCTTTCGTAACTAAAACGACAAACGCAGGCAAGTTCTCGTTTTCCGTTCCCAACCCATAGGACATCCACGAGCCTATCGAAGGCCTGCCAGCCATCTCAGACCCCGTCTGGAAAAAAGTGATCGCAGGATCGTGGTTGATCGCTTGAGTCGTCATCGAACGTACAATGCAAAGCTTGTCCGCGATCTTGGCTGTGTACGGCAACAGTTCGCTTACCCAAGCGCCCGAATCGCCGTGCTGTTGAAATTGAAAAATACTCCTGGCTATGGGTAGGATCGCTTGATTGCCACTCATGCCCGTTAGTCGCTGGCCTTTGCGTATCGAATCGGGCAACGGTTGGCCATGCTGCTCATTGAGAAACGGCTTGTAATCAAACAAATCCAGTTGCGAGGGGCCGCCGGACTGAAACAAATAGATGACGCGCTTTGCTTTGGGAGCATGGTGCAGTTCGCGTATCACACCGGGCACACCGGGCACACCGGGCACACCGGGTACATGGGGCACACCGGGCACATCTGTGCCCATTGCGCCCCAAGAATTTTGGGAACGGTCCGACATCATGCTGGCCAATGCGACTGCTCCCAAGCCGGCCGCGGATTGCGAAAAAAAATGTCGACGAAATACTTGAGAATCAGAGTCCGGGATATGCATCGTGGTCATCATCGCATTACTGTAAAGCCATCGGTGTTTAGAATTGAATTCACAACTAGCGTTAAGGCGGCAAGTTTCGATTGCAACTCGCTATCCTGCGATTCAATGGCTTTCCATTGGCCAACCTGGAGTAATTTCGCAGCTTGTTCCGGTTGCGCTTGAAAGATGGTAACTTGTTCGTCGAAAGCGTTGATGAGTCGCTGGAGCAAAGCATGGGAGCAGTCGAGCGATGTTAAATCTCGAATCACTTTTTTCAACGCTCGCTCGAGGTTGGCAAATTCGAATGCAACGTGGCTGAATTGGGCACTGCTCTCAATGCCGAGCGCAGCAATTGCAATCGCTCTGGACGCCTCGACGAACTGGGGATCGTTCATGAGCACAAGCGCTTGCAACGAGGTCACCGTGACCTCTCGGCGAGCGGAGCAAACCTCGCGTCCTGCCGAGTCGAAAATCATCATGGACGGCGGCGGGCTAGTGCGCTTCCAAATCGTATAAAGGCTTCGACGGTAGAGCCCTTCGTTTTTGCTTTGCGGGTACTTGAGCCCGGACTTTTCTTCCCAGAGTCCCGAGGGTTGATAAGGATAAACGGGTGCTCCACCAAGCCTTCCCGATAGTAGTCCCCCGGCTTGCAGAGCTCCGTCGCGAATTTGCTCGGCCGTCAGCCTCTGCGCGGGATAGTGACTGAGCATCGCACCATCCCCGTCGATATGGCGAGTGGCCGCATCTATCTGGCTCGATTGCATGAATACTCGCGAGGTCGCAATCCTTCGAAACATAGCTTTACGGCTCCAACCCACACGAATGAACTCCCGGGAAAGATAGTCTAGTAACTCGGGATGGGACGATGGTTGGCCCTGGACTCCAAAATCTTCGGCGGTAAGCACCAAGCCACGTCCAAACATCTGTTGCCAGATGTGATTCATGGCGACCCTTGCCGTCAAAGGATGGTGGTCCGTCGTCAACCACTGAGCAAGTTCCAATCGATTCGTAGGCATCGCCTCTCCCTCGCTCAACAAGGCTTGGTGAACACCTGGTTCGACAATCTCGCCAGGAGTCTCATAAGAACCGCGATGGAGAAACCGAGTCGGATGGTTTTTTGTCGTCTCCTTCATGACCATCATCTCGCGACTCGGTTGAACGATCTCAGTCAAGGACTTGAAGTAATGCTGCAAACTCTCTTTATGGTATTTGCATAAAGGATCCAGTCTCGCCGCGTAATGCTCTCGCCATAGCGATTGTTGTTCTCCCGTAAGTTCGGACCAAGAGACCCAAGGATCGTCTGTTGCTATTCCAGCAATTTCCACGGCCGTCAAGGCTGCGTCGTACACTTGCAATTCATCGACGAGTCCACCTGGAAGCCCTCGGTCTCGGTTGCGGGCACCTATACTTAAGGAAACATCGGCTCGCTCGTAGAGAATGTCTTTATGCAACGAGTTTCTAACTATTTCGACAGCCGCTCGCTTGCCATCGATATAGACGTACGTATCTTCAGCCCTGTTGGTTCCGCCATAGACCAATGCGATCTGCTGCCACCGGTTTAAGGAAACGGGTTCCACACATCGAACACGGATCGCACTCGACGGCCAATAGTGAACAATATCAAAATGGAAGTGTCCGTCTTCGATCAAAAGTTGATAGCCACGGGAGGCGGCATCGGTCCAAGATTTGGAGCGATGTAGCACCACCGCTCTGTCAAAGAATTTGGGGATTTTCAATTCGAGGCAAATCGTGAACTCCTGAGTTCGCGAAAAGACACCGGACTTAGGAAACAACAGAGCATTGTCTCCGTCAAGCATCACTGCGGAGCGATTGCCCTCGGTCTGCCATTGAATCGTTCCTTCACAACTGCCTGGCTTGTCAGCGTGTATTCGATTGACGAACTGTGTGGCGGCTTCAGACACTGGCTTCTCAAACGCGAACTCCGCAGACAACCATTTGTGGTCGGGTTGTGGCCAACTGTTGAGCGAACCATACCACTGCTCAACCACGTCCGATTTCGCCAGCCTTATGAGTTCATCGTCGTAGGCCTGGCGAACAGACGCCATGGCTTTTTCAAGCGTGGCAATCTGCTGTTTCTGGGCGTTGTCAAGCATCAACAGGGTCGGACCTGGCATCGAGTCCGTGTAGTAACTAGTAAGCCCACTTTCATCAATATTGTCAAACATATCACTTAGTCGAAAATACTCTTTTTGCGTGAGGGGATCGTATTTGTGATCATGGCAGCGTGAGCACTGGAGGGTCAGTCCCATAACGGCTGTACCGAGAGTATTCACGCGATCCATCATATACTCGACGCGAAACTCCTCTTCGGTGCTGCCCCCCTCTTCGGTTTGACGATGGAGACGATTAAACGCGGTAGCGAGCCTCTGTTCGTCGGAGGCGTTGAACAACATGTCGCCCGCCAATTGCCAGGTAAGGAACTGGTCATATGGAAGATCTTGATTGACAGCGGAAACGACCCAATCGCGATACGGCCAAACGTCGCGATAACGATCGGTCTGGTAACCATGGGTGTCGGCATAACGAGCCACGTCGAGCCAGTGGGTCGCAACCCGCTCGCCAAATTGGGGCGAAGCCAGCAAGCCATCCACGTACGATTCGTACGCGCCCGCGTCTTGAGACAGCACGAACTGCTGAACTTTCTCCGCCTCAGGCAATCGGCCGGTCAATGCCAAACTAGCTCGCCTCGCCAGAATTGCTCGATCCGCCGTGGGTTGCAGCCTCAACGAACTCAATTGCAATTTGTCTGCGACAAAAACATCGATTGGATTCAGGTCGACAAATTCTTGACTTCGGATCGATGCAATTGGAATCTCCACCTTGGCTGGCAACGGCTCGAACGACCAGTGTTTTGCCTTGTACTTTGCCCCACGTTCTATCCAAGTTTTTATTAACGCTTTGTGTTGATTGCTCAGATCGATCTTACTGGATGGTGGGGGCATTGCGGTCTCGGGATCGAGCGAGTTGATTCGGTCCCAAATCTCGCTTTCCTCCAAATTTCCCGGCACAGCAACCTGCTTGCCGGACCCGGTTTTGAAGGAAGTCACGCCATCTCGATCGAGTCGCATTTCCGTCGAACGCGCCTTGTCGTCCGGTCCATGGCAGGTATAGCATCGATCGGAAAACAACCGACGAATCGAATTGGTAATCTCCGCGTCGGTGGGTTCGGACGCTTGTACAACGGCCGAACCACTGACCAAAAGCAACGACAACGCGAACCAAACTACGGCGATGGCAAAGCCCGCATTGGGTCCAGGTGAAGTCGCATGTTTACATTCGAATGTTGATATCATAAGCAGTTCTATTGTAACTGCGACAGTTCAGCCTGTATAACCCCACAGGCTTGTCCCCCACCAACTACGCCCAATCCATCCCATTCTGTTTGGCCAACGCCAATATGAGCGACTGCGTGCCGGAACTACCGTGTCCCATTGATTTCAAGTACTCGTACGCCCGCTTTGCGTTGCTCAATCCCGGCAATTGCAATTCGAGTTTTTCCGCCTCCTCGATGGCAATCGACAGGTCTTTTACAAAGTGATCTACATAGAAGCCTGGGGCATAGTCCCCTTTTAGGATCCGCGGCGTTAGGTTAGTAAGCGACCAACTACCGGCCGCCCCTGATGAAACCGACTTAAGAACCAGTTCGGGCTCCAAACCTGCCTGCTTGGCGTACAACATGGCTTCGCACAATCCAACCATGCCAGAAGCAATCAAGACTTGGTTGACCATCTTGGTATGCTGCCCGCAGCCTGCCGCACCTTGGAATACATAGGTGGCCCCCATTAGTTTCCAAAGGGGTGTTAGTGCCTCGAAGGCCTCGCGCTCTCCTCCGACCATAATGGATAGCCGTGCTTCGCGAGCACCAATATCACCACCCGAGACTGGAGCATCCAACGCAGTCACACCCTTGGCAGTCGCTTGGTTGGCAATTCGGACCGCAAGGCCCGGGCGGCTCGTGGTCATGTCCACAATAACGCTGCCGGGAGCAAGACCCGCCAAAGCACCCGACGGACCAAGGATCACTTCCTCGACATCGGAGGGATAGCCTACCATCGAAAAGACAATATCGCTTTGGAGTGCGACCTCCAATGGACTTGAACAACCAACTGCACCTAAGTACAACAGGTCATTCAGTTTCGAAGGCGTACGATTGAACACGGACGTCTTGTAACCGGCCTTGAGGAGATGCGAACACATACTGCGTCCCATCACGCCTGTACCGATCCAACCGATGCGAGTTGAATCTAGGTGAACTGTTTCCATGATAGTGAATGGCTTTCTATGTTGGGTAGTAACGCTTGACAGTGCGTGGGAGGCCAGAGCGTGGGAGATCCGATGAGCAAACGGCAAACTCTCTCTTTAAGGCGAGCGGCAGACTGAAATCTACCAGTAGCATGGCCCCCTGGGCCGTGCGAAACTCGGGCCAGGGGCCCAAGCTACGGTATACCAACTCCTGCCGCTCGCCTAACAAGGGTAACAAATGGAAGGAGGAGACTGGGTCAGAGGTTGATTTCCCGTCATGCGATGGCAACTCGGTTGCGTTCGTGCTCGAGCACACCCGTCAAAAGTGTCGTCAAGCGTGGTTCGGCATCGTTGGCGATTGCTATTATCTTTTGAACGTCGGCTGGCTCTAGTGCATCGGGCAGGCACATATCCGTAATCACCGAGAATCCAACGCATCGCATGCCAGAATGGACTGCCACGATGACCTCAGGAACCGTCGACATGCCGACGACGTCTGCACCGATCGCCCTCAGAAAGCGGTACTCTGCTCGGGTCTCTAAATTGGGCCCCGAGACTGCTACAAAGACTCCTTGATGTGCAACAATATCGTGCTTGCGGGCAGTTTTCAGTGCGGCTTCAATGAGCGACTGGTCGTAGGGGTGACACATATCGGGGAAACGTGGCCCAAGTCGGTCATCATTGACGCCGATGAGTGGATTACTCCCCAGCAAGTTGATGTGGTCGTCGATTAACATGATATCCCCCGACTTGTAGAAGGGGTTCATGCCGCCGCATGCATTGGAGACCACCAATAGTCCGGCCCCGAGCGCGTTCATGACTCGGACGGGCAGCGTAATTTGCTTGAGCTCGTAGCCTTCGTACATGTGGAAGCGTCCCTCCATGGCCATAACCGGCAGGCCGCAAAGCATCCCACAAACCAATCGCCCTCGATGCGAGGTGGCTGTCGAGCGAGGGAAATGTGGAATATCAGAGTACTCCAAGGTCGCTTCGACCTCGATCCGCTGCACGAGCGGCCCAAGACCGGTTCCCAGGATGATTCCCGCGTGCGGTGTGCGCCCCCATACTTTTCGAATGGCGGTGCTGGCATCTTGGATTTTGTCGAACAGGTCTAACATATTGGATGGTGGCTTTGGATTGGAAGAGAAATTCGCAAGAAACACCCCCGACATTTTACGCAATCGCTGCAAACCCACTACTCATCTTGTAATCGTTTTGCAAGGATTCGGAAAATGCTATGCAAACGACAAGATTTCGTGACAATTGCCTAGCCGTATCAGTATTTGTTAGATCGGATCGCAACCGTAACGCGATTCCCACCAAAGGTCGAGCTCTATGTCGATTGTCGTATTCGAAGATCCCCAATGTGAACTCCTGGCTCCAATCACGATAGCTAGACTAGCGGCCGCCGTGACCTGCGGCAGTTTTCGATTGATCGACTTGCTAGAACCGATGGGGAGCGAGGTGTACGGCATTTCTCGCCCGCACCTTCAGACGCTTCAGCGAATCGATTTCCCAGCATTGAGAATCCTGGACGAGAGTTCGAACGAGGGAATACCTGAACGACGAATAACACTTTTGCTCAACGCCCGAATCGCACCGACCAAGCAGAATTTCAAGCAAATTCAAGTCCTTCACCGACTCGCTGCTCAATCTACGCCTGACTCTGCTCCGAAGGTGGTATTGGACCGAGAACATGTTGCTGCGGTCATAAATCCGCCATGGACTGTGGAACAGATGTTCCACTATGGCTATTTGGGGGTGGAGGAGTGGCTAGAAAAAGCAAAAGGTTTCGAAACATACGATTGCGATTTAGGGACGATTGCGGTTCCACATGAACTGATCGCATGCAATATGATGTGCATTCGCGATAACCTCGAATGGCGGATTGAGCTTGGCACCAACGCAAACGGCGGTCATACCGGAACTCCACCGGTCTCTGAGCTAAGACAGCTGTCGGACGGCCTCTTTCTTGCGGACGGAGCTTCGGTGGGGGAGTACGTACTAACAGACACACGCAAGGGTCCCATTATTATCGACAGCCACGCGCAAATCGGACCCTATACGTTGCTGCGAGGCCCCATTTACATTGGCAAAAAGGCCCGCATTCTAGAACACTCGGCCATCAAAGACGCAGTCTCCTTATCCCACACGACCAAGATTGGCGGTGAGGTCGAGGCATCCATTGTCGAACCGTACAGCAACAAGCAGCACCACGGTTTCCTTGGCCACAGTTATCTCGGCAGCTGGATCAATTTGGGTGCAGGTACTTGTAACAGCGACCTAAAGAACACTTATGGTTCCGTCAATATGGAATACGGATTCGGAAAAGTCTCCACCAACATGCAATTCTTGGGCTGTATCATGGGGGACTATTCCAAAACAGCCATCAATACTGGTATCTTCACGGGAAAGGTCATCGGTGTTTGCAGCATGATGTATGGCTTTGTAACGAGCAATGTCCCAAGTTTTGTTAACTACGCACGACTCTTTGGACAAATGGCCAGCCTACCTCCCGAAGTGATGGTCAGCACGCAACAGCGCATGTTTGCACGTCGCGATGTCCAGCAACGCGGTTGTGATGTCCAGTTGATTTACGACATGCACCGTATAACACAAATGGAACGCGATCGCTTTGGCGATGCACTGGCTCTCTAAATCGAGGACGCGACCCAATTCGCAAGTTCCTTAGCCATCTCTTCAAAAACCGGTTCCCAGTTCCCCCGAACTTTCTGATGAAACAATCGTACGTTCGGATACCATGGATTTGTCTTCCCATCATCAGACGACCATCTCCAATCGGTGTAGAAGCCTTTTGCTAACCAAACCGGTTTCCCCAATCCAGCTGCCAAGTGTGTTGCCGACGTATCGGGCGATATCACCAAGTCCAGGTTCATGATGATGGCGGCGGTATCCATAAAAGCACCCGCCTGTTCGTCGACGCCACGAAACTTTGTAACCTTGAAATCTATAGTATCCAGCTGATCAAGCCCGTCGCCATTCTGAAGACTTATTAGATCGACACCATCGACCTTTGATAAAGGTTTGAAGACCCGCAGTGGAATACTCCGATCTCGATCAAAACTATACTCGCGGTTTCCTTGCCAAACGATTCCAACTCGAACACCTGCAAACGTCTTCAAACGACTGCGCCAATCGCTAACCAGGTTCGATGCCGCATGCAAATAGGGAACTTCACTCGGCACCGTCTCCAAAGTTGTTTGGAATACGTATGGCAGGCTCATCATTGCGATATGCCTATCGTACGGCGGTAAATGATCGACATCCGCAACCACTTCATCAATCTCTGGGCAGCGTCGGAGAATTTTTTCTAAGGGCCGCGGCGTTAGCAGGACGACTTTGCCGACACGCTCTTTAACAAGTTTCGCATACCGAACAAACTGCATTGTGTCTCCAAGCCCCTGTTCTGCATGAATCAAAACCGTTTGCGCCGGATCGAACTCGCCTCGCCATTCTGGCACGGGAAACTGGCGAGGTCCGTTTATTGATCGCTTTCGCCACTCATGCTCTTGCCAGCCATTTAGGAAATCTCCTTTTTGAAGTCGCAGGAAAGCTAGTATCATATGGCTGTCCGCGTGCTCCGGATCAATCTTCAATGCCCGATCGATTGCCGCCGCTGCTTCCGCGAAATTACCCAGTATATTTTCGATCATCGCAAGTTGGCTGAACGCGATGCAACCGTACTTTTTCCACGTCGATTCGTCGATTAAGCTCGAGCTGGAGTTTTCTCTTTCCAAATCACCTTCGCCGTCCGTCGAGCGACTGGATTCCATTGCAATCCCCTTGCGAAAGCAATCTCGAGCCGCCTCATATCGCCCTTGAGCAGCTAGGACGATACCAAGATTGCACAACGCAGGAAGAAACGCGGGAGCAACGTTAAGCGCTCGCCTTAGAACGTCTTCCGCTTCGGTCTCCTGCTTGGTGTTCTTTAGCGCGGAGCCGTAATTATTCAAAATGGCCGGATTCGTAGGCTGAGCTTCAGCCAGTTTGCGCCATACCGCTACTACCTCCTCCCTCATCGTGGCTTGCCGAAGCAAGACACGGCCAAGACCCAATAGTGCTTTGAAGTGATTGGGATCCTGACTTAGAATCTGCTCAAAAATCGCTCTCGCCTCGTCATTGCGTTCCAGTTGGTAAAGAGCGAGAGCGTACTTCATCAATAGCTGAACCGAATGGGGGTTCATCGCAATCGCTCTGGACAAAACATCGACCGCGGCTTGATACCTCTCCAAATAAATTAAGACTTCGGCGAGATTCTTCAGCGTCTCGACATTATTGGGCTCAATCGAGACGGAGCGAAGATACGTTGTGACTGCTTCCTCCATTCGCTCACTACGCATGTATGCGATAGCCAAGTTGTTTAAGACAATGACCGAATCTGAGGCGAGCTTAGCTGCTGTTTCCAAGTGAGGAATTGCAGCCTTTGGCTGCTTCTTTTGCAGAAGCAATGCCCCCAGCAATTGATTGACATGAAGGGCAATAACCTCATCCCCAAGCAAATTGCGGTAGAGTTCTTCGGCGAGAGTGAGGTCGCCTGATTGGTGAATACGGAACGCCTCGACAAGCCTGGTATTCACGTCAATCCTTCCGTAAGGCGAACGGCAGTTTGTAAAGTACCTACTCTATGAGTGGCACGCTCAGAGGCGGTGATTTTATGTGGGCGAGTCGCTCCGCGACTCGTCTGCGTTTCAAAAAAATCACAGCCTCGCAGAGAGACAGCGATAGGTAAGGTGTCCATGGCAAACGCCGACTGACTCTTCACACGCCTATCGTCCCCCACGTGGCTGACGCTGCTAGCGTCAGACGGACCTACTCTAGTATCGCCATTGCAGGCCATAATCGAGGCTATGCAGCGAATAGTTGCTTTCTCGAAGCGAGAAGCTTGGCGTTCTCGCCCCCGTTGGCGGATTGCTTAGATTCGAGGCCAGTTGCGGATCCAATTGGTCAGCGACTCTTGCAACCTTTGGTAGCCCTAGATACGAGTACCCCACCGTTGCTTCCAACCGCCGTGTCAATCGATAGCCAAGGGTAATGTTGGTCTCAGGTGAAACGATGAAGGTGCTCATGGCATAGCTACCGGCATTCGTGTTTCTCGCAAGCAATCCGTTGGCAGTCGTATTCGTGGACCCTCCATTGCCTGGAACGGTGATGGTCGAGCTGCCATCGATAAACACGCTGCGTTCCATGTTGCCCAATCCCAACTTGACAAGCCCTGAGAGGCTCCAGCATCGCTCTCGCAGGATACCACTCAGCCCCAGCGCCATGCCGTTAAATCGATTCGTTGTTGTGAACCGATCCGACAGTTGCGAAATCGTTCCAACCGGAGCTGGAGTATTGATGAGTGCAGTGGTCGTCGACTGGATCATCAATGCGTCAGCCAATCTTGCCGTTTGATAACCCGCCAGGAATTCAAGGCGTCCAGCGCAGTCGCGAAGGATTAATTTACGAAATAGGATGTCACCTCCGTACATGTCGCTCGATATATTTGCGTTCAAAGAGCCGGAGGTGCTGTTTGGATAGTTCACTGCGATCGTCGATTGAGCGTTGTTGGCAGTGCTAAAAAACGGGCGCATCACTACTGGTTCTGAAGTTGGCGTACTATTGAAGGACAACGAATTGCTGCCGACATCGTAGAATCGAAGCAGTATTCCGTGCGACCTGCAATCGTCGAAGTAGGTTCCCAATTCGCCACGTATGCCCTGCGTGGCACGGCCGAGCACCTCCGTTCCTCCGAACAAATTCGTTGTATCCGTTCGGCCTATCAGACCATCAGTGGCCGGGTCGTTGGCAGGCCTGCGCGTTGTTACCAGCTGCGGGAGATTTTGCCCCTCTGGCCAAAATGTTGCGGCTTCGATGCGTAGTTGCATCCTGCGAAGCAAGTTGCCAACGACATTAGGAGGCTGCATCATCACGCCCGAGTCGCAATCTGACATGCACGGCTGATTGGTCGAACCAAACACCATAGCGTTTGGGTCGCCCATTTCTTCGCTCAGTCCCGATGACTCCACGTAGTCGTTGTTATTTGCGTGTGCAGCCATTGGGCCATGCGAATGTGCTATTCCAGCCTGACAGTTTTTGCAGCTGGCTTGAACCACGCGACTAGCTGGGCCCTCATTGGAGGCTTTGCGAACTTGGGTTGCCTGCACTTTAACTTTGCGAATAGGTTCTTGCTCTTCCTCAAGGTAATTCACTTCGTTCGCCGAAGCCTGAACCACCGCCGCTTTCGAGCGCTTCCTTGTGACCAGAACCTCGGACTTGGCTGTTGGCTCAAGCGGATTGTAGAACTCGCGATCCGTGCTTCGGCCAGTGCGAAGTTGGGCCATGGCAGGAGACAAAATGGCCAGGCTTGCGACCGCGAATACTCCAACGCCTAATCCCGCTTGAAATGCCCTTCGAAATACTTGACGCCTAAATTCGCTAATGTTTCTTTTAGCCATGGTTCCCCCAGCAACTCAATACTTAACGATTACGCAGAGCTTGACGACTGCATGCTTTGCTAAGCAATCCATCGGAAGTTCCGGCTGCGGAAGTTAAGTAAAGATGGAAGGATTTAAGGGCTGTGCGCGTTGATAATGATAGCAATGGATCGAATCGAGTTTAATGGATATGCAAACTAACGGACGTTGCGAAGCATTTGCGATGACGCTATGTGCTATCTGCCGAATGAAACGGAGATTGGACCCGAATGGATGAAAGGGCCAAGCAACGGATACGGTGAAGCCAAAGGGTAAAGGGAATTACAACATGCGACGAACTCTCGCGACACTATCGATTTCCGCTCTATCATTCGGGATCCTCGGATGCGCTGACATGAGACACAAGGCTGGCATCGATTACGCTCGAAACGTAGCTTGGCCGCAACCCTTTCGTGGTGCGGATGCCAATTCGGTTGTCGCACCTTTTGACGTCATGCGAGACAACGGCTGGAGGGAAAACAATACCCTCGGATCCGGTTTATTTTCAACACAGCAAGCTCTCAACGAAGCGGGAACTATCAAAGTCCAGTGGATAGTCACACAAGCGCCGCAGAATCAGCGGATCGTCTACGTCAAAGCTGGAAACACCGAGCAAGAAACAAACGCTCGACTGGAAAGCGTTCAACTAGCCGTTTCTCAACTCATTCCGTCCGGAACATTACCTCAGATTCTAGTGACCGAGATCGAGCCCGCAACCTCCTCGGGCGCGTATCAAACGTTGGTGCACAGAGCTTTGATCAAAACGACTCCGACGCCTAGATTGCAGAAGTTCACAGGCCTGAATGCGCCGTCGCAACAAACGGTTGCTCCGAACGCGAACTCGAAGTAGCACGAACACATGTTGGACGTTTCCGTTGGCTTTACGCCCATGGCACTCACTTCGAGCCGCGACGCGCTAGCGTGCGGGCCAGAAGTCAAGTAATCACCTGCAAATCCGGACCTCATGCTAGCGCATTGAGGCTCAAAATTTACAAAGTGAGT
>JAYVPJ010000062.1:0-2086 GCA_043757445.1 Pirellula sp. | reverse complement strand
CAGTGTCGTTGATCGTTAGTACTTCTAAGCGATGTGTGAACCGATCGAGCAACGCTCCTGTCATTCGCTCTTCGCCTGCGAACGTCGATGGCCATTGACCGAACGGTAGATTTGTCGTCACGATCACGCTCGTTTGTTCATAGCATCGACTGAAGGATCCAAACAAACTTTCCGCTCCAACGCGATCGATGGGAAGGTAGCCAAGCTCGTCTATCACGATCAAATCCATCCGACGTAATGACGCTTCCAATCGAAGGATCGTTTTCAATTCCCTCGCCTCGCGATAGGTGTTGACAATCTCTGCCGATGCGGTCTTTCTGTACTTCCTACTGACCGCAGTCGGTGACAAAAGAGGGTTGTCTTACTATAGCGACAACGCGCTCGCGCTCAGGCTGCGCACTACGAAACGAGTGATTGTCAAGGCTCGTGACGAACTCCTCGAATTCGATCTGATCGCTTTTCGGGCACCGATTACACAGGTTCTCTCATTCCCAAAGCCAGCAACCGAACGATCCAGGCAAGTTCCATTGCGGTCGCTATTCCCGAATCTGCTCAGTGGTCTTGCTGGCGACGCTAAACCCGGAGATCCATACAGTAGGTTACGTCAAAAAGAATGCACTCAAGGGCCGCGACGATGAACTGAGACAATGCTTTGGCTCGCCGAGTGCAAGCGGCTCGTTTGCCCGTGATGAAGACGCTGACGGACTATGCCTTTACGTTTCCAAAGAAGGCCCCCAAACAGAAGATACTTCGGCTTTTTGATTGCCAGTTCATTGAGACGTTTAGCTGTGCTGTCTTGATCAACGCGACGGGCGTAGGGAAACCTCCACCACCGCAATACACCTTTAGTTAGAAATCAGTTTTGGACACTATGGATATGCAGCGATTGCTAGCACAAGCATGTCGACTGGTATTCGATCGGTGGGATCGATCTTGACGCCCGAAGCAATAACCGACCTCGTGACACTGTACCAAACAGTGTCTCGCAAAAAGAGGTCGAAGCATGAGGGAAATCGCCGCCAATAAACTTTGGCAAAGTTTGCCACTCGACGAGCAAGACGCCATCGTCAATGAAATCTGTCACATTCTCACGGAGGAGTTCGAACATGCCTGGATCGATCAAGATTCAAACCACGCACCTGAATCGTCAGGGGATTGTTTACATTCGGCAGTCCGATCCGAAGCAGGTGCGGGAGCATCAGGAGAGCGCTCTGAACCAGCGTGCACTGCGCGAGCGGTTGCTTGAACTGGGTTGGAAAGCGAGTCAAGTCACGATCGTCGATGGCGATCAAGGCATCTCGGGCACGAACGCTGTTGGGCGAGAGAGTTTTCAGAAGTTGGTGGCGGACGTTGGCCTGGGGAAGATCGGTATCATCGTGGGTTATGAGGTCTCGAGGCTAGCTCGAAACTGCGCTGATTGGCATCGCTTGTTGGAGTTGTGCGCGCTTTCGGATACGCTAATTGGAGACACGGATGGAGTATACAACACTAGGGAGTTTAGTGATCGGTTGCTATTGGGACTGAAAGGGGCGATGAGCCAAGCAGAGTTCCATAGCATGCGGTTGCGATTGAGTGCTGGGCGGATGTCGAAGGCCAAGCGTGGCGAGTTGGTTCATCACCTGCCGACGGGCTCCTGGCCCCGACGGAATTACCATCACTGAATTCCCTACATGGTTTCGTCCTCGTTGGAATACGATTCGACAACAGCTTCTCGATGGCTGTGACGCATAAGGTGCTGTTACTGGAAAAGTTGGCGACATGTTCGCACACGCATCCGAGAACTGATGACCCTGGGCGTCTCACAGCGGCAAGCCATCCGGCATGGTAAGAGTCGCAAAGGACCTTGGCACATGGCCAAGACGATCGCGAGCGGTGTCGGAATGACGAACGCATGGTTAGCGGATCAAGCGTTGGTAAATAGTGGGAATTGAGAGACTTCTCGCTAATCGCCACCTCGGCGGAGCAGTGCAACTCTCCCGAAACGTAGTTTGGGAGGGTCGGCGGGCGCTAGCCACGCCGGGGAGGGAAGGATGACGCGATCCGTAGAACTTTTTGCATAGCCGAATCTTGCCCTCCCCGAAAAACT
>JAYVPJ010000061.1:0-7811 GCA_043757445.1 Pirellula sp. | reverse complement strand
AGAAAGTATCGCTATGCAGCGTCGAATGGCGGGATGGAATGACAACTACCTGACGCAACTACTTGGCCTCACAGCACTTTAGTATGCGTTTGCCCTGACAAGCATCCCGAGTCGCCGGGTGAAGCGTTGAACTGGATATTTTTGGCACTGAGATCGATTTCGGCACCCGAAGTTCCTCGAGGCTCCAAGGACGTGATGCCTAACTGAAAAGCATTTGCAAAAAGTCTCGAAAATCGATTTTGATGTTGTGGTATCGTGATGATGAAAACAGGACATTCGGCCTTCTCAGAAAGTTTGCCTCGAATGCTAAACGAGTAGTTGTTTCGAATGGCAGTAGAAATGGTTTTGGAAACGGATCGCTCGTACCGTAGCCGTGATGCAATTCTCTCCTTAATCAAATAGTGAGTTTCTATATCATTGATACTGAACGCGTACTGGTTGTACAAATGAATAACATCGGCTACCGGTAGAGTCGAATAACTATACGTTGCGTACAGCATAAGGTATTGGTAAATCGCATCGGCTTGATTTCCACTCGAACGCTGAGCACAGTTTTTTAGGAACTCGATCGCTCGGTTCGAATTTCCGATTGCCAGTTCTTCAAAGCCAACGAATTGATTGTCGGATGTGATGAACATGGATTCCTGAATATTCACGGTGCAAGGTATTCACGGTGCAAAGAATTTGCATGCAAATGAATCGAGTCAACTACTGAGTTCAACCGCCAAACCGCATCCTAGTGACTTTCGCATCAAAAAGCAACGAGAACCATGTTCCGCCGGACGCGTTTGCGGCCACGTTGGCTGAAGGCACGCGGATGCCCGTCTCTTCGCCTGGGTTTTTGATTTGCGGATGGATTTTTTTATTGTGGGTCGCGAGCGAGCGCTCCGGCGTAGAGCTCCGTTGCTCTTCCGGATGAAAGCGTTTACCATGTCGGGTAGCTTATTTACTTGCGTAGCTGGGCATCTTGCTTCTCGAGTTCTTTGCACCATCTACATTCTAGTTGTGGCGATTGTGGATCACTTTCCACGGCGTAGAACAGGGGCTCGCACTTTGATTGGTTTACTATGAATTCGGCCAGCAATCCCTTGGCGGCCGGCCGAAGCTTAGAACAGCGTGGCGATTTCGCAGGAGCAGAAATCGCTTACCGGAAAATCCTTGAAACGAGTTCCGATTTTGCAGAGGGCTGGTACCGCTTAGGAATGGTTTGCTTAAATCAAAAGAAGCTCTCGGAAGCCATTATTCATTTTGAGCTCGCGCGCTCGATGAATTATAAAGTCGCCGATACCTGGAACTTGCAGGGGATCTCTCTTGCCTGGCTCAATCGAACCATCGAAGCGGAAATTGCCTTTCGACATGCAGTAGAGTATGCACCGAGATTCGCGGAAGCGCATTTCAATCATGGCAAGGCGCTCGTCGAACTTCATCGGCTGAAGGACGCAGAAGAGTGCTTGCTCAAGACTCTCCGACTGTCACCAAAAAACATCTCCGCGATTGAGTTTTTGGCTACGACATACAGGCGAATGCTGCAACCAGCCAATGCACTCGAATGCCTAGAACGCATTTTGCAAATCCAACCTACGTACGTCCCCGCCATTGTAGCCATGAGCACGATTCGATCCGATCTAGGGCATGCTCTCGAAGCGGAACGAGGATATCGGAGGGCAATGCAATTGGATCCAAATTCGGCTGATGCATACGTGGGTTTGGGGGTCTTGCTCGCAGACCATCGACACTATGCGGAAGCGTGCGAACTTTTTAGGAGAGCAATCTCTATCTCCCCCAACTCCAGCCAATACTATTCGAATCTCGGGAATGCACAACGTGAATTGAAGCAATATGAATTTGCTGAGGCAAGCCTCAAGAAATCCATCGAATTGGGACCAGATGATGTTTCCGCACACCACAATCTAGGAAAATTGTACGCTGACTTAGGCAATTTAAATCAAGCCGCCGACCATTACCGTCGGGCGACGAGCCTCGAACCCAATAATGCGAATGCACACGTGGGGCTTGGATCCGTTTTTGCCATGCAAGGCAGTTTCCATCGCGCACAAGAGTGTTTCCAACACGCATTGGCGATCGACACAGGAATGGCTCAAGCGCATTTCAACCTTTCTCTAATTCAGTTGGTACGCGGCGAACTGACGGAGGGATTTCGAGGATACGAATACCGTTGGCAAACATCTAGCTTTTCCCCGAGGGGCCTGCCTCAACCCATGTGGAATGGCGACACTTTACCGGACAAGACTATTCTCATTCACTGTGAACAGGGCTTAGGTGACACGCTTCAGTTTTGTCGCTACATTCAGCTAGTAAAGCAACGTGTAGGGCGAGTTGTTCTCGAGGCACCACGTTCACTCCTGCCTCTGCTGAGGACATGTCCTGGAATCGATTGTTTGATTGCAGCAGGGGACGAACTTCAGGACTTTGATTTTCAGTTACCGCTTCTGAGCCTGCCTCGGATTATGGGAACAACGTTACAATCATGGCCAGACAACGTACCTTACTTGTCTGCTGCTCCAGACCGAGTTGACAAGTGGGAAAAAATACTAGGCCCTAAATATGGTCTTCGCATTGGAATTGCATGGCGCGGCAATCCATGCCATCAATTCGACAAGGATCGTTCCATTCCTTTGGCAGCGTTTGAGTCGTTGGCGAAAATAGATGGCGTGACATTGATCAGCTTACAGAAGGGGCATGAAAACGACGATACAAGGGCGATTCGCAACCATTTTGGCCTAGTCGATTTCGGAAGCGAACTCGACCTTCACGGCGGTGCATTTATGGATACGGCAGCCGTCATGAAAAACGTGGACCTAGTTATCACCGTTGATTCCGCACCCGCGCATTTGGCGGGCGCTCTGGGGGTCCCCGTCTGGCTCGCACTTTCGAGAGTAGCTGACTGGCGTTGGCTGCTAGATCGCGAAGACTCACCTTGGTATCCAACCATGCGATTGTTCCGACAAACCACTTCGGGTGATTGGCAAGACGTTTTTTGCCGATTGGCAGACGAACTCCAAGCCGATGCTAAGATGGACCGAAAAGAACATTGATGAATTCCTTAGAGCAGATGGTTCTCCGAGCAGATCGATTCTTCGAGCAAAGGGCTTGGCAACACGCGGAATCGGCTTATCTGCAGGTTCTGCAAATCGAACCGCAGCATTCCAACTCAAATCATCGACTTGGGGTGATTGCAATACGCCAAAATGATGCAGCCAAAGCCAAGTCGTTCTTCGAAAAGGCTTTGGCGCATGAACCCAATCACCCTCACTTCATGCAGTCCTTGGCAATGGTCTTGGCAATGACTAACCAGCTGGACCGAGCCATTGCGCTCATGCAGCAAGTCACAGGCCTTGCACCTGAGGTATCCGACTTTCATATTCAGCTGGGGCAACTGCTAGCGGCAACTGGAAAACGGGAAGCCGCCGTAGAAACATTCTGCAGGGCTTGCGAGCTCGGTTCCGACCGTCTGGAAGAGCGACAGAAATCGCAACGACAGTCTGACCCATGCCCTTCGAGAACGTAGCAGTGTGTGGCGAGAGACTTTTGCGATGAACCACGATTCTCTTGCCCGCACCATACTCGATGACCAGATAGATGTGCTATTCGATCTGGATGGCCATGCTGGTAAAAGGATGGGCATGTACAGTCGACGGCCAGCCCCGCTCCAGTGTACTTGGATTGGATACGTGGGCACGACGGGGCTCACCAGCATGGACTACTTGGTGGCTGATAGGTGGCAGGTACCTGCCGCTTCCGAGGCGCATTATATGGAAAAGATCATTCGTATGCCCGATGGATACGTTTGCTTCCCTCCCCCTTCCGATTCTGTCGGTATCACTCCACTGCCCATGTTGCAAAACCGATATGTGACGTTCGGTAGCATGAACCAACCGGCCAAAGCGAATTTACAAGTCTTGCATTCTTGGGCGAGAATACTTCGACGTGTTCCAAAATCTCGATTGAGACTCCAATACAAAGGGTATGATTGCAGTTCGATTATCGCTCGCATTCGGAACGTGTTTCGTGAGTACTCCATCGAAGAAGAACGTTTAGAATTCATTGGTAAATCATCGGGACTGGAAATGCTCACCGGATACCGGTCGATCGACATCGCGCTGGATACATTCCCATACTCGGGCGGTATCACCACTTGTGAGGCATTGTGGATGGGAGTTCCAGTTGTCACGTTCCCAGGCGACACATTCGCTAGTCGACATGCGACAAGCCATTTGAGCAACGTTGGGGCGAGCGAACTCATAGCCAGGGATCTTGAAGCGTACGAAGCGCTCGCCATCGAACTTGCGAATTCGAGCCCGCGTCTTGAGCTATTGCGAGGACACTTGCGAGCCCAAATGCTGGCTTCGCCACTGTGCGACGGTAAGCGATTCGCCTGGAACTGGACGAGCATGCTTCAACGGATGTCCGAAGATTCCGTCCAATATAAGAAAAGGGATTGAGTCAGCCGCAACCGCTAGCGACGCTGTTCTTAGTTGTGACTAATAACGCGGCTACCAGCAACGGTCACGAGACTGCGTCCAGGACACTTTGCGAGAATGACTTCCAAGTGAACTGCTTCATGGTTTCTATTCCGGCCAAATTCGTATCGAGTTGACCGAACTGCTTGAGGTGATGAATCGATCGCAGGTGCGAGATCGCTTGATCCTGTTGGTGCGGGCCAATCTTTGCCCAACAACCAAATCCATTGAACCATTTGCCATCGAAGCACGGTTCCAGTTCGTCGATCTCGACGAGCCAAGCGTTCTGAGGATTCGCAAATTCGGTGTGCGCGGAAAAATTCGTGATGAGAATGTGCTTTCCCATGGCCAACATTTCCGCAGCATCGAGGTTCCATCCCTCAGCACGCGAGAGAAACACTCCACAATCAGCTCCTGCCATGACGCGCGCTAGGCTAGCCTGGTCAGGAAGTCGAGAATGGTGGATCTCGACCTTGTCGCCAAACATCGCAAATTGTCCAGCCCAAGCGTCATGCTCCGCCTGGCTGAGAAATGGATTGACTGTTACCAAAATCAATTTGAAGTTATCGCGGTCTGCAAAAGCTCTCGCGAATAGGGATGCCAACACGTCATGCCCTTTTCGAATTTCCCACTTGCCAACTACCAAGAACACGGTCGCACTGGGTCCGCCCGCAGCAAACTTGTCACCGATGCTTGTTTCGCATCCAATCGGCAGCGGCATGTCAAGAACGCCGGGATGAAATAGGGCAGGGTCGACACCTGGACGTGCGATTGCCAGTTTCGGTCCTCGAATCTGTTTTGCCAAAAGTCTTCGCATCCATTCGGAGGATGCAATTACTACATCCTGGTTCTGAAGTTGCTTAATCTCATGGGTATGCAGTCTGTCACGCTCGAAGTAGCTGATTGCAGCATGTACTCCTTTTCCTACGTGCTGTGCTAAGTTGATCTGTGATGAAATACGAACGGAAGGAGCAGCGCGATCGTAACTCAGAGCGGCGTCCAAGGCAGCGTTCACGCTGTCGGTTTTGTCAGGTGGACATTCAACCGTCCCAATACTCCACAATGCAGTTTTGCACCCAAGTTCATTAAGTGCAAGCAGCGTATTCAGTCCGACGATGCCATATCCAAGTGAATTGATCGCTGCAGTTAAGTTGATGTTTCTGCCTGCTTGCATTGGATGCTGCCTAGCCGCCATAAAATGAATATCGATAGCCTGTGCAATGGATTATATAGTCCGTCTGCCATCTCTTGGTAGTGTTGAAGCCAAGCGTCCCAGCTACGGATCTCGTCCTAAAATAATGGACGGACAACTGTTCAACACACTCCGATAGCTATCCAGTTGCTTGAGTCTTCTTGCCATGTCGTCCATGACACTTGTCCAGTCGCCTGGGATACGCTGTCGAAAGATTCGCAAAGTTGGATACCAAGGGCTGTCCTCGCGTTCGCGGAACCAGCGCCAGTCCGACGCGAGCCCCAGCCCCAACCAAACCGGCACGCCTAGCGCGCCGGCCAGATGGATGATGGACGTATCGCAGGCGATCACAAGATCTAATGACTTCATGATGGCGGCAGAATCCAAAAACACCTGTCCAAGAGAATCCATATCCAACGTCTCTCCAAGGTCAATTACCTCAAACGGAAGTTCAGCACCATTCAGTTGCTCCGTGCCAGCATTCTTTTGAAGGCTGATCAGTCGTACCCCCGGCATCTTTGCTAACGGTTCGAAGGCGGTTAGTGGAATAGAACGAAAATGGTCGAACGGATGTTTTCTGTTTCCTTGCCAAACAATTCCAACCCGAAAGCCAACATGCTGGTCTAGCCGCTTCTTCCAGTTCGCGATTCGGGAGTGATCTGGCTCGAGATAGGGAACGTCGGCGGGAATGGTCTGAAGTGTTGTTCCCATAATTCGTGGCAAGCTCATGATAGATATTCGATAGTCAAACGGTGGCAGTTCCAGACCGTATGGAACGACGACATCGATGTTTCGACAAGTTCGAAATAGTTTGGTTAATAAGGGGGGAGTACTCAAGAGAACACGGAAGCCTCGTTGTTGGACGAGCTTTGCGTAACGCACAAACTGAATCATATCTCCCATTCCCTGCTCGCACTGAAGCAAGATCGCGGCTCCACGCCTGGGACAAGCCTCGCCTTGCCAAATCGGTTGCGGATAGTTCGCTCGCGGTGGCTTGAGGTCTGTAAATCGATATTCATACTCTACAAATCCTTGTTTCAAGTCACCCGCAGCCAAGTATGCTAAGCCCAAATTCTTTCTAGCAATCGCCAAGTCCGGCTGCGCCTCATGAATCTCTTTTAAGCACACAATCGCCTCATGTGTTCTACCTACGGCGACTAAACAAAACGTTCGCATCATTTTGGCCGTCATCCATACAGGCTGTTTCGCTAGGCATAACTCATAGGCTTTCTCTGCTTCCGAGAATCGATGAAAATAGCGAAGCGATTGCCCCAATCGCCAATAACACTTGATTTCTTCGGTTGACGACTCGCTCTCGTGCTCCTGTGGTTTCAATAGATCGATTCCAACCTGTCCGTCGAGATCATCCGGGAAACGTTGGAGAATCAACTGCCATTTCTCTTTGGCGATGTCTAGGTTTCCCGAGAGAAAGCAACGCCATGCTTGCAACCATTCCGACGAAAAACCATGGAAAAATCTTTCTTCGGCATTCATTTTGTATCTGTCATTCGTGTCGGCTAACTCGAGGTCATGTGACGGTCACCTTGAACGTTTTTGTGTCGGTGCCCCCTTGTCCATCACTGACAACCACCGTTACATAGAAATAACCCACATAACCTGAATTCGGATTGATGGTCAACGTGTTGCCGCTGACCGAGACTATCACTGGTGCGTTATTAGCCGCCGCATTCCAAAGGAGCACGGTATTCGCATAATCATTTGAATTCAAATTAGCAATCAGTGTGTCGTTCGCCGGAACTCCACCGTTCCACCGGTATAGCTTGCCGTTAGGAGTAATGTAATACCATGACCCCGCAGTTCCCGTCATCCACTTCTCATTCAAGCCGCTATAGTTAAAGTATTCGTTGCCACCCGCGAATCCAAGTCCTAAGCTTTGATCGAGATTGTATTCCGCACTTTGCGCCGTTGCGGTAAAGGTCAATGGATCGTTGTTGGGATCCGTCGCAGAGAGCGAGAGATTGATAAAATCCAGAGAAGTTGGCATCGTCTGGTCGGGGATCGCGGCTAAGATAGGTGGCTGCTGAGCGACCGAAATAGCTACCGTGTAGGTCCAGGACAAGGCAGCTAGATCGTTGCCAGCAAGGTCTTCGATATCGTTCGCATCCGGTGCAAGGGAA
>JAYVPJ010000060.1:0-28708 GCA_043757445.1 Pirellula sp. | reverse complement strand
AATCCTCGCCGTCTCCATGCATGACACCCGAGATCAGTTTCAGACGTTCCGCCTCGATGATTGCAACCAATTTACCGGCGCCTTTCTCACTCGCTTCGTTGAGGGACTGCGCTATTGCCGAATGCGTGAATAGCCAAACCGTTGTAACAATAAACGCAGACAACCATCGAGATACGGCAGACATGACGATTCTGAACTCCTAGAAAAAAAGTTTACTACCTGACCGATTCTGGATTGATGTGGCTCAGAGAACGGCATCGATCATAAGTCGAACTAAACCGCACGCTAGCGCGTTGCGGATGATTTGCCCAAGTGCGCTAGCCCACGGTTTGCACCCCATGTTGTGATCGACGCTCAGAGAACGATCAATCGGGGCATGGCCCCCCCCAGCACCCAGTTTCTCTTCGATCATCGAAAGATTCGTAGTAACTGACTGCCAACCTTAGGCAATTCCCGGCTTGAAATTCATCGCACTTGCATTGGTAGACGACTTGGCACGCGACCATTGGACCCGGAGTTTTATTTGTAACTCCGCTGCTCGACTCATTGCAGACTCCAATATCATTTGAAATAACTTCATAATATTTACCAGTGCTTATTGGATTCGGACCCTGTGGAGGTGGAGGTGGCCCAGGCAACACTGCGTTTTGGCCTTGTGGACGATTCGGGCAATAATAAAAACCACTCGCTCCAAGAACACACGCGGTAGCACCGCAAGTTGTAGGAGGCACGTTTCCCGAACATTTAAAACTATCTTGCTTGTAGCACGACACCCCCCCGCGGATAGCCGCAAGACTGTTTTGGTCTACTGTGTTCACGGACACGTTTGGCAGTTCGAAAAACGCATATCCAGCAATCACTGCTGCGAAAACCATAGTCTCTGAGACTCTCATATTTTTCCCCTTAATGCGAAAACCATGAAAAACATCGAACACAACAAAGTGGTAACTGCAATTCCAGCGAAACTTGCCAACACGCTCCAAAACGCTTCGGTAAATGCTGGAACAACCGCTTGGTTTACGGAGAAATTCTGATCAGAAACGACCAACATTTGTTTAGAACAGATCCGCAGAGCGTCTCCCCAACTCCCTTGTAGAGCTGTACCGTCGATTCGGTCAATGAGCACATTATCTTCGTGTCCATTGACTTTTTCTAGAACCGCGAAGTGTCCAATGTCGCTAGAATTCTTTAAGTGAATGATGATTGGCAGTTGCGACACAAGCTGAGTATTCTGCCCTGGAGCGATTGCTTGTACGTGCATTCCCCGATTCTCTAATGCGACCTTGATGTCAGCAAATGAACAATCCGCTTGGCCCTTCGGGAGCATTTCTGCAGTGAGGTTTAATAGATCCGCATCCTTGCCGAAATGTCGCAATACAAATTGTACCGCTCGAGGGGCACAATCACGTACCGGGGGACGCGATTCCTCGGCGATCGCTGTGACACTAGTAAACATGAGGGAAAGGGAACAGATTAGTTTCATTTCGGTTCAATCTGCGTTAGTATGGGCAACGAAACTGGTGTCTGCGACAATGATGGAATGTGAACCGAAACGGTTTCTCCTTCTGTCAAAAGCAAATCCTGTGGTGCTGTAACTGTAATCAGCCACTCTCCTTGTTTCGAATCTGTCAACTGGACGTCAAGTTTTTCGTATGAGCTGTTGACCACTATGTTTTCTTTTCGCAACTCCGGAGATTTTGCAGCCAAGCAAATACGCGCTTCCGCAAAATTCAACTTGTTAACTGCTCGCGACAGAATCAGTTTTTTGGGCAATACCACAAAAGGTTCCTGGATCGTCACGACCACCGGCACGTCGATCTCAAACTGAGCATGGGGTTGTGCGACAATTTTGAGGTGCGTACTAATTCCTCCAGCAACCAATTGAGTACGATCCGGGGTAATTCGAACAATCCAACTTTGCTTTGCATCATTGGAATCGGAAGGCTCCGTTTTGTCTGATTGGATCTCTGCGAGAATCCATTCCGGAGCAACTACTTGGATTTCGCTCCAATCCGATGCCGAATAGTTTTCAACGCGAAGCTTTAGATCTTTTGGCTTCGCGTCGCCATCTAGATCATAGTACAAACGCTGTGGCTCGACGTATATGTCTTCTCGCACTTTCGCGGAAATTGCGAACGTAGGACATTCTTGTGGAAGCCGGTCTTCCAAGACGATGGTTACATTATGTCGCTCATCTCCAACGGCTTTGGCAGCAAAACTAATTTCCAACTCTAGATCTTCCCCGACTTCGAGCCTTCGCTTGGAAATAGTGGGACGGACGCATCCACAGGAGGCAGAAAGTCGATTGACTTGGATCGCAGATGCATAGGGATTCTGGTATCGAAAGGTATGGCGATTGATCGTAGACGGCCGTACGATTCCAAAGTCGTGCATCTCACTCGACGCAACCGGAAGGTTTCGAACGGGATCCGCCTGCCAGATACCCGAATCACAGCCAAGAATCCAGGCAAAACAACTACCAGACGCGTAAAGCAGCCATGATTCAAGATTCTTGTGATGACGATGCATTTACGAACCCCGTGGCGACATTCCAAAGTTTCAAAACAAACAACTCATATCAAAGAATTAGAATTTAGGCGAACTCATTCAACCAACTGCACCGAATTACCATCATGACGGTTGCCAAGGTTTCGAAGAACAGATTTATCGATCGAATAAATTATTGAGCGAACCGAACCATCGCACATAACAAAGTTTCCTGCTAAATAGTGGGCCGAGCCAAAGCTTCCGATGGAGAGCTCTATTGCATCGCGTTGGTACGGCCAGTACGGATTCGTACTTCGGTGATTGTCATTGTTAAATCCATTGAACGACGGTTCGTTGTCTCCCCAATCTGTCCCAGTCGCATACCGCTCTCTGCTTATATGTTTCTCACCGATTAAAATAGTATTGGAAAGTCCGTCTGTAATCTCAGATGTCCGAACGCTGGTTCGAAGATAACTGATACCGCTCCAGTCAGCTGGCGGCCGAGGCCACTGGTTGGATCGCGTCAAGGTTTCCGCATGAGCCATGTCCAACGGTCCGGCAAACGCCAGGGGCCAGTAGTTGACTTGTGTTTCATCCACCCGGCCGTCACCGATGTTGACTGCATAGTCAATGCGGGCCGAGGCGTTCAGGCCCCCAGTGATGCCGAATGGCAAATCACAGGTTGCGCAGCTGGTTGGATAGGGCTGTGCACTCCGCCTCGACGGGCAATGATAGGTCGAAATAGGTATAGCCAATCTTTGACGAAGCTCTGCCTCGCGCTGAGGCAAACTCGCAGCACCAAAACGACCCAACCGATAAACCGAATCCTGCTCTAAAAAGGGAAGCAACTTGTACGGCCACGAACCCGGCTGACCCACTGGATCGCCGATGTCTGGAAAGCCTGGCCATTGATATCCCCACCCACCACCAGGGAATCGTTTACTACTATCGTGAAACAAATGAACAGCCAAACCCATCTGCTTGAGGTTGTTCTTGCATGTCATTTGTCGCGCGGCCTCTCTTGCACCCTGGACTGCTGGTACTAACAACCCCACCAAAAGCCCAATAACCGCCAACGTCACGAGTAATTCAACGAGTGTAAAACCACCGATTTTCGTTCTAGAACCAGACGCGTGACCGTAGTACGAACTCCGCGTCCGAGTTCGGAAGTCAACGCAATTGTCTCCAGCCATCATGCGATGAGTCTGCCGTTTTACTTGATTTCTAAAAGTCGCATTTGCTGAATGAATCATAGCAACCGTTCAGTCTGAACAGACTTTGGTGTAGACGAGGCAAGTGCTCGAGTGAGAGGGCGTTTCCAAGAATCGAAACCCAACCTCTTCATAAACGTAATCAGGAAAACTCGGCGGGACTGTACACGAATTCTCGAAAAAATTCTGGCGACCTTCGAAACCCTTGAAATCTATTTACGCTTCTTGTTCCTTGTTCCTTGTTCCTTGTTCCTTGTTCCTTGTTCGCATCCATGACATAGTTGGCAACTTTGGCAATTCGGGCTCGGGCTCGGCTCACTGTGCGTGCGCAAGTACCTAAAGCCATTGCAATCTCTTCGTCGGTTTCGTCCAACAAGCGATGCTCCAATACAAAGCGTTCTCTTTGGTTGAGTTTGCACCCAACGCGCAGTTGCAAATCCTCAGCGTCAATTGTCGCTTCATCTGGCTGTCGCTTATCATGGACTTGCCCAGCCCATGGATCGATCCCAATGGAGCAGCGATTGGCGGTTTCTCGCTTGTATCGATCGATCTCGTTCAGCTGCAGTCGAATCCCGATTGTGTAACACAAACTCATCCATTCCACTTCGTCAATACTTGAGAAACTGCCGTCCCCAATCCGAAAACATTCATAGGTCTTCATCAATGCCCAATTGGCTACCGAGTCAGTGTCGATGAGTGGAAAGAATCTGGTTGACAGTCTTCCCTTTAACCAATCAGAAAGCTTGTCCACCTGATCTTCAGAACCCCACTTATAAATAAATGATTCAGGATCATCTAACGGAATCGCTGGTCGGGAATAGAAGCGCTGCATAGTTGGGCATCGGGCAAAACTTACCTGAGAGGTGGCGAGAAGACTGCAAGATGTAAAAATTTAGCGAGGTCGCGGTTAAAATGTCAACAAAAAAACTCAGAAATAACTTCGGAATCGAGGGATTCGATTTTGCGTCAGTCGTTTTCGAAAAATGTCAAAGAAAATTGCTCGACCAGCCAAAACATAGTAACCGTTTGATGCACCCGTCGAACTCGCAGAAGGCCAGATTCCGCTTGCATAGTTTGTTCCGATTGAAAAACCAACGTCCATGGCGGGAAGCTAACTTGTCAACGCGATCCTGCAACCGGCAATGCCCCTCGATTGTGCTATCCGGCTAGCGACGTCGGCTGTAGTCGGCAAATTGTTCCAATTGTTTTGCACTGCCAAACATTTCTTTCTTCATCGCAACAATTTTTGATACTCACTTGGAACGATTGTGTCAAAATCTTGCCGCCTTGTCCTGGGCTACATTGATCCAGTAGTTAGCCCAGGTACCATTGAGGGCACGTTACGATGAATCAAACCAAGCGACGTTGGACCGAGGCAGATGATAATGCATATGCGGGTCAGGCATGCCGTGTTTAGTTGCGAATAAGACTTCACCAGCGACACATAGACTGCAGGTTTTCTAAGTCATGAAGCTACAAAGATGCGCCTGAGCTACGCTTTGCGGGCAGCTCCACACCAAAAAGAACATTGCTTCCCGGCACCATCGGCCCACATCATGGCTACTTGCAAATCCAGCACCCTTGGCCGCAACAAGCGCTGCTTGCGTACTATTCAACGCCAAGTCATTGGACCTCTTTCGTAAGGCCATGTTATCTTGCGAGCCACTGCCGCTTTCCATTTCCAGAAGCTCCGTAAAAATCACTTGCCACTGCTGTTGTAGCCCCTCGGCTACCGCGCCCATATCCGCTCGATACAGCGATTCTTGATGTAGATAGTCGATGGCTTGGGCGGCGTGACCAATTGCCAAAGCCGATGTTTGCAGTCCTCCCGCACCACCACTTGCCACTGTCTCACCACTTGCAACTGTCTCACCACTTGCCACTGTCTCACCAACGAGTACGGATTTTCGACTGCTTGCTTCCATTACGTTTGGAATTGGGCCGTGCAGAACATCCCCTTCATTCGCCTGAACGTGTTCGAATCGAATCGGACCTGTGGAACTAGAGTTCAGTGCCATCAAGTCACCGCTGGGTTCGACGATTACTCCGAATCGATTCCTATCAATGCAGAAAAGTAATTCCTTGGGATTCGATTTCATGGAGTCTTCATCGACACAATCTACTTCCACTGCGCCGACGACCAACCATTCGGCATAACTCCCTCCGGTAACCCACGGGCAAAATCCGTTGAGTTTCCAACCGTTTGCCGTTCGAATAGCCCGAAGGGGCGGTTGATTCAAATGCCTGCGACTGGTTGTCAAATGACTGATTCCAACGGTTGCGAACGAGTCACCGCGTTGTATGGATGCCAACAACGTAGCGCGACCCAATTTGTTTTCACTGGTTTCAATTCGCCGCAACGCCGCATTTCGCTGAGTCATGATAAATGCCGTGGTCAAGCATCCACTCGCCAGCCATGTGTAGAACCGAAGCGACGCAGCGCTATCGCTCGAGAGTGCGGCTTCAACGCAAGCACATTTTCGAACAGTTGCAACCGGAAAGTCCTCAGGAGAATGAAGCGTTCGGGCATCGTTCCTTAGCTCGGTTAGCCATTGCTCACTGCGGCATCCGTTCAAGACGGCAGCTATCGCTTGTTGTACGTGCTGACCCGCTATTTCCGTTAAAGTCGTGTCCACAAGCCCTCCAAACTTACCTGTCTTAACACAATAAATCCAAATCAATGCCGGCTTTGAACTATTGCAGGTGATGCTGTATAACCTTGACTCTACGGTCGACCGGTTTGCTAGGTTGGCAATACAGAATACCAGAATCGGCTCAAGGGCAATGACGTTGGAAGCCGTTTAAAGCCATGCTGATCTAATTCCCGAAACGATCAACGCTCCTTATACGTTTAAGTTTTGAATCATTCAAAGAGACAATCCATGACCCAGATCGAATATTCGCTAGGACAAGAAGTTAGTATTGCAGGTATTGCGAATGAAATTGACGCGGAATCTCTTTATGACAAGTGTTTGGCGCTTGCTCGAAACTTGTGGTGGAGTTGGCAACCAGAGGTGAACAGCCTTTTTCGGGATATCGATCCGATCCGCTGGCGACAACTGGACCACAACCCCATTGCGTTACTCCGTGAATTCACCCCGGAAAGGCTCGCGATTAGGGCCGGCGAAATGGTTCTGCATAGCAGGGTAAATTACGCCTTTCGACGTTTGCAAGAATACCTCGAAAACAAGAACACATGGGCACAAAATAACGCTGGCGTACTCGGGGCTAAGCCCGTCGCATACTTTTCCGCAGAGTTTGGTTTGCATGAATCGCTGCCAGTTTACTCCGGTGGCCTGGGTGTTCTTTCAGGCGATCACGTGAAAAGTGCAAGTGGACTAGGTGTTCCTTTGGTTGGAATCGGACTCTATTACTCACACGGTTATTTCAAACAGCATCTAAGTGCCGATGGTTACCAACGCGAAGAATACTTCGAGACAAAAGTCGAAGACCTGCCGCTGGAGCCAGCAGTCCTTGCGGATGGAACACCGCTTATGGTCGCCATCGATACTCGCAATGGACGCCTCCTTGCAAAAGTCTGGAAAGTTCAAGTGGGTCGGGTTCGGCTTTTTTTGCTCGACTGCAACGTCGAAGGCAATCGCCCCGAAGATCGCGAGCTGACGAGTCGACTATATGGGGGCGACGAGCGAACCCGCATCCGTCAAGAATTGGTAATCGGCGTTGGTGGGGTCAAGGCCCTCAGGGCGCTCGGGATCAATCCTGGAGTTTATCACCTCAACGAAGGACATAGCGGCTTTGTTCCGCTCGAAGTCATGCGCGAAAGGATGGCGGACGACGGCCTCTCCTTTGACGATGCAATGCGAGAGACTACTGAAGCCACCATTTTCACAACACATACACCTGTCCCGGCCGGTCACGATCGATTCGCATCTACCCTGATCGAAGAACACCTTGGACCGCTGCGAGATTCACTTGGCATCACCGCCGAACAACTCATGGGACTCGGTCGAGTCAATTCGGACGACTCGAGCGAGTCATTTTGTATGACCGTAATCGGCTTGAAAATGTCGCGAGCCGCCAACGCTGTAAGCCAACTGCACGGCCATATTTCTCGCCGAATGTGGAAAAGTCTTTGGCCAACTCGAGAAGAACGAAATATCCCGATCGGACATATAACCAATGGCGTGCATATCGAGAGTTGGCTCGCTGCGCAGATGCAGCAACTTTACGATCGTCACTTTCCAGCCAACTGGAAAAGCCAAATGGGTGAACCAGACGTATGGCAAAATATCCATTCTGTCGATCCGGGAGAACTTTGGGAAACACACAATGCCCTCAAAAATCTACTGCTAGCGTTTGTACGTCGCCGCATTTCGAGACAATGCCGACGCCGAGGCGAAAGCGACGAAATCGTTGAAGCAGCTAGAAATATCCTTAGTCCAAATATTTTGACCATTGGGTTTGGGAGACGTTTTGCCACCTACAAGAGGGCAAACCTGATGTTCAATGACCTGGATCGGATCTGCAAGATTTTGGATAGCACCGATCGTCCAATCCAAGTGATCTACGCGGGCAAGGCACACCCTAAAGATGAACCGGGGAAGCGTTTTATTCAAGAGATTTCAAATCTACGACATGACTCCCGATTCGCTGGCAGAATCGCATTCTTAGAAGACTACGATATCAATGTCTGTCGGCACATGATTCAAGGTGTCGACGTGTGGCTAAACAACCCACGGCGACCGCTGGAGGCATCGGGCACAAGCGGTCAGAAAACCGTCCTCAATGGTGGACTCAATTGTAGTATTCTCGATGGTTGGTGGGCGGAAGCTTACGACGGAACCAACGGATTCGCGATTGGCAAAGGAACCAGTCACGCTGAAGATCGATTGACCGACAAGCGAGATGCCGAATTTTTCTACGAGACGCTCGAACAACGCGTGATACCCACCTTCTATGATCGCGATCGCGATGGCCTGCCTCGCAAATGGATCAAAATGATGATGAACAGTATCAGCACGTTGGCTTGGCGTTTCAGTAGCCACCGCATGGTTATGGACTACGCGCGATTGGCTTATGTTCCAGCGGCTGGCGGACTCAGCAGCGACATGCAAGGCTTCGATTGATAACCCGACCATCTCTTCAACAACCCGAAGAGGCAGTTCTCTCCCATACTTTCGAAATTGCAAGGCTTCCGCGTCCAGGTGAGAAAGCCAAGTGGGGCAAGTCGCTGCGCTTCCTCTTCCCGCTTCCCGGTCTGCGTGGTTGCCCGCCGATTTCAAACTTATAGAAAACCAAGTCTGACCCCAACGGAGTTCACCAGGAAGGATGTTTTTTCGTTCGGATCCGGCCTAAGTTCTTCGCTCCGAATTATGTCGTCTTCGGACATCGTGGCTGACCGGCGATTTCAGAATGGCATTCCGAGGTAAGTGCTACTTGAATTCGGATTTCAGGACGAAAATCAAAACAATGATTCCTGGCACCTTTGTTTCTTGCCCAACTCGGAGGTGATTTCAGCAATGCTACCTTGCTTTATCTGGATGTTTTTCAAACCGATGAAATTGATAGCAATGTTCGCGACCTCGCACTGAGATGCCGAAAGGTCTATTCCCACCCAACTAGCATTTGGGAACTGACTCGCAATTGGCAGGAGGTTGCCACCTCCAGCGCACCCTAGTTCCAAAATGCGAGCATTTTCCGGTGGAACAGGACTGAGACCAAAGAGTTTTGCAACGCCAAACATGCGGTCGGGGTGGCTCGCAGCAATCGGGTAGCTGCCATAAGGCACTGCGTCATAGCTGTTGCCGCTGTTGGCAAGTTGAGGTGTGTTAGGCTGTAGAAAAGTTGAAGTAGAGTGGTTCGTCGATTGAATGCTGGTCATTGCTTGTTTCCTTGGTAGACGCGCTAATCGCTATAATCGTTATCGGCGATATTCATTGGAAACATCAACGCCACCTCCTCAAATCCCCGTCTTTTGACTTTTCCTGCCATTCCGGTTGCTGGGACGAACCCCGGAGCTAGATTCCAAGTCTGATTGCAAAGGAATCAAAAGTCGTCTTGCAGTCAAATGGACCATCTGTACACTAGTGCGACTCTTGAAGGGCAGGAACTATGGCTCGACGAGGGGGTGTTCCTATTCAATGCCGGTGTAGCTCAGTGGTAGAGCAGCTGATTTGTAATCAGCTGGTCGGGGGTTCAAGTCCCTTCGCCGGCTCTTGTTTTTGAACAGAATTTTGAAAAGAGGATTATGCATTTGAGTTGGAAGGTTGCCCGAGTGGCTAAAGGGGTCGGACTGTAAATCCGATGGCTTACGCCTACGTAGGTTCGAATCCTACACCTTCCATTTTCAAGTCGCGGCATTTTTAAGTCAATCAGTTCCAAAAGGGTCATACATATTTGACGGACAAGCGGGTGTAGCTCAATGGTAGAGCAGCAGCCTTCCAAGCTGAACACGAGGGTTCGATTCCCTTCACCCGCTCTCCCTCGCAAGCTGCTGTAGCTCAGTGGTAGAGCACTTCCTTGGTAAGGAAGAGGTCATGGGTTCAAGTCCCATCAGCAGCTCTGTCGTGAGTTCAGTTCCTTTAAGGGGCGTGCTCCGAAGACGACAGATCGGTCGACACGGATGGTTGGCAGTGATGTGGCGTATGAGGGATAGCGGATTAACCTTGTTTGCTCGTGGGAAAAAACCTCACGGCGTAAATTCCAGTTTTCTATTTGTTTAGGTGTTGTGAGCAAAAATGGCCAAAGAGGTATTTGAACGCAAGAAACCCCACTGCAACGTAGGCACTATCGGTCACATTGACCACGGCAAGACCACCACAACGGGTGCTCTGCTGGCAGTACAAGCCGCAAAGGGATTGGCAAAGCCCAAGTCCTATGCCGATATTGCAAAGGGCGGTACAGTTCGTGACGCAACGAAGACGGTGACCATCGCCGCCTCTCACGTGGAGTATGAGTCGGCAACCCGGCATTATGCACACATCGACTGCCCAGGTCACGCTGACTTTATTAAGAACATGATCACGGGTGCCGCACAAATGGACGGCGCAATTTTGGTTGTTAGCGCTGCTGACGGGCCGATGCCGCAGACCAAAGAACACGTCTTGCTCGCACGTCAAGTTGGTGTGCCAGCGGTTCTTGTTTTCCTCAACAAGTGCGACTTGGTGGATGACGAGGAACTATTGGAATTGGTTGAGCTCGAAATTCGGGAATTGTTGACCAAATACGGTTTCCCAGGCGAAGAAACTCCTATCGTTCGTGGCAATGCGAAGCTTGCCTACGACAAGCCGGCGGATCCGGAAGCGAGCAAGTGCATCAGCGCTCTAATCGACGCAATCGATGCATTCATTCCTCAACCAGTCCGCGAAGAAGACAAGCCGTTCTTGATGGCAGTCGAAGACGTGTTCTCCATCGAAGGTCGAGGAACGGTCGCAACCGGTCGAATCGAACGCGGCATGATCAAAGTCGGCGAAGAAGTCGAAATCATCGGTTTGATGGATGAAAAGAAAAAGACGACCGTTACAGGTGTCGAGCAGTTCCGAAGGGAAATGAAGGAAGGCCGTGCAGGCGACAACGTCGGTTGTCTTTTGCGTGGCGTTCGTCGTGAAGACATCGAACGAGGCCAGGTACTGGCAAAGCCTAATTCGATCACCCCACATAAGAAATTCGAAGCGGAAGTTTATTGCTTGAGCAAGGACGAAGGGGGACGGCATACGCCATTTTTCTCCGGATACCGACCTCAGTTTTATTTCAGAACGACCGACGTAACTGGAACAGCCAATCTCGTGGATGCGGAAATGTGCATGCCAGGCGACAACGTCAAGTTGACCGTCGAACTTCAAAAGACAGTTGCAATTGATGCAGGTGTTCGCTTTGCTATTCGAGAAGGTGGCAAGACAGTCGGCTCCGGCGTCGTAACGAAGATTATCGAGTAGTCTTCTTGCCAAAAGTTGCCGCGGTTTAATCTGCGGCATGGTTTGTTAGGAGCGTAGCTCAATTGGCAGAGCACCGGTTTCCAAAACCGGGGGTTGCGGGTTCGATTCCCTCCGCTCCTGTTGAGTCAATGAAGATCTCACCATCCGTAGAAAAAGCATGGCAACTGTATCCGAAGAATCAGCATCCAATCGCTCGCTAATCAGCGAGCTCTTTGCTGGCGCGCTTTACAAGTATCGACAGGGGCGCATCGTGCGTCAGGTGACATGCTTGGCGCTGTGGCTAACGATGTGGCTGGGTGGGTGGCAATTGTATGAAACATTGGGGTCGGGCCTGTACGACGAAACGTTTGGGTCTGGCGCGTTTGGTATGGGTCTTTTGCGTTACTTGCTGCCAATCGGTATGGTTGCTTTCGGTATGTGGTTTGCGTTTCGCTTGGTAAATTGGCCAAAATTCGCTGATTTTTTGATCAGCGTCGAGGCCGAAATGACAAAGGTTTCATGGCCGACCAAAACAGAGCTTTACAGAGCTTCGATGGTCGTTATATTCACGATGGCTTTTATGGCGGTGTTGTTGTTTGCATATGACTTGATCTGGCAAGCGATCTTCGACGCCATCGGAGTTAGTTAATTTTTTTGGCTGGGTTGTCAGCAAATGGCTGGCCTCCCCAACAAGCCAGGAGAATGGCCTGCAGACGACTTTCTGCGGTGCGTAAGCACTAAGATTTTCCGTCTGGTTTGGTTGTTCGTTATGACTGGCGCTAGGTTTTCGAGTGAACATTTCCATACAATCCGAAACTGAATCCGCTGACGCTGGCGATATGCGTTGGTACATTTTGAAGGTTCAGTTCAACCGCGAAGATACTATTCGCGCAGCGTTAGAAAAGCGAATACGCTTGTCTAATCTTGGGGCTTCGTTTGGCGAGATTCTCGTCCCAACTGAAGATGTGGTGGAATTTACACGAGCCGGCAAGCGCCGTGTTGTAAAGCGCAAGCTCTACCCAGGTTATTTGGTGATCAAGATGATCATCAGTGATGAGACTTGGTTCTTGGTTCGTGAGACCAGTGGAGTGGGTGATTTTACCGGTTCTGGTGGCAAGCCCACGCCGATGACCGACTCCGACGTAGAGCGGATCATCAAGATGGCTTATCCCGACGCTGATGACGAACAAGTGCCCAAGACTACGATTCCTTTTAGATCTGGCGATCGAGTGCGAGTCAAGGAAGGAAACTTCCAAAGTCTCGAAGGCGAGGTTGACAGAATCGACGAGGCCAATGGACGTGTGACGGTGATCATTAGTATTTTCGGTCGCAGCACTCCAGTTGAATTGGACCACTGGCAAATCGAGTCTCTTTAAATTGCCGGTCATGCTCGCTGAGCGAAGGTTCAGTTGGTTAGTGGAGGCGGTCGTCGGGAGCAGCATTCAAATAATCGGGTTTCAATAGAGTATTGAAACTCAACATTCAGTATCGGTGACAGAAGCGGACACAAGGTTCACTATCAATGGCCAAGCAAGTCGTAGGACAAGCAAAATTTCAAGTACCCGGAGGTAAGGCTACGCCTGCACCTCCAGTCGGTACTTCATTAGGTAAATTCGGAATCAATTTGGGGCAGTTTGTCTCCCAATTCAACGAACGGACTAGGGAGTTCAATGGCACTCCAATTCCTGTAGTTGTGACCGTCTATTCCGACCGCAGTTTCGAGTTCGTAACTAAGAGCCCGCCTGCATCGGCATTGCTCAAGATTGCTGCTGGAATTGCCAGCGGTTCGAGTGAGCCCCACAAAACAAAAGTTGGCAAGGTGACCGCCGCTCAAGTTGAAGACATCTGTAAGAAGAAGATGGCCGACTTGAACGCTCGCGATCTCGAACATGCTCGGCGCATGATCGAAGGCACCGCCCGCAGTATGGGTATCGAGGTCATAGGTTAATCGAGGGGAGCAAGCATAACGATGGTTAAGCCAACGAAAGCAATGAAAGCCATGCTCGCCAAAGCACCGGGTATTGTCCCGATGCCGCTGCAGCAAGCGGTCGAATTACTGAAGCAATTTTCTGGTCGCAAATTTGACCAGACAGTTGAGATTCATATGAAATTAGGGATCGATCCATCGCAGGCAGATCAGCTTGTGCGTGGCTCGGTAGTGTTGCCCCATGGGATCGGCAAGATTCAGCGTGTTATCGTTTTTGCTAAGGGTGACCTCGCAAAGATCGCTGAAGAGGCCGGCGCGGATTTCGTTGGCTCTGACAATCTGTCTAAGAAGATCAAAGACGGGTTTTTGGACTTTGACGTTTGTATCGCAACTCCCGACATGATGGGGATGGTCGGTCCACTTGGCAAGGTTCTCGGACCTCGCGGGTTGATGCCGTCGCCGCGTGCCGGAACGGTTACTACTGACGTGGCTCGCGTTGTGAAAGAGTACAAAGCGGGTAAAGTCGAGTTCCGAAACGACAAAGGTGCGAACATTCATGCAGTCGTCGGCAAAATGAGTTTCGATGCGACCAAACTGATCGAAAACACAGCCGCCTTTATTTCGTACGTACAGTCCCTGAAGCCGAATACGGTTAAAGGTCTATACATCAGATCGATCGCGATTTGTGCGACGATGTCCCCTAGCATCCGCGTAACTGCGTAAGGAAAGGTTTCCATGAGCAAGCTAGTCAAGAAGCTCGTTTCGCGCGATATTGCGAGTCGGCTGGACGGGGTCAGTGACGCCATCGTTGCCAACATCGTTGGCATGACAGGCGAACAGAATTACAACATCCGAAAGGCCTTCCGGGAAACCGGAGTGAAGGTCATGGTCGTTAAAAGAACCTTGGCAGCCAGAGCTACCGAGGGGACTTCTTTGCGACCTGCTTTCGGCGAACAGCCAGGTAGCGTGGCTGTAATTTGGGGCTGCGAGGATTTCGTCTCCTTAGTTCGGCTAGTTACCAAGATGGCGGATTCTGGCAAGTTCCCGAAGCTAGAGATCAAAGGTGGGGTGATGGATGGTGACGCGATCACTGCTGACCAAGTCAAGAAGGTTAGCAAGTGGCCAAGTCGTTCCGAACAGATCTCCATGTTGGTTGGTCAGATTCTCTCGCCAGGGTCAAACCTGTCGGGACAACTGGTTGGTCCAGCTCGCAAGATTGCTGGCCAAGTCAAGAAGATCATCGAAAACCTAGAGGAAGGGACACCTGTTGTCGCTGAATCTACCGAGCCAGGTGCCGCCGAATAGTCGGTGCCAAATTTACGTGTCGAACAGCCGGTCTAAAAAACTTTCTCGCCGGTCGTTTTTAGTTGTTTGTTTTTCCCAACAAGAGGATAGGTAAGATTATGTCCGAGTCAGCAACCGCTTTCGCGGAAGAAATCAAAACCTTGGGCGAGAAGATCGTCGGCCTGACGCTCAAGCAAGCCAAGGAATTGAGTGATTATTTGAAGGAAGTCCACGGCATCGAAGCCGCTTCCGGTGGCGGTATGATGGTGGTAGCACCAGCAGACGCTGCCCCAGCTGCCGCTGTTGTTCAAACCGAGTTCGATGTCGTTATGTCATCATTCGGCGAGAAAAAGCTAGACATAGTCAAGATCGTAAAGAACTTGACCGGTCTATCGCTCATGGACGCCAAGAAGCTGGTTGAAGCTATTCCTGCGAAGATCAAAGAAGGCGTTTCGAAAGAAGACGCTGAAAAGGTCAAAGCAGAACTCACCGAAGCCGGTGCCACTGTTGAACTCAAGTAGTCGATTACTGCCGCCGGTGTAATACTTGCGTCGGCTGCGTCGATGACTGAAACATTGAAAAGGTATGTTCGCCGAACATGCCTTTTTCTATTGGTAGTGCGGCAAAGGCTGAGTTGCCCCAGTTGGGGTGGATTTGCATGTCGCAGGCGTCCCATTGCACTAAAAGTGGGGTAAGCTTCCAGCTTGCCGTCAGTGATTCATCGCAAGCTGGAAGCTTACGCCACCGGTTGGCACGCCCCGTTAATGCGTTAACGCTCTGGGAGTGCCACACTGCACCCACCTTAGCCCCGGAAAGTATGGGCCGCCAGCAGGTCTTGTAGGGGCGTTGTTTTGCCAATGCGACAAGGAGGAATTACATGAGAAGGAACATTCTCCAAATCTGTTATGAATCGTTCCATAACGCTTGCATGTGACGACAGCGACGGCTAAATTGCCTTTAAAGGTCTTGAAGAGCGTGAAGTCACTTGTTAATGATTGAGAGGTACTTATCATGCGTGTTTATGAGATCCTCCAGACCAAAGGGGACAAGGTCCACCAAATCTCACCTAGCGCCACTTTGGCCTACGCAATAGAGCGTTTAGTGCATTTTAACTGCGGTTCCCTTATGGTTGCGGAAGCCGAATCGATCGTCGGTATCATCACCGAACGCGATATCTTGAAAGCCATCAATAGCCATAAGCAGAGCCTTGGCAATCTCATGGTTTGCGACTTTATGACCCGGAAACTGATTACGGGCCATCCGAGCGACGAAGTCGGAAACATCATGGGAATGATGACATCGCATCGAGTGCGACATCTTCCGATTTTCGACGAAGGTCGGTTGGTTGGAATGGTTTCCATTGGAGACGTGGTGAAGGCCCAGTTCGACTTGATAGCCGTTGAGAACCACTATCTGAAAGTCTACATACAAGGCTAAGCTTTGTCGTGCAACGCGTCTCTCACTTTGACTTTCTCTTCGCCTAGCCAAAACATCGGAGCCTAAAAAGCGTTCTCCAGAATCTCTACCAGATTCAATTCCGTCGGTCGACGCGGATTCACGTCCATAAGCCGTTTGATCTTAAACGCTTGGGCCGCAACCCAAGGTATTTGATCTCTGTTAAGTCCAAGCTCCGTTAATCTTGTCCGAATGAAAACTGCATGTTGAAGCTGGATAACCGCGGCGACTGCCGATTCGGCCGCAGTGATGCTAGTTAGACCGCTCGTATCGACGCCTAACCAGCTCGCTACTTCGGCCATCGCATTGACGCACGCGGGCAGATTGAATCGCATCACATGCGGCAACAACAATCCGTTCCCCTCGCCATGACTGCAATGCGTCAATCCACCGATGGGATACTCAAGTGCGTGTACCAGCGCGACCCCGCTGTTTGAGAATGCCATTCCAGCCAACATAGCTGCCAATGCCATAGCGTCTCGAGCATCAGTATCGTTCGGGTTTTGAAACGCCCGCACTAGAAATTGGCCGATCAATCGAATTGCTTCGCCTCCCATAAGTCGGGTTAACGAGTAACTCCCTTCGTAGGCTTTGGCTTGTGGGTCGACGCCCGTCATCTCGCTATAGTCCCTGGTCGTGACCGCCTCAATCGCATGAACCAAAGCGTCAATACCGCTATCAGCGGTTACTTTGGGTGGACAGGAATCTGTTAGTGCAGGATCGACAATCGCTACAGCAGGTCGAAGCCACCTACTGAGCGTGCTGACTTTGTTTTGCGCAACCGTATCGGTTAGAACCGCCGCATGTGAGACTTCGCTCCCTGTGCCGGCGGTCGTTGGCATTGCGATCAAAGGCAAGACCGGACCGGGAACCAGGTCGAAACCAAAATAGTCCCTCGGAGTCCCACCGTGACGTAACACCGTCGCCACAATCTTTCCAATATCCAAGTTGCTTCCGCCGCCAATAGCCACCACTCCATCGGCGCGCTGGGATAACCCGACATCGATTGCCGAAATGGCCGTCTCAATGGGTGGCTCTGCAACGCATCCATCGAAAACATATACGCGCATGCGAGACTCACGCAGAATTTGTAGTAACTGTGCAACCTTGGGCAAGCTTGCGATCGTCTTGTCCGTAACGATGAGGGGGGTTGTTACGTTAAGACGAAGTAACTCATCCTGCAGAGACATGCAGCATCCGCGACCAAAGCGAATGTTAGCGGCTGTTGCAAATTGCCAAACAGTGTTCATTTTGTTCATCTTAGCATGCCCATGGCAGTCCAGTATCTTGGCACGCGGCTAGTCAGCATTTCCTTTGGCGATGCTCCACCATAGGTCGTGCGGTTCGCCTACAAGCGGTAAATTCATTTGGTCTATCTCGTTCCAAAGTCGCTTTGCCGTTTCTTCCACAGGCTCGTCATCATAGTCATACCATAGGCGTTCGAGACCAACAGGTTCACGTTGAACAGGCCTGATCCGTTCCGGGGACGGTTGCCGACGCGGCTTTCGACCAATTCGCTCCACTTTGGACGGGGCGGGATGCTCGATTGCTTTCATCACAGGCATCAGTGGCTCAGCCATCACAGGCATCAGTTGCGCTGGCATCACCGGCGCTGGCATCACTGGCGCTGGTATCACTGGCGCTGGTATCATCGGAGCAGATGGCAATTCAATAGGTGGCAACGGCATGTGTTCGACGTACAGTGGTTCCACGACTTTCGGTACCATTGGCACAGGAGCGACGACGGCAGGTTTCTCCACGACGACCTCAGGAGCCCGACGAACAACCTTTTGCACAGGCACATCGTGTGGCTGGTAGATTCTCGCATCACCGGTCTGACCTTGAGTAGGCAGTATTCGCACTTGAACGTCAATGTTATTGAAAATGCGCATGATATGTTCATGGCATGTGAACATGATCACTTGATGGCCAAGCGACGCGAAGTCCCGCAGGACCTTTGCAGCGTGTGTTGCTCGAATGGAATCAAAATTGACTAAGACGTCATCGAGTACAAGTGGTAGCGTGACACCACGACGCGAATAGGCGGCTGCCAACGATAGTCGTAGAGCGATAAAGACAGCCTCACGCGTGCCCCGGCTTAGCACCTCCAGAGGCAAACTTTGGTTTTTTTCATTGTCGATCCGTAGCGCATTTTTTCCGAGCGGCGTCCATACGCGTACGTACTTGCCATCGGTTAACTGCTTAAGAAACGCAGAGGCTTCCCGTAACGTCTCGGGTTGTCTTTCTGTCTCGTATACCTCGCACACCTTTTCCAGCATGCATGTGGTTGCACCAAGCGTTCGCCAATGTTCGGCGCAGGCAGCAAGTTGTTTTTCCAAGCAAGCCAATTCAAGCTTTACTTCGGCCAGACGGCGGTCAGCCGCAAGACTTTTCATTTCTTGCGCAGTCTCGCCTTGGCGTTGCAGCAATTGCGATACGCGTTCATCTGCCTGTTGGCCTCGCTGTCCTAGCGTTTCCCATCGCTTTTCCAGTTCCCCGGCCGGGGCATTTTCAAGCAATCGAGCAATCGAATCATAAGGAACATGCCCACCAATGATTGCGCTGATCCTCGAGTCTAGATCTGCGATTTCCTGTTTGAGTTTTATGAATTGATGTTTGAGCGAGAGCTGATCTTCGAGTTGCTGTTGGTTTTCTACTCCCAAGTCTGCCAAGTGCGTTTGTCGGGCTCGTATCCAACGATCCATCAGTCGCTGCAACGACTTTTGCTTCTTGGATAACTCTTCATCTTCCGTCCGCAATTGACGCCGAAGGGTGATATACTGCTGATGCTGCGCCAGCGTATTGGAAAGTTCTTGCAGTTTGAGAAGCGGTCCGTCCGTGACTCCATCCTTGGTCAGATTGGTTGCGGCGGCGGCTCTTAATGCAACTTGTTCATCTCGATTGCGCTGGTCACGTGGATCGCGTTTTTCACCACGCTCACGCAAATCGCGACGATCCCGGTCCGTATTTTTGTTTGCATTACTTTGCGAGTTGTCACGCGACTGTTCGACTCGGTCCAGCAATGTACGCGCAGTCGGATCTTTGTACTCATGATTGGAGTCGTCAACCGCGACTTTCAATTGGAGCGATAATGCTTCGATCCGCTGCAAGCCCGTCGATAGTTCCAGCTTGCGTTGATCCAGTTCGTCCTCGTGCGCCTTGAGGCGGCGGCGTGTCTGTAGTAGGGACTCATAACCCTCGGCCAGCACACGAATGCTTTTTGGCGAAAGAGAATCGGCCAAGCCGAGTTGACCCAGGGTCTTTTTCCATTGATTGCGAGCCGATTTAAGTCCACTTGCTGCATCCATTCCATGCTGGCGCACAGTCTTGTATCGCTGCTTGGCTGCTTGCAAGTTATGCAAAACGGGCAAGTAGCTCTCGCACTGTGCGACATCGTGTTCCGCTTCGCGAATACGCTGCTCCAATGAGCCGCCATGTTCTGGCAGCATCTTCAACAGTTCTTCACGCTCGGCTTCGGTCTTTCGAACTTGAACATTCAAGGCTTCGAGTTGCGAATCGCAATCCTTCAGGTCATTGCTGGATCCGTCCTCGAGTCGTTTCCAAAAGAAATAGGTCCCGATCAAGACGGCTATGCCCAGCAAGAAGAGTAAAAGGCCCGTGGTTGTTTCCGTCCGTTCAGCCGCATACTCAAGGGCTGCTTTATTAACCTTTTCGACCGCACTCAAAGCAAACTGAGATACGGTTTTTGCCGGACCGGAATTAGTCCATTGCCAATGAAAGAACTTTCCTAATCCCAGGACCAGCATGATGGATCCGAGGATAAACGGTGGTGCAAGCCGAAAAACATGATCGACGGGCAAGCCCTCTTCACTCTCCATGCTGACTGCGTCTTCTTCGATATCTCGCTTGTGCAAGACTAGCTTATCAAGTCGCTCCTCCAAGTTCTGACTCTTACGCAACGATAGCAACAGTTCATTGGAATTCTTGTGGGCTTTTTGCAGATCCTTTTCGTTTCGAACAGCCAGGAATCCGTTGATTTCCGCGGCTAGCCGATCGGCTTCCTTTTTGTCGTTGATCGCTTGCTCTTTGGCTTGCTTTAGTCGTACCTGATGAGTCCGTACATCGCGGGCGGGGCCGGCCAATTGACTGATCGCTTGCCGAGACAGATCGGGCATATTGGCCAAACGTTTGTCTTTGAGCAACGCTTCCTGATCTTGTTCGCTAAGCCCAAGTCGCTTGGCATCTTCGACGAGTTGTTCTTGCGTTTGCAGATAGTCCGATTCGAGTCGCTGGATTTGCTTCTGCAGCGAAATGATCCATGGTCCCTGTTCGCCAGCCGCCTCGATTTTTCCTGCTAGAGAGAGGATGCCCTTGCTAACAGGCATATCGCCAGCCCGCTGTCGAATCTGCTTGCGCTCTTCTTTCACCGTTTGTACTTGGCGGCGTTTGTCTTCTATCTGTTCTTGTATTTCCCGAAGTTTTTCGACTGCATTCTCCGGCAAATCCACCCGAGCGTTGAGTGCTTTGAGTCGGTTTCGCATGTTGTCTCTCTGCACCCACGGCTCGCGAACTTGCAAGGCGGTTTCGACTGCTCTGGCTTCGAGCTCCCATTGTTCGCTGCGTTGACGCAGTTCCTCGATTTCGGTCTGCTGGTTTTTGCGATGGGCCGCAAGCTCGCCCCATCGTCGGCCTCGTGCAGTATGCTGCTCCAATTCATCGCGGAGTTTTTCACGCTTGGCCAGCATCGTCGACATTTGCCCAACATCCGCCGACGTCGAAACGATCTGCCCTCGGGCGGTTTTGAGTTGGCGCATTACGTCTACCAACGACACGCGATCAAGGCCGCTCGATAGTTTATACAATTCATCTGCCGCGGCCGTATCATCCAACGTACTTAGCTCTTGCAACTCGCGTAGACCGATCGCAAAAACATTCGTAAAGATAGACTCGTCAACACTGCCGAGCAGGGAAGTAAGCCGGTGTTGACCTTGTGTCACACCATCGCTGCTTGTAACGGTCAGCTGACCGACGATACTTGGGTCATTCAATGTCGCTCGTCGTGCGATTTCATAGCCGCCACCTGGACCACTGACTCGCATCGCGCCACCGGGCTTGCCGGGGAAAACAGGGGGTAGATATCGCTGCCGACGTTCCGCCGTGAATCCATATAGCATCGTCCGCAGAAACTGCATCAATGTCGTTTTGCCGGCTTCGTTGGGGCCATAGAAGACCGTCATGCCATCTGGTAGCGAATCAACGGAAAGTCCCGACCAAACACCAAAGCCATCTATCTGAATGTCTCGTACCTTCATGCTTTGGTACCTCCAAATTTTCTTGTGGATGCTAAGAGATCGATCTTATGACCACGCAGGAGATCAACCCCTAATAATGTAGCACGGTCGAGCATGCCAGTGACGGTGCTCGCGTCTTCGTTGACTAACAGTGATTGCCATGTGGGGTTACCCGGTGTCTCGCTTTCGACTAGCGTCTTAAGATTGACGTTTTTACCGAGGCTCTTGCGGCTATCGGAACACGTTCGCAAAAAATCACCCAAAATAGTCTCTTCTTCCTGCCACTTCTTTGGAAATTCCTTAGGCGAAATGACTTCGATGTCCGTCGACCAAACAGAGCATGACCCATGGCCATACTCGCGTCTAAGCCACGATAGTATTTCTTCCAGTGCGGCAGGACCAACCTGAGAAGCGTTTTCCAAATCCATTTCGATCCGCCAGTTCACTATTAGATTGCGGGTGCCATTCTCCGATTGTAGCCGCGATACGCGTTTGGTCATCAACTGGCGAACGTCGCGACCGAGAGCGAGATCTTCGGTGTCTAAGGTTTGAGTAACATAACGAAAAACGTCGACATCCTGCGCAGTGATCTGCGCATCATGATTTCCGTCGACTTCAACGGTCCAATAGCCATGCGAACCGTCCTCTGAAAAAGAACGGCCTTGAGGCGTTCCACAGATTCGCATGTGGGGAGCTTCGCCGTGGAGTGTTTGACGCTGATGATTCCCCCCCAGTGCCCAATAGTCGATGCGTTGGCTAAGCAATGAATCGCGATCGGCGATTCCATGTGCCAATGCGATTACATATGTATCATCGGCCTCGAGTTGAAATTCTGCAGCCCGAATCGATTCGCGACCGTCGCTGGATCGTCCTAAAATCGTGGCCAACGCAAAACCGTTGCGACGATAGACAACAGGCTCAAGTTGGCGTTTCGAAAATAAATGAACATTGCTCGGAAGTGCAACCGCGTCAGGCCAACGATCCGGATCGTCGACTTGACCGCCAGCCCAAAAGACTTGAATGTTGCGTTGTTGTAGTTGTTCGAATTGCTCCAGTAAGAAGGCTGGCCCCGCGGCACCACAGGACACAGGGTTCAGCAAGTCGCCAGCAAGAAGTACGAAGTCCACGTTTTCGACGATAGCGGTCTCAAAGATCGCTTCCGCTGCTTTCCATGGAGCGTCAACAAGCGTCTGCTTGAGATGCTCAGGCAGATCGATGAGATCCTGCATGGGACGCTCGAGATGAAAATCCCCGGCGTGTATAAAGCGAATGGATTCCTTGCCCATGACCACCCTCCCTGTGGATTGAATTGAATACTCTGCAGCGTAGCAGAAGTGCGCCTCGATTCGCCCCGATCTCAGCAATGCTAGCGAAAGGATGTTGAGTCGCGACAAGTGGGGAGTTTAGTGGAAATAGATAGTCTCTGCCAATGTCGATTCGACGCCAGCAAAGCCAATTGCAAAAAAATATGCAACTATCACCGATTTGCCTTGCGATTAACCCCGTTTAACCCTGAGCCGTCGGCGACGGCCGTGGAATTGCACCGTCGCTTACGGCTCGGGGGCAAACGAAATTGACCGATTCCGCATAGCATGAGGGATGAGGTGAGGGATGAGGGACACTGCATTTAGTCTCGTGTAGACCAACGCCTCGCTAACTCGGTTTATTCATTAGCCAAGATTATTCTTTAGCCGGAGTGCGTTACCAGGTTAGGCCCGACAGATGTTCTGCCGGTGGTGACAACCACCGGTCGGGGCGGCGAGCACAGCCGTTTCTTCGTCTACTCCTAGCCCACGCATACTGGACTTCGCGGCAAATGCTACTAGTCGACCCATTCGATCTCGTCGGACTCATGCTGATTTGCGTGGGTGCAATTGCAGGCTGGCTTTTCATTCGGGCACGCGAAAAGGAATTTGCTGCAGCGGATAATGCGGCTTCGCTGCTAAAGCAACTCAACGTTGCAAGTGTTATGGAACTGCCGAGAATCGTTCTGCAAGTCCGAGCGGAACCTAGAACCAGAAAGCTTCTTGTAGCTCAATACGAATCCGCTCCGCTCGACTCGATGTTACGCAATCGCGCTGGCATCAGTCTGCTGCCCTTCGATGCGAGTGTCGTGAACAGATGCCGGGTCAGATGCATCGGTTGCAGCGAGTTTTGCAGTCGAGCTTTTCGACGGTGAGCCTGCCGATCTTGTAGAGTACGGCTGGAATGCAAGGAGCGATCTGTTCCCGATTCTTTTTGGGAAACCAAAGGACTCAAAATCAATGCAAAAGGAGATGCGCAAGATCCTCGATGCAACTGAACATGGAGAGACCTGAAACGAATCGAATGCTTATGATCGTCGACGGGCATTGGCGGCAACGATTCTATTCAAGCTAGGTGACTATAATTCGGTTTGGCCGCTACTGTCCCATCATTCGAATCCATCCGTCCGTTGTTTAGTGATCGAATGGATTCCGATTATAGAACCCAGTCCCACTCTTCTCTTGGCCAAACTCAACGCACTAATCCAGAATAGACCAAGGCACGTCGAACAAGTTCTTTCGAATCCTGAACCTACAAACCCTGTCCCCAATACCTGGCTGTCGGATGAAGAGACAAGCCAGCATCATTTGCCAAGCTCTACACGCCCTTCGCTAACGCTCTGGGAGGCTGTGATTTTTTAGAAACGCAGGCGAGTCGCGATGCAACTCGGAATCATTTTAGATCTTTGGCCTTCCATTTCATCTGTTGGCGCGAGTCGCAGAGCGACTCGCCCACATAAAATCACAGCGTCGGGGCGTGCCTCCCATCTATGGACATTCCCGACCTACTTCCGAGCTATCCAAACAAACCGTTGATTAATTTGGCGCTGTCCGCGACGCCGATGAGCCGTTCCTGGCGGCCACTGTTGGTAAAGTACAAATCGTTGGAGTCGAGACCGAAGGCGTGCAAAATAGTCGAATGTAGGTCGCGGACACTGTATGGACTCTCTTGTGCGAACAAGCCAAATTCGTCCGTCGAGCCAATCGTTCTCCCACCTTGAATTCCGCCCCCTGCCATCCAAATGCTGAAACCAAGAGGATTGTGATTTCGGCCGGCATCCGACCGCAATCGACCACTACCTGAATCCCACATTGGAGTTCGACCGAACTCGCCGCACCACACGACCAAGGTTCGCTCGAGCAATCCTCTCTGTTTGAGATCGGCCAACAACGCAGCAATCGGTTGATCTGTTCGTCTAGCGTTATAGCGATGGTTTTCGAAGAGCTTGGTATGGGCGTCCCAACCATCCTTTGGGCTAGCAACACCATTGAACAGCTGAACGACCCGGACCCCGCTCTCCACAAGCCGTCTAGACAGCAGACACATCCGGCCATACTCGGCCGTTTCCTTTTCGTGAATACCGTACGCGTCTTGAGTCTCTTTGGTTTCGGATGCCAAGTCACCGATCGACATCGCCTCCGCCTGCATCCGATACGCAAGCTCATATGCTGCAATTCGACCATCCAACTCCGGGTGTCCCGTTCGCGACGCTTGATGCATTCGATTGAGGCGCTGAACCAAATCTATCGTTTGACGTTGAGTACTTTCAAGTATGGAGGGTGGAACCAGATCGAGTACCGGTGGTCCTGAATACCTGAAATGGATACCGCTAAAGGCCGGTTGCAGGAATCCGTTTGCAAAGTTGGTTGGACCGCCGTACGGGCCAACGTTGAACAAAACGACATACCCTGGAAGGTTTTGGTTTACGCTTCCCAGACCATAGGTCAACCAAGACCCGAGGCTTGGTTTTCCCTCGACAAGCACTCCTGTGTTCATGCTTAAGGAAGCCGGTGCATGATTATTGCTTTCTGCAAACATGGATCGAACGACACAAAGATCGTCGGCATGTTTCGCGACGTTAGGAAAAAGTTCGGAGACCCAAAGTCCGTTTGTCCCGTGCTGGCTAAAGCCAAAGGGACTGGCCATCAACTCTCGGCCATACGTCAGCGTATGTGCGAGTTTTGGGTTGGCTCGATAGCTATCCGGCAGAGGTTGTCCCTCCCGTCTCTGCAACTCGGGTTTATAGTCAAAGGTATCCACTTGGCTTGGTGAGCCGTACTGGAACAAGAAGATCATTCGATCGACCTTCGCTGGAAAATGCGTTGGTCTTGGCAAGAGTGGCTGAACGGGGTCGATCGGGATCGAGTCTTCATCTGACGTAACTGCGCGGCCTTGTTGTTGCGTCATAGTCGCAAACGCCAGACTGCTTACGCCAGCCGTTGCATGGTGGAGGAAGCTTCGACGGCACCCTGGTCGCTTCGCATGAATGTTAGGATCGTTGTGGGCGTTGCTTACTGGACTAGCCATGGGTTAGATTACTCAAAAAAGATGAATTCGTTGGAGTTGAGTATCGCCCTACATAACTCAGCGAACGCCAGCCGCTCGACGCTTGGATTCCGGAAATCTGTCTCTGGTTGGATCGATGGTTTTGAAGCCTCGATTCCGTTCTCGCTTCGAGGCTGAAGGCGGTCGGTGATCGATTTCCATGATTGATGCAGTAGCGCAAGTTCGTCTGGGTTTGCCGCGCGTCCGAACGCGGACCAAAAGGCGTCATCGATTTGCTCCTGAAAGCTCTCGGGGTGTGCCAACGCGAGACGCATTGCAAAGAGAGACGCACCGCGAGTACTCTCAGGATTGTTGAGCAACGAGAGCGCCTGCGGTGCATTGTTGGTTACCTCGCGTCTTCCGCACGTTCCGCTTGCATCGCTCAAATTGAAGACGGAAAGGAACGGAAGTGGGACCGACCGTTTCCTAACGAGCAAGATACTACGAACATTGGTGGATTTTTCGGGGCTGGTATAATAGCCCTGAAGTCGCCCCGAGTTCTCATAGATCCCTGGTTGCGCGCGAAGAACGGCCTCAGGAACTTCAGGCCACAATGGAGGTCCTGTGATGACTAGTTCCAGGCTGCCCGCAACCGCCAAAATAGAATCTCGCAATGTCTCGGCGTCCATTCGTCGCATGTTTTGGCGAGATAACCATTGATTGCTTGGATCTGCTACTAGCGTTTCGCTCGTTACATGACTTGATTGTCGATAGGTAGCAGAATGCATGATCAATCGATGAATGTGTTTTATCGACCAACCGCTTCGAACGAATTCGACGGCCAACCAGTCGAGAAGCTCCGGATGACTTGGGGCGATGCCGCTGTAGCCAAAGTCATCGGGCGTCGCGACAATCCCGCGGCCAAAGTGGTGCTGCCAAATGCGATTGACCATTACGCGTGCAGTCCAAGGATTCCCTTCGGAGGCGATCCATTGAGCAAGTGCCGTTCGACGGCCCGTACTCTCGCAATTTTTCGGAGAAACGACCTCGGAGACGTTCGGGTCTAAAAGGGAAAAAATTCCAGGTTGCACTTCTTGTCTTCGATCCGTATAAGCGCCACCCTCCAACACATGAGTTGCCGGGATATCCGACTCCTTGTCCTTTACGCAGTATATCGTGTCGAATTCGCGTTTCTCCTTTTCGAGCTCACGAACCAAACGAAGCGCTTCGAGATAGACTGGTGTTTCAACTTGCGATAGTTGGTCTGCGACGTCAATGTCGTAAAAATCGAGCTTCTTTAGATAGGGGTACAGCATCTGGTTGGTAGTCGCATCTCGCTGGTCCTCGGGGAGTTCCAAGAGCTTGACTATTTCCTCAGGAAATGAGCGGAGAGTTTGAGTTCTTAGGCGTTCTCGGCCTGGTTGAAGAGCCGCTTTGTAGGTCAACAGCACTGGCTCGAGTCGGGCATCGACTTCAGCGTTTTGCTTAACGATTCTCGCTTCTTCCTCACTGGAATTGATCCCTTTTTCGTCTTCGAAGACAACTCCTGCAAAAAATGCTCGGAGTCGATAGTGGTCGGCTTGTAACAATGGGTCGGTTTTGTGATCGTGACATCGACAACATGCAAGAGTCTGGCCAAGAAATGCCGAACCTGTGGTGTTGGTCAAATCGACCATGATTTCATCTCTGCCCGCTTCCTCGGTATCAAACTTCGACTTGGTCGTGTCCCACGGTCCTAATCGCAAAAAGCCAGTTGCCGTAAACCGTAGCTGGCTACGAGGATGCCCAGGCTCTGTTGAGGCCAGCTCATCACCGGCGATCTGTTCGCGAACGAACTGATCGAATGGCAAGTCTGAATTGAACGAGTCTATGACATAGTCGCGATACCGCCACATCGTCGACTTGAATTCATCTCTTTCGAACCCGTTGGTGTCGGCATATCGTACGACATCCAACCAATGCCGCCCCCAACGCATACCGTACTGTGGGCTAGACAGCAATCGATCGACCAAGCGTTCATATACATCTGCCGTTTCATCGGATATGAAATTCTGCATTTCTTCTACGGTAGGTGGTAGGCCAATCAGATCCAATGTTGCGCGTCGAATGAGAGTCCTTCGATCTGCTTCATTGGAGAGGCAAAGCCCAACCTGTTGCTGCTTGCTCAGCACGAAACAGTCGGCTGGCGCCAGCGCACAAGAGGAGATCCCAACATTAGGTACAATCATTCGAACCGGAACCTTCAACGCCCAATGGTCTATTCGTTGTCCCCCCCAAATCTTCGCAACAGGATTGCGTCGATCCTGCCACGCATCACCAATCTTTCTCGAATCTTCCTTGTCATCGCCAACAACCGGAATTGCAAATTCAAGAATGGCAACTGCTGCAATGAGGAACCTGCAAATTCTTGTTTGACTCATGATTCAAGATACAATCAAATATCCGGAGTTGGCTTGTTTATATCGATTGCAACACGTGACTACTGGGTAAATGCCTGTGTCCCACCTTAGCCCGACATTTGCAAACTAAAAAATATTGTATCGGTTGCCGACAAGTTGGTCGGCATATCGTCAGGCCGACGCGGCAACATTTTTTGAAAGCTACGTTCGAACAGCATACATCCTTCAAAGGAAAACGATGACAATTCCGACAGTGTACCACGTCCTATCCAACATTTTGGCAACGCGATTGATTTTGCTTTCAATCGCGTCACTTTACCTATCTTCCTCATCCTGCAACGCCGAACAATTCGTCCTGTTTGACGTCACGTTCGACTACACAAAAGAGGATGCTGACAATTCAAAGCCGAGCAAGTCTCACTTTTACGTGGGCTCATCCGGCGTTTCGGGGAGGTCTGTTTGGTTGATCGGATTTCAGGTATTCTAACAGAATCGAGTGAACCCATGATTTTGGGTTATTCGCCTCCCA
>JAYVPJ010000059.1:0-28727 GCA_043757445.1 Pirellula sp. | reverse complement strand
AACTTTTGTTCCGTGAGAGACCCCAGCGGTCTCGTGCCGAATGGCGTTGAATTGAGCTCTCCATCGAGCTCGTCTCGATGGAAGCAAGACTGAATGGCTAGCCTCTTAACGTTCACGAATCGATCGTCCCCCCACCCTTCTTTCGTTCGCCTTTGGCGTACGAAAGAAGGGGGGGACGGGAGCGCAGCGTTGAAACGTTCGCATCTAGCCTACCAGTCAAGGGTCCACCGGCACGAGGAGGTCGTCCAGCTTAGTCACCCGCCCTCTGGGAGGGTCTCGCGAAGCGAGGGGAGGGTGAAGTGGAAGAAGCGATTGAACAATTCGGGTCACCCTCCCCGGCCCAAGGCCGACCCTTCCCGAGGGAGGGTGACTTACTCGGGAAAACCTTGGCCAATAAGCTGGACGACCTCCGAGGGCAGTGGTGCCCTTGAACTTCGTTAATTCATCGCAATTCCTGCGGAACAAAAACGATCCCAATCAAACACGTGTCAATGCCAGTTTTTTAACAGCCCAGGCTTGTCCCCCACCAACCTTGTTTTGGCGTCCTAACGCCCGGCGCTCGCGAATCGACTCGCGTTCCCCTCGTCTTTGCCCGTCTTTGCTCGCCGGAGGCGGGCGAAGTCGAGGGGAACGGTAGTTGGGACGCCCAATTTTAGAACGCCAAAACGCATCTGTCGGGGGCACAGCCAGCGACCACGGCTCAAGTTCCGAACAATGTGATTACCATTTGTTTTGCCAATTTATGCAAGGTTTGGAATAGCCGCTGCATTTATCATTATCCAAAGCACAGCTTCTTGGCGAAAATGCAGTGAGTATCCCATGTCCAATTGGCCTGAAACGCGAGTTAGCTTAATCCGACGGTTAGCCGATCGGGATGATGCTGACGCTTGGGCCTTTTTTGAGGAACACTACCAACAACCGGTCTACCGTTTCGCACGTAGCCATGGCCTACAACCGGATGACGCATTGGACGTAGTTCAGGAAGTCCTCTTGGCGGTCCATCGGTCAGCCGCAAACTGGAAGCCTTCCGGACGTGTGGGTAGTTTTCGTGCGTGGCTCGCCGAAGCGGCACGTCGCATCACGCTGCAAATCACAAGGCAACGTTCCCGCGTCGGGCAGGGAACGGGTGGGAGCGGATTTGCAATCGAGATTGGGGAGATAGCCACCGTTGTTCCGGCCAACGATGAAGACGATCGCCGTTGGTCTTTTTACTGTGCCTCGGCCATTGTTCAGAAAGAAGTCAGCACGCAACATTGGATGGCGTTTTGGTTGACCGCCGTGGATGGCAAGTCGGCCGAGGACGTTGCAGTGCAGCTTTCAATGAAGACTGGAACCGTTTACTCGGCCAAATGCCGTGTGCTGGCTAGGCTCAAGTCGGTAATCGAATCGATGACGGTTATGTCCCCAACTCAAGGAGACAGAAGATGATATTGTGTGATCGAAAAACTGCTGAGCTCCTTATTAGCGAATCGCTTAGTATCGAAGAAACCAACCAGTTTGAAGAGCATATTGCAACATGTCCAACATGCCAAGCAATGCTAGTCGAGATTGCGGGTGGATCTGCGACTCTCGATACTGCAGCTGCTATGCTTTCAAGCTCTATGGAAATGCCGCAATGGACCGACAAACAAAACTCTTGGGTGGGCACTGGATCGAGTGAATCATCCCATTCAAGCCATTCGATCGATCTATCATTACTTGGGCCAACGGACGACCCTGCATCGATGGGGCGGATCGGCAATTATGAGATCCAAGGGATCATCGGTCGCGGCGGGATGGGGATCGTATTTCGCGCGATCGATTCGGCGCTTAGTCGAAACGTTGCCTTGAAGGTACTCGATCCCGCTTTGGCCAGCGTGGCAGCCGCTCGAAAACGTTTTGCAATGGAGGCGCGAGCCATGGCCGCCATTTCACACGAGCATGTCGTCCCGGTGTACACCGTCGATGAACATCGCGGTATCCCTTATTTTGCAATGGAGTATGTTCCAGGCGGCACACTCGAATCACGCATACGAAAACAGGGGCCATTGGACGCTTTGTCGCTGCTGCGAATCGCTCGTCAAATAGCATTGGCATTGTCGGCGGCCCACGAATGTGGACTGGTTCATCGCGATATCAAGCCTGCCAATATCCTGCTGGATCGAGGTGTCGAACGCGTTCGTGTAGCTGACTTTGGTCTGGCTCGCGTCAACAGCGATGCTAGCCATACACGCAGCGGGTTCATCGCAGGTACTCCGCAGTATATGGCACCCGAGCAAGTGCGTGGTGAGACGTGCACTGTGCAGTCGGACTTATTTAGTCTCGGGACGGTGATGTACGCGATGTGCACCGGGCATTCACCATTCCGAAGCGAGTCGATCTATAGCTCGATGCAACGTATTGTGCATGAAGAACCGCGATCGATATGTGAACAATCCCCATCGATCCCAGAGTGGCTCGAACGCTTCATCTTCAAACTGCTATCCAAAAAAACCGGTGATCGTTTTCCAGATGCGATCACTGTTGCAACACTTCTAGAGAAAGAGATTGCCCATGCGGAGAACCCATCGCAAAACACGAAGCCCATTCGGCTCGACTATGGTCAACCTGCAAAAGCACCGTCGAATTATTGGAAAGAAGTCACTGTTGTCGTCATGGCGGTGGTAGCACTCACGTGCGTGGCGGCTTGGCTGATGCCGCCCCTATTGGAAACCAATGCCCTATTGGAAACCAATCGAGGTGAAGACAAGACCAACATGGCGACCCCAAATACTCCATCCAACTCCGATGTTGCTCGATCGAACAAAGACTGGCTAAACGACGAAAGATTTGTCGAGGGTGAGGAGTCCATTCGCAAGCGTGCTTGGATGCTTCATCAGAGCTATCAACGAGCCGATGCGTTGCCCATTATGGATACATTCGACAATGACCTTCGTCGGTTGAAAAGAGAGATGGATGCCTACGAGAAGTCACAGGTTCCATAGATGGTCGCTGGGGGCTAGCGCGTAATGGCACTCACTTTGTAAATTTAGAGCCTCAATGTAGTAAATCTTAAGCCTCAATGATGTAAATTTTGAGCCTCAATGCGCTAGCATGAGGGCCGGATTCGCGAGTGACTACTTGCCTTCCTGCCCGCACGCTAGCGCGTTGCGGCTCAAGTGAGTGTCCATGGCTAGCGCCTCAGGTTCACGTAAACTCGCAGGCTGACGGCACCTGGAAAGTGCTCGTTACCTTTTTGTAATCTACCCTTTCATTTCGCTTTGCAATCAAGGAATTAACATGAAACGAAAATTTGCCTTCGCACTCGTATCCATCTCCGCTGTAGGCGGCGCATGGAGTTGCATAACACTAGGGCAAGACCCATTCGGTCCTGCTAGGACTCCGAGAGCTTCTGTCAGTAAGGCTTGGTCAGGTCTAACTACGGCCGGGAGTGAAAGTACCCTGGCGCTGGTTGAAAACAATCTCGACGAAAACGTAGCCGGACTTGCTCGGCAGCTCAAGACTGCGGAAGGAGCCGAAAAAGACGCCGTAGCAGCTAAGTTAAAGAGTGCCGTTGGCGAGCAATTCGATCAGCGACAAGAGGGAAAGGCGAAGGAACTTAAAGCTTTAGAGGAGCAGCTCGCCAAACTCAAGGAGATTCACAACAAGCGAACTCTTCAGCGAGATCAGATCATTGCGGACCGCGTACAGCAGATTGTCCGAGAGGTTGAGGGACTTGGTTGGGGAACCGACTCGTCGGATTTCCCGAGGCTCCGTTCAACGAATTCTTCGAGCGACTTGCTCTTCGACCCAGCTAGGGTGTCCGACCCTCGGACATTATGGCCATTCAAGGCGGCACCCCCGCCTCGAATGCCCGTAACCGGCGTTCAGCCGCGTAGATAAAGTGGGCAGCCCGTCCTCAGCTGAGTAACACCGGTACTCGTATTCATCGAATCATCTGGATTTTCGAGTTCGAGTTCGAGTTCGAGTTCGAGGACGAGGACGAGGACGAGGACCGGCATACGCCTGAGTACGAGTACGATGAATCAATTCCGCCGAGTTGCCTGTCTTCCGGCTGAGGACAGCCGGACCTACGTGCAGCAGCCGGACCTACGTGGGACAGCGGGCTGGTCCTATCTGGCGAATGGGATAAACTGTGCAAACGACTGTATGTCGAAGTACACGTTTTCCCTTTTCGCATTTTGAAGTTGACACATGGGCCCCGCAAAAACCGCCATTTCTCCAACCCGAGCTGAAGACTACCCAGAGTGGTATCAACAGGTTATCAAGGGTGCGGACCTCGCTGAAAACTCCGCGGTGCGCGGTTGCATGGTCATCAAGCCCTGGGGATATGCGATTTGGGAGAATATGCAAAAAGTCCTGGATCAGATGTTCAAAGACACTGGGCACCAAAACGCCTATTTCCCACTTTTTATTCCGATGAGCTTCCTCGAAAAAGAAGCCAAGCATGTCGAGGGATTCGCCAAGGAATGCGCCGTCGTCACCCACCATCGGCTTGAGTCGGACGGAAAGGGAGGCCTGCGGCCAGCTGGTTTACTTGAGGAGCCACTCATTGTTCGACCAACTAGCGAAACGATCATCGGCGCCACTTACGCAAAATGGGTTCAATCCTATCGTGATTTGCCAATCCTGATCAATCAGTGGGCAAACGTCGTTCGATGGGAAATGAGGACTCGATTGTTTTTGCGCACCACGGAGTTCCTTTGGCAAGAGGGGCATACCGTACATGCAACGGCCGAAGAAGCCATGGAGGAGACGAGCAAGATGCTCGAGGTCTATGCGGACTTCGTCGAAAACTACATGGCCGTGCCTGTCATCAAAGGTGAAAAGACTGCGGGAGAGCGTTTTCCTGGCGCTGTCACGACGTTATCCATCGAGGCCATGATGCAAGATCGCAAGGCGCTACAGGCAGGCACCTCGCACTTCCTCGGCCAAAACTTCGCCAAAGCGCAAGAGATCAAATTCCAGGACAAAAACGGCGAGGTGGCTTACGCTTGGACAACATCTTGGGGTATGTCAACGCGATTGATCGGTGCACTGATCATGACCCATTCGGATGACGATGGACTGGTATTGCCGCCCCGATTGGCTCCTTCTCAGATCGTGATTATTCCAATATATCGCGATGAAAACCAGAAGACCGAGGTGCTTGACTACTGCAAGTCACTTAAGCAAGAGTTGACATCACAAATATACACAGATCAGAAAATCCGAGTCGATATCGATGACCGAGACATGCGTGGTGGCGACAAGAAATGGTACCACATCAAACGAGGCGTGCCTATCCGAGTCGAAGTTGGTCCAAAGGACATCGCCAACGCGGCCGCCTTCGTTGGACGACGCGACACCAATCAAAGTCAGTCCATGCCGCGGGCTGAATTAGTCAGCGGCATATCCAAGTTGCTGCAAGAGATGCAAGACAATCTCTTTGAACGAGCCCTAGCCATGCAAAAAGCGAACACCGTTGAGCTCCGCTCAGAAGCAGAGTTTAGAAGTTTCTTCCAACTTGACGACGAGCAAGGCCGATCGACTGGTGGAGGATTTGCTAGGTGCTGGTTTGCCGGCGAACAAGCAGTTCAACCTCTGCTCGACGAACTCAAAGTGACTATTCGATGTATACCGTTGGGCCCGCCCCCCGGTGAAGGTACTTGTTTCTTGACAGGCCAGCCCACCAAGACGCAAGCGATCTTCGCCAAAAGTTACTAAGGCGAGCGGCAGGCTGAAATCTACCAGTAGCATGGCCCTCTGGGCCGTGCGAAACTCGGGCCAGGGGCCGACGCTACGGTCTGGTTACCTAGCGGCAATGCAGTTCTGCAGTGGCTTGAGAATGCTTTCAATGATGTAGTTGTCCATCAGCTCTCGGAGCAAATACTCCAGACGGAGCACTTCGGTTTTAAATTCTTCGTCCGGACCGAGAGAATCAAAGCGACGAACAGTGATATACACGCTCAGTAGATCTTCGCTGTACTCGCCTGATTTGGCTTGGAAGACTGTCGTTCGGGTTTCGAAGTGGATGCGCGCGTGCGTTCGGAAGACGTCATCGAGCGACATTTGAATTACAGGCTCGTAACTCATGAGTTGTGAACCCATTCGCTGAGCCATCGCTTCGAAGCCCATCGGCATCCCGATTGCGTCGGCAAGGATCTGATTGTGATTGCCGCGGCACGCGTAGTCGAAACCATACATCAATCCGATAGATTCGCAGTCCAGTTTACTGATGGACATAGTATGTGGTACCACATCGAGCACTTCGCAATGTTGCTCCATGGCTTCCTCAAGAGAATTCGGATTGACGATTCCACTGCACATGCGACGCGGCTCCGCCGCGATCCAGCGATATGCGCCGTGTTCTTTGTCCTCTTCCAGGATAAATTCACCACGTTCACGTTGGTAAAAGTGACGTAGTTTTGGATACCGACGTTGCATCTGTTCAAAAAAATGCAGAACCGTTTCTCGTTGGTTCGGAAGGTCCATCTCAGTATGCAAGTGCATATTGATGTAGAAGTCATCGCTTAGTGAACTGTAGGGATTCATCATGATGTTGTTTCCTCGCAACCTAGGGTGTTGTCCATCCATTCTCAGCCACGCTGTTCGGGCTCAAGTATATGGGGATGCCCAAATGTTTCAAAGGCTTGACAGGTCAACGACCAAAGAATCGCTGGCCACTACAATCTGACGTGGCGTTTGGCGCGGTATTTTTGCGGTCACCTGGGCCAGCCCCAAGGGGTCCAACTCACCCGCCAAAGGGTTGATATGCGTGAGAATCAGCCGTGGAATACCAGCCTTAGCGGCGCTCTCCAAAACGGCAGTCGTCCAGCTATGACCTGTTTTGATGGCTAGATCGATCCAATCATCGGAAAAATTGCATTCGTGAATCAGCCAGTCGACACCTTGTATCTCGCCCCAGTATGCGGACTGCGTAGACGCGGTAGTATCGGTAATATAGGCAAGCGATAAACTTGGCCAGTCAATACGATAGCCAACACTTCCTCCAGGGTGCTCCAAAGGAAACCATCGGCAGCTCGCACCATTCAGGGGAAACACCGGTCCTAGCTCCTCAATTGCATGCCATTCAATCGGAGGCAAAACAGGAAATAGGAGCTCGTGAAAGAGGTGTTGTTGAATCGCCTCAATCTTCACCCGCTCGCCGTAGACATGGATTTTTCGAAGTGGCGTTACCGCTACAAAATCCAAGAAGAAGGTCAAGCCAAACACGTGGTCTAGATGGGCATGACTCAGGAGAATCGAGATCTCCTCTTGGTCGAGTAACTGCTCCAATCGAAACAGGCCGCTGCCTGCATCCAGCACGAGACTGGCTTCCGGGATAAAGTAACAACTTGTGTGTCTCGTTGCACTGGGGTGGTAACCAGCCGTTCCTAAGCAGTGCAATTTCATGCGTTGTTAGCTCCGGTAGGTCTAAGCGATTCGATCAAACAGCTGAACTTTATATTCGTATCATAACTCATTGCAAGGCAATTGGGGCTAGTGCTCTGTCAGATTCAAGTGGGGGTTGATAAACAGGCGTCGATCACAACGTGGGCCGCAAACCGTGGGCTATGCCCTTCGGCTAAGGCGAGGGGCAGTTGAAATCCTACGGTAGCCATCTCGTAGCACGGGCGTCTCGCCCGTCAAAACATGGGCGGGACGCCCATGCCACTTGTTAAGATTGATTCTGCCGCTCGACTAACAAGCCGCAACGCATTAGCGTGCAGCTCAGCCCGACTTATGATCGATGCCGATAAACGCACATGCACGACGCTCCGCGTCGTGATTCTTGCGACGCGGAGCGTCGCACAACTAGGGGTTTAAACGTAGCTGCGTTATCACTTGGTGTTTGTGTCCCGAAAAAGATTCGTTATAACTTTACTCATGGCAAAAACAACGAAAATAATGATAGTCGGAGTTAGCGACGACGGGGCGGAAGGTTTAACCAAACATGCGGCCGATTGCATCCAAGCTGCCAGTGTTCTTGTAGGAACCCCTGGACTTCTGGCCAAGTTCCCTAATTTCCTGGGCCGAAAGGAGATCATTGGGGCCGACTTGGACCGACTCGCGAATTCTTTGGATGTTTCCAACAGCCCAACGGTGGTCTTGGCAAACGGCGATCCATTGTTTTATGGCACAGCTCGGTTCCTTTGCGATCGACTTGGCAAGGACCGTTTTGACGTACTACCTCACGTCAGCAGCATGCAATTAGCCTTTGCACGTGTGAAAGAAAGTTGGGACGAAGCCTATTTAACCAATCTCGCTTCACAACCGCTGGATCGAGTCGTCGATCGCATTCGGTCCGCCGAAAAGGTAGGGATCTTTACGTCCGAAGAAGTACCTCCATCACGGTTAGCCGAAGAGCTGCTCTCCAAAGGGATATCCTATTTTACCGTCTATGTTTGCGAAAACCTGGGGGCTCCGGATGAACGGGTGACTCGCAGCACACTGACGGATATCGTCAATCAACGCTTCGCTCCTTTAAACGTCATGGTCATGGTCCGGCAGACGGGTGTGCCGGATAAACAGTCTAAGTCGGACAATCGACGTTTATTCGGAAATCCTGACGAACTGTTCCGACAGAGCAAGCCCAAACGTGGACTGCTAACGCCAAACGAAGTGCGCTCGATCGCATTGGGCGAGATGAATCTACGCTCCACATCGATTGTTTGGGACATCGGTGCAGGGAGTGGTTCGGTAGCGATCGAGGCAGCCCAAATTGCTCGCAATGGAAAAGCCTACGCCATCGAAATGGACGCCGAGGACTATAACTTGTTGGTCGAAAATGCGCAGCAGTTCGGAGTCACAAATCTCGTACCCGTCTTGGGTGAAGCGCCCAAGGCATGGGAATCCCTACCTGACCCTGAGGCCATTTTCGTGGGCGGTACCGGCCGAGCCGTTACCGAACTAGTTTCGCACGCTTGGCCCCGGCTGCAGCCTGGCGGATGTCTAATCGCGAACATGATGAGCATGGATTACGTCGTTGCCCTGCAACAATTGTTCGTAGCCAAGATGGGCATAGAACCGATGCTTTGGATGGTTCAAATCTCGAGGGGCAACTATCAGCTGGACAAGTTGCGGCTGGAGTCTTGTAACCCGACTTTCTTGCTCAAAGCAATTAAGCCTCGTTAGGCGAGCGATCGGCCACATTAAGTCACCAACCGGAGTGAATCGATGACGCAACAGAATGAGCGTTTGGATGTAATCGTCGTAGGTGCCCATCCCGATGATGTCGAGATTGCTTGCGGCGGAACGATTGCGGCACTTGTTGAACAGGGTTACCGCGTTGGAATCATCGATCTCACGGACGGTGAGCCAACGCCCTTGAGTCCCTCGCCGGATGTGAGGCGGGCCGAAGCCATGGCGGCCGCGAACGTTTTGGGGGTGCATGTCCGAAAAATTTTGGACTTCACCAATCGGCGATTAATGGACGGTTTTGATGAACGCGTTGCGCTAGCCAAGGAGTTTCGTCGCTATCGACCTAAGATGGTAATCGGTTTTGGCAACAAGACTCCGATGGCTTCGCCCGATCACTTTCAAGCGATGCAGATCACGGATGCCGCGGTTTTCTACTCTCGCCTAACCAAATGGGATGATATTTTTGAGGGATTGCCGGTACATGCAATCGAGCGGCAGTTGTATTTCCGATTGCAATTCGAACCTGCCGCTATCGTCGGCTTTGATAGCCAGATCACCGTCGATATCGGCCATACCATCAACAAAAAAATCGCAAGTATCGCCTGTTATGCAACCCAATTCCCAGCAGCCAAAGCACACGTTTTCGATCGCGTTCGGGGCCTTGCCATCGCAGCTGGCTCCGCTGCTGGATGCGCCGCGGGAGAGGTGTTCGCATGCACGCGTCCACTCGCAACCCGCGACCTGTTCGAGGCCGTAGGGCTTCATAAGTAATTGGTCTAACCCCGAGTAGTTCGACTAACCCCGAGACGAATTCGCGTAGGGTTCAACTTCGCTTCTAGCGTTGCGACTGACCTATTGCGAACCCTTCTTTTTGTCGGCGCTATCGTCGGCCGTTGACTTCAACTCGTCGAGGAACTTTTGTAAAACTTCCTGCCGCTTGCCTGGGGCTAACTCCACCGCTTGGCTTTGACTGGCGATCGCACCCGCCAAATCGACGAAGCCAACGTCAAAAGGGAAAGGGGCATCTTCTTTTTGAAAATGGAACGATTCGGATTCAATGGTTTCATAAAATACTCCGGCTGCAAATGAGCTCAACATACATCAACTTGGAATCGAGAAGTCTGAATTGTGGAAGAGGCGCGACTGTTTTGCAATCAGACTGGCTAATATTGCTTGTGCGTTGAAATAAGAATGCCTGGCAAGCACTTGGGGGTCGTTTTGTTACAATTGGCGTCGTACCCACTTACCAAACTTCAAGCAAACTACGATTTTCCAGGATTCAGATAAATGAAGTGTTTAAAAAAACGGCTCTGGGTGTTTACCCTTTCCGGCTTGAGCATCCTCTCTGCATCGCAAGATTGCCAAGCAGAAGACTGGCCTCAATGGATGGGTGCCAAGCGAGACAACGTTTGGAATATCGCGAAGCCACCGCAGAACTTTAAACCCGGCAGTCTCAAGCCCAGTTGGAGTGCGGTCGTCGCCGGTGGCTATGCGGGGCCGGCTGTGGATGGCGATCGAGTCTATACGCTTGGTGCCGAAGGTGACTTGAAGTGCTTGGAAACATCCAAGGGCAGCGTAGTCTGGTCGATCCAACTTAAGGAGCAGTACAAAACCGATTCGGCCCTTTGGGGATATGCGGCCCATCCGTTAATCGATGGCGATCATTTGATTACATTGGCGGGCGGTGAAGGATCGCACACTGTTTGCTTAAACAAAAAGACGGGCAAGGAGGTCTGGCGATTTGGAACGGCACCCGAGCAAGGATATTCACCTCCCACGATCATCAACGCAGGTGGCAAACGTCAATTGATCCTCCCAAACCCAATTGCAATCAACTCGATCGATCCGGAAACGGGGAAGCTGTTTTGGTCCCTACCCTATGAGGCCAGCAACGGCTCCATCATCATGTCACCTATCCAATCCGGTAAGTACCTATTCGTGGGCGGCTATTCGGACAAAAACATGCTGATCGAGTTGGGGGACAAAACACCAACGGCGAAGCAGTTATGGCGGGACGAAGCGAAGAAAGCCATTTCGCCCGTCAACGTTCAGCCGATGGGGATTGGTGAAGTGGTGTACGGTTTTGATCAAAGTGGGGAACTCATTGCCTTCAATATTGCGACAGGCGAGCGACTTTGGCAAACCCCCTTGCCAATTGGAAAGCGACCACTTGGGAGTGGCACCGCCTTCATCGTACGAAGTGGCGATTTGTTTTATTTATTTAACGAGTTGGGCGAATTGATTATCGCCAAGATGAACCCGAAAGGTTACGAAGAAATATCGCGGGAGAAGATTATCGAGCCAACGAATAATGCATTCGGCCGCGATGTCGTTTGGTGCGCACCAGCATTTGCTAACGGATGTATTTACGTGCGAAATGATGAAAGGCTGGTATGCGTTCCGTTGACTAACTAACTAGACTCATGTGGCACGGTGGTTCTCGCCGAGTTTGGCCGATCCTCAATTCTCTCCCAAAAACATTATGAAAAACCCAGAATCCATCGATCCGGACACCATTTCAAGACGCAGTTTCGGCTTTGGTGCCGTTAGTGCCGTCGCAGCAGGAGCCGCAATGACTGTCGCTTTACCAAGCACATCCCCTCTCCAAGCAGCCAATACTTTCGACGCCAAGAAGGGGCGGCTCAAGCAATCAGTCTGCAAATGGTGCTACGGCAAACTTTCCCTAGAAGAAATGTGCAAGGAAGCGGTCAAGTTAGGTTTGGTTGGCATCGATCTATTGAAGCCTGAGGACTTTGCAACTCTTAAGAGCCACGGCTTGGTTTGCACTATGGTTTCGTCCCATCCGCTCAGCGACGGATTGTGTGACGAAAAGTATCATGATGCTTCCTTGCAGAAACTGAACGAAGTCATCGAAGCTACCGCCGCGGCAGGTTTTCGCAACGTGATCTGCTTCTCAGGCAATGCTCGAGGGATTGATCGAAAAACAGGCTTGAAGAATTGTGCAGCTGCCCTCAAAAAAATTGTCGGCGTGGCAGAGAAGAAAAAAGTGATTATCAACATGGAGTTGCTGAATAGCCGAGTCGATCATGCGGACTACATGTGCGACAATTCCGCTTGGGGCATTGAGCTATGCAAGGAAGTCGGTTCGAACAACTTCAAGCTGTTATATGACATCTACCATATGCAAATTATGGAGGGTGACATTATTCGTTCCATCCAAAAGAACCATCAGTACTTTGGTCATTACCATACCGGTGGCAATCCAGGACGACATGAACTAAATGACCAGCAAGAGTTGTTTTATCCGCCCATCGCTAAGGCGATCGCGGAGACAGGATTTGATGGTTTCTTTGCGCACGAGTTCATACCGGCTGGCGACCCCATTACTGGATTGACGGATGCAGTGAAGTTGTGCATGGTATGAGTTGGGAATGATTTATGATCGCCACTGTCTGCGCAGATTCAAAAGTAACCACCAGCAGTTGCTCCGGTAAATTTTGAGCGTAGCGAAGGAAATTGGTTCAACCGTACTTTATATCCACATGATATCCACAAGAAAGAGGTGACACTATGACGTCAGAAGTATCCCGAAGATCGTTTTTGTCAACGGCATCCACGGCTGTAGCCATTGCCGGTGCGACCCAATTGTCAGCGAAAAGTTACGGTCGGATCATGGGAGCCAACGATCGGATCGGGGTCTCTGTGATCGGTGGCGGTGTGATCGGCAACGCACACTTTGAAGTAATCAATAGCCTAAAGGAAAAGAATAATTTGATGCCCATTGCAGTTGCCGACTGCTGGAAGACTCGGGCGGATGCTGGTATGGCAAAGATCGGAGCCTTGGAGTCGCATACCGATTATCGCCGTGTGTTAGATAACAAAGACCTCGACTACGTGGTCGTTGCAACCCCTGAGCATTGGCACTGGACCATGACGATAGATGCAATGGATGCAGGCAAAGCAGTCTATTGCGAAAAGCCGATGACCCACACGATACCAGAAGCGCAAGCGGTCATGAAGAAGCAGAAAGAAACCAAGCGGCCGCTGCAGGTCGGGGTTCAAGCGATGTCCGACGATAGTTACATTTCAGCAAGGGATGCGATTCGCGACGGCGTTATAGGCAAAGTCATTCAAGCGCAAATTGAATATGTGCGCCGGTACGATTCCAAGAAGGGTCCTTGGAGGGAACCAGAACAAGTAGCTGAGCATCCAACGAAGCCCGCGGATCTAGATTGGAACGCTTGGTTAGGGACTGCAAAAAAAATCGATTGGAATCCTAACCACTATTTTGAGTGGCGTTGCTATTCGGCTTATTCGGGTGGCATTTGCACGGACTTGTTCATCCATCGAATCACTCGGATTATGAAAGCCTGCGATCTGCTGTACCCTCGTCGCGTGGTTGGGATGGGGGGCATTTGGCAGTGGCCAGACGGGCGCGATTTGCCAGACAACATCGAGATGATATGCGAGTATCCCCGAGGCATGACCGTTTACGTGTTGGGGACGATGAGCAACCGAGTCGGGATCGACCATTTGATTCGAGGATACCGCGGCACCCTCGAATTTACAAAGACGGGTTGGGTTGCCAAGAACAAAGATGGCGTTGTGTTAAAGGAGCATACCAAAACCGGTGGAGAAGACCAAAATCTTCACCATACCAATTTGCACAACCACCTTCGTAACGGCGAAGCGCTTAACTGCCCGATTGAATTGGGGATGGCAGGTGTGGTCGCAGTGAACATGGCCAACGAAAGTTGGCGCACGAGCCAGATGATGGGTTGGGACACAGCAAACGAGAAAATGGTACCCGCAAATACGCTCACATTGAGTCACGAGCCAGAAGTGGCATGAGCGTGCAAAGTTGAACGACCTCCAAAGCCAGTGGTGCCCTAGCCCGGATTATTCATTGGCCATTTGGCCAATGCACAATGGCTCTCACTTTGGAAATTTTGAGCCTCAATGCGCTAGCCTGAGGGCCGGATTTGCAGACGATTAGTGGACTTCCGGCCCGCACGCTAGCGCGCCAGCGGCTCAAAACGAACGCCCAATGGCGAGTCAGTAATGATTCTGTAAATAATCAGACCTGGAATTTCCTTAATTCAACGCCATTCGGATGAAATCCGACGGAAAGCTGAATTGCTGGCGATCAGCGAGAAGTGTCGTTTATTCTCTCTCGTTTATTCTCTCTCGTTTATTCTCCGTAGTTTATTCTCCGCGGTTTGCTTCTTGAGCGATCAAGCGATCCAAACGATTTAGGACTCGGTGCTCGAGGTCGCCCGCAGTTGGTGGTGCTTCCGCCGCAATCGATTCGACAACGATAGTTCCCGAACCAGGTTGCCCATAGCATTCACATAGGACACCATTGTGTACGAAGACACGATTGCGCCCACCCATTTTCGCGCTGTAAAGCGCTTCGTCCGATCGACGAACGAGTTTTCCGATCCGTTCATCGCTCATAATTCGAGCCACACCCGTGCTAATGGTAATTGAAATTGCATGCCCCTCGGTTTGTATCGGTTTTCCGGCAATCGTAAGCCTTAGACTTTCCATAATGCTGGCGGCATGTTTTGCCTCGCCATCAAAAACAATTCCGAATTCTTCGCCACCGTACCGAGCTACGATAATTGACTCGCTAGAAATCTCCCTTAGCCGGGCGGACATATCTCGAAGAACAGCATCGCCGGCAGGGTGCCCGTACGTGTCATTGATCTTCTTGAAATGGTCAATGTCGATGAGTGCTAGCGAGAACGGTTGCTTGGTCGCCTGCCATTTGCCGTAACACTCATCCAGAATTTGATCAAAGGCTTTTCGATTCGCGAGTCCGGTGAGTCCGTCCGTCCTGGCCTCCGTTAAGTAGCCAGCCAGCTGCTTGGTTTGAACCTCGAGTTTTTCTTCGGCTGATTCCAAACGCGATTGCAATTGACTATTTGCCGCCACAATGCGGTCGAGCAATCCTTGGACTTCCTCTTTGGTTCGAACTTTTTTACTATCGGCTGCGTCTCGCGTCAGGGACTGCATGGTGGACTGATAGCGAGTGAAATCTCCTGCAAAGTCGGTCGTCCAAGTGGCCATGTTTCTGAGGGCAGCAATCATCTGCTGCTGGTTCATGGCAAGCTGACCAACATCCGCCGGACTGGTGCGCTTTCCCATCCAAAACCCCAATGCGATTCCCACCGCAAGAAGCGTGGTTCCAAATAATAACCCCATAAGTAGGTAAAGTACCGGCATGGCGTTCATTCCTCAGCCTCCTTTCGAGCCGCGTCTGCGACCCAGCTATAACTGTGGTTCGCGCTCAGTTGACCACCCAATCCCTTGGCTTGGGCGATGGTTGTATTTCCCATGTCTTTCCGGAAGGGATTAGCGCTGGATTGAGTCGCGAGGGACGAGAGGTCTTCGGTTTTGGCGACCGTTACGATTCCGTTATTGGAAATGGTAAACCCCCGTTTTCGGTCCAATTCCAGGTCGAAACCGATCTCAAAACCAGACGGAATACAAACTCCTTTGTCGATGACGGCGTTTCGGATTTTTGCGCGTCGACCCACTTCGACTCCTTCGAACAGAATGCTATCCGATATTTGCGCATAGGAGTTAACGCGAACGCTAGGCCCTAAAATGCTTCGTTCGACTCTGCCCCCACTGACGATAGTGCCGGCGCAAACAATGGAATCCAGCGCTAGTCCGCATCGATCGCCTTCGCCGCGAGAACCAAATACAAATTTGGGTGGTGGCAAGTTTTTCTGTTGAGTCCGAATTGGCCAGCTATCGTCATACAAGTTCAAAAGTGGATCGATTCCAACGAGATCCATGTTGGCTTCGTAAAATGCGTCGAGCGTACCGACATCGCGCCAGTAGGCATCCCGCTTTCGGTTTTCATCTTTGAAGGGAAACGCAAATACGCGATGCTGATCGATGATCGACGGAATTATATTCTTACCGAAGTCATGATGGCTCTTCGGATCGTTGGCATCGTGGCAAAGTTGTTCGAACAAGAAACGTGTGTTGAATACATAGATGCCCATTGACGCTAACGCGTGCCCAGGATCATTCGGAATAGGGCGAGGGACAGCCGGTTTTTCCTGGAAGCCAACAATGCGCTGTTCGGAGTCGATTTGCATTACTCCAAATTCTTTTGCCTCGTCGCAAGTGACGCGCAGCGCACCAATGGTCAAATCGGCTTGCATGTCGTTGTGATATTGAATCATCGAGTGATAGTTCATCTTGTAGATGTGATCACCGGCCAAAATCACTAGATGCTTTGGGCGTTCTTTTTCGATTGCGTATATGTTTTGGTAGACTGCATCGGCCGTTCCTTGATACCAATTCTCATCGATACGTTGCTGTGGCGGGACGATATCGATAAATTCATCGAGCTCTCGGCAAAAAAAGTCTCGCCATCCAAGGTTTATATGGCGATCGAGACTCATGGCTTTGTACTGGGTTAGAACCAGCATCTTCCTCAGACCGCTATTGAGGCAATTGGAAAGGACGAAATCGATGATTCGGTAGTTGCCTCCGAACGGAACTGCGGGTTTTGCCCGATCTCTCGTGAGAGGTTCGAGCCGAGTTCCTTTTCCACCGGCTAAGATGACTGCGAGTGTCTCTTTCATATCATCCCTTACGATTGGAATTCTTCGAATGTTGAGGAATCAGCAAGAACACATATGCACTATAACAAAGCCAGTCGGAATTCACATCTAGGCCTGGATATCGCTGAGCGTACGATCATAGAGGCGATAGGTTTTCGTTCGAGTGGTCCCTGCCCTCTCAAGCGAGCCCCTCGATAAGTTGTTGCTTTCAAGTACCCAGGAAAACTCCGCATCATGTATCCCCTTGGCCAAGCAAGCTGGCAACATTCGGTCAAGGACAACTAGACCGAGTCCCCATCGCTGGTACTCAGGCACAACATTGGTACTCATTACGCGGACTCTCTTTATTTTGCTACGCCCGAAAAGAAGCGTCAGAAAGCCAAAGGGAAACAACCTGCCATTGATCTTTTTGATCAATGGGTTGTAGTCTGCCAAGCAAAGCCCCACGGCCACGGGTTTCCCATCCACCTCCACGAACGAGACCAATGCAGGATCGATTAGCAACTTCAATGATGCACCGAGACTGTCGCATTCCGCGTCCGTTAACGGAACAAAGCCCCAGGTTCCTAGTAGAGACTCATTGTAAATTTTAAGGAATAGCTTTACTTCGTCGCCAAACTTCTTCTTGTTGGCGGGACGAAGTGTCACGTTGAAACGACGCTTGACCTCGTCGATCACGAATTTCAATTTAGGGTCGATTGTCTTGAGCATCTCCATGTTGCCTTCGTAGGCGTAAAGATCCTGCGACTTTTCGAAACCAAAGCCCTTGATCAACTTGTCATAGTAGGGCCAGTTGTAGGTCATCATAAACGTAGGGGGAGTATCGAATCCATCCACCAACGCTCCAATTTCATAATTGAGCGAAGGGTTGCATGGTCCGCGAACGTCGTCCATTCCCTCGCTCTTGAGATATCGACTCGCCTCCATCAGGAGCAGGTTGGCTGCGTGCTGATCATCGATGCAATCAAAAAAGCCAAAGAAGCCACGCTTTTCGCCGAAACGCTTATTGTGACCGTGGTTGATAATTGCTGCGATTCGACCAGCAACTTCTCCATCCTTACGTAGGATAAAAGTCCGACATTTTGCGTTCTCATAGAATGGATGACGACGGAAACCTACCAACTCCTCCTGATTCATTCGAATCGGGGGAATCCAGTTGGGATCGTTTTTATGAAGCTTCCATATGAAATCCATGAATTCGCGTCTCTGACGCCGATCTTCTACTCGAATTATTTCGTATTTGGAAATCATGGAGGCAACATCATTCGCGGAGCGGACCAAGTTTGGAATAGACAGACTGACCGAAGTTTATTGTCTCTGAATTGAGACTCCTTGGAATGGCACTAGTCGATATAGGCCGTCGGTAAATACTTGCTGTATGAAGTTATTTAGCCGTGTAATTGGTTTCTTCGGGACGACAACCGTGTCGCCGTCGCGAAGCCATATTTCATCCGAAGGGTTGGGAGATTTCCCAAGGTGGGCACCTTGAAGATCGAGCATAGTCGATATCAAACGCCAGTCTTCGGCCCTTCGAAATATTACTACTTGACGCATATTTGCTCCAATTCGGGGACCCTCTGCTTGCGCCAGAATCTGTGTCACGGTCGTTGGCCGATCCATCTCGAAACGACCAGGTCGGAGCACTTCGCCGAAAACATAGCAAACGTGAGTTGCCGTCCTAGTCAATCGCGGTTCAATATTCATGCCGACGTAATTTTCCTGGTAACGCAGATTGATTTCGCGCTTGATTTCTTCCAGTGTCATGCCCAAGACGAATATGCTTCCCAACCCGATGAGTTGAATTTTGCCGTCTTGATTGACAGTCGTGGAAATTGCCGTTCCACCTGCGGCGAATGGTCCGTTCACGGCCAGCCTCAGGTCTTCGACCGATGTATTTACCTTGACAGGAAGGATATCGATGGCAGGGGAAACGATATACTCTTTGTACGCGACCTCGAGATCTTTTCTTAGCGTTTGAATCGTTTTGCCCGAGGCTGGGACAGGCTGCCTTAGCAAGGGGACAATCACGGTACCATCAGGCTGGACTGGAACTCTGGCTTGTTTGATGCTGCCGTCTGATATTGAATCCAAACTGATCTCATCACCTACCATCAGTTTGTATTCTTCCAAAGTCTTTTGCCTATTTGGAATGTAGGTAAACGTGATCTCGTCATTGACTCGGAGTCGATACTCAAGCAACGACTGCAATCGAACGGGACCAATGTACTCGCCGTGCCACAACGGCTGGAAATCAATGGATTGCGATTGGCACCATCCTTTTTCGCCAGCCGGTGATTGTGCGCAATCAATGCCTGTGATGCATGGCTTGCATGCACCGGATGTTACGCCAGTTGGCTGTTGCGGAGGGCACATCTGTTGGGCGGCTGGGATCCGACCACAGCCTCCGCAGATCAAACAACCAGCTGAGCCACCACAACCACATGCTTGCTCGCCAACTTGGCCCCTTGAAACCGACTCGTAGTTCGATCGTTGGTGATTGACTTGGCGAACGAAGTTGGGGGCAGTAGAGGGAGCGTATTGCAATCTGCTATCAGCCTGCTGAGCAATCACCCCATTCTCGACGGATGAGCCGGCTATCACACCCCCAGCTAGCAGGACAATGCAAAGTCGGATCATGGTAAAACGACCAAGGATTTTACTATGGACAAACATTGGGAATTTGGATTTTAAATGGATGTTCATTATCGGAAAATCTTGGAGAAAAGACTTTTGCCTGAGTTTGCCTGTTGGGGATTGGCACCGTATGCGTTGGGGACGCTTGTGGGCAAATGGTTGGATGTTGAGTTTTGGGTCGAAGATGCCATCGTGGGCATCGGGCTATACTTTGCAAAGACAGCCGGATCCACTTCCGTAACCTCGGGATGCTCCGAACTGTATTTTGGCGAACCATTGTTTAAGGCCGCTGCTTGTTGAACGGCGTATTCTGCGTCCGCGGTCGCCCCTCGCTGACGAAATATTTCCGCGAGATTGTTCCAAGCGTTTGCAGTTGGCTTCTGTTGGAGGGAAATCGCGAGTGCATTGTAGGCGTCGTTCATTCGGTCCAGATGGATGAGAGCGAAACCTAGCTGGTTAGCGACATCGCTTTGCGATGGTGCAATCTGCATCGCAGCTTGATAGCAGACAACAGCTTGGTTCCTAAATAAGTTGGCTCGAACCGGATTCAGTTCAGCATCTTTTTCAAGGGTCTTTCCGTACGCATAGAGAAGATCAGCAGCCCAGGCGTGTCCCTTGGATGCTGCAATCAATTGATAGCGAGCATACCATCGATAGTGCGAAGCGGCCATTTCGGGTGAGGTGGTATCTAAGGGCCTACCTTTAAGCGCTTCGGTGGTATGAGTATCGACTATCGCCTGAACGCCCGAGCGGCTCAAAAGTACCCTCTGGAAATCTACTTCCTCTCGAAAGGCGGCCATCGCTTTCTCAAATGCTGGCTCACTGAACAGGCTTCCAGACTCCATGTCCATGGTCCGATAGAGACGAAGCAGCCCTTGACTAGCCTCTTCCCTCGCGCTCAGTACAACGCCGCGCTTCAACAAGGAATCGCACTGTTCAAGTCTTTGTTGAAGTTCACGTTTGACGGATTGCCAACCTGGAAGTGATTCCAAGGCTTCCGGAGCCCTAGCATAAGGAGAGGGTTGGGTCGAAAGTAGTTCATGGCTTACCCGTTGGGCTAACGCCAATCGCTTCATCTGCAACTCATCGGTTAGCGGCTCGTTTGCTTTTCGAGCCCTCAAGTCGGCGGTCGCTATTTCGACAGGACTAGTCTTAGAACCTCCAGGTGATTCAGCAGGTGCATGTCCTTCATGCACAGTAGATTGCTGTGCCGGCTGCAACCGAAATGGTTCATCACGAACAGCCGCGATTTTGGCCGAAGCCATTTGGGAAGGCAACGACTGCGATTCGACTTCTCTTTCGGGCAGTCCAAGCCCAAGGCGACGGCTGACGCGAGAAGCTGTTCGATCGCGAGGCGTATCCCTTCCGAGTTCCGGAGCAGTATTACCTGAGGTCCGATTATCGGTTTCGAGAATTTGACCGCCCGCCTGCACGCGTTTCCAATCGGATTGTGCATCGATTGGATTTTTCTGGGTCAACGCATGCGTAGGCGAGGCGGCACGTGGCAACATCGGCCCCAAGAGTGTTACCGGAGCGGGCCGAGACGTTTCCTTGACTGGCGGGTCGAGCGTAATCATCTCAGTAGGTGTATCAGATCGGTAACTCGACGATCCAGGTGGACGCAATCGCCCGTTTGCAGTGCGATTTCCGTTATCGACGTTGCCTTCTTTGGGTGTTTCAGTCCGCTTGGACCAAGGCGAAGCTGGCAAATCTCCGCCATTGAATTGAGCCAGGGTTTGCGATTCCATTGCACTGATCGTGCATCCAAGGCAAAGGGATATTGCAAAAGCATTCCTGATTGATTTTTGATTCAATGCGTGGACGATTCGTTTTTTTGTCGTTTGTAAATCTAATGTCAATGACATTTCCAACTCCAAAACTCTTCCTGGGACGTTGCATTCGGATTCAAAGCAACAGCCGTTACATTCGGTATTTTGGGTGTCCGTGATTCAATCATCATGCGCAGTAGGGGGAGCATCTAGGTATTGGCCATCGCACAAACCGAAAATCGAGAATAGATTCTCCAAATTGCCAGACCTATCCGACCGTTGGACATTCCGGGCAACGTAGTTACAATCTTCATCGATTCAACAGCGAAGCCGTGTATTTCCATATTTTTAGAGCGACCATTAATGAGTGCTATCAAGCGAGTGGCGATTCTCTTTGCTGGCGGCCCTGCGCCAGCTGCGAATTCGGTGATTACATCAGCCGCCTTCACATTTTTGAATGCTGGCGTTGAGGTTTTGGGCATCCAACACGGCTACTCGAATTTGATCGACTTCGACTCAAAAAAGCCCTTGGTCGAGGGAAAGCAGTACTTGAGATTGTCACACGAAAGGCTTGAATTCTCTAGAACTGAGCCCGGCATCATGATAGGAACTGCTCGCTCCAATCCGGGCAAGAGTGTTTCCAGCCCCGCACACCTCAAGGATCCGGAAAAGTCCGCTCCATTGCATCGCGTGTATTTGGGATTAAGGTCGCTAGGCGTCGATGCGTTGGTGAGCATCGGCGGTGACGATACCCTCAAGACCGCCAACAAAATGAAACTGTATCAAGACACACTGCCAGCGGACCATACACGCATGCCGGTGATCCACTTGCCTAAAACAATCGACAACGACTATCCAGGTATCGATTTCACTTTTGGCTACTTTAGCGCTGCGGAGACGCTGGCCAATGAGATACGAAACTTAAATCGCGATGCAGCAGCTGGCCAAGCGTATTTCATTTGCGAAGCCATGGGGAGATCTGCGGGTTGGCTAGCCTATGGGGCAGCGATCGCGGGTGACGCCAGCATGGTTCTCAGCGTTGAGGACATCGTAGGACCGCTGAGGAATACAGAATCGATCGTACAAGCAGACGGTTCAGTCATTACGCGAACAGTCATGAATCTCGAGGCAGTTGTAGGCAAGATGGTGGCTACGATGGTCGCTCGCGAAAAGGCGGGAAGAAATTACGGAGTGATTGTTATGGCCGAGGGTCTTGCAGCGTTTCTACCTAATTCGTACCTGGATGGAATTGCGAGGGACGATCATGGGCACATTGCGATTTCAAGTATTGCAATTGGTAAAGCATTTGCCACGATGTTGGGTGATGCGTACCACAAGCAAACTGGGAAGATCCGCAAGATCAACGGCCTACAGCTGGGTTACGAGTCTCGATGTTGCATCCCCACAGCCTTCGACGTCATGCTAGGTTCACAAATTGGTATTGGGGCTTATCGAGCACTGATCGAAGAGAAACGAAATGGAGTCATGGTTTCCGTCGGTGGCCAATTCAATATTTCGTACGTTCCATTTGAGAATCTGGTTGACCCAGAAACGCTGATTACCAAAGTGAGGTTCATCGAAACGGGCAGCGATTTTTACCGAATGGCACGATTGCTTGAGTTGCGAGCTGAATCGTAAAATGCAAATCTGCGAAAAAAACGGCGTCGAAATCAGTCGTAAAGACAGATCTCAATAAGACTTGCCCAAATTACTTAAAATGGTATAGATTACTTGAATACGTTGGAGGATAGCCGAATGGTTAGGAACCTGATTCGAAATCAGGCGCCGGGAAACCGGTTGAGGGTTCGAATCCCTTGTCCTCCGCTTGTTTGACCAACGATTTCATTGGTTTTTCCACTAATCACCAGCGTTTTGGTTGATGAGTCTTCTTGTTCTTGCGAGTCGTTGCGGCTCCCTGCTGTGCCGCTTTTTGCACCGATTTCGGGGGTAACTGCGCCGCTTTGTGCACCGCAAGAACTAATGGCTTTTGCAAAGTCGGCTTCGGTAGTCAATAGATAGGATTTACGCGCTACCTGGGGGCTGTTTCCTAGCCATGCACAAACCACGTGGGTGAGGTATTGGTGCTCAAGCTCGGTTTGTCGACTGGCTCGCATTGAGTGAAATAATCTAGCCCATGGTTTAACTCCGGCCTTGGCAAGCTTTTTTAGAAACTGGGTTCGCAGGTTGCAATTCTTCCATCCTTCCGATGTGTCTGCCGCCAATCGATAAGCGGGTTTGTCAACGACGAATTCAGCCCCCTCGGATGCACGATCCCAAGCGGCTTGAAGGTATGGCATTAGTTCGGGGAAGATTGGAACACTTCGGACCCCACGCCCTTCATGGTGCTCAACCTTCGGTTCCGGAACATTCATCCTGGATTTTTCCCAATCAACATCAGCCCATCGAAGAGAAAGCGTTTCCGATGGACAACGAAGACCGCCGAATCGACTCAAGGCGACAATCGTTTGCCAAGTTGGGTCACAAACGGCTAGGACCTTTTCAATCGTCTCCCGCGTCACTTCCACGTTGGATTTTGTCGAAGGTGTCGAAGTCTTGATCTTTGCAAACGGGTTCTTATCGATTACCTCCCAGTCGACTGCATCTTGGACGAACTGTTTTGCAAAACCTATCCGCTTGTGAATCGTGGTCGACTCCATTCCCTTTGCTCTTAAGCCCTCGTGAAATGCCTTGGCATGTCCAACGGTAATTTCGTCCAGCCTAATTCCAACGGGTAGCAACTCGTTAAGGTTTGCAACAACTTGCCGCCATACCGCAACAGTCCCAGGCTTCTTTGCCGGTCCTACTCGGTCTAAAAACCCCTGCAAGTGTTCTGCAAGCGTAGGAACATACTTCTTCGGTTCAGGTTCAATTGGCTTGACCAAGCCAACCGCTTCAAGCTTGCTACGCAACTCCGCGCCAACTCCCTCAAGCCAAACCGCATCGTCTCGGCTCGGCTCTCGATTTGAAATCAAGCTGGAAAGAAGATTCTCAATCCGATGCCTAACACCTTCGGCAATCTGCATTGAGACTTTGTCCAATCGAATAGACTTCCGTTTGCTATCGGGCGATACAAACTGAATTCGACGATACCCGTTTGGGTCATTAGCAATTGATGCCATGAGCGCAACTCCGTTAAGTTGAACCGTTAGAAGGAAAACATGCGGCAACCGATAACGGTGCTCGGCTTGTCGGGTGCCCCCTAGCCGCATGTTGTGAATCATTGTCTTGCAATCGGCTTGCCGTCAAGCGTTCTGAATGCTTGGCATTTCGGCTTCAACCTGCCTAGCTTTTGTGCCTGCTCAATTTGTGTGCAGAAAAATATTTTTTGAGATTGATCGAAATAGTTCTACTGGACCGAACTATCACGGCCATCGTCTGGCAAATGAAGGTGAATAACACCCGTAGGCTGATTTGTTTCTATCTTGAGTTCCTTGCCGAATCCTCTCGACCGCCCCCAAGTCTGCAAAACGAATCGTACTGCTGCAAAGTCGCCTTCCTCAATCAACGGTCGAAGTTTGCTTTGAGCTAGATCGATCAGTGACTCTTTCGCCTCGTCTGCAACCGCTTGAAGCTTGTCGTCGTCACGAATTCGCTTTCGAACCGCCTGCGCGGTCAAGCCAAGCGCTCTAGCGGTTTGGCTGGCGATACCGTCGCACTGGCGTAATGTTTTCACAAAGGCTTGTCTTGATACTCGCATGGTCTGGAAACTTTCGAATGGTTACGGGGTGGATTCTGTAATTCGTGGAAAAGCCGGCTTTGCCCGTTCCTCCCAAGGCCTGTATCCTTCTTGTCTTTCTTTGTACTTCTTATCTCCGTACCCGTCAGCGTACCCGTCAGCGTACCAACAGCTATGGGACGCTGAGTATCCAGCGTACCCGTCAGCGTACCAATTTTTGGTACGGTCTTTCCTTGGTAGCGTCGCCAGTTTGGAATCGACAAGATAGAAAACTTATTGCTCTCGTGAATGGTGATCTCGATAACCCCAATTGCTTCCAAAATCTTCACTCGTCGAAGCAAAGTATTCTTCGAAGGTCTACCAGTGGCTTTTGGGTACAACCGCTCAGGGAGCTTTCTCCAACCGAACGCCATAGAACCCCCCTCAACTTTGAATGCTTTGAAAAATCGTGGCTCGTAGTTCACTGTTGCAAGCAAACGAATAAACAGGCCTAGCAATTCGTCATTCTGCGCGACGTCGCTTGTAAGGATTCGACGGTGAATCTTTAGCCAACTGTTTTTCATCGCATACCCCTCTTCTGCTTGGGTAAACAATCCCGATGCGCAAACACTCTCGCAGCCTTGCCCAGTCTCGTGGGGCGAAAGCCAAGCTCAATAAACACGTTGGCCCGGATCAATTCCAAAACGGGACCGCAAGCACTTTGCAAGGGGCAAATGCTATCGCGTGCGAGTTCGTCTCGGGTGCATCCATCGGTTCCGCATTTTTTGACATGCGCGACGATAGCGACATTGCGGGGGCCATCGGCCCATAGGTGTAGTTGCCTCACGATGGCACCTCCGCGTTCACAAACCGCGTAAGCTCGTCATCATCTTTTTCGTGACTAGAAAAAATGTCACAATACAACTCATACAATTTCCTATCCTGGAATCCTTCGCGGACAGTAATGTCGTCGGGTGTGAACGCAAGCAATTCTGGAAGAACCGCACCGTGCTCCCAACTCGTTGGATTGCCAATCGCAAGGAGTGCTTCTGTCGCCATCGAAGGACAATTATTCGTTTGGGAGTTCGCAACAGCCAGTGCACACGAAACAGCTCTCAACGCGCTAGCGATTTCATCGGCATTGTTGAGGACGTAACGATTGAAAACGTACTCGCAGATTTCTTTCCGAAGTCTCAACCACGAAGGATCGGAAGCCTTTGCCTCATTTGCCTTTTGCCGCTGCTTTCGTTTGCGTTCCGCTGGTGTCATCGCAATGCTGAGTAGCGGCCTGCGTCCTTTTCGTGACGTTTCTTCGCTGTTACGTTTTCGAGGTGTCGACTGAATGCGATCGTCTGCCGTTACTGCCATCGCTTCACCTCCGCGTTGCCGAACCGCAATTCTCCATCGTCAAAGCTACTATTGACCGTCGCCAACTCGGCAAGGAATCGAGCAAGTAGTCGCAATGTCTCGGCTCGGTCCGACTGGGTGATCGGCAATCCTCAGATTGGATCGATCTCAAAAATAGATTTTGTGTTTGCGATCATGCGTCACCTCGCAAAATCTCGGCGAGTGCCTCACGCGGGATTCGGACGCATCGGCCTAGCCTGACGGCTCGTAGACGGCCAGTCGCGATCAGCGCCCATACGCTGCGCTCGCTCATGCCGATAGATTGGGCCACCTCTCGCATGGAGTAGGCTTGTCGGCTATCATCGTGGGCGGTCGATACTCGGGGCGTGCCTTGGCTGGCGGCCCCTTTTCTATTTGGCGGCATGGCGGTCACCCTCCGCTCTGCTAGTCGGATGAATGCCCAAACGCCTTGCTTCTTGGAGCAGGCGGAATAACTTCTTCAGCCAAGCCCGCTCTTCTCTAGTCGTCCGAATAAGCTCGGCTACCTCGCCCATCTCGGGCAATCGAATCTCTGTCATAGCCTGTCTTTCGCAAGTGATTTTGAAGAATGTCACAATGCGAGCAGATGACCAAAGGCCCCTTAAAGATGAAAACGCGCGACTACGGAATCATCTTTTGCGCGTATTCTTTGGCTCAGCTTTTGATTCCGATTTCGATCTACCTCGCCCATCGAAAGGCCATGGGTTGCCGGTCTTTCGGGTGTAGGCTTCTCGCAGTGCGGATGCAATCGACCTTGGTTCAATGTGGACCCAATCATTTTGCGTTTTACAGGCGTTAGCAAGTGCGTTGGATAATTCCAATTCGCTCATTATGGGTTTGTGATCCGTACCGCGCCGGTCAAGCAGCCAGTCGTTGCGTTCTTGCTTAGCTCGATCGATCGGCTTTAAACGCTCCGCATCAATCGCGGATGCAACAGGCTGTCCCGGGTTAGTGGTCGCTTCAATCAATCGACCCAACTCAACTCTCACGTCCAACACCAAAGCAACAAACCCATCAAACATGCGCACTTCCAAAACAACGGCGAGTTTTCGACAAGCCGGTAGGTCGATCTTGAGTGTTGCAGCGGCCTGGATTGCTCGCTTCAGCCCAGAGATAACCAAAGGCCTGTGAGTGATTGTCTCCAAGATAGTGTCTCTCAAATTCGCTATGTGTTCTTCAATTTGTACTTTGCTTTGGCCTCCGTATGGGTTGTGCAGCCTCATGTTCGGCGCAATCTCTGTATCGATTTCCTTTTCAAACTCAAGATCATGTAACTTCAGAAAACTCAAATCTGATGAAAGGTTCTCGATTGAATTTGCGACGGGCTGTTCCGGTTGCACTACTTCGAAACTGGTTCGCTTGGACTGATTACCCTTTTTATGCACGGCAGATACTCCATTTTGGAAACTCGAAAAATGCTGCTGGTCCCTACCGACCGAATGGAGTTACGATCGATAGGGACCGGCGCGGGGTAGCTACTCCCCCAGCAATTCGTTGGTTGTCAAGCCTATACGGCGGATTGCAATTCCAGCTTCAAGCCGAGAACCTTCGCGATGGCTTCTACATTGGAAAGCTTGGCATCCTTGCCGGACTCGATGTCGCGGATTGTCCCTGAATTGGGAATGCATGCAGCCTTTGCCACCGCGTACCACGTTAGCCCTTGAGACTCACGGGCTTCACGCAAACGATGCGCGATGGTGCCTTTGAGTGGGCAACTCTCCGACTTAGCTTTCGGCGGAAACTCGGTTTTAACCTTGCGTCGAATCGCTTCATGCTTGGCTTTCTCTTTTGGTGAAAGCTGCCGACCTAGTTTGCGTTCCATTATCAATCCTCCTCAACCTCGTATGCGGTGACTGGATAGACCGTTTCTTCGTCAATGACTTCGTAAACCACGATGATGAACACATCGTCTGGCGTATAACCAAACACGCACGGAAGGCCAGTTGAACGGCTCGTCGCCTTGCGAACAGGATTCGCCAAAACATACTCGACATCTTCGACGGTCAATCCGTGCTCTTCGACGTGCTCGACGTTTCCATTCCAAATTGCGACCCGCATTCGAATTTCTCCCGATGAGAGTTTAGTATAGCATTCTATTGCAATAGAGGCAAATAGGTTCTACCGTTCCCTCCACGGGGCCAAATTGGACCGTTAGCCGCGTCCAAGTCGTTCAAATTAGTTTCGGTCGGCTCGATTCGTAGAAACTCTAGTTTGGCCTTTGCTATCGCGTCTAGGCATTCATCAATAATGTCGAAGTTCATTTGGCACCTCCGACGATTTTAGCGACACGGTTTCGGTCAGCTTCCGAGAGGCTTGGCCATCGATCCAGGACCAACTTTAGACGGCAATCGGTGGGTGCCTGATTGTTTAGCAGCGGTTCGGAGTGCGTCGCTTTGCGCGCCGCCTCATCACAAACATCCGTTTTCCCTGCGTTTCTAGCACTTGTTCGAATCCCTTGTCCTCCGCTAGATACTCAGCAAGCACAGGGAACTGAGCAACCAACATATCGCCGAGATCACTCGGTTGCATGGCGAATGCAAGGAAAGATAGGGGTAGGAAAACCGCATTGGTTTGCGGCTCCCCTCCCTCCGAACCGTACAGGCGGTTTTCCCGCATACGGCTCTCCGGTCAGTA
>JAYVPJ010000058.1:0-7827 GCA_043757445.1 Pirellula sp. | reverse complement strand
CGCACCCGAGACACTGGCTCGAGAAGCGATCAAGAAAGGACGATCAGGTTATCGCACGAGTGGTTGGCCCGAACCGGCCGTCATTTAGCCAAGAGGCTATCGAATCAAACCTATAAGAACGAGAGTGGGCGAATGTCGAAAGCAGATTCGTTTTAAGACGGTGCCTATTTTAAGCAAATGACCTCGGTCCCTTGTCACTCCAAGCTCGGACAATCGCCACACAGGTTTTGATCGGCTCCGGAATTACAAAATGCTAAAGGCTGGGTGGCCCTATTACACTACTATTACACCAATGGCCATCGCCATTATGGGTGGGCTGTCGCTCGCCACGTTTCTGACGTTGATCAATTTGCCAGCTCTTTACATCCTCCTGTTCCGAGTACGTCCACCTAGACTAAACGCCGTATTAATGAACGCGAACTCAATAGAACACGAATTGCCGTCGAAGAAACAAAGCGATCGTGCCGAAACCGTTTTCGCCTGACAAACTCAACCACTTATGTAATCTAGAGCCGTTGTGAACGGAGCACTCACCATTACATCGCTGATGGCTCCGGTTAAAACGAAACGCAAGAAATACCTAAGCCAGTCCCATGCGTTCCTTCGGGTCTTTAAGTGCGTGCTGCAATCGAGCCAATGCTTCGGTCTCAATCTGTCGCACTCTTTCACGAGTTAACCCAAGCTCAGCACCAATCTCTTTAAGCGTATGCGGAGGTGTATCATCCAGCCCAAAACGCATCTTCAGAACGGTCGCTTCACGAGCATCTAGCTTTCCTACCAAGTCGATCGCAGTCTTGAGAACGTCGTGGTCGATCATCGCTTCGTCAGGACTCTTAACTCGCTCGTCCATCACCATCTCTCCGAGCGACCAACCAGAATCGGTTTGATCGCTTTGAGGAGTCGCATTGTAGACTTGAATCGCTTTCTTGATGATCGGCAGTTTTTTCTTCGGCAGCCCGAGAATACGTCCGATCTCCTCCTGAGTCGGCATTCGGCCGAGCTCATCGTTCAGCCGGGCTGTGGCCCGTCGCCACTTGCTCAATAACTCCACCATATAAGCTGGAATGCGAATCGTCTTGGACGAATTGATCAGTGCCCGTTTGATCGATTGCTTGATCCAATAACTCGCATATGTGCTGAACCGTGTACCCATGTCGGGATCAAATCCCTCGACGGCTCGGAGCAGCCCAAGGTTTCCTTCTTCGATCAAATCCTGAAGGGCGAGGCCTTTGCCGACATAACTTCTGGCGATATTCACTACCAGCCGAAGATTGGCACGAACCATTCGGTCGCGAGCTTGCGCGTCGCCTTGCGCAATTTGCCTAGCGAGCATCTGCTCATCTTCGGCAGTCAACAATTTCATTTCATTTATCTCGCGGAGATAGGTTTCCAGCGGAGATTGGGGTTGGGCTCCATCCTTAGGACTTTTGCGACGAGAAATCAGTTTGAGGTCTTCGTCCTGTGAATCCTCCACATCGTCTAGGTATGGGCTTGAATGAGCCATGAAGTCTCTTTGCACGGAGTGGATGTATCGAACTAAAAGGAACGCGTTCGATCGCTATCGACTCCTCAATGCAAGCAAATCAACTAAATTCGCCGTCGTACAACGTCTAGCGATTATTCCGTTGGACGTAAACCCTTTGGCAGAATAGGTTTTCGATGTACAATCCTCACTCGCTGTGCGAGCGGTAATGCGTGTTGGTCGAGTGCAAAATGGATTATCCGATCAATTTGCTTCTTCCTACCAGCTAAACAACAACTAATTCCTACCAACCAATCTGACTATGCATTTACCTGTCCTCGATCCAACCCTCGACACCAACGCTGTTTCCATTTGGCAAGGCTTAGCAACCGACGTCCTAAGCGGCCAGTCCACGACGCGGGAACAAGCCCTTTCCATATTACAAACCAACGATGACGATTTACTGGATCTCATCGCAGGTGCGTTCAAAATTCGACATCGCTATTTTGGCAAGACCGTGCAGTTGTACTTCCTGATGAACGCAAAGAGTGGATTGTGCCCCGAGGACTGCAACTACTGCAGCCAATCTAAAATTTCGGAAGCCCCGATTCCAAAATACAACATCCTTAGCCGCGAAAAACTGCTTGACGGCGCACGGGTTGCCGCTGAACGCAAGAGTAAGACCTACTGCATAGTCATCAGTGGACGAGCACCGAACGAACGGGAAATGAAGGCTGTCGAAACGATTGTCCCACAAATCAAAGCCCAATACGGACTGAACATTTGCGCCTGTCTTGGATTGCTTGACGAGGACCAAGCGAAACGTCTCAAGGCAGCGGGCGTTGACAAAGTCAATCACAACCTGAACACCAGTCGCGAATACTATCCCGAAATCTGCACAACCCACACCTTCGACGACAGAGTTGAGACGCTCAAGAACGTTCGCAAAGCCGGCATGGAGCTTTGCAGCGGCGGAATAATTGGGATGGGAGAAAAACCCGAAGACATAGTGCAGATGGCATTTGAACTTAGCCAGTTATCCGTCGAGTCGATTCCATTAAATTTTTTGCATTCGATCGACGGAACACCGCTCGAGCGAAAAGAGTATTTGAATCCTCGCGATTGTTTGCGAGCGCTATGCATGTTTCGGTACGTGAATCCAAAGAGCGAGCTTAGAATCGCTGGGGGCAGAGAGCGGCATTTGCGAACGCTGCAACCTCTTGGACTTTACGTCGCAAACAGCATCTTCGTCGGTGATTACTTGACCACCCAAGGTCAACCGCCTCAAGAGGATTACGAAATGATTTCGGACATGGGGTTCGAGGTGACTGGCAGCTGCGCGACGTAGGCCGCAACGGCCCTTGAATTCGGAACGACGAAGAGACGCAATTAAACAACAATCGACTTGGCTTGGCGACGACGAGAGGCAGCCACCAAACACGTGCAAACCATCAAACTGGCAAGTGTTAGGGAATTAGGTTCGGGGACAGCAGTGAAAGTTAACGCTTCACTAAAAGTTGTTGCCAACATGAGATTATCGATGATCTTGTTTCCATCCGAGTTAACCAAAGTGTAGAGGTACCAGTTTAGCAGTCATAACCTTGAACCACCCGGCATCTTAACGGCATTGACACATCGCAATCCGCCTATACCCCTACCTCTTTATCCACCTTGCTTTGTTGAAAAACGAACCATCGAGTTTTCCGCTAAAGCACGGCCAAAACTAGGTTTTACATATCTTTGACATGACTGCAACCAAACCAGGACATACACGATCGACAAACGGCGTTAATGTACGTAGAGGCGAATCGGTAGCAAAGCATTAGCTTCGACTGGTTCGAATCCCCCGTTCAGTCCGTTCTCTTCAAGTCCCCCAGCCGCTAGGTCAATTGGCAATGTTAGGCAAAGATCCGACTTCAGATACCGCGAACCACCAATTTCATCAGCACCACGCAAGTACCCTGACTACCCCACCTCAATCGATGGTCGAAGAGCTTGCTCCGGCTAGCCTTCCATCTGCGGGCGGCGCTGCAAAAGTTTCGCCAGTTCCGACCGTTTGGAATGTTCAATGGGGAGCATCGGCGTGGCTCATCGCATTGCACATCGGTGCTCTCTACGCACCATGGTGCTTTACTTGGAGCGCACTAGGTTTGACTTTGTTATTTCACTGGATGACTGGCAGTCTAGGAATATGTTTAGGATTTCACCGATTGCTAACTCACACCGGACTCGAAGTGCCGAACTGGCTCCGCAATACGTTCACCACGATCGGGACTTTAGCAGGCGAGGGAGGACCCATCAGTTGGACAGCTAATCACCGCAAGCACCACGCCTTTAGCGACCAGCCAGGAGACCCTCACTCGCCCCACGATGGTCCATGGTGGTCGCACGCGTTTTGGCTTGCCTTTACGACTGACAATGGCGATCCACAAGGCTATGCAAAGAAATGGGTTCCTGATCTGCTCAAGGACAAATATACCGTCTTCTTGGAAAAGTATTTCCTACCCATCCACATTGCCTTTGGTGCTCTGGTAACTGGGGCAGGGTATGTCATCGGCGGCTCAAGCTTGGCGATCTCGTGGCTGGTTTGGGTTATCTGCGTTCGAATGGTACTTGTGATGCACACGACTTGGTTTGTGAACTCCGCCTCGCATATTTGGGGCTACAAGAACTACGAAACACGTGACGACAGCCGCAACCTTTGGTGGGTCGCAGTGATTGCTTATGGTGAAGGCTGGCACAATAATCACCATGCTCATCCACGCTTGGCGCAACACGGGCACAAATGGTGGGAATTCGACATGACGTTCCTCGTTATTCGCCTGCTGAGAGCGGTTGGGTTGGCCAAAAACGTCATCGACCTTCAAAGCATGGACGAAAAGAAACGTCGCCACATCGAACGTGCCGTGGCGTAGACAATCTGAGTCGATTGCTTCGACGATTGGGGCTGGAAGCCCGCAAGTTCAGTCGAATCCAATCGGAAGCAGACGGCGACTAAAGCCGATCCAGTGGACTCTGAACAGCCAGTCCTGGTCGATTCATCACGTGCGTGTAAATCATGGTCGTCTTGACATCTTTGTGTCCGAGCAATTCTTGAACGGTTCGAATATCCGCTCCATTCTCAAGCATATGAGTTGCAAAACTGTGTCGTAAAGTATGAGGCGTTGCTGGCTTATCAATTTGCGTCATGGCCAAAGCGCGTCGCATCGCATTGGCGAACGTGTTTTCGTGAATGTGGTGCCGACGAATAGCTCCACTACGCGGATCCCTTGAGCGTTGTCGTGACGGAAATACATACTGCCAAGCGGTTTCCCGGTCGGCATTCGGATACTTTCGCGAAAGCGCAAACGGCAGGTACACGCTTCTAAATCCGTCCTGCAAGTCCTGCTTGTGTATCTTCTTGGCCTCTTCGACAACCCCCCTCAAAGAATCTGCGACCGACTTAGGCAAGACCGTAACCCGATCTTTTTGGCCTTTTCCATTTCGAACAACAATATGGCCAGTGTCGAAATGCAAATCCTTGATGCGAAGCGTTCGAGTTTCTTTGTGTCGCATTCCACTACCGTACATTAGGCGAGCCATAACTTCATACCGGCCTAAGAATTCGGGGAGTAAAACTCTGATTTCGTCCGTGCTCATTACGAGTGGCAGGTGCGTACTCTCCCTCGCTCGCAGTCGGTTAATAAACTGCATGTCCTTGCCCAGCACCTTCTGGTAATAAAACAAGATTGCGCAAAGCGCTTGATTTTGGGTGCCTGCGTCAACTTCGCGAAGAAGTGCAAGTTCGGTTAGGAACTCCCCTAAGGCGTCTTCGGAATACTTTTCCAGATTCTCATCGTCAAGGTGTTTGACAAGCCTGCGTATCCAGCCAGCATAGGTATTTTCGGTTGAGATCGGATGGTGCAGAACCCGCATTCGAGCTCGCAAGGCTTGAACCGGGCGCGGCTCATTCGGGTCAAACAAACCCGGTTTCCCTTCTCCCGCAAATCCTTCGTCATCCAACAACGGACTGTTCTTCGCGGTTTGAGCTCGTTTTTCTTTTTCGGCCATCTCTTGCAACTTAAGCTTAAAAACCGAAAAGTCTACGGTGGACACTTGCAATACCATCGTCTGATACCATTCCAATGAGCGAGCTGCTTGCAGCCGCTGCCAACACTCTACCTTCCCGTCTCTAAGCTTTTGCAGAAACTGAAGAACGTCGTCCGTACTAAACCAAACTAGTCCGTCGACAACCGGTCTGCCTTTGGCAAACTGTCCGAACCAACTGGGCATCCATTTGATGTCATTCGGATGAAGTCGGGATTTGTTCAAACGATCTCTAAAGAGTTCAAGGCTCATCGTTCACTCCATAATTCGATTAGATAGAATGGTAGTGTCCGCTGTTCGCGAACGAGATTAGACGTAACTTTGCAAATTCGATCGCTGTCGTCAAATTAATGGCCTGCGGCAAATTGTCGCGGTATTTAACACGGCTGAGGCGGGGTTTCCCTCTATTCGGCCTCAACTCACCTACGTAGAATGGTTTTTCGGCCTCAACTCAAGTGAGGAGAATTTATTGTTCCGCTTGTCAGTGCCGGTTCCGGATCGTGAGCACTTCCGCAACCTGTCGCTTGGTCGATAGAGACGCAGGCGGTTGATTGGAGACAGCGATTTGCTTCGAAGGATCGAATGGCAAGTCGTGGATTGCATTATCATGCATCCCCGCGAAGCTAGCCCATGATTGCAGGCTGTCGATCGGACTCTTACAATTACAAAGGTGCCTGACAGGATTCGTGTTGCTGACATTGGAAACGCTGACTCGAAAAACAAGCGGAACAAAGTGGTGCACACGAAGCAGCCCATCACCCGTTTTTTACTTGTGTGATCCGTGTACTGGGCTGCTCGGTGACCACAGGACGTTCGACTTCAATAAAGCCATGTGCCAACTACTTGCCCTCGCATTCAATGAACCGGTTACGACTTCGCTTTCGTTTCGCGGGTTCCGTCATCGGGCAAATTGCAACCCGCATGGCTGGGGCCTGGCGACATTCGACGGTTCAACAGCCGCAATAGTTAAGGAACCATGCCGGGCCGACGAAAGCGATGAGGTCGAGTCAATCATCAATAATCACGACCTCACCAGCAAAATCTTCATTGGCCATGTGAGGTATGGCAACGTCGGCGGGGTGTCCGAGCGCAACACGCACCCGTTTGTCCGAAAACTCCGTGGCAAGGATATCGTTCTTGCTCACAACGGCACCCTCGCCAAGGATGACCTAAAGCCTCATGTCGATGACCGCTACAAGCCCGAAGGAACTACAGACTCTGAACTCGCTCTCTGCGTACTGGTCACATGGCTGATTGACCAGAATGTTTCCTTGACCGATTTTGTCGCGATTCACGATCGCCTGCGTGAACTCAATGAATCGGGAAACATGAATATACTTTTCTCGGACGGCGAGCAACTCTTCGCGTACCACGATGCCAACGGCTACAACGGACTTTGCTTCACGCGCCGAGAGTCCCCATTCTCGTGCGTGACACTACGCGACGAGGATTGGACGGCTAACTTGCCAGAAGAAAAATCGCCGAGGCAACGCGGATACGTGATCGCCACCAAGGCACTTACTGAAGGCGAAACGTGGACCAATTTGAAACATGGAGCGTTGATGGTGTTCAAGCGAGGTGAAATCGTCTACTCGAACTGAACAACAAGAAGTCGAACAAGCGGTTCAACCCGACACGGACAAGCGGCGGGGTTTTGGCCGCTCAAAGCGTTTTCCAGAATCAACGTCTGTGGTTGTTCGCGCCGCTTGTCCGTGCGGGTTAACCTTAGCGTTCGGTGGGTCGCGTGACTTGTTGCAATGGAAGCCTTGCTGACATCGCAATGCGCCGGGTGATATTTGGCACTCGATCTGCTCCTCATTGCAATTTTCGTTCAATCCAGTCGCAGGCTGACGAGATCGAAACCGATATTCACGCTAGCAGACACAGACGGTCGTTGATGCGTGCTCGATGGATCACTCACTCCAATCGTCTCGAATCGAGTCGATGATTGCGTTATCACGCATGATCGCATTTCTAGCCTGCGATTATGTTGCAAACCGACGTCAGGATTCGTACAATACTCGATGTCAGTGATCGTATTGCTGACAATTTAAACGTCCAATTCGGGTTCGGTACCGAGCTAGTTGGAAGCCGTTATCACCGAACAAAGCAGTGCAGCCAAGTGCTCAGTCGACCGGTCTATTTCGGGTCTTTGTTCCTTGTTCGCACTGGCTGACTGCGGTCGTTCCGCTTGTCAGTGCCGGTTCCGAATCAAAGACACTTCCGCAACTTGTGACTGGTCGATAGAGACGCAGTCGGTTGATTGGAGACAGCGATTC
>JAYVPJ010000057.1:0-28899 GCA_043757445.1 Pirellula sp. | reverse complement strand
TTAAGGCAGGCTGAAATCTACCCGCAATAAAGTGGCTGGTACGCTCTGAGGGGTGGCACGCTCTGAGGGGTGGCACGCTCTGAGGTACGAAGGGCGTGTGAATAGCCAGTCAACCTCTGCTGTGGACAACATCAGTTAGTAGCGCGAGTCGCGGAGCGACTCCCCCACTATAAAAGCACAGCCTCTGAGAGGCTGTGCTTTTATAGTATAGTACCAAGCACACTACGTGTGATTTCCGCAGTTCAAAAACCCTTGGTTTTTGAGGCAACATCACACAGAGTGTGATGGGTACTTTCTGCGGATTCAAAAAAATCACAGCCTCTGAGCGTGCCACCCGTGCCACCCGTGCCACCCGTGCGACCCGTGCCACCCGTGCGACCCATAAAGTAGGTACTTTACAAACTGCCGTTTTACTTAGACGTCCTCTGTGCCCAAATGTTTCGAAACGTAACTGGATTGCCGTGGTCTTGCACGAAAAGCGGACCGGGTTTGTTGGCCTCTGGGTCCTTTCCAGGTGTTCCCTTGGTCAATTCAAGGCCATCGTGAATAGTGACTCCATTGTGCTGCACCGTCAATTTAGCGTTGCTCATCTTTTTACCGGACTCGTCATATGTGGCGGCCTTAAAATCGATGTCGTACGTCTGCCAGGAAAGAGGTGGATAGCACATGTTCGTCGAGGGCTTGGCTATTTGGTAGATACCTCCGCATTCGTTGTTTTCGCCAGCAAGACCAAACGAATCCAGAACTTGCAAGTCGTAACGACCCTGAATGTAGACTCCACTATTGCCCCTGCCTTGGCCCTTGTCGTCTGGTTGAAAAGGAGTGCGAAACTCGACGTGCAATTTATGGTCGTTGAACAGCTCTTTGGTCGTTCCTCCAACCCCGAGCAACCCCTCGTCCCCAGCCTTGTTTCCTGCGAAGTCGTTCACCTTGTTCACTTCGAACAGAACGATCGCATCGGCGGGTGGGCGAGCCCCAAGCGTCTTGCTTTCTCTGACGACCTTCGTCAATACTCCCAAAGGTTTGCCGGCCCCATCGATTACCTCGAGAACATTTGGCCTGACGATGATCGTAACGGATTCCTTTTTCGCTTCTACTTTTTCTTTGTCGGAGTCCATACTCGCCTCATATTCCTTTATGGGCGATTTGCCTTTGAGTCCTTGGCCAGGCAAGCCACCTTCGAGTAAATGAATCGATAACTTCTTTTCGCTAACCGCAATCACTTGAGCGCCCCAAGTTCCGCCCCAGGCTTCCACGACCCCCATGTATTCACCTTGCAACTTGAAAATGGGGCTGGCTTTGGCTGTCGATGTGTATGTCTCAGCCCACAAATTCGGAGAAGGGATTGACCCTGCCAACATTGCGAATGAAATGCAAAGAGTCGAACCAATAAAGGATCTCATGATTTGAAGCCTTAATTTGAAAGGGAAAAGGGAATAGCGATCGACGCTTCATTTAAACCAACAACCTTTAGCCCGGATTATTCATTAGCCATTTGGCTAATGACCAATAGCTGATCAGTAATAAGCCTGTGAATAATCCGGGCTAGCCCTATTGTAGCGGAATAACCCAAGCTGCCGATTGCTGGAAGGTGTCCTGTCGCCGGTCGCCCAAGCGATCGGCTGCGGAGCCATGCGACTTGACGACTAGAAACAGGACATATAGATCCCGTATTGCCGAACCCAAAGCATACCGCTATAGTGGATAATCTTGTCTCGTTTCGAGAGGCAATACCGGACTGAATCCTTTACCTGACGAGGCATAATAATGTCGACCTGGAATCTTCGATTGTTTCTTGCTGGAAGTGCAACTTTGGGGGCGTTGGGCTATTGGCATTATGCAGCTGGAATCGACCCGCAAACCTCTAGCGAAAAAGAGCGAAATCTGAGGAGGGCTCGACGCGAGACGAAAATGCTCGACACCCTCTACAAAACGGCCATTGTTTCTGTGACACAAACGTATGTCCAAGATGATTCTTCCACCGCTGCGATTACCACGTTTCAGCCAGTGTTGAAAGCGATGAAGGATGGAAAATGGCATGAAGTTCGATTGGTCGATGGACTGGGTCAGCCAATCAACGCAGATAACTCCCCGAAGGACGCCTTTGAAAAACAAGCCATAAAGGAAATGCTCGCCGGCAAAGAATTGATCGACGCCGTCGAAGTGATTGGTGGCAAGGAGTACTTGAGAACCATGACAATCCTGCCGATGGCGCTCGACAAGTGCATACTATGTCATGATAACTATCGCGGCAAAAAGATCGTGGGTGGCGTGTCCTTTCAAGTACCGCTCAACCGCGATGGCGAGTAAGCTGGGATAGCGTGAGACCCAGGCCCGTGATTCACTCGGCCCCTGGGGGCATGCTTCGTATTTGGATTCGCACGGCCCTGGGGGCCATGCTACGGTAAAAGGAACTATGTTTTCGCAAACAGTCGAATACGCGCTTCGGGCAATCGTCCATTTGGCCAAACAGCCGGATGTGCTTCAGACTACAGCTCAAATTGCAAAAGCTACTCAAGTCCCAGCGCCCTACCTTTCCAAGGTTTTGCAAACCTTGGCCCGCGATGGACTTGTATCGGTGCGACGTGGAGTCAGTGGTGGATTCCTTTTGGGAAAATCACCAGATCGCATGACTATTTACGAAGTCGTCCAATGCGTCGACCCCATTCGTCGCATTCACTCATGCCCGCTAGAGCTTTCCAGCCACCGCAAACGGCTATGTTCTCTGCACAAAAAGATGGACGGTGCGATGGAGAGCATCGAGACAGTTTTTCGCAAGACCACGCTTGCCGAATTGATGAATAGCCCAAACCCAAGCGTACCATTGTGCAATACTTAGGCGACGGATTTGGTCCACAGCCGTCGCCTATGGCTCGGGGTTAAACGATTTAAGGCTCTGCGGAAAACAAATCCATGCCTGCACAAATTGCTGCGTCATAAAACCACAGGCTTGGTACAGCCGAATGGCGGGAGTATTTCTTAAGTCGACTGCCAAGGTGACGCCCTCGATTCCGCATTTCATTGCCCAGTCACGAACAAAATTCATGATGATTCTAGAGATTCCCTTGCCCCGCCAAGTGGGTACTAACCCCAGATAAGTTAGCTCGCAATATCGATCTTCGGTTGGCGTAAGTAGCAAACAGCCAATGTCGATTCCCCTGCTTTGTATTATCCACCAAGATTCTGGGACGCCGGTAATGGTCGAAGCATATCCATTCAGGGTGTTGTCTATGTTTCGCAGGCCGTTTAGTTCGGGTACATCGAGTGTTTCCGCGTAAGTGCTTTCGACCAATTGGCTCCATCGGTTTGGCGAGACTTGGTGGTGTGGGGTAAACGCAATCTCGCCGCATTCCAGACTTGAAGCCGGAATAGAAAGCCTAGGAATAGTTGAAATGTTAGTGCATTCCATTTGTACCAGTTTCGCAACTGCGACCATGCCTGCAGCTTGAAGAACAACATCGCGCTTTGAGTTTGGAGACACAAACACCGTGATGGGGTCGATCGAAATAGTCGACGGAATCAACGGCGAAATCGCTTGAACCATTTCGGCTCCGGCAGCGAATGATTCTTGAAAAAGGTCTATAGCTAAACCTACTAACAAGTCTCTGTCTAGTTCATCGACGCTTGATTCAGATCTCAGATTTCCAATGGAGGCGAGTGCGCCAGAGTAGAGTACAACATATCCACTTAGGCGAATCCCAAGATCGTATCGCTGCTTGGTCAAGATTGGTGCAGAGTAAATGGAGCGCTGGCAAATGTCTGCGAGCGATTCGATCAAGGCATCGACCGTTTCTTGGTCCTCGCCAGCATGGCACCAGCGAACGCATTCGATCCAATCCTCGTTCATCGAACCCATGCCTCTAGCGGAGTAACGCTGGTTGCTGTGTTTGCGATACCAATGGACGCGTAAAAGCGCTATCTGCGGCGGCTTCACTCAAACGAACCAACAGTAGCACCGGCTGGATTTCGCCAATCTGTGTCTTCGTATGAAAGAAGTGTTCTCCCAACCCACGAGAATCGGCTGTTGGTCCAATGACAATGCAATCCCCTTGTTGGATCCGAATGTCGATTGCCAGTTGTTCCCAGGTGACCGTTTCACGACGTGTGTCAATGCGTGTAGCGGATTCCCTCGCTATCACTTTATTCACTAACTCTCCATGTTGCATTTCTGGGGTCAAGTGGATGGTCGCGGATGCATCGCCGTGAGGTATCGCTTGAATCGCAAGCATGAAATGGGATGCGTCATACACATGCCCTTTGGAGGAAACGTCGTGGTAAAAAACGCATGTTGACCCGCTCGCAATATTTCGAACCGAAAGTTCCTTTCGAACATTGGCTCGACATCGCCAGAGCTGAGAGAAAGAAGAGACATCCGCGGCGAATCCAGCTTGTTCCAGCGGATCTTCTCCAATGCGTTTGACTGTTTGTCTGACCCATTCATCGAGAAGATGTGGCGTGTTACCGCTGACCTTTCCTGCCCGCATGCCATTCTTATCCATGGCAATTCGCAATTCCGGCTTCAACGCTTGCTCATCGATTTGCGCCCAAAGCTCTGGGAGGCGAGCGGCTTGTTCCGAATTCAACCGCACCAGGATCGTTTCAACGCCCGCGACGTCGTTCGAGGTTAGTGTCGTTCCAAAGCCATGTTTTGCATTGCCTGGAGCAGGTTCTTCACCAGAAGGGAGCCACGTCGCGCAGCCAGACTGGAACGCCAAACCTGCGCACCAAAAAATGAGAGCCAGTGACCTCCAACGCTTAAAGCTCATCCGCCTTGGCAATCACTTTCGATTGTTAGAAGGGTTACTTGGTTGTGGAGCCGCGTTATTGGCAGCTCGGACATTGTCCATAGCCGGCGGAGCAAATACTCTTTCTTCGACGGTCCAATCCTTGGGGACGGCAGAGGGAATGAACTCTTTGCGAAATAGGGCGTCGGAAACTTTTTGTAACAAATTTGCATTCTTGACGCGGTCGCTAAACTCAAAGACCTCTCGATTGTCATTCAATATTTTCCCCTGCTCATCTACGTGCTCGGTGTTGTATTTGTACAGGGAAATGGGCAAGAACAGTTCTCGGTCCAGAACGATTTGAACGTGGTCGTAATTGATAGCGTCCGCCTGGAATTTTGGATATGCTTCGATCAAGAAGACATCGCCGCGCGGCCTACCCTGCGCGTCATTGGGTGGAGGTAAAGAGCGGACCCAATAGCGAGCCTTTATCTTCTCAGCCTTGACCCCAAACATAAATGGCATGGGTGATTCAAGAATCCCCTCGCCCTTCAATTCAGATGGCATCGTGAACTGGGTGCACTTCTTAAGGCTACGATCGTATTCGTAAACCTTTTCACCATCACACAACCACCATTCGCCAAATACGTTTTCGAAGTCCTTGTATTCAGGCTGGTTTCTCGAATCGACTTGACCGGATAGTTTGATCAGTCTATCGATTTTGAACATCCCTTTGTCCGGAGACATGTACTTCAATTCACCAGACGCCGTAGAAACGTTTACGGTACGAATGTCGCGTCCCGCCTTTTTTGCTAATTCACCAACGAAGTTATCGGAAGAGTTGTACTGCCATCTATAAAACTTGCACGAATAGCGTTCGATATTTGCTGTCGAACCCTCCCAGAAGTTGAGGACCTGGTCCAGGTGGGCTATCTCTTGAGACGATGGTGGATTGGCGGACCATGGGTCCTTCGTGACCACCTCGGTTCCGGTCCCGCCGTTGGGAGCCTGAGTCGTTACGGCACGTTGGTTCAACGCTGTATTGAGTACTGGATTCGACTGCGGATTGGCCTGTGTCCCATTGCCTTGCGTGGCGGTAGTTCGACCGGCGGGATTGCCCACCGCTTGAGCGCCGGGTTGCTGATTCGTGGCTTGCACAGGTCGGTTGCCATATCCAGTTGCCGGTGGTGCAACGCCTTGCTGGCCAAGGGCAAAAGAGCCAAGGCCGATCAACCCTGCTGTGCCTGCAATGAAACCAAGCTTGGAAACTTTTTGAAACCGCATCCCCTGATTGTTCATATTCATCATCCGTGACATTGCTGAGTTTGGATTCGCCCTTCCTTGGGCTGCATTTGGACAGTCGACCTGCCTATCGCCACGCACAATAACAACTCGCGCAGAAACTACCTAGACCGAATTTTCCAGTTGTAGCGATGAAATCACAACAAAGTTACCACAGGTTGTTTCAGAAACTTAGCTATCAATGCCAACTCGACCTACATTTACATGGCCTTCGATTTTTAATTCCGAGGCATTGGCAACCGATTTCGATGCTAGTGCCATATCCACATTGATTTTGTGAGAAGAGGGTAGTGGATGTTGTTAAAGATACTTGCGGCAGAGGATCTTTAACAAGATCCACTACCCACAAAATCTTAGTAGTCGAGGCACTGGTGCATTACTCACGTTCCTCGCTCAGGCTTCGGTTGTCGCCTGCGGCTCGGGGTTAAACGATCAACGTATTTTAACGAACAACTCATCCTTCCAACTCAATTGCATGTCGACAATAGCCCCCTCATTCAGCCCGACGATTATCGCACCGGTTGTCCTTTCCCGTCGCGAGACAGCACCAAAACTTCGTGAACTGTCGTCACTTCACTTGATCAACGGCGAACATTTTTCGGGCGCAGAACGCGTCCAACAAATTCTGGGCAATCGCTTGCCGGACTTTGACGTATTTGCAAACTTCGCTTGCTTGAAGTCTGGCAAATTTCAAGAACTGTGTGGATTGGATTGCGACCGTGTTCGCTCCATGGGAATGAAGAGCCGATTCGACTTGAGTACCGTCCAACGCATCGTCGAATACGCAAAAGAAACCAACGCGGATGTCCTGCACGCACACACGCCTCGTTCGGCGATGATTGCAAGTTTTGTAGCCAAACGTTGCAACTTGCCCTGGGTGTATCATGTGCACTCGCCAGCCGCCCGCGACTCAGCCAGCGCAATCGTAAATCACGTCAAAAGCTGGGTTGAAATGGTCTCGTTGCGAAGCGCGGATCATATCATTACCGTGTCCAAATCGCTCAGGCGAGAAATGCTCGCTAGCGGCCATTCGCGAAACAAGATAACAGCCGTGGCAAATGGAGTTGCAGAGCAGATTCCTATCGATCCAACGGAGCGACTTGGACATCGGCATTGGAAACTCGGAATGGTTGCCCTTGTTCGTCCACGCAAAGGAATCGAGGTCTTGCTCGAGGCGATTGCAAAGTTGAAAGGGGAAAGGAGTCGTGTCACTCTCGAAGTGATAGGCGGATTCGAAACTCCCGAATACGAATCGAGCATTCGTCGACTGATTCATACTTTAGATCTTGAGGGGACAATCCATCTGAGGGGTTTTTCCAAAGACGTTCCAGCGGTCATGCGAACTCTCGACGCGATGGTACTTCCGAGCTTATTCGGCGAGGGGATGCCGATGGTTGTATTGGAGGCGCTGGCTTGTGGCGTCCCTGTGATAGCGACCCGCGTCGAGGGAACGCCCGAGGTCATTCGGCATGGACAAGAGGGATTGCTCGCGCGCCCTCAGGACGCCGATTCCTTATCACAGGCCATTCAAGTCTTTATCTCAGACCGTTTGGCTTGGCGCCAAATGAGTCGTCAAGCCGTTCAAAGACACCGACAGGGCTTTTCGGACTCTACCATGGCCGAACGAACTGCCAAGGTCTATCGCAAATTGCTCTAGAATAAAATTTCCCAATAGGACGCTAGTGCTTTTTTTCGTCTTGATTTTAGGGTAGTGGATCTTGCTAAAGATCCGCCCCGCAAAAAAGGATCTTTAGCAAGATCCACTACGTCCTTCCTTTGGCCGTGGGCGGGAGGTGCGTTGTCAATCCTTACTTTTTGGGTTGTCAGAGTGGCGTAAGCTTCCAGCTTGCGATGAATCACGGACGGCAAGCTGGAAGCTTACCCCACTTTTTAGCCCTCAGAACGCACTTGTGCTTTGAGCATAAAAGTACGCAAAGTGAGTGCGATGCTAGCCGAAAGACTTGCGAAGCGCAATTCCTGTTGGCGAATCCCTATTTTCGGCAACGAACTGCGGCGGCCCAACGCCGAGAATCTTGCCGCCTCCAACGCCACCTCCGGGACCAACATCGATGACCCAATCACAGCATCGAATTAAATCCATGTGGTGTTCGACTACGACTACCGTATTCCCTTTTTCCACCAACTCTTGAAGGACTCCGATCAAGCGGACGACGTCATCCATATGAAGTCCCGTTGTCGGCTCATCGAGCAAATACAACGTTTTGCCGGTCCCAGGTTTGGCTAATTCGCTAGCCAGCTTGATCCTTTGTGCTTCACCACCGCTAAAGGTGTTCGACGGCTGTCCCAAAGCAATGTAACCTAGTCCGACCTGGACAAGACATTGCAGCGGCACCCTTAATTTGGGGATTGCATCGAAGAACTCGGCCGAGTCCGCAATGCTCATTTCCAAGCAATCGGCTATGGACTTCCCTTTGAATTGCACCGCCAAAGTCGCTCGATTGAATCGTCGGCCGCGGCATTGGGGACATGGAATATAAACATCGGCCAAGAAACTCATTTCGAGCTTTTGCCTCCCTTGCCCGGCGCATGCTTCACATCGACCTGCACCTGCATTGAAACTAAATCTTGCCGCGTTAAACCCGCGTTGTTTTGCATCCTTGGTCTTTGAATAGACAGCCCGTATCTCATCCCAGAATCCGCAGTACGTTGCGGGAATGCTGCGCGGTGATCGACCGATCGGCGACTGGTCGATTTCAATCATTTTGTCGATTCCATCCAAACCATCTATCTGTCGAATGTGCGATGGCAATGCCTCACCGTTCAGCGCTCGTTGCACCGCAACTGACAGTGAATCATGAACGAGCGTACTTTTGCCACTTCCACTCACTCCAACGACACCAACCAAACGTCCCAAAGGAAACTCCACGCGAATGTTTTCCAAATTGTGCAGGCTGATACCCGAAAGAACCAACGATGGCTGCAATGCCCCGACTGTCCGATTCTTGCTAGTCGGCATCGGAACGGTGCGTTGAAGGTATCTTGCGGTCAGCGACTTGGAATTGTTGGATAATTGGTCGGGTGGCCCAAAGGCAATGACCTCTCCACCTAGCTTGCCTGCTCCCGGCCCGATATCGACAAGCAGGTCGGCTGCCCGCATGACTTCTTCGTCGTGTTCGACTACGACGACCGTGTTGCCTCGGTGCTGTAATTCGCGAAGGGAGGCAATCAATCTTTCCGTATCCTGAGGATGCAAACCGACCGAAGGTTCATCGAGCACGTAGCAAACACCGATGAGCCCTGTGCCGATACTCGTCGCCAACCGAACTCGTTGCAATTCGCCTCCACTCAATGTCTCTGCAGGCCGATCCAAGGTTAAATAAGTAAGCCCCACATCGCGAAGAAAAGCTAGCCGCTGCAAAATTTCTCGAAGGATCGGTACCCCAATCTTGGTCTGCCTTTCCGTGAACTTCAATCGTTTGAACCAGTCGCTTGCCGAATCCAGCGGCAATTGCGTAATTTGCGATATCGATAGACCCTCGAGCCGAATAGCCAAAGACTCTTTTCTCAACCGTTGACCTTTACACTCTACGCACTTCTTCTCTTGCTTGCCATCCAGATAACCGTAACCCTCGCATTTCGGACAAGCTCCATAGGGGCTGTTGAAACTGAAAGTTCGCGGTTCAATTTCAAGTAGACTCACACCGCACGCGATACATGCAAAGCGAGTCGAAAAAGTGCGATCTCGAGGTTTGGGATCTTCGGGATCGCTTGCGGACAACTCCACCAAACCACTGCTCAATCGCAAGGCCACCGAAATCGCTTGCTCGATACGCTCTCGACTGTCTTCACGCACCACAAGACGATCCACGATGGCTGAGATCGAATGCTCCTTTCGGATCGCGAGCGTTGGAAGGGACTCAATTTCATAGAGCTCGCCATCGACTCGCACGCGTAGCAGTCCCGTTTTGGCGATGCGTTCGAACACATCTGAGTGACCGCCTTTTCGTCCGATTACCATAGGGGCCATTAGGGTGAGTTTGGTTCCAATTGGCAATTCGCAAACGGAATCTATGATCTGGCTTGGCGGTTGGCGATCGATGGGTTGCCCGCATTGATGGCAAGCCGGAACGGCAATGCGAGCCATCAGCAAACGCAGGTAATCATAGATTTCGGTGACCGTACCTACCGTGCTACGCGGGCTGAGTATCCCTTGTTGTTGATCGATACACAGAGCGGGTTGAAGGCCACGAATGAAGTCAACGTCAGGTCGTTCCATTTGATCGAGAAACTGCCTAGCGTAGCTCGACAAGCTCTCCATGTACTGACGTTGCCCCTCCGCAAAAAGCGTATCAAAGGCTAGTGAGCTCTTGCCACTACCGCTGACTCCAGTAATGACGGTAAACTTGCCTCGCGGGATGTCGAGGTTCACGTTCTTGAGGTTGTGAGTTCTCGCGCCCCGTATTTCGATGTAGCGAGTAGGCACGGCTTCTAAGGGATCCGTTGCGGATGATGCCGGCGCAGATCTCCCCTTCTTCATCTTGCCAACCCAGACTCGTAAAGCATATACAACTTGGGTTCGAATAGTGAGTTGATGGGTGTAGCTATTTTGCCATTGTCCAGTGCGAAAACTTGAGAACACTTAAAGACATCATTCGACAAATACTTTCGAGGGACATTCGCCAAAGGGATCTTACGAAGATCGACTGAATTGTCGCTTTTGACAGCAATTTGAAACCCCCATTCGCCGAACGAATTAAGATGCGTGCGATACGGAACCACACGAAATCCTGCCGCTTCCATGGTAGATCCAATGCACCAAAATGCCTCCCGCGTGATGATGGGCGAACTGCTTTGGGTAACCATCGCACCATCTTCCCGTAGGATGCGGTGGATCAGCTTATAAAACTCGACGCAATAGAGTTTATTAAGCACTTCGCTATGCGGATCAGGCAGGTCAATAATAATACGATCATACCACTCGCTACCCTCTCTCAATCGGGAGAAGGCCTGTTGCACATAATTGAAAGCGTCCGCATGGATGATTTGAACGCGAGGGTTGCGGAGACTGTCCGCATTAAGCTTGCGAATGACTTCAAACCGCTTGCTAAGTTCGGTCATACTAGGATCGATATCGACCAACTCGATCGATTCGACGCTTGGAAATTTTAAAACCTCTCGGATGGCGAGCCCGTCTCCTCCTCCTAACACGAGCACTTTTTTTGGCGGTTTCTCAAGACTCATAACCGGGTGGACTAGAGACTCATGATAACGGTGTTCGTCCAAGGCTGCGAATTGCAAATGCCCATCGAGGTAGAGACGGACTTCGCCATTGCGAGGGTGACTCGTCAGTACGATGCGTTGATAGGGCGTCTGCTCGGAGTAGATCATCTCGTCGGCAAACAGCTGCCCTTCTGCAAATTGTGTGATTAGCCCTGACGCAAAAAGCCCAGTCAGAAGTACTCCAATCACCAGGATCGCAACCTTCCAATATCCCCGCACGCTTGGATGAGAAGACCCAAACATCGTTAAAGCGATCGCTGCAACGGAAATATTGAGCAGTCCGATCGCAAAGGAAGAACGAAAGAGTCCAAGACTTGGAAGCAACAAAAGCGGAAAACTGACCGATCCGATCAGCGCACCAATGTAGTCCAGACTGAGAACATGGGCCAACGATTCCGAGAAGCTGGCCGAACGCGACAGGATCCGCGTAAGCAGCGGAATCTCGAGTCCCACCAACGTGCCAATCAGTAAGATGAGTCCGTACATGACAGGCTTGTACAGAGCGTAATACGGGAACACAACAAAAAGCAGGGCAGCTGACAAGCCGCCTACCAGCGCGACGGCAATTTCGATCTGAATGAAGCGTTCGACAAGATGATCATGAATGAACTTTGTCAAATAAGAGCCGATCCCCATCGCAAACATAAAGAGACCGATGGTGATCGAAAATTGCGCTACGCTATTACCAAGGAGATAACTCGATACGGCTGCAATGATGAGTTCGTAGGCAATACCGCACAGAGCGACGATCAAAACGGAAAGCAGCAACCATGCGGTTTGATGTTGCGTCAAGGGCGTTCGATAGTCGATATCGTCATCCCGAGTCGGACTACTTCCCAAAACTAAAGCCTTTGGAGCCAGTTCGAGCACGCGCGGCGGAACTTGAGCCGCTCGACATGCGACTGCTTCGGACAGAGCTAACGGCCGATTGGTGGTAGTTGGCAGGGCTCATCGGCGTATTCGAAAAGCCTGGTTTGGCAGATGACATGGCACCGGAGTAGAAGCTGTTTTGGCGTCCCATCATCGAACCCAACATATAGCCCATCATCATCCCGCCTGGACTGAATCCGTAGCCGTGAGGTCGATGGTAGCCGTGGTTATCGGAGGCCACGAGCCGGCTATTGGCCACGTCGATGGTCACCGAAAACTCTTTCGACTCGCCCATATCTTGAATACTATTTTGATTCGGATCTTGAAACCCGATGATTTCACCGCCGGCTGACATGCTGACTCCAAGTGGAGACGGCATGGCCTTTATTTCGTTCAATTTGGCGGCATACTTTTTTAGAAAGTCGGACTCTTTCGTGGGGTCTTGCAACTCAGGCTCTATCGCCTGGATCTCAGTCGTGCTGCTCACCTCCGCGTTACCGTCGGTAGTGGAAACAACGGATTCTCCAGCCTCTTTGGTGGCTGCGTTTTTGGCGACTTTTCCTTCGTCCAATACGGCGGTCAGAGCTTCCACGACCTTGTTTAGGTCCACCACATCAACCCTGTCAACTCCACAGCCAACGGTGATCGCAAGCATTGCGGCAACAGGGAGTAGAACTGCGATTGAATACTTCATAGAAGGGACTCCGATTTTGTGTAAGGGCATTGTTTCTACCTCCGCCAGAACCTCCGAGCTAGCATGATTTCGAAGGATCAGTTTTTGGCCTATCTTAGCCACGTATGTCGTAGCAAAAGATCTTGTCTTGTTCGCGAATGTAAAGTTTTCCTTCGAGTATCACGGGATGGGACCAACTTGGTCTTTCGCCGCTGTCAGGAATTTGAAAGGAGCTGATTTCTTTGTAATCGGCGGGACTGGCTTCCGCCAAAACCATTTTTCCGCTTTCGTATCGAATGTAAAGTCGATCACCGCCCGCGATCACGACTGCCGATCCTGTTCCGGATCCTTTTTTGGTATTCCATTTGATATCGCCTGTCATCAAGTCAGCACAGTATGGTCGGCCACTAGAATCCGTATCACCAAACAAATAGTCGCCCACCAAGACCACGCCACCATGTTTGTTTTGCAACTTCGCATTCAAAGGGTAAATCTGTTTGATTGCTACTCCGCCATTAGCTGAAGGTACCTGCTTGACGAGTGCTCCTCCGCGACCGTACCCTGCAACGAAGAATGCAAGATCATCGCGAACGATGGGGGTGGGAATCACTGCCGTAGTGTATTCAATTGGATAGGTCCACAGCAGGTTTCCATTCTCCGCGAATCCCATCATGCCACTTCCGGTGGATTGGACATAGACCTTCACGTTACCTACACGCGAGATGACAATGGACGAATGTCCCGCTCCGATATCGGCTGGGTTCTTGCAGGTCCAAATCGTGTCCCCTGTCTTCTTATCCAATGCGACGACTGTTGACTTCGGACCGCCTGGCGTGCAAATCACTTTATCGCCGTCTACCAAAACGGATTCGCTGTAGCCCCAACTATCCTCCCCTTTACCTGTCTCGTTTTTTGGTTTCTTTCCGCCAAAGTCCTTTCCAAAATCCTTTCGCCAAAGTTCTTTTCCGTCGGACGAACTACAGCATATCAGTTGTCCATCAGGGGTCACGACATAGACTCGACCGTCTTCTACGGTCGGAGTGCTGCGTGAACTATGCCAGTTCGATTGGCCATTCTTCCATGGAGCTCCTGTCTTAGTCGCCCACAGCTGTTTGCCAGTTGCTTTATCAAAACAACTCAAATATTCATCCGCATCTTTTTGGGTCGATAGGCCATCCCCCAACGTGTACATTTTGTTGCCGACGATAGCTAGACTCGAGTAACCTCGTCCTGCGCCCGAGCCTTCCCAAAGCAGTTTGGGCCCTTCAGTTGGCCATGATTTCAGCAGCTTTGAATCGTTAACCACGGCTGTTCTATTCGGCCCGCGAAACGTAGGCCAGTCCTCACCGAATAGGAGCGAAGCATTCGAGAGTGCCAGTCCAAGACCAATGCTGAGGGCGAATTTCAAGGATAGGCGGGGTCGAATCATTTTTTCTTTCCTAGGTGGTTGGGTGGGACAAATGTTGTCTCGTATGTCAAAAGCCATGACGGACCGTCGTATTCTACGTTTCAGCGGCTTCTAAAAATAGGGTCTCAGACAGAATACAAGGCTCGGGAGTGCACGGGCAAACATTGTGGCTCGGTGGAATCGAACAAGAATTCACAGCGGAGACGGCAGTGCCACAATCAGGAAGCTCAGAGATTTGGTATTCTTAACATAAGCACTCGTGAAGAAGTATTTTGGCATAACATGTAGCCGACGTCGCTCCGCGACTCGGCAATTCAGTGTCGAGGAGCGACACTGCCACAACGATCGAATCAAAAAACTTCTGCCGTAGTGCTTATCAGTCGAACAAGTTCCTTTTTTCAAGCATCGGTCTGAAATTGGCCAGTAGCATGGCCCCCTGGGCCGTTTAGAACTCGGGCCAGGGGGCCCAAGCTACGGAAACAAAACTCATGCTGCCGCCACATTCCGTTTAGGTTGAGTCAATGAAGTCATTTAAGTTTGTCTGCTACGCGTGGGATGAAAAAAAGGCAGCGAGCTGCGATCCCGTTGGCCGATTGATCTATCGATCCAATCTACTCGGTTCCGACCAGCGAATCACGAACACAGGTGGCGGAAATACCTCCGCCAAAATTTTGGAAAAGGATCCACTTACCGGCAATTCAACCGAGGTGCTTTGGGTCAAAGGCTCCGGCGGCGATCTTCGGACTTCGGCTCGTGAGAATTTTTCATCGCTCTACCAACAAAAACTTCTCGACCTGCAGCAGTTGTATGCAAGCCGACCGGACAAGGGTTACAAAGGTCAAGCCGAAGACGACATGGTAGGCATGTATACGCACACGACATTCAACCTGAACCCTCGAGCCTCGTCGATCGATACACCCCTACACAGCTTCTTGCCTGGCAAGCATGTCGACCACATGCACCCCAACGCAATCATCTCTATTGCTGCAAGCCATCGATGCCAAGAACTGACGCAAGAGATTTTCGGCGGAGCCATGGCATACGTTCCGTGGATGCGGCCAGGATTTGAATTGGGCTTAGCCATGCAACAGATTTCCAAGAGGAACCCCACTCTTCAAGCCATCATGATGGGTCAACATGGATTCATTTCTTGGGCAGACGACGAGAAAGATTGTTACACGCTGACTTTGGAAATGATCGAAAAGGCAGCGGCTTACATCGATTCCAAATATGAAGCCAAGGGTGGCGATAAGACTGCATTCGGTGGCTTGAAGTATCAAACGCTAGAGCAAGGAGCGAGGCACGCGACGTTGGCCGCAGTTCTGCCATGGCTGCGAGGACAAGTGAGCACGAAACGACGATTTGTTGGAACCGTTCAAGATGACGCAACCATCATGCGATTCGTTAACTCGCATGATGCAGCCCGACTTGCTGAGCTCGGCACCAGCTGCCCCGATCACTTTCTACGAACCAAAATCAAGCCGCTCTACGTCGATTGGAATCCTCTAACGGAAACGACGGCTTCACTCAAATCCAAACTTACCCTCGGGTTGGTCAAATACCGGCAGGATTATGCATCGTACTACGAAACTTGCAAACGCCCTAACTCGCCAGCCATGCGCGACCCCAATCCAACGGTCATGCTGATCCCAGGTCTCGGCATGATCGCTTGGGGGAAAGACAAATCCGAATCGCGAGTTACAGCCGAGTTTTATAACTGCGCAGTGGAAGTGATGCGCGGAGCAGAAGCGATTGATCGCTATATTGCTCTTCCATTGCAAGAAGCATTCGATATCGAGTATTGGTTGCTTGAGGAAGCGAAATTAAAACGGATGCCAGCCGAAAAAGAACTGGCGCGTCAGGTCATCATCGTGATTGGTGCGGGATCTGGCATCGGAAAAGAAACCGCCCATCGACTCGTGCGCGAGGGAGCACACCTTGTATGCGTCGATTTGAATGCGGATTCAGCAAAAGCGACCGCGAAAGAAATAACCGATAGGCATGGACTGGGGATTGGAGTAGCTGGCAGCGGCATTTCAGGCTGTGGGCCCGCAGTCGGCATCGCCTGCGATATTACCAAACGAGAAAGCATTCGGGCTATGCTGGACCAAGTCAGTTTGGCCTACGGTGGATTCGATTCGATATGTGTTACGGCAGGTATCTTTGTTCCATCGGATACAACTGGCCATATTCCCGATGACAAGTGGGCGCTAACGTTTGCCATCAACGTAACCGGTAGTTATTTGGTCGCAGACGAAGCTGGTAAAAATTGGCTTGAACAAGGATTGCATGGCAATCTCGTTCTTACGACGAGCGCCAACGCAGCCGTCGCAAAGAAAGGGAGCGTGGCGTACGACACGAGCAAGGCGGCAGCCAATCATCTTGTGCGCGAACTCGCGATTGAACTCGCGCCACTCGTTCGGGTCAACGGAGTCGCCCCCGCAACGGTGGTACAGGGCAGCGCTATGTTCCCGCGAGATCGCGTCATAGGCTCGCTCGCCAAATACCGTATCGACTATACGGAAGACGAAGCCACAGAATCGCTAGTGTCAAAACTGGCTCAGTTCTACGCAGACCGCACCTTGACCAAATCGCCAATCACGCCGGCAGATCAAGCCGAAGCGTATTTCTTGTTGGTCAGTCAACGCCTGAGCAAGACAACGGGCCAGCTCATCTCAGTGGACGGCGGCTTGTACGAAGCGTTTCTGCGATAGGCCACACATCACGCCCCCTGCGAGCCCTGCGATCTGGCCTTTCCGGTTGGTCGGGGGCTTGTCCCTCACCAACCTTGTTTTGGCGTTCTAACGGCCGGCACGCGCGAATCGACCCGTTCCCCTCGGCTTTGCCCGCTGGAGGCGGGCAAAGCCGAGGGGAACGGAAGTCTGGACGCCCAATTGTAGAACGCCAAAACGCATCCGTCGGGGGCAAGCCCCGAACGGATCGGCTAGCGATATTGTCTAGCAACTTCGGTGGGCTATTGGCTGCGAAACTGCCCAATTCGGGCAAAGAAAGGTATCAAACTGCGTGTCGAAGCGAATGCATTCCATATATCATTATGAAAGGACTTCAACCGAAGCACTAATCCTCCATGTTCTTTCCCGCCATCTCTCTCTCCCTCCCAACACATCGGCCGCATGCAATCTCTTGTTCCTTTATCAATAAGAAGTTTCAAGCATCGTACCAGACTATGTCGCAGAATTAGCTGGCTGGCGCTCCTATGGACGCTGTTGACATCGTTTTCTCAAAGCGCTACTCAAGCTGACGATTTCGACTCTTACCTCAGTTCCGTGAAGCCAATATTGCAGTCCCGTTGCTTTGCGTGTCATGGCGTACTCAAACAAGAAGCAAACTTGCGACTGGATACGGTCGCTTCGATGCTCGCAGGTGGGGAAAATGGCCAAGCGATTCAACCCAACAATGCAACCCATAGTTTGCTAATACAACGCGTTTCAACCAAGGAAGATTCGATGCGGATGCCCCCAGAGGGCGAACCGCTTTTGCCCGCACAGATCGATGCAATCAAAACGTGGTTAGGAGCGGGTGCTAAATGCCCTCCTGATGAAGAACCCGAGCGCGACCCCAAGGACCATTGGGCATTTCGTGCTCCAATTCGCCCGGTGGTGCCTGTCCTAGCGCACTCAACTCGCCCTGTGAATCCAATCGATGCTTTCCTGGCAGAACAGCATGCGGCAAAGAATCTAGTGCCGCAAACCAATGCCCAGCCCATGATTTGGCTGAGACGCATATCGCTGGATTTGATCGGACTGCCTCCAACCACGTTGCAACTCGATGCCTTCCTGGCCGATCCTTCGGAAGATGCTCGCAGACGAGTCGTACAAGAACTTTTGAGTAGTAAACAATACGGTGAACATTGGGGACGCCATTGGATGGACGTTTGGCGATATAGCGATTGGTGGGGTCTGGGCGACGAAGTTCGAAACTCGCAAAAACACATGTGGCATTGGCGAGATTGGATTGTCGAGTCGCTCAACGAGGACACTGGCTACGACCAAATGCTGCGAGACATGCTTGCGGTTGACGAGCTCCATCCGAATGATTTGAATCGCCTTCGAGCTTCGGGCTATCTTGCTAGGCAGTACTTCAAATTCAATCGGACTAGTTGGCTCGACGAAACCGTGGAGCACACGTCCAAAGCGATGCTCGGCCTGACCTTCAATTGCTGCAAGTGCCACGACCATAAATACGATCCGATCTCGCAGGAAGATTATTATCGCCTTCGAGCGGTTTTTGAGCCCTATCAAATCAGAACCGAGATGGTACCCGGCGAGGTAGAAATTCAGAAAGATGGAATTCCGCGCGCCTTTGATTGCAACCTAGATGCGTCAACCTTCGTTCATATCCGCGGCGACGACCGCAATCCAAATATTTCCAAGCCGATGCAGCCATCTGTTCCGGATCTTCTGAGATGGCAACCGTTCCAAATCGAAGCGGTTTCGCTTCCTCGCGAATCTTTTGAACCGGCCCTCCGAGAATACGTGGTCGATTCTTATCTGCAAAACGCTCAAACAAAAATGCTCGAGGCAAAACAAGCCCTCGCAACGGCCCAGAGCCAACTTGCAAAAGCCGAGCCGCTCGTAGAGCCCAATCCCATCGCCACCATTGAGCTCGCCATTGCCGAGAAGTCGCTCCGAAAGTGGGAAGGAGAGCTAGAAGCGGTTCCTTTCCGTTTCGCCGCGGATCGAGCGAAAATTTGCGGGGATCAACTTGGCGAACTAAGCCGACTCATTGGCCTCGCATCTCAAGCAGAACGCAATGTCGTGCTCCGCAAAGCCGATGAGGAACTAAGTCGAGCGGAATTGGCACTGCTCAATGCAACTCCAGCGACGAAAGAGGCTGCCGAAAAAAAAATTGCGGCTGCCCGTACAGCAATGGAGGCTGCGCAAAAACAAATAGATGCGCCGGGGATGGAATATGTCTCGATGCGTGGGGCGGAGAAATCGGCAGAATCGAATTTAGAAACGGAAGAGTCAAGAAAGAAACCCTTTCCTCGCACCAGCACAGGGCGTCGAGCCGCCTTCGCACAGTGGCTTACCGATCATCGCAATCCCCTGACAGCGCGCGTTGCAATCAATCATATTTGGTCAAGACATTTTGGTCGGCCGATCGTGCCGACCGTGTTCGATTTTGGCCGAAAAGGTACAGCCCCAATGAATCAAAAATTACTTGATTGGCTAGCGGTTGAACTGATGGAAAACCAATGGAGTATGAAGCATATCCATCGGTTAATCGTTACTTCGGAGGCTTATTCACGCTCGTCCTCCAATGCAGGGGCATCCGCCAATTTAGCAATCGATTCTGAAAACCAATTTCTTTGGCGAATGAATTCCGTTCGAATGGAGTCTCAAATGGTTCGAGACAGTTTGATCTACCTGGCAGGCGAACTTGACCTCCAGCTCGGCGGTCCATCCATTTCAGCGGCAGACGAAAAATCGCGCCGACGCAGTCTCTATTTTTTCCATTCGCACAACGAGCACAATAAACTGCTGTCTGCCTTTGACGATGCGAATGTACTAGATTGCTATCGTCGCGGAGAGAGCATTGTCCCTCAACAAGCGCTGGCCCTAGAAAACAGTGCACTTGCGATGGACATGGTGGAACGCATCGCAAAGCGATTTCAGGAATCGATTCCGTCGGTTGGCGATCGCGAGTTTGCTCGCCATGCATTCGTGGCCATCTTGGCCGTAGAGCCAAACGAAGCCGAACAGGAATGGATCGACCAAATGATGGGGAAAATGAGGGCGTTGGCTAGCCATACGAATTCTGCACAAGCAACGAACCAAGCCCGCTTGGGCTTAATTCGCGGACTCATCAACCACAACGACTTTATAACGATTCGATAGGGACTTGAGAGGAACATGAATATTCAGCTACCAAACCATCGAGACGATAGTGGTTGCACGAGAAGATCGTTCATGACCAATTTCGGAACGGGCTTCGCTGGTTTGGCATTGAGTGCCATGCTTGCTCGGGATGGTGTGCTACAAGCAAGTGACGCAACGGACTGGCAACCGCCTAGCGGTCTTCCCCATTTTCCGCCGAAAGCAAATAGCGTTATCTGGCTCTTTATGAATGGTGGAGTGTCGCAGGCCGAATCGTTCGATCCAAAGCCAGAGCTAACGAAGTACGCTGGCAAATCGATCAGCGATACCCCGTTTGCCGACGTGCAGAACCCGGAGAAACTCAAGTTGGCGCGAGTTACGGTAATCAACGATGCCAACGGACAACAACGAAACAAAATCTATCCATTGCAAGTTGGGTACCGCAAATACGGACAATCCGGGATCGAGATGAGCGACTGGGTGCCTCATATCGGTAGCTGTGTGGATGACATTGCCGTCGTTCGATCGATGTGGACTACGGATGACAATCACGGCGCGCAGACTCAGTTCCACTCCGGCCGGCATATGCTCGATGGGGAGTACCCAACCCTCGGTGCTTGGGTGCACTATGGACTTGGCTCATTGAACGACAATTTGCCCCAGTTCGTTTCTATGGGCAATCGTGAATATTGGAACATCAAGGATGGACATTACCTAGGGCCAGCCCATGACGCGGTTCCCATACGGGTAGATCCCAAGAATCCTCTCGACTTTGGCAAGCCAGCGATTGCACTCAACGAAGCCGAACAAAAACTTGGTTTTGAATTGGTCGACGGTCTCAATCGGTTGCGATCCGATGCTTACCCAAACGATCGTGCCATGGAAGCACGCATCAAAGCGTATGAGTTGGCTTTTCGTATGCAAGCGTCCGTGCCTGACTCGCTCGATTTCCAGACGGAGTCCGCCTCAACGCACGAAATGTATGGTCTGAACCAGCCAGAGACGAAAGAGTTTGGGATGCAAATGTTGGCCACGCGTCGGCTGGTCGAACGAGGCGTTCGCTTCATTCAAGTGCAACACGGTGCCGGCGGTGCAGGCGCATGGGATGCTCACAGTGGACTTAGGGCCAATCACGAAAAAAACTTTCTAGCCGTAGATAAACCTGTCGCGGGCCTGCTTAAGGATCTCAAGCAACGCGGATTGCTCGAGACAACTCTGGTGGTCTTTGCAAGTGAGTTTGGTCGAACTCCAGGCACACAGGGCTCCGATGGCCGCGATCATCACATTTTCGGTTTCTCGGTTTGGATGGCCGGTGGAGGGGTCCAAGGTGGCATCGTGCACGGAGCAACAGATGAGATCGGATTCCATGCGGTGGAGAATCGGCATTACGTGACGGACATTCACGCAACCATCCTAAAACAATTGGGGCTTGATTCTCGGAAACTAGAAATTCCAGGCCGCAAACGACTCGATATCGATCACGGAAAAGCCATTGATGAGATTTTGGTCTAGAGCAAGGCCGACGTGGCGGATGCTGCTAGCATCCGACCGTACCCATCCCATTCGACCATCCCGATCCGATCCGACCATCCCGATCCGACCCGACGCTAGCAGCGTCGGCCACGACCAATCTCCATCCTTTCCAGCCATCTACGCCAATCGTTTGGCATCCAGTTTCATTTTGGCAATGCGTGCGCTGATGGCTTGCTTAGCAACCGAAAGGCCCGAGGCGCCTAACACCGGCTCGACGCCGAACAAGTAGAATTTGACCTTTGGCTCGGTACCTGACGGACGGACGGCAATCGCATTGCCTGAGGCTGCAGACTGGTCAGGCAATGCCAGATCCAATACGAGCATGTTGCTCTTAGGTGCATCGATTTGTTCGACTCCGCTGCCTACGACGCGGCGAGTCAAATTACCGTAGTCGCGAACGGCTACTACCTTGAGACCACCCATCTCAGCGGGTGGATTATCACGAAGAGATTGCATGAGTTTCTTCATGTTATCCATCCCCTCGCTACCTTCCATCTGTACATTGATCAAATCCTCCAGATGGCAACCGTGCTGGACTTGCAATTGATCCAGTCGCTCATGCATCGTTAAACCCTGAGCTTTGAGATCTGCCGCTAGCTGACACATTAGCAAACACGCGACCGCACCGTCTTTGTCTCTGCAGTATTGGCCGATAAGGTAGCCATGCGATTCCTCTGTTCCGAATGCGAAATCATCTGGTCCGCATTCGTCCATCAAGCCAGCGATCCACTTGAATCCGACGTGAATATTACCCTCGCATCGAGCGCCATAACTTACTGCAATGCGACGTATCAAATCGGTCGTAACCAGGGTCTTGATCACATACGTTTTGCTGGTCAGCTGTCCCAAAGACTTTAGTTTGCCAAGGACGAAATCGGTGAGCAATGCCCCTAACTGATTGCCATTGATGGTTGCCCATGGGCTATTCGCTTTGTTCGTCAATGGGCACGCGCACCCCATGCGATCGCAATCGGGGTCCGTAGCCAAGATCAGGTCTGCACACTTGACTTTTGCGTCCACGATGATGGCGTCGAAGACCACGGTGTTCTCCGGATTGCTAACGTGGCCAGGTACGTTTGGAAAATCTCCGTCTGGCGAGGCGTGCGGACCATAGACGATTACATCTTGGAATCCTGCCGCTTTTAGGAGTGGCATAACCGCAAAGCCACCGACGCCATGCAATGGCGAGTACATAACTCGCACATCCCGAGAGCCGGGCCAAGCGTACTTTACGGCGGCTGCGATATAATCTCGATCGATTTCCTCAGTAATGATTGAAACTTTTCCAGCTTGAAGAGCGGCCTCAAAGGCTACCGTTTTAATCTGCTGGACGTTCATCACGCGATCGATAATAGCCGAGTCATGGGGGGGCAGTATTTGTCCGCCAGTCGACCAATAGACTTTTACAGCATTGTCGCTCGGGGGGTTATGCGAAGCGGTAACCATGATTCCGCACGAGCATTTTTTCGCACGAACGGCAAATGAAAGTTGAGGCGTTGCGCGGTAGTCGTCTAAAAAATAGACTTGGAATCCGTTGGCAACCATGATCGACGCGCAGAGTTCCGCGAAATGCCTCGATTTGTGCCTTGTATCATAGGCGATCGCACAGGACCGAGGTGCGTTAGGAGCAGGCAAAGACAAGATATAATCAGCTAGCCCTTGGGCGCTTTCGCCGATCGTTCGATCATTGATCGCATTAGAGCCGATGTCGTACATTCGGCCTCGACGGCCACCTGTACCAAACGGTATTACGGTCCAGAACGCGTCGTCCAACGCCTTCCATTTTTCGGACTTAATTTGCTCCAAAACTAGGGGCAAGTACGTCGCGTACCGATCTTGTGTTAGCCAACAAAGCATGTTTTCCAAGGCGCCCTGGCTAATCAGCCCTGCCGATTGAGCTTTTTGAATCGATCCAGTAGCAGATTGGATTTCGAGTGGAGTGGCCAAGCTAACTCTTTCTAGGACTAAAGGGGAATGTCGAACGCTTCTAGCCCGGATTATTCAAATGCCATTGGGCTAGCGAACTCCGGTGCGTGAATAATCCGGGTTAGCGCCCGTGGCTTAGGTAAACACAAAGTGACCGAAACCGATGCCCGACAAATTCTAAGTCGAATGATAGTGTTTTGCCATAGTCCAGCTGGCATCATGGAAAGTACAAGCCTATGAATGGCTGCAAAGATTCCCTGTTGTGGCCTTGTCAAAAGATGAGCAATGGGAAAGATGTACACAGCGAAGTATCGAACTCCAAGTAAGGGAAGGCAACAATTGAATCACTTTTCGAAAATGCCGCCGGTCTATGACTCGCAAGCGTATCAGAGCTATCAACGCCAACGCCAGATGACGCTGGGCGATTTGTTGTTGGAAAACCGCATCGTTTTCCTGCAAGGCGAAATCTATGCCGGCAACGCCAACGATGTCATCATGAAATTGCTCTACTTGCAGAGTGAGCAACGCCGCAAGGACATTCACTTTTATATCAATTCACCCGGGGGCGAAGTCGTTTCGACCTTGGCCATTTACGACACTATGCAGATGTTGTCGTGCCCGGTCGCCACGTACTGCGTGGGGCAGGCGGCCAGCGGGGCCGCGGTATTGTTGGCCGGTGGCACAGCAGGAAAGAGGTTCTGTTTGCCTAATAGTTCAGTCATGGTCCACCAGCCTCATGGCGGCGTCCGTGGTCAGATTTCCGATATCGAAATCCAGGCCAGGGAAATCCTTAGGATGAGATCGCAACTCAACGATATTCTTGCTAAACACACTGGCAAGACAGCCGATCAAATCGCTTTGGACACAGATCGAGATTTTTTCCTCACGGCAAATCAGGCCATGGAGTACGGGTTGGTCGACAAGATTTTGACCAAGACGCCATCTGGCGACGAAGAGAATTCCTAACCTACACCAACACTGGAGCCAACGATTAAATGCCACTGATTCCATACGTCATCGAAAAAAGCGGTCGAGAAGAACGCGTTTACGACATCTATAGCCGTCTGCTCAAGGACCGAATTATTTTCTTGGGCTCGCAGGTAGACGACGAAATTGCTAACGCGCTGGTCGCTCAAATGCTGTTCTTGCAGTCGGATGATCCGAAAGCGGACATTCACATGTACATCAATAGCCCGGGCGGAAGCGTAAGTGCTGGCATGGCGATTTATGACACCATGCAATTTGTATCTTGTGACGTCGCGACCTATTGCATCGGTCAAGCTGCCTCGATGGGGGCCGTATTGCTAACAGCCGGTGCCAAGAACAAGCGATACTCGTTGCCAAACTCCCGAATCATGATCCACCAACCGCTTGCTGGAATGCAAGGAACGGCTGAGGAGATCTCGATTCACTTAAAGGAGTTCCAACGGACCAAGCGGAAACTCAACGAGATTCTTATACGTCACTGCGGACAGGGACTCGAGCAGATTGAGAAGGACACGGATCGCGATCGCTTCATGGACCCTGAAGAGGCATGTGCCTACGGATTGATCGACAAAGTGGTCGAATCGATGCCTCGTATTGAACCGACCCCAGGTGCAAACCTGTAAGTTCCCAGGCGAGATCTTGTTGCGTTCGTAGGACACCAAAACGGCGAGCAAAGGGGACAAGCCTGGGCTGTTGAAAAACTGGGGTTGAGGCAAGTTTTGATTGCTATGTTTTGTTCCCTAACGCCTGCGGGATGTAGCCAGAAAGCCTGAACGATCCGCAGCACAAGGCGTGCGGGATTCGAATACCACGGGCTTGTCCTGTGGATTGTTATGCTTTGCGGCTAATAAAATTTGGAACAAAAGTTGCGCAACCCAAAACCCGTGTCAATACCGAGTTTTTAACAGCCCAGGACAAGCCTCATTTGCTTGACCCCTACTAGCTTGACTCGTGGATGGTCTAATTACCAAAACTTGGCTCATGCCAGACAAGCTGGCATGGGGCCGAATAGACGCAGCGGACTACTTCTTTACTGCCAGTCCCAAATAGCGTTGATCGATGACGACAAATTCGAACCCGGCACCTTTTTTCTTTTGACGGCATTCGAAAACGGTCTTCGCGATATCCGGGATTCGCAATTCTTTGCTACGTTTTTCGATGTAGTACGCAGCCTCGGCCTGCGCGAGCGCATCTTCGGTTTGTTTTGAGATAAACTTAAGCACTTGTCGACCAGTGGTTGGAACGCCAGCGTTTTGCAAAATCTGTTTTTCGTACTGCTCTAAGACATTTAAAGTTGTGCTAATAAAATATAGCTTGCCCTTGAAGTCCTTAGATGTTCCCGACTTTTTGGTGGGAGCGCTGGCGACAGTTGTTGCATAGTCTACCGTTGGAATGCCACCTCCAACCGCGCCCACGTCAATCTTGAAGAACTCCAGTTGCAGAGCATAGTTTCGTCGATCGCGAGCCGTGAACTTCAGTTCCCATCGCTCGCTGATTGGCACAAATCGTTCACCCTCTCCCTCCGCTCCGGCTTGTCTACTATCTCCTTTGCCTGAGCCGATATTGTTTGCTGACATACTGGATTCAATGCTGTCCAACGAGGCCGAAATGTTGCTGATGGCTTCGGTCACCATCTGCAAAGTCTGCTCCACCGCTGGTTCGTTAAGCTGTTCCACTTCTTCTGCGGCAGGTGGATCGAAGTCTCGTTCCAAGCCCTCGGCATTGGCTCCACGCCCTGCCGGCTCTGGTTGGAGAATGATAATTTTGGCGGTACTGGTCATAGATCGCATGAAAAACAATAGGCCAAGTAAAACAACGGCCAAGCCAATGACAACCACCAAGCTCAATAGGAAACTGGAGGTTTGGTCCACTTTGTTTGTTCGCATCGATGACTCGTCGATGGCGAGTAGACCTGGAGTGGCTTTTGCCTTGGGTGCGGCTGAGGACATATTCTGGTTTGCTAAGCGCTTCTGTAAAATGGATATGCCGGCAATACGATGTTTAGTCGACAAAGACGTAATCGGGCCGTAAGCTCGAATACCATTTTTTCCATTGCAAGCCCGCCTTGGATTTGGTTTGGTCAGAGAGTTTGCTCCCTTTATCTCTTGGCAAGTGGTGAGTATCCAACTGCCTCGAGATCAACCTCAACGATTGTTCCGCGATGCGTGGAACCTCGGAGTCCGGATCCGTTGATACCGCGTGGATTAGGGCTGGAACAATGTCCAAATCGTCTCCGCGACCAAGCATCTTGGCGGCGATCCTTCTGGTCTCCGGTTCCTTTGCGAGCAGAAGCCGAACAAAGCGATTTAGCTGCTCTTTCCTTCGGTTTGGATCGCTCGAGAGCAGCATCTTGTCGGCCACCAACTTTTCTTCCGCGCCGGTTTTCTTTTCGTCCTCGAGCATTTTGAGAGCATCATCGATAGAAGTCGTTGAGGTTTTTGACATGATTTTTCCACCCACTGCGCGAACGGAGTTCAAGTCATCCGGTAGGCCAAGGCCGCCAACATAATAAGCCTCGCTGAGTGCCCCAATGGCCTTTTGGGTACTTCGGATAAGAAAGAGGATGGCAAACGAAGTACTTATTTCGGCGTTGAGGGAAGAATCGGCATCTGTTATTCCCCAGCCACCCGTAGGCGCCTGAGCATCCTGCAAAGACTCGACTATTTGGTTATACCATTCGGGGCTCTTTTGAATTTTTCCTTTGGTGATCTCAAGAAACGATTCATACCGTTCACGGCTATAGATATAGTAGTAGTGCCATTGGGCCCGTCTGTAAGGATTCGCATTATGCCAATTCTCCCCTTTTTTTACCGAGTTGTCGGCTCGAGATCGGTCAAAGTTCAATTTGATTCTTTGGGCTTCGGGCATAATGCGCTTAAAAGCGTTTGGGATGATGCCCTCTTCTTCCTGGTTTTCGGCTACCTTGCTTCGGTACATGCCCAGCATGTCGCCAGCAATCAATAGAGCGGATAGGCCGGCGGCAGAAAGGGAGTTAGTAGCATTTCCTGTATCCGCACCGGCCCCCATCGATTGATAGGGCCATCCACCGTCATTGATTTGAGCCACGTTCAAAAAGTGAATTGCATCGACGATGGGTTTGTCGGGTATATCGATTCCGAGTTGGCTCATGGTCCACAAGCTCAACATCACGTATTGGGTTTGCGAGATGTCCCCTGAACCAAGGTATTGTCCGTCCACCAGGTATCCAAATCCTCCGTGAGGCTTCTGCGAATTGAGCATGAAGTCACGGATCTGCCGGATGGAAACACCATGTGCGTCGACGTCGACGGATGCCAACAGCATGGCCGCCACCGCAGGCAAGTACATCGACCTTGTCTCTTGGACCACTTTGCCAACCGCTGCCGTTGCTGCGATTTTCCTGGCGGCGGCGATTGCGTAAGCGACCTTAGGGTGGTCAGGATTTCCTTCCGCTTTGAAGATAGCGTAGGCGGCCAATACATTGACCCCTTCGCCGTGCCCATCGCCAACGGCTGGACCCTTCGAAGATAGGAAAGCAATGCCTTTCCTGACCATTTCCTGAACAACCGGATGTTCGGGCGTATACTTGTCCGCCAACGCTGGCAGGCTTGCACCGAAGAAGCAAACCAACGAACAAATCAAAAAAATGGGCTTTCCAGATGCATCTTTTAGACTTGGCGAGCAAGGGGCCATAGCAGCGGTTTTCCAAGAGTCTTGTTTAGAAGTCGGGCCGAGAAGCGGGCCGGTGGAGGAGCCCGATGCAAGCATTGTCTTAAGGTTAGCCGCTCGCGGACTGCGTGACAAATGCATTGACCTCGAATTGACAAAAAGTGGGGGCGGAAATACATTGCACGAATCGATCGTCTGGTTAGGTAGCTCAGTTGGTAGAGCAACGGACTGAAAATCCGTGTGTCGGCGGTTCAAGCCCGCCCCTGACCACTAAAATTCTTCAAGCGATTCGTTGATAATACGTTACCTGACCGTCGGCCAGAGCGCTGTTTTTCACAAAACCTTAAGTCGTAGACTACCACTTAACCATTAGAAAGGCAGTCCGTTCTATGGCAAATTCCCCATGCCCAATCCTATTATGGATCTGCGAGCCAGGAGTACAAAAACATTTTGATGGCGATTCGCCCAATAGGCGAACTGATGCCAAGGAAGCTAGCGAAAGACTTTGGCCCGCTGGATTTTAAGTTGATCAGGCAATGGTGGCTCAACCGCGACGTTTCCCGGGGTTATGCCAATCGACAAATGGCCAGGATCAGAAGTACAGTAAAATGGGCGTCGATCATAACTCGGGCAAGTGGTTAAACGCTAGCGTGTTACTCGTGTCGGTGCGTATTGCTAGACAGCCTTGGATAGGCGATTTTTTGGTTCAAACCAGTTCTGGCTGATTTCTCCTTTTTCGCGGTCTTG
>JAYVPJ010000056.1:0-2157 GCA_043757445.1 Pirellula sp. | reverse complement strand
GAAGATGTTCTTGCTCGGCGAAACCGAGCTTTGTTCCTCAACGCTCGGGCCGCGATCGCGATGGCACCGGCGGTTGCGAGATGGATGGCGAATGAATTGAACCGCGACGCCATCTGGCAATCATCGCAAATTCTTGCCTTTGAACAGATTGCTAAAAACTTCGTTCCGTAGTTACGTCTTCTGATCCTATGTGTATTCATCATTAAACCCATTGCCAACGAACATATCTATGGCACGCGGAACAATCTCAAACTCGTATGGCACTTCATCAATGATCTCCCCGTCGAGAGTAAAACGCATACCAGGCGTGGATTGCAATTGCAGTTTCCTTACCTGTCGAAAGACTACCTGCTGACTTTGTAAAAAACTTGAAAACAAAGTTTTCGATGCAATTTCGAGCATGTCTAGCACATCTCCATTCTTGATTATTATTACATCAAGCAATCCATCCCTGGGCGATGCAAGCGGTGCTATGGGTATGCGTCCTGCATTGGTGCGACCATTCGCAACTAATACACCCCAAGACTCAACCTCCAAAATTTCGTCGTCCAGCGTCGCGTGAACTTGAAAAGTTTTCATGGCTCCAAGAACACCGATCGCGCCCCGCAGGTAGCAGAGCGGACCCCAAATCGTTTTTATGTCGTCGGTTATAGATTCGCTGACTTCAACACTATTTCCCCCAGCAGCCACATTCGCAAAAAACCGTTCGAATCGTCCGGCACGGATTCGAACCACATCTATAGGTATGAATGCCCCATCAATCATAGAGCCAACTACTTGTTGATAATCGTCGGAAATTAAAAGTGTCCCAGCAAAATCATTTGCTGTACCTATAGGAATAATTGCAAGCCGTGGGCGTAGTTCCGTTTGAAGGTACATGATGGCGTTAACTACCACGTTCACTGTCCCGTCGCCCCCAGCAGCGACAATCAACTTGCAATTGTCGTCAACGACCGCGTTGCGGACTGCCTCGTTCAAGTTGACATCGCGAGTCAATCGCAGAATTTGTGTCAACTCCTCTCGTCCCATCTGTTCTAAAATGGTTTCAAACGCTGAGGATTTTCCTGATTTTCCGTTCCATATTAATAGTCGATCTCTCATTTTGTCCTTCCAACATGCGTGGGAATCCACAACCGTTTAAAATAGTCCGATTAGTGTATTCAGTTTATCTTGTATTTCGACTCCAAAGATTATCCGGGCTATTGGGCCTAGAATGCAACATGACTAAGAACATCATCAGGCAAATCACAGACGGCCGCACTGACTTGGTATTTGATTACCTATATGCAGGCCATCCCCCGACTTCTGCGGACGAGAACGGCACCTCCCTTATTCAATGGTGTGCCTACTACGGGGATGTGAGTGCCATCCGGTTTTTGCTGGCCAATGGAGAGTCAATCCAATCGCTGGGAGACAATCTCGATCTCAATGCGGCTGCTTTTCATGGACATTGGCGCCTATGTCAGTTTCTGATCGAGCAACGGGCTAACGTAAATAAGCCGCTGTCGGATACCGGGGAGTCACCACTGCACGCCTCTCTGTGTACAGCCGAACGGCTCGCCCATGACCTCGTGGTGAAAGTGCTACTCGGCAATGGAGCGAATCCCAACTGTGCTACCAAGCTAGCCGTTGAAACGGGTGCTTTCATGCGCGATTGCAGAACCAAAGGCGAAACACCGTTGCACCGAGCTGCTGCCTTTGGCACTGTCGAAACTATTCAGATGCTATTAGACGCCCAAGCAAACATTGAGGCGAAAGACATGTATGGCGACTGTCCACTTAGCTGGGCGAGTTGGTATCTGCGTCCCGATCCCATTCTCAGGATGCTCTGTTACGGTGACTTTCACGTTCGGCCCCAAAGGCGATCGATGGCGGCCTTCTTGCTCGGAGAACCGCAGGTTTAGCTATACTGTAAGCGTACTCGGACCCATGTGGTTTTGTTCCGACCCGACCAGCGATTGCGTTGTAGGTTTCCGCAATCGCATAGTATCCGCCTTTGACAACCATTCCGCCTAATCCATTCTTTACTCCGTCACCGAATCCATCGACTGCACCTTAACCAAACTGGCCAATCGACTGCCCGTTTACAGTCACCCCATCGTTCAAGAGCTTTCGAAGCTTGCCGAGTACTTCTTTCTCCCGTGCATTCAGTTTTTG
>JAYVPJ010000055.1:0-2165 GCA_043757445.1 Pirellula sp. | reverse complement strand
ACTAGCCCTTAAACAAGCGAACGCTTGTTCGTCGGAGCTTGATTTTCGCAGCGCAGCGGCGACCCGGCCAGCGGGGCTGGTTTGATTTTTTTCGATTTCGTTTGCTTCATCTTGCGAGCTGGATCTGGATTTGGCGTTGCAGTTGCGGTTCGCTTCGGACTCCGTTGTCGAAGCTCTTCTTGCCAGCACATTTCCGTGTTGGCGAGTAATCACTACAGGTTGAGTACGCCGCACAGTCGAAAGAACGCTGGCGTGTAGTCCGTCCAACTGAGCAGTCGATGGATCGTTTGGCGTGCATGACGAATGATTTGGCATGGAACGTGAATAAACACAGAAAGAAACGTTTTGAACTCCATCGTCAGCAGACGCTTCTTTTCTGCTCGATGTTCTTGCTGGTGTTCAGGCTCGACTGGAGTTAGCAACGCCGCCCAGGCCTTTAAGTTCCACGCGATACTCGTTATCACCATGTATGCCCAGTTGCTCTCAAGATTGTCCACTGGAGCGCACAGCGATCGAACTCCGCCAGAGAGTTGTGCGATCAGATTCTCTTGGTCGCATCGGTCATTGCAACCGAATACGATATCTTCTCTCGATACCGATGGCTGGTCATTACTGATGTAAAAGAAGTATCGTATCTCGTCTATGAGTCGCACTTCTCCTTGCTCCTTGGAGATGTTCTTACGTACAACAACCATGCGATAAGTCTTGTTGCATGCATTGGGCTTGTATTCGAATTCGGCAACCTCTTCATGCAGAAGTTCGAGGTGAACGTAACCTCGTTCGCGAATGATTTGGCGTTTGACATTGGTGGGTTTGGTGCGGGTCTCGTCGGTCTTCTTTTTTGGCAAGGCCCGCGTGAGCTTCTTCCACGCCGAAGCATCAAGATTATCAGCGATTTCCTTTAGATTCGCCTTCGCCTCATAACCAAACTGGAAGCGAACTCCTAACGCATCCCAGCCATCGAGATATTCTGTCTGCGAGAATTTGCAGTCCCCTCGCATTCGAATGCGTCGAAAGCCACCTTTGATGCATGTGCTGATCGCTTTATCCAAATAGGCTGCCGCATTGTGGGCGCTGTGGACTGATCCGCTACGATTAACAATGGCCAGAACTTCCTTGGTGTTGGCTAAACTGACCAACAACGGATGGTACCCCCAACTCCCTTTGTACGAGATGTCCATGCCTTCTTTGCACTCGGCAGTCGTCGCCACAATGACTCCATCGACATCGATAGTCGCTTGATCAAAAAAAGAATCCTCTTGTTGCTTCCAAACATTGATCCTGGCCTCGTTGACTGCTTGCATCAGCAGATCGATGTCTGATTGTTGAAATCGTCGGCAGAAGTCGCCTGCCGTGGTTGGATCGGGTATTGAATCGGCACCCATCGCGTCGAGGAAAGCAGAGTCGTTTCGAAGTAGTTCCATATGCTCCAGTCGCGAACCATTGCACAGGACGTTCATTACCATTGCAAGGACATGGTCGGATTCATGGTACGGGGCATGCCACTTAAGGAGATGGACATGATTGTTGATGGCATCGACCAAGCCGACATGCTTGGCGAGCTTAAGCATGGCAGAGACTCCTGCATAATTAATCGCTTGAGTTCGCTCAGCAAGTTCGTACTTTACGTCATTGGAAGCGAGAACGGGATTGGGATCTGAGAAGCATCGGGCGAATCGATTAGCCCTTGCGACAGCGAGTCTTTCTAAAATTTTCTTCTTGCGTTCATCGATGCGTTTTGCGAAACTTGTCTTCACCTGAATTCCTCCTTGTGTGTGGCTTAATCGTTTTGTTGCTATTACGTTAAACCGCAAAAACGCCTGGAGGGTTCGGGTTTTTTCGGGAAAACATCAAAGTCTCTCAGTTAAGGTTCGCTTGATTGAGGGCTAATGCTATCTGATGAGTCTTGGGGAGGTCCAGGGTCTCTATGTAGGATTCAAGAATCGCTTGATTGTCGGCATTATGTTTGGTGATGGCTTCTAACTTGGCAATCAGTTCGTCCAAGGAATTCGACTCCAACCATTGCGTGCAATTCATTGCAACGTCGTCAGACAGCGATTCCGTTCGATGGCTGCCACCGCGTTTCTTGGCTTCCATTTTCTCGATCGCATGCAGAGTCTTGTTTCTGGAAACCGTAACTAGGAACTGCAAAAAGTCGCTCCAAC
>JAYVPJ010000054.1:0-29033 GCA_043757445.1 Pirellula sp. | reverse complement strand
CTTTTTGATGCTACCTTCGGCCATAACAACTCTTCCTTCAAATGATAGAACCGAACGCCGCCGTCAAACATTGTTGGCCGGACGTCCATTTGTTCATGCCGAGAGTGTACCCGGATACGCGAGAATTACGCGTACGAAGTTTCAGCTACGGCACTTATATCCGAACAAAAATCAGATATTTCCTCGCATTCGGCTGGTTTGTAGTCCTTTTTGACGGGCGTTTCTAACTTTTTGACTCAAAACGACCAATCTTTCCATTCTTTCCCTCGAGCAACAATTGATCGCCTGCGGAAAGCCCGGATCGTATTTCAATCCATTCCGCTTTTTGACGACCGAGCCCAACAACTTGTTCCTTCAGTTGGCCTTCAACGATCTTCCAAACTTTGTCCACGCCTGCGAATCGAACGAGTGCCGAGGTAGGAATGACAATCGCTTTGGCTTCCGCATCGATCTGAATCACCCCTTCTGCAAACAGACCGCTGCGAAGTAACCCATCGGGGTTGTCGATGTTGGCTTCGAAAACCAAGGAGCGATTCACTTGATCCAAGCTGGGGCTAATTCTTGATATCTTCACCGTTCGAACTTGATCGCTCAAGTCAAATGCGAGTTCCAACTGTTGGCCAACTTTCAATTGTTGTGCAAACCGCTCTGGGACACTGCCTCGGAATCGAAGAACGGTCGTCTTGGATATGCTCATCAGTGACTGCCCCGCCTGAACGTACGTTCCTGCGGCGACCAATCGCGATTCGATTGCTCCCTTGAACGGTGCGCGCACGATCGTCTCAGTCAAGCGTTGATGAGCCAAGTCGCGGGCCGCAGATTGAACCGCGATCAACGCGATCTTTTCGCGAACACCATTTTGGGCAGATGAATATCGCGCCGATGCGACTCTTTCAGCGGATTCTGCTAAGTCCAAATCGGCAATGCTAACGGCATCGCGATTAGATAACTGACGAATCCGTTCGACTGCTTTTTTGGCTTCATCCCAAACCGCTTTTGTTTCGCGCACCGGTGGAGCATTGTCCGGATTCAATCCCTCGATTGGATCACCTGACTTGAGCCCCACGGCCGATCGCGCTTGAAGAAGTTGGGCATCGGCCTGCTCTAAAAGCAACTGGAACTCTTTGGGGTCTAGTCGAATCAACACATCCTCCTGGCAAGCAATATCACCGAGATCGACGGGTACTTCAGCAATTCGCCCTGCAACCTTCGCCCCTACCGTGGTCACCACGTCGGCGATTAATGTTCCTTGGCACTTGACCAGCTTAGGCCATTGCATTGGCTCGATGGCAATCGCGGTACCCTCCACAACTGTTTCAGGCGGCGACTCGACTTTTTTCCCTGAATCGGTCTCGCGGCAACTAGTAATCGAACAAACCACGGAGGCTAACAATAAGGCAGCGCGTGGTGTCGTCTTAAAAAACGCATAAAAGGAGGTCATTGACGGTCGGGTGGGTGCGTTTGGGAGGTGGGAAGGACGCCTAAAGCCTGTAAGTGAATCAGGCTCTATTGTGATCAGTCGGTCCAAAAACTTCAATGATCCGCTATTTTGGCCTCAAAGCCACGAACTGCGAGTGAACGACCGTCGCTTTGCGGTGAAATCCAACACGATACGATTAGGGTTCGGTGCCAATCTGGGTTCGGTGCCAATCTGGGACCGTGCCAATCTGGGACCGTGCCAATTAGGTGTACGGGATTTGCTACAATCCGCATGCAACGTCCAACGCCTCCGATTTTCTTAAGGATTTCCCATGAGTCTATGTTCACAAGCATTTCGTCGAAGTTCTTCCTGGGCCGTATTTGCCATTGTGATTTATTCTCTTGCACATCGAACAGAAGCTCAGCAGGCACCCGAGCGCTACCAGTCTATTCCTCGCGATTCGCTGAGCTTGACATCGATTGATGTCGCGGCCTTGAGAAATCGAAAAGAACTCGAGATCATTCCATGGGAGGTCATTTCTGCGTTCGGAAAACAGGAGTTAGGAATCGATCCTTTGCTGATTTCGACGGTTGACATCACCGCTGGCATGCCAAGCGTAAATGGACCTGAATTCGGTGCAAGTATAACGACTACCATTCCTGTGGATATTGCGAAGTTGAACGATAAATTGTTTGCGGAAATTACGACTTCCCCAAAGGTCAAAGATATGCAGTTCAGGAACGTGCATGGCGCTCCGATGAAGGTCGTTCAGTCGGATCCTCAAACGCTTTTGTTTGGAACCGAAGGGACTTTGAGAAGGATGATGTCCACCAAGTCCAAACCGAGCAAGATTATTGAACTGGCAAGTTTATCCAAAAACCCTTACCGGTCCGTTACTGCTTTTGAATCTATCCGACCCATTGTGGACGGAGCGTTTGCCGACGTCAGCGGTCGCGTTCCGCCTCAACTGAGAGACGACATTCAAATCGCAATTGATGAACTTCAATACTTGGTGAGTGAAACCGATCCTTTCGGCTCATTCGGTAAGATTGAATTGACCCTGGTTGCGAACGACAGCGAATCCACGAAGAAGCTTGCAAGTGCACTAGAACGCCTTAGAAAGAATGGAATGGTCTTTGGAGAGCAAGCAATTTTAGCTGCCGTCGATGGGGATAAACAGATTTCCGTTGAAGTTAAAAAGGCCATCAATGAATATTTGCAACGTTTGAAAGTGTTTCTTTCCAAAGCGGAGTTATGGAAGGTCGACGGAAATGAGATCTCGATCCAGGGGGAGTTCGCATATACGATTCCTACTATCGGAGTCTTGACAGGCTTGTTGCTGCCGGCGGTTCAAGCAGCTCGAGAGGCTGCCCGGCGAATGCAGTCATCAAATAATCTTAAACAGATCTGCCTGTGCATGCACAACTTCGAATCGGTGTATCGTCAATTGCCCCCGCGGGCTTCAAAAGACACCAACGGCAAGCCGCTGCTCAGTTGGCGCGTAGCTTTGCTGCCATACATGGAGCAAGCAGATCTGTATAAGCAATTCCACTTGGATGAGCCGTGGGATAGTGCGCACAATATCAAGCTCCTCGAAAAGATGCCTCCTACTTACAGTCACCCAAGTTTTGTAGGACCACCGAATCATACAGTCTATCTTGCCCCATACTACCAGGGAACCGTATGGAGTTTAGACAAGCCCAGGTTTGAGGACATTACGGATGGACTTGCCCGCACCATTGCCTTCTTCGAAGTCGGCGATGAACATGCTGTCCCCTGGACCAAACCCGACGACTTGGATTTGGATCAAATCGATCTCATCGATTGTTTTCGCCCCATTGGGTCCAACGTCGGGAACTTTGACGGATCCATACGGTTTCTAGCGAGGGATATCGACGAATTTGTGCTGGAAGCCCTCGTGACTAACGCGGGAGGGGAAAGATAATAGTCGTCAAGCGACATGTTTAACCCGCGAAGCGCCGCGCGTGTACAAGACATACCGATGAGATCGCACATCCGAGGCCACGCCAGGTCGTGTCCGTGTCGACCGCCATCGAGACCTACGGCCTCGATCGGACAAACATAATGTGTAAGGCCGCTCTCAGTCTCAAGCCTAGATCACGCCGCCGTGTACGCGGAACGGTGTCATGTGGCTAGGCTGATCTAGGAACCAGAAGCGTTCCCATTCCTGAACCAAGGATCGGAGGTCTTCCGATGTGTAGATCATTTGCTCAGCTCGTTTGGCTGGATTGGCTGAGTAGATCGGCAATGCGCATCCAACCATAGGAAGCGATGAGCAACAAACCAATAACGCCAAACAAATTCTACGACGCATGACCAATCCTCCGTGAAAAGTCTCGCTATGACCCTGTTTCAACCGTTCTGCCTTCAATCAAAGTGCTGGCTATGAATCCGAGAGACCCTCGTCTTCATCCTCTTCCAGCGTCACTCGCAATTTCCCAGACGCGATCTCTTCGCGAATCTGCTGAGCAAGTGGACTTCCCTCGATTGCGTTGACTTTCTGCTCCATGATCTTCCCTGGCTTGAAAGTCACAACAAACTTCTCAGGGACCTCAACTTGACGTCCCGTTCGAGGATTGCGTGCTTTCCGAGCAGCCCGAGGCCGAACTTGGAACACTCCGAAATTGCGGAGCTCAATTCGACCTTCTTCCACCAATGTTATCACAATCGCATCAAATGTCTTTTGAACAATTGTCTTGATTTGCTGTTGGTTTAGCCCGGTCTCATCGGAAATCGTTTTCACGATCTCTTTTTTCGTCACGACAGAACTCCTGGAGGAAATTCAAAGCGACCTAAGTCGTTTTGCTGACTGGGTTTAATAGTCCAGCAGTCTAAGTTCCTAAAGGTGGTTCGTCAAGGTCGTTGACAATGAAGTCTATTCCCAATCGCGACGATCCGCAAAATCACTATTGGAGTTTTCGGCGGAACAACCCTCAAACTTGATGCAACCCATCAATTTTCGAAAATTCAGCCAACAATTTGTGGTCTGGCCTATTGGTCTGGGTCTGGGTCTGGAAACACCAAGAGATGGTTACCGCGTCTAGCAGTGACCTACCAACTGGAAAGCCGTATGAGGGAGAACCGCTCGTACGGTTTGGAGGGAGGGGAGCCGGTATACCCGGCTTTCCAACCCCTATTCATATTCACCAACCCCTATTCTTAATCTGGACAAATCACGACTTTGGCTGTATCAAATTCGCCCCCTAAGCGTCTACGAAGGCTTTCTCATCGTTGTAAGATTTCTTGCCCAAAATTGTCTCCAATCCATTTTTTCGCTCCATCCATTCTCGCAGCGCACTCCACCAACTCTCGATGTTAGCGAAGCAACGATCCACTGCGTCACCGATATCTTTCAAGTCTTTGATCGGCCCATGCCCCTCAAAAAATGTTTCAATTAGATAGGTTTGATTGACTAATGCCCCATTGCGATCTGAACCGTTAAATCTCCAGAAGGAGATTGGAATCGCACCGTTTCAATTTCCACGTCAGGATTAAAAGAGACTTTGTAGTTGCAGCCACTCACGGTTGTTGGCAGACCAAGCACAACGCCTGGCATGTCGAGCCGTTCCTTGGCACCACCACCAATCATATTTGCGAGTTCACCAACCAAATCGATTATGTCATTGTTGATGGTAGTGGGACGTTCACCTATGAACGACTCGGCTGCTGCAAACGCAACTAGCCGCGGGTACCACAGAGGGCACGCTACGCTGAACCAAACCAAGCGACCTTGGACCGAGGTGCAAAATTCCAACGCGACTCGTTGGGTAAGTCAGGCTAGGTCAAACGAGTTTTCCAAGCTAGTCCGGCAGCGAGTAGACCAATTAGTACGGCTAGAGTCACCCATTGCCACACCCGGAGTTTGTATTGCGAGTGGAACTCAAGCTGCAGCTCAAGCGGCGCATTTTCGGCTACTTGCACACTGCGGCGAAAACTGTAAATGTTTCCATCCTCCGGTAGGCTGATAATGATCGCTTGTGGAGCCGGCTCGGTGGTCCGCTGATGCTTTACCAAACGACCAGCAATTTGTTGAAGGTTGGCATTGTCCTCTTTGCTATTGCCGGCTAACAGTTGTGCTAATTCTTGTGGACGATAGTTGAGCTGCTCCTGCTGCAAGATGGGATTGATTGCCGCAGCCTGATGCAGTTGCTCGTTATCGGCGATTGCAGCCCCTCCGCGATTGCTGTCGATGAACAACCGCTGACGTCGCGTGTTCAGTCCGACGACAGCTTGCTGAGTTTGCAAATTCTCCAACTGCACGCGAGCATCTTCGTTCGAGGCGGCGTCAAGTGCATACCGATTCGCTACGTTGTTGAATGCCCACTGAGCTTTCGACTGCTCGCCAGTCTGCAACAATTGATTGGCCTGCTCGAGAAGCTTCGCGGCTTGCTGCGCCAGATCTTGACGCGTGCCTTTGAGGCTCGACAGATACGATTGGCGATCATAATTGGCTTTACTGCCTTGTCCAACTAGTTCCAAATTGCCCGCACTATCGATCAGTTGAAAACCGCTGGGCGCAATCACATTCCACTGTATATTTTCCAAGGGGACGTTGAGCTGCGGACTAACCAGGCTGAGCTTCCGTAAATTCTCGCCGGTCAGCGCGTAGACAAAGCGAACTTGAGCGGTATGGTCATCAATGCCAGGCAGGATGTAAAACTGCCAGGAGTTGTTACTGCCCTTCTGCCGAACGGAATGGACGCTTTCTCCGTTGACGAAGATACTAAATAACTCGCCGTCGGCAGGAAGCTTAACGCTCAAGCTACTACGCTGAATCACCTCCATGTTAACGTCAACGGCCATTAGTTGGTCACCGGTGGGAGAGAGGATTGTGGTCAATGTACCTGATGCGACACGCAATTTAAGAGCATCGGCCAATGAGTGGCGAATGACTCGCAAACTCAGCGGCGTTGTGGGTGCCATCGCTCGCAGCGTCAAAGCTGGTGCATTGCGATTACCCGCACCCCGTAACGACTGCGGAACCGTACTCCAGTCGCTACTTTGCCAACCTTGTGTCAACATTCCAGGTTCAATTTCCAAACGACCACCGGCTCGTACGGCAAAGTAATATGCCACTTGCCGCGAGTCAGGGAAGTTGACTTGATTGAGAGATTCGCTATCGCCGGTTCGTTCACCACGACGCTCGTACTCAATTTGAAATTGCACGGGCCCGATGACTCGACGTTTGAATCGCAACTCCCATACACGTTCGTCCTGCGTAGAACGTACAAAGTCGCTAACCGTTTCACCGTTAGCTCGAACCGTCTTGAGCTCGTCGGCTCCCATTTTTGGCAACTGCACTGACAGGGTGCGAATCGCAGCGTTCTGAACTGCAAAGTCCGCTAGCAAGGTTGATCGAGTCTGTCCTTCACGCAGGGTTACGTCGTGGAGCACTTGACCAGTGACCCATGGCTCCAGTTTCTCGATACCCAACTGTAAACTCCAATCTCGCTGTAGCAAACGAAAGGCAATCGCTCCCAGTCCCTGAGCACCCAACGAACGCGGATCCGCTTCCGAGACATTTTGTCGAGTCACAGTTCGCAAACGAATGCCGGCAATCGGCTGCACAACCAACTCGCCCGACTGACGCGTTGATTCGTTCAATTCGAATCGCGGTATAGACCACTCGGTAGCTTCGCTCGGTGCAGCCCCGGCCAGCGTCAGAGAGAACTTCTGCGTGCCGATGGTTTTGCCCTTTAAGTGCATTACGATTTGTCGCTGACCATTCTCCGTGAGTTCCGACCAATGATGCAACGCTTCGCCCGTCAGCGATTCAACCTCCAGCCCGACTGGCAATGGGAAGCTCAACTGGAACAGCCCAGTGCGGGTAATCTCGGTAACAAAGTTGATGCCCAGAACCACCCGTTCATCGCCAAACGAAACGACCTGCTTGCTACCCACTCTTACTTCGGGGGCGACAGGTGACACTCGAACAGACAGGCTGCCGGCCTCAGAACCATAACGGTAGACGCGATGCAAAGTCGCTTGTGGATTAGTCACAAGGCTCGCATCGAAGTCGCCTAGGTTGACCAGCGAAAGCGATTCGGACTGCACATTTTCCGGTTGAGCTTCGGAGCCGAAGGCAATCGCGATCAGCCCAACTTCACCACCTGCTCCCTCGACTCGCAGCGGCGAAAGTTGCACGACCGTCGGCAGCGCATCAAGGCCTCGCTGCGTTTGCACCGCAACTATAAACTCCGGTGGCGTCCCTGGATCGATTTGGAGTTGTAATCGCCCCATTTCAGCGTCAAACTGCCACGAACCAACGGGACCATCGACCGCACTAACGGTTAGTCCCGACGGAATTAAAATACTCAGTTTTTGCACTCGACCTTGCGACGTACGAAACTTCAAACGGTGCTTGCCATCAATGACGCCGGGGCCAGGCGTGTAAAGCCCTAAACCTTCAACAAAGAACTGAGTCTCTTCGGAAGTCAAGTCGCGGGACTGTGGTCGCAGAAGGATCTTTGCCGGACCAGGGCCAAGCAGTATTCTCACATGAACTTTTCCCGAGTCCGACTGTTTTTCCGCAGTCAACGATTCGATTCTTGCTGCCGTGTCGCAAACCACCTCCCAATTCACTTCATCGTAGCTGAGGTCGATTTGCTGCAGCGCTGCAATTCCTGTCAGCACCGGAATGCCTTCAGCCAATTGGATTGCTTCAAGCTGAAATTGATAGGTTACGGTGTACTGTTTTGGCACTTGAGTCTCGTCGGCTGGCTTGTCCTCAGCTGGCGTGCTTTTTTCAGTGTTATTGATTTCATCTTTGTTTGCTCCACCGTTTTCCACCGCAGGGATGGTTACGACGTAGGTCAGGCCTTGATTCGGCAGTTCTACTTTACTCAGCCGCAGACCTGGGCCGTTAAACTGTGTCAAAACTGCGGGAGCGCGAAGCAGAACGAAGCGATCACCAGGAAGCCCTGAAAAAGAACTATCGACGGAGGCAGTAAGCCGCTTCTCGCGACTGGAGACTGTCCACTTTTGAATCTGCGAATTTGCCGAATGAATCGTGTCGGGTTCCGCGCTACTAACTTGATCAGTAGTCACTACAGGCCGTAATTCCTCTGCGGCCAGCGATCGGCCCGTTGAACAATGGACGACAGAGCCAAACAGGAAAATCAGTATCGACGTTGTGACTGTCGCGCACTCATTGCCTTCAAAAGGTCGTTGGTCGACCTGAGGTGTAGCTCGACTCTCCGAGAGGCGGTCATTGCTCTTTTTCCACTGCATTGCTGCAGGCAGGAATTGGAACAATAAGATCGTTAAAGCCAAAAGCCCAAAAAACCATGGCGCACCATTGGTTTGTAACAACAGTCCACACGCGATCAGCCCAAAAGCAATCCAACGCACTAGCCAACCAGAAGCATGAATTGGCCAAGCGAGCAAAAGCAATGTTACGCCAACAAGCACAATCGCAAAGCCTGGCCATGAAATATAGGCTCGCCAAGCAGGTATATTGTCGACCTCCAAGCCCACTCTCTCACCCGATGCCAGCACTGGAAGGCTAAGCTGGAGCGGCGCAGATGGTGTAATTTGCTTAAGTGCATCGAAGCCAGCACCACCGGCTACGAAGATGGCTAGTGCCAAGGAAAATAGCCGTATGGGGATCGAGCTTGATCTGGCAACTACCGCACCCAAGATGACGAGCGCGACGAGGGGGATTAGTCCGCGGCCAGCCAGCCAATCAAAGCCATTGGGCCACACCATTGACATTGTTGGTTCGACTGAACCGCCACTCGGAATGAGCACATGATTTTCATCAGCCTGCACATTCCATTGAGTCTTTAGTATCGGCGCGAAAACAGTTGGCAACTTAAGTGATGCATGTCCCTTTTCCGAAGCGGGTTTGCCGAGACGCACGCTGACTTCGATCGGCACGTTCGGATCAGCACCGCCAGGCAATGGAATCAGCGTTGCATCTGCCGATTGTCGAGCAGTCACTGGGCGACCATTGACCGACACTGCCCAAAGTCGTACCGGATCACCAGGCAACTGCAATTTCAAAGTTCGCTGCCCGCGCGATTTGACGTAGTACAACAAATCCGTCACCAGCTCACCATCCTGCGAAACACGACTATTGGCCTCTGCAAATTCGATGACTTGCGTTGCGGTTGTGCCTGGGTCGAACCAATTAACCTTTAGCCGTAGATCAAATGGGCGCTGGGTGTATTGCCATGTTCCGAGCGCCGGAGCTGTACTGAGCAAGCGAAATTCAGCTGGTAGTTCCAGCGGATCAAGTACCAACAACTGACTAGAAACCAACAGCGATTCTATTTCAACCTGCACAGGACTGACCACCTCCACGAAGCCGCGATCACCCTGCACGCCTAGTGGCGTGACTAGTCCTGCTCGAAAAGAACCATCGGCGACATTCGGCTTCTCTTCGAAAGTGACCAGCAAGGTATAAGCACCCAGGATCGGCTGTTGCAATGAGACAATCAACGTTTCGCCCTCGCGCCGCCAAGTGCGGATCCGCTGACCATCAACGGTGACGTTTCCAAGTGACGTTGGGACTGATAACTGCCACTCAGCTACCGGCGCACCGGTGACCGAGTAGTTGATCAGGGCACTCCCATACACTGTCCCTTGGCTCAAAGAAACCAAATGGAATATATCCGATTGAATGCTTCGTTCCAACCGCTCAATCTGTATCGTTGCGGTCCAGCCAGGTTCGCGAATGCGAAACGCTTGCTGAAGATTGGCTACTGGTCGCGGGAAGTACGACAATGGCTTCTCGACCAACAAATCGATCGTGCCCACCGTCGCGCGGAACCCAGGGGCCGCCACGATTCCGATATCGCCGCGGACCGATTTGGCTTCGGGAAATAGAATGTGCGGCAAGCTCCATTGACCCGTCACAGCTACCTCGTTCTTCTCCAATCGCAAGCCAACCAGCTGCCGCCCCTGAACGTCTTGGCTAAAGAGAATCTTCAGATTTCGCCTGCCATCGGTTGCCTCGGTGGATGCCATATAGTCGATTACGCTGGCACCAGTAACGGACACAATCGAGTAGTCTTCGGGAAGGCTCAAATTCCACTCGCGAATTGTGGCCTCGCGAATATCCAGCTCGATGTCAGCCATGATCACGCGATCGGATTCGGACAATTGATACAGTACTATTTGCGTCGCGCTAACTTCGGACTGAACACGGTCGGCGACAATCGTGAATCCATAATCGGCCGAAGGGAAACGATAAACAAATAGTTGACGCGATTGCATAGCCTCGCCTGGAAATTGCTCGGGAGCCAATTGCGTCAAGCCGCGAAGGCCGGTTGGCTCGACGCTGACCGAACCTGAATTGGTTATCCGAAGATGCCCTGAGTTCCGAATCGCACCTTGAGGTTGAAGACTAAGTCCTTCGACTCGAACTGGAAACGTTCCCAGTGGTGTTTGACTTCGAACGGTAACCTGACTGTTGGCGGTTAGCGGTTGATTGAGCGCGATCTCAAGCTGACGCTGATTGCCTTCGCCGACGACTTTCCAAGCTACGATTTTGTCACCTTCGACATTCAAAATCTCGCCGGGACCGACAAGTTGGATGGTCAGCGATTTTAGTTGCCCTTGCAACAACTGATAAGAGATGCGGTGATCTTGTCGAAGCAGTCCAGGACCGACAGTGGTTTCAATCGTCGCCGTCGTGGTGAAGAAGGATTTCCCTTCGGCTGCACTACGCGCACTCTGCCACCGCAAAATCACATGTCCAGTCGCTGGCAAGAATCCACGCCAATCTTGTTCGACCAGCAGTGGGACGATCGCTTGTTGATCGCGAGCGAAGTCGATGTCTGCGCTCAAGCCACTTAGGCTAATTGGCACCACGGCGCCAGCCGCGACGGTAAAGTCCAGCCCCTGCCAGTTGGCCGTATCGGTTTTCATAGCTGCCACAAAGTCTAGCGAAATTGGAAAGCTGCCAGTCTTGGGAAAAACCAATTCATACACGGGGCCAGAATCCGAGATCAGTAATTCCAAACGATAATCTGGACCCTCTGACAACTGACTTATCGCCGCATTTCCCGACAACGCTCGCAGCCGAGTACCAGCAACGGTAACGGTGGCGGTTCCTCTTAGTTCAAAGCTTACCGACTTGCCGCTCGGGTGAAGATGACCAACGAGCGTAACGCCCAGCAGTTCAACGGCAGGCGGCAACGCGCTGTTTCGATCGAGTTGCAACTCCAATCGACCTCCGGTTGCAGTTTGCAGGCGCTCGATAGGTCTGTTAGAAACGAGCGGCGCAAAGCCATCGGCAGCCACAATCTTTCCAGCCACTCCACCGACATATTGGATCTGAACCTGCGAATCGAACCCCAGCGCCTTGCCAGGCATCAAGTGGGCAAGCTCAACTCTCGTGGGCAGTTCCAATTGTTTGGTGCGAATGTGAATTATAGCTGCCTTATCAGCAGTTTTACCTCCATCGCCTTTATCAACATCAGTCGGCCTGAGTTGTAGATCGAGATAGCGTCGCGCGTCCGCGGTACGAACAGCCCAGGAAGCGATTGACTCACCCTCAACATCAATCACATCCCCCACGCCGCCCAGACCAAAGCTGACCGAATCACCTTGACCTTGAACAATACGAATCTGCAGTTGAATACTCTGCTCGATCACGTTCACGCCGACACGTATTTCAGCGCGAGCGCTGGCCGCGTAGAGAAACGCGGGCGGCTTCGTCCGTCCAGGGCTCAAGATGATCGTATGCGCCTCTTCAGCGGCTTCGGTCTCTTGAGTCTGCAGTGCGTATAGATTTTGCCCTTGGCCAAAGCAGGTTATGCAAAGACTGGCCAAGATCCAAGCGATCGAATGCGTTTTGATAGGAGTGAACATCATAAGGCCCAAGATTTGAGATTTGCAATTTAAGATTTGAGATTGACTAATGCTCGATTGCTTTCGCTTGTTCAATCATCGATCGCAATTGTTGCACTCTTGGATGATCGGCGCGCTGTTCTGATAGATTCGAAAGAAGCTTTTGCAGTTGTGCCAAGTCGACGCTATCGGCTAGCGGGCCGCCGCTCAGTTTGGCCGCAAATAAAGCCGCAGAGGCAGCAAGCTGCATCGACGCTTCGGCTTGTTCCAATCTGGGGGCGTTTCGTTCATAGGGGATAGGCCAACGACGGTCGATCATTTGTCCGGTCGATAGGTCGCGGAATCGGACGGAAGCACTGCCAACATCGCCACTGCCATTGGGCTTGATTTCAAATTGGTACACGGCAACTCCTGCTTCGGCTGCAGCCATCTCAGCGGCATCCACTTGGTCATTGCGGAAGTCCTCCTTATTGAGCCGATGTTTTTCGTATCCGAGCAGCTTGTAATGTCCGACTCGTTGCGGATTGAATTCGACTTGCACTTTGACATTCTGTGCCGATGGTCGAAGCGAACCGGCGATTTGCGCGGCAAAGCTTTCCCCGGCCGCTTCTGCCGAGTCGAGCAGATAGTAGCGCCCATCACCTTGACGCGTTAACGCCTCCAGCACTGTATCGTTCAGATCCTGCGCACTAATTCCAGCCGCGTCGAAGGCGATACCGGCATCACGCATTTGTATGACCAGACTGGCCAGGCTGTCAGGATTGGCGTTGCCTAAGTTGACTGCGCCATCAGTCAACATCACGATGCGATTTTGAGCGCCAACGAGTTGTTGTTCAGCGGCCTTTTCTCGAGCCAACAACAAAGCGGTTTCAATATTCGTGCCTCCTTCGCTGGGCAGGTTCTCGACGAGCTTCAGTAAAGTTTCGCCTTGATTGCCAGGAACTTTATCGGCCAACAGTCGCGGCGTGCTGGCGAAACTGATTAACGTGACTTGGTCTGCAGCAGTCAGTTGCTTGATTAAAGTTTGGAACGCTCGCAAAACTGCTTGGCGGCGATCCGGACGCTCCATGGAACCTGAATTGTCGAGCAGCAACGTTAATCGCAGTGGGGTATTCGTCGAGCGGCCCGTGGCTGACGTTCGCATCGAGACTCGCAACAAGTTGCGTTGCATTAAGAATGGATGAATCGCTTGTTCAACGCGACAAGCCACCCGTTGATTGCCGCTTGGCAATGGATCGTGGTAGTCAATTGCATTGACGAACTCTTCGATGCGGATCTTGGCGGCGTCAGGCCATTGCCCTCGGCTGAGCGATGCATGAGCTAGTTTGAAAGAGACATCGCTCACATGCAACGAGAAGGTCGAGAAGGCTTCCTCGGAAGCGGTTTGTTCATCGATGGCTTCCACTTGTTTCGCTGCTGCAGGTTTACTTGGTAAAACGACTCGATCCCGATCTTTGGACGCTATCTCTGGGCTTGGAGCTGGAGCCAACTTCCTACCGAGACTAATCTCAACGCGAGCGGGGGCGTTAGAAGCGGACTGTTCTTGCATTTGAGACTCGCTCTTAGTCTTCGACTCACCATCCACCAGCAGCCATTGGCGAGGGTGATTTGCGTTATCGCCCAATTCTTTTTTGAGGTCAGTCGTTTGCCCAAGAGCCTCCTCTTCATCCTCCGGAATAATTATTCTAGGAGTTACAGTCATCATTAAACTGGATGGTGCATCGATATTATTCTTGAAGTGTCGTTTAATCCCACCCAGCAATATCGTTCCTTCATCCGGAACATTGACTGTATACGACTTCTCGGACTCTGCTACAGAGGCACTTGGCACCGGGACCAAATCAACTTCGGAAAGGCTGAACAGTTGTGCATATTCTGAAGCGTTGGGTGATTGTATGAAATCGTATTTGCCATTCGTGTTGGGCGACTTGACTGAGGAGCTAAGACTACTATCACGCCCATTACCGAAGCGCCACGCATCTGGCGTTGCAGGAACTATTGCGGCTTTGCCTCCCTTGCCTTGATCACTCAAGCTGTGAGCTGCCGCACCAAATGCTCCAAACGTTGGAACCTCGCTTCCAAGGTTGCCGTTATTGAGAGTGAAATATAGGTCAGATGTAATCGATGGAGCGTTGGTAGATGACGTAGGGCCAGACGGATCAACGAAAGCATCTTCCATTGTGCTTAGAGTGCGTTCTGCTAGTTCGCTGCCAGCGTTTGCTTTAGCTAAGTTATCACTTCCGAACTCCGAGTCTGCGCTACCTCTAGTTAAGTCGCCACCACCGCCCATGCCGCCACCACCTATGCCGCCACCACCTATGCCGCCACCGCCCATGCCGCCAAAGCCAGCGCCGAGCCCCCTGCCAAAACCTTCTGCTTCTTCACGGTTTTTGCCGCTTATGCCAGGCTGCTCATCCCTGCGACTAGGCTGGCCATCCGAAACTCCAAATTCCAAAACACGAACGCTGCCTCTCAATTGGCTGCTCATACCCATAGAGTTGCGGTAATTTTTTCCCTCAACGCCGCCCGCCAGCTTATCACCATTGGTAACTCTTCCCTCGAAGGCGGGCGATGCAGATGTGCCTCCAGGTTGTATGAACCGCGGGCTGGGAGCATCCTTTCCATAGTAGGCACTTGGATGCGAGTAATTGATATCCGGTGCGCTAATGGCAGCCGTTTCCATATAGGTATTAGTGGCTAATGGTTCCGAATCGCCAAAAGCGTAAGTAGTGTTATTGCCACTTCTCATTGCAGCGTTGGATGTTCTCGCAAAACGTCTTGCTGATTGAACACCTGGCAGTAACATGAGACAAAGCAACACACTGGCTGCGGTAACGGCCACTCCAGCCGCCCACCATCGCGACCATGCAAACTTTTGTTTTGGGATCGTCGAACTTGCTAACATTACCTTGGCCGATGGAGATTCCACCTTTCCATTCAGGATGGCCAAAACTCTTTCACGCCGATCCGGGGACAACCGCCAAGGTTCATCTGCGGTTGTCTCTTCGAAATCAATTGACAGTTCGCCCGCTCCAATTTCGCACAGCAAGCCGTGTAGGTGCTCGATATGTCGATAGTAAGCAGTAACCTCGGAACGCTGTTCCATCAGCAACTGAAGTTGATCGCGCTCGAAGTCGGACGATTCGCCCAACACCAGATTCATTAAGCGGACCTGAAGCTCATTGTTAATTAAGTTGCTGTCCATGGAATTGCTATCGCAAAAATCTTCGTTCATGATTCGTCTTCAACTCCTTTAGACAACAGACTCACTGCAAGCTTCTTTAAGACCTCATGCAGCCTGTATCCCACATTGCTGATCGTCAGTCCAGTTCGCTGGCTGATGTCGCGGTACTTGAGATCTTCGTAATATTTCAGTTGCACTAGCCGACGATCTTTCTCTGGCAATTGGCTAACCAATTGTCTCAATTCGGCAACCTTCTCCATGCGAACGATCAACTCGTCCGGCGTTTCATCCGAACTATTGGCAACCTGCACTCCATCGGCGTCGCTCCCAAGCGTCTCGCGACGGCTCTTGCGCAAGTAATGAAACGCATGATTGCGAACGCTGCGGAAAAGCCACGCTCGCGGCTCATTAACCTCTGCCCATCTGACGTGTAGTTGCAGGAAAACCTCTTGCACAATCTCCTCCGCTACAGCCCGGCGCCCGGTAAGTGAAAAAGCGAAACGCAGTAAACTCGACTCTTCGGTATCAAACAAAGTTCGCAGCGTCAGCGTGCCCGAATTGGGTAATTCCGTCAGCTTGACTTCTGGAGTCGATTTCAACATGGCCTCTTCACGCTGTACTTCTCCTCCTCCAGCCGATTTTTGCGTCACTATATAGATGACCATCGACTAGTCGATTTATTAGGGAGATTCGCTCGCTTTTTGGCAAAATATCGCTGGCTCAATGAGTTGACGTTCAGCCCGAATTGCATTCGTGGGTGTCCCGATCAGGTAAAGCTGTTGCATTAGACCAGCTGCCCGTACACCTTTACTCCATTGATAGCCTTCACGTGATACGCCCGCAAGAAGCTCGTCCAGATTGGCTGGAGTATAAGTGCGAGCATTCGATACGGCGCCATCCCAAGCAAAGCATATCGGAATGATTGGGATCAAGAATGATAAGGAGAAATGTTTGAGCGACATTGGCCGAACACAAGCAGCGACAAAAAAACCAAAAATGAGATTCAGTGGGATCGACTGTCAAATTGAATCGATGAGTTTCACAACTTTCGATTCGATCAGATCGCGGACATCCCGAAATTGTTCGGGGGACATTTCTCTCGGATCAGGTATTTGCCAATCAATTCGCTGCTTTGCTCGCACCAGTGGGCACTCATCTCCGCATCCCATCGTTACCGCGACCTCTACCTCTTGGCCATTAAAGTCGTCCAGTCCTTTTGAAATGTGTGTTGTTAGGTCATAACCCAATTCTTGCATTGCCGCGATCGCTTTGGGATTCACTCGTCCTGAAGGGCGAGATCCTGCGCTGAGTGCCTCGACTCTTCCTGCTCCATGAATCCTAGCGAATGCTTCTGCCATCTGGCTTCGATTGGAGTTCTCGACGCATACGAATAGAACTCTTTTTGTTAGCATGTTTTGGGTATTCTCTTTAGGGTTGGTGGTGGTTTGTGGGAATACTGTCTCCGGACGCTCGTTCATCACTACTAGTTTCGCCGTGAATTGCCTTGAAGATGACCACTCCGAGCAAAGCGCCGACCACGGGAGCAATCAGATAGAGCCACAAGTGTTCCAAATGCCCAGACACAATCGCGGGTGCAAACGATCGCGCGGGATTCATAGATGCGCCGCTTATCGGACCCGCGAACATTGCTTCGAGCGAAATCACAGCACCGATCACGACACCAGCCAACGGACGGATTTCCTTAGAACCGATGGACAAGCTGAGTATGACCACCATCAAAATCATCGTTAATAAGATTTCCAGGACCAGCGACGACACAACGCCACCCACCGCGAGTGTTGCCCCCAATGTCGGGTTGCTCGGAAACAGCAATCTGAGAATTACGCTTGCCAACAATGCACCCATCGATTGGCTGAATATGTAGGGAAGTACTAACTTTCTTTCGAATCGTTTTGAAAAGTAAAAGCCAATGGTTACGGCTGGGTTGAGATGGCAACCGGACACTTCTCCCACACTATAGATCATTGCAAGAACGACCAAGCCAAATGTCATCGCTATCCCTGCATGCGAGATTGCTCCACCCGTTTGGTCGTTGATGACAATGGCACCTGTTCCAGCGAAAACAAGCGAAAAGGTTCCGAAGATCTCTGCGGCTAAAACTTGCTTGTAAGTTGACACCATTGATCAAATCTTCTCCTTCGATTTGCTTCGTGCATTGGATTCTTCCATCAAGCACAAGCCTTGGTCGAGCATCGATCGAACACACAAGTCGATCAGGCGATAGTGGATATTGTTGCCTTCGCGTCGTGAGGCAATGATGCTAAGCCAGTTGAAGCGATAAAGGACTCAAAATTTACGCACGGACCTAGGTAATTCAAGGCCAAAGAAGAAAACACAAAAAAACTTTTTTCAATTGCGGGTTGCGGGTTCGGATATCGCCTTCTGTGTTGGAGGGAGTAACATGATCCGGTTTACACGAAAACTAGTTCGACGGGAAAACAAAATTGACCCGTCTACAATGTACGAGGTACCTTTGCCTACCGAACCTACATCCTGCAGGGCAGGCAGCCTAGAGAAAGTTGAAGTCATGAGGCTGCGTTGGCAGCAACATGTCGCTCTGCACCATCCAAACGATGAACGGAATCTGATCGCCAGTGGCTCTGAGTCAGAGTCGAGCGGCTAGTGGCTAGAACCGAGTGCCTAGAACAGAAATCGATACCAATTCTCTTGACAACAATGGAGTTAGACAATGGCGCAAGTGCCTCCGTTCGGGGCTTACCCTACGCCGTGAAGGATTTTTATCAACGAAAACGTTGGTCTGCGTTCCCAAAGTCGCACCCGGCAGGTGCGACCTACCTTAGGTCACTCTTGCCGAGAGTGACTTTTGCATTGTTGATACGGTTTCCAAATGCTTCACGGCGTAGGGACAGGCCCCCGACCAACTTAAAAAACCAGCCCGAACAAACGGAATCGCGGAATCGCAGAACGGAACAACACTCGAATCAACGCATTTTTCACCAACTGCTATTTGTCGCGCAGCCCACGCCGAGCCTTGTGCGCATCGAGCAAGGCTATTGAGCTATCTTGTATTCCAGTGCCCACTCAAAGTTTTCGTTTGAGGCCAAGCTGATTTGAGAATAGGGTTCGGGGCAAATCGTGCTTCCCATCCCCCAAAAATTCATTTTTTTGAGAGGACTATCACCCTTGCACTCGATCGTTAGACCGCTCGGAATATGCTTTAGAAGGAATTGATGATCATTCACCTTTTGGCTATGCCCAGACAATTCAGCGAAAAACGATCTCGCCCCAACCAATTCGCGAAAGCTTATTGTTTTGCCTACCACCTTTACGGTTTCGTCAAAGCTCGCCTTTCGATTGATCGGATTGATCGAATACGGAAACTGAACTTCGTAGTTCGGACCAATCTTGTCCGCATCGATCAGAAAGAAATTATGGTTGTAGTGATCCGTACTCCACGCATTTGCGCCGACGTTCTTCAGTTGATGTTCAATTCGAAATCCCGAGTCGGTAAGTCGAATCGACTTCTGATATTCGTACCCAATGGAGTTGCCGGCTGATTCATCTAGCAACCGCTGGCGATAAGTGATGGAAGAATTGTCATGTTCTGTGGTCCAGTCTCCTCGGCGGACAAATTCATAGGCATTCCAAAATCGATACTCGGCCTCTTCCGGTTGCTTTAATACGCCAACTCCAATCTTGACAAATGTCGATCCGGTTCGATTCGGAAGATAGCCTAGCGGAACGGCATTACCAAACTCTTCACACGGGCCGGTCACATCATCGTTGGCGTCAGGATTGGAGGGGCCAGTATGCCATCGTTCACAAAGTTGGTGATCGCCCATCTGAATCTTCTGAATCATGCCCGAATGGTCGAACCGCGTACCGCGGTAGTTTACGCCATCTCCCGGCACCGATAGCCACATTTCAATTGCTCCTTTCTTCAAAACGATTGGAGCCGATGGCGTCGTATCTCGCGCCAAAGTGAAGGTAAAGTTGGATAGAATCAGAACGATACCAACAATCGCCACGCGCTTTTTGAACATGCAAATACCTCAATCATTCAGAATTTGGACTCTATTTCATACAAATGCCGGGGAAAAGGTATCCACGCTGGCAGTTGATCGTGCTACTGCTAAACTTTAAAGCGCACGAACCCACGCGACAACCACGCATCAACGAAAGATTGTTTGCCAATCGTTGTTTTTAAGCTCACTGACGCTAAAACGGACCATTTCATTTATGACGCACCACTACATTTCGCGGATTGAAAACCTGCTCGATCCAGCAGCCAATATACTGCTAAACATGAACTACGATGAGGCAGTGAAACGCGTCCTATCAGGCGATCCAAAGCTCGTCGATGAAATCGACGGCCAGTTTGCTATCATGGTTGCCAGCGACAGGACCGTACGGATGGCTAGGTCAATCGGTCGACCGCTGCGTTACTTCCTTGCCAAACTGGTGGACGGACCATGTTTGATCGTGGCGGAGCGAATCGATGAGATTCTTGGTCGACTTACCGAGATGGGAATCTCTGACCAATTCCATCCCTCCTATACTCGAATGGTCCCAGCACACTACGTCGTCAAAATCGAATTGCTAGGTTGCCCCGATCCGAATCCAAACTATCAACGATTCTTCACCCCAGTACGGAACTCACTTCCTGCTGACTTGTCTGTGATCGGGGAGCAGTATGTCGCTCGGCTTTCACAAGAGTGCGATCGCTGGCTCGATACCATTTCCACGTCGGCGCCCATCGGTGTTTTGTTCTCCGGTGGCATTGATTCCGGGGCCGTCTTAATCGCGATTCATGATCGATTGCTCAAACGGGGTGAATCGCCGTCACGCCTCAAAGCCTTTACGCTTCGGATCGACAATTCTGTCGGGGACGCGACCCAGGCGCAACTGTTTGTTCGTAAATGCAATATGGAAGAACTCCTGGAAATTGTCGACTGCGATAGCCGATCACTTGATTGGCGAGAAACGGTTCGAGTGCTTGAGGACTACAAGTCGCTCGACGTCCAAAGCGGGACGATGGCCATGGCCCTTTGCCGCGAAATCCGCAAGCGTTATCCGGATTGGATCCATCTCGTAGACGGCGACGGCGGGGATGAAAACCTCAAGGACTACCCGATCGAGGAAAACCCGGAACTTACCATTCGAAGCGTCCTAAACAACTTGATGCTCTATCAAGAAGGCTGGGGAGTTCACGCGATCAAGCATTCGCTAACCTATAGTGGCGGTCAAAGTCGTGGTCACATTCGAACCAGTGCACCTGCCTCGCATTTCGGATTCAGCGGTTTTAGTCCCTTTGCCTTGCCTCGAGTCATTGAAATTGCCGAAGCCATTCCCTTTATCGAATTGACGAATTGGGACCATAACAAATTATATGAACTCAAAGGGGAAATCATTCGGCGCGGAATTCAGTCGGTCTGCCAGGTAGATATGCCAATCTTCGAAAAGAGAAGATTCCAACATGGTGCAATCGATAGGCAAGGGTTCTCGGAACTCTTTCCAATGGACGAAGCGGATTACCGTTTCGAATTCTTGAACGCATACCAACCGCTACGATAAGGCGGCACATACGATAAGGCGGGTCGTTGGTGAATTCAATAAAGCTTGAACTCGAATCGATACGGCCAGCAATTTCGCGTCCATCTCCTTGGTCCATCCCGAAAGTCCTTCGCTCGCTCGAATGCGATGGGCAAGGTGGTGAAGTGGAAACAACGACCATATTTTTAACGGGGGCTGAGTGCCCATTCCGATGCGCTATGTGCGATCTATGGCAATATACATCGACCGAAAACACACCGGTTGGGGCAATCCCATTTCAACTAGAGCAAGTTGTTTCGTCCAACGAATCAATGGAGTCAACCAATCCGCGACGGTGGCTGAAACTTTATAACGCGAGTAATTTCTTCGATTCCAGATCGATTCCACGAGAAGACCTAGCCGCTATTGCGAATTTTTGTACTCCTTTCGAAAGGGTAATCGTCGAAAACCATCCCCGGTTCTGCGACGATCGCATGCAGTGGTTTGCGCAGGCTATCGGCAGCCAACTTGAGGTAGCAATGGGCTTGGAAACGATTCAGCCAGAGGCTATGGCCGCGATGAACAAGGGGATGACGCTCAACGATTTTGAATCGGCCGTTGAGAAATGCCACCAATTAGGGATCGATGTTCGCGTATTCGTATTGCTACACCCGCCAGGATTGCCCGCGGAAGACTCTATCGAATGGACGTTGAAGACGGTTGAGTTCGCATTAGAACGCCAAGTACGGCATGTCAGCATCATCCCTGTCCGCGCCGGGAACGGATGGATAGAAAAGCTAATTGATTCTGGTCGCTATGAATTGCCCACCGTTTCGATGGTCCGGCAACTTTTCGATGCCTTTCCGCGATGTAATTGGCATTTCCCAACCACTTCGATCATCGAGTTCGATCTTTGGGATTGGGATAACCTCCATGGTAGCTGCGATCATTGCAGATCGATTTTGAAACAGCACATTGCCCACTGCAATCGAACTCAGGTATTTCTGCCTTTTGACGAAATCAAGATCGATTGTGAATGCAATATTTGATGCGGTAATTGTAGGGTCGGGTTTCTCAGGTAGTATCCTCGGAAAAATTCTAGCCCAATCAGGTTGGAGGGTTGCGATTGTCGATCGAGCAACGCATCCTAGGTTTGCAATTGGCGAGTCTTCTACACCGACCGCCGATTTTCTGTTGGCTCATCTAGCGGACCGTTGGCGGATGCCAGAGCTTCGGCCGCTGGCTGCCTGGGGAACGTCGAGGGAATCGTATCCGCAAATTGTTTGCGGTAAGAAACGAGGCTTCACCTACTTCTCGCATTCACCTGATCAGCCATATCGAGATTGCAGCGAGCACTCCAAGTCTCTCATGGTGGCTGCTTCGCAAACTGACTATTGGAGCGATACGCATTGGCTCCGTAGCGACGTCGATGCATTCCTCGCTCAACAGGCCGTTGCTAGCGGCTGCGAACTTATTGAAGGCGCAATCATCGACGAGGTACGTCGCGATGATGGAATTTGGAAAATGCGAATTGAATCCGAACAGTGCGAGCTGACCGAGGTCAAAATATTTTCTTCCGCCCGGATCTTGAAGGCTCGTTGGCTTATCGATGCCGGAGGCGGTGGCGATTTCTCCGAACGCTGGTTGGGAAATCAACGCGATGACGCTTGGATGAAGACTCAAACAGGTTCGATATTTGGACATTTCCATGGCGTCGATGGCTTCGCCGTACACCTGAATTGCGATGGGGCAGATGATCCCATCGCAAAATTCCATGCAGATGATTCGGCCCAACACCATGTGGCGGACGACGGATGGATGTGGACGCTTCGGTTTGATAATGGTGTAACGAGTGTCGGAATGGTTCAGCCGACGGATCGATGGCAATCGATCGAAGCGCTGGCGGATGCCGAGCTCGTATGGAGACGCTGGATCAACCGTTACCCATCCATTCGTGAAATGCTCGCGAGATCAAGGCCGGTTGAAAGCAATGCTCCGTGGCTGCGTTGGAGCAATCGTTTGAGCCGTTGTCGACGGCGGGCGGTAGGCGATGGTTGGATTCAGTTGCCGACAGCGTATGGCTTTGTGGATCCGTTGCACAGTACTGGCATCGCGCATGCATTGAGCGGCGTCCTACGGATTGCCGAAGAGTTGGTCCAAGATGGTACGGTCGACTCCTGCCATTCTTCGCGATGGGTAAACTATGATGCTCAGCTTCGAAATGAGATCGAATGGATCGATATGCTCGTCGGTGGATGTTACCGATCGCTTCCCTCATTTACTAAATTTTCCGCATTTGCCGCTTGGTACTTTGTGGCTGCCATTCAGTTTGAACGTGTAATGGCCCGCGATCCCAGCCGCTGGACGGACGGTTACCTCTCGTGCGAGAATTTACAACTACGAAGAAAGGTCGTGGAGTCCTATCTTCAACTTACGAATCAAAGTGATTTGGCTGCAGTCGATTTCATTCGCAAAGGGATTCACGCATGGAACGATGTCGGGTTATTGGAGCCAATTCGAGGCCAGCGAATTCCTCATACCGCTCCACCGAAATATGCAATCGGACGCTAGCAGCGTCCGCCACGTAGCTGACGCTGCTAGCGTCAGATCGGGACTCGCTCGGATATGAACATAACGAACTTTCTGAAAGAAAACTCAATGACTCTACATCGTATTTTGATTACAGGCGGATTCGGTTGTATTGGATCGGAAACAGCCAAATGGTTGATTCGCAACACCGATGCATCTGTCATCGTTTGCAGCCGCAGTGTGAGTGATGCTCGCACGCAACGCGTTTTTCATGATGTTGATCGATCCAGATTGAAAACCGTTTCGGTAGACGTACTAGATCAACGGAAAGTGGAAGAGATACTCAAAGCTGAGCAAGTTACCCATGTCGCCCATCTGGCTGCGCTGCAAACCCCTGACTGCAACGCGCACCGCGACCTGGGATTGCAAATCAATTTAGCGGGAACGCAAAACATCATCGAAGCGATGAAGGCAACGAAGCTACCTTTTCAACGTTTCGTCTTTGCTAGTTCGATCGCTGTTTATGGTCCGCGTTCGGCATATCCAAAGGGAAGCGTGCCGATGCTTTCCGAGCCTATGCCGGTCAATGTCTATGGGGTATGGAAGCTCGCTAGCGAGCACGTATCGAAGTTTTTTCATGACGACACCGGTGTGCCAACATTGTGTTTGCGTCCCGGCGTGCTCTTTGGGCCAGGGCGCGATGCGGGACTAACGTCGAGTCCTACGACCGCCATGAAATGCGTGGCACTGGGGCTTCCCTACGAGGTTACGTTTCGGACTCAGCAGGATTATCTTTATGCGCCGGACGCGGGCGCGGCATTTGCGCAAGCGTTGGTCGATCCATTCGATGGCTTCGGCATTTTTACTCTGCCGCATCATACGGTTGATACGAAACACATCGTCAACGCACTGCTTCAGGCAGCGAACGAACGCGGTATCGAATCACAATTCAAGATCACGATAGGTACTGGCGAAGCGCCCTTTATTTCGGAATTGGAGTACGAATCGTTTATGAAGGCGTTTCCAAACGTATTAAACACACCTGTTCAAGTGGCGATCCGAGATTCGCTGGGAGTATTTATTGAACAAGCCAAGCGGGGGTGGCTTTCGATTCGCGATGTAATGTAAGGCGAGCGGCAGTTTGCAAAGTACCTACCCTACGGGGTGGCACGCTCAGAGCGATAGCGATGGGCGTGTAAATTGTGGCAAAGATTTGTAACTCTTCACACGCCCTTCGTACCTCAGAGCGTGCCACCCACTTTGTTGCTAGTAGATTTCAGCCTGCCGCTCGCCGAATATCGCCACAGGTTGGTCAGCAACATGTAGGTCAGCCTGTCCTCAGGCTGACTTGCGACTGCGTTTTATCTAGCTGCAGGTCCGTCTGAGGACAGCCGGACCTACGTAAGAGCCGGACCTATGTAAATCATTTATCGTTGTTGAGCAAGCCTTGGGCATCGAGGATTAGTCGGCCGAGTTGCACTTCGACGACCCGGTCCTTGGCGAGCTTTCGGCGTTTCAATTCATCGACGAGTTGATCCAGTCTTTGTTTGATCGATTCTGCTTCCATCTCTTGTCGAGCCAATTGGGTATCGTATTGTTCTGCAAGGAGTTGCTTCAATAGATTCTCGTTTTCCGTCGCCGATTCGCCTTGGCCTTTGGATTGATATAGGGCTTTGATAGCATCCTCTTTCCAAATCGATTGGCATATGATGTCGGAAACAAGTTTGATTTCAGATTCCGACAGTTTTGCTCCCTTTTGCGTCTTTGGTTTCGCGAGGGACAAAAACGTCTGCATGCGCCTGGGTTCTGACGACATGCCTCCCATACCCATACCGCCCCCATACATGTCACCCCCGGAACCACTTTCACCTAACCCCGGTCCACCGTCCATACCTTCATCTGGTTGTTCAATCATCAATTCGATCCGCGTTCGATCAATTACTTTCTCGCCATCGAAGGTATAAGCGTAAATATTGATCCAAGGGAGCTGTTGTCCACCGCTTATACCCGACCCTGCGTAGCCGTTACTGCTTCCGTAACCAGCACTTCCATTGCCCTCACTTCCCATGCCAGCACCTTTGATACCCATTGTTGCTCCGCCTCCATACCCTGTACCACCCATTTTGCTTTCTTGGATACCCATTTTGCTTTCTTGGTTTATGAGAACAAGTTGTGGGCGAAACGAATGGAAAAAGTATTGGAACGAATGAACTCGCGTCGCTTTAAAAGGCTTGTCGTCGACAGTGAAGGCAAGCGACGGCCTCGCTATAGACCCGCCCGCACTTTCCCCATATCCACCTCCCATGCTTCCGCCAGGATATCCTCCACTCCCCATGTTTCCGGAAGGATATCCTCCGCTCGTTCCTCCGGGATATCCGCTACGATCACTTTGGCCACCGGGCATACCACGGCCGCTCATGCCGCCCAAAGATCCCCCCGCCATTCCACTAGAGCCACCACCACCTTTGCTCGACTTACCAGACGATTGGCTAAAGCTCACGGATGGAAAACATACCACCAACAATATCAACAATAGGGGTCTAATTAGAAATCGCATTGCGAGTCTCCGGTGAAGTTAGGTGTGTGGGGAAGTCTACAGCTCAGACTCGAGCCGTGTTGTAACTTGTTTCAATCGTGCTACTTCGTCGTCCAAAGCATCTCTCGGAATAGCAATGTCTTGCAACTTTACAGCGGTCGCTTGAAAGATTTGAAGTGCACGTTGTGTCGCATCAAGCAAAGAATTCAGTTCGAGATCCATTGCTTGAAAGTCATCGAAGATTCCAACTGTGTTTCCATATCCCGATTCGCTGGTTGGCTCGCTTGCTTTCTGTTTCAGGCTCGGCATCGATGCATCTGTTTCCTGCCTGGCCAGTTCGTTCGATCGCGGTCTTCCCTTATAGCTATTTTGTATCCTTGCAAACTCGCCACTTGCCAAACCGCCAATCCATATTGGTAACCGTTCGAATAGTCCCACGAATAAGAGAAGGCCAGTAGTTATTCCAGCTATTGCCCCCCAACGCGATACCTTGAACCGACCGTTGCGATACAGTCTGCGCGGTGATCGCGATAGTTCGATCATTGCATCGCGCAGTTCGTGAGCTGATGAAAAACGCTGCTGTGGATTCTTTGCCAAGAGCCGATCCACCAGTTTCGACACCTCCATTGGGATCTCGGAATTGATGCGATGGAGCGGCGTATGCGACGCGTGACAAACGCGATGCAGGATCGCCATGGGTTCCGCCGCACGAAAGGGAGCGTGTCCCGCCAACATCGTATAAATCAGCGAGCCCAACGAAAAGAGATCGCTCCGCTCATCGACCGACTCCCCTTTGGCCTGCTCAGGTGACATGTACTCCGGTGTTCCAGTGAGAATACCACTTTGAGTCATGGTTGCGGCATCAAGGACTCGGGCCAACCCAAAGTCGGTGAGCAAGGCTCGAGAACCGTTGGCTTCGAGAAGTACGTTGCCTGGTTTGATATCGCGGTGAACCAATCCATGCTCATGAGCTGAGGAAAGAGCATCTGCAAGTTGGCTGCCAATCTTCAACGCATCTTGCCAGGCCATAGATCCTCGTTCTTGAATCCAAGCGTGAAGCGTGGGGCCAGCAATGTACTGCATGACCAAAGCAGGTACCGCACCATCGTGTACAACGTCGTACATCGGAACAATGTTGGGATGCGCCAACGCAGCGCAGGCTCGCGACTCCCGTACGAATCGTTCTCTCGCTGCGCCCATCGGTATCAAGTGCAGCGCCAAAGTCTTGACCGCCACCACTCGGTGAAGCTCGGTGTCATGGGCTCGAAACACAAGTCCCATCCCCCCGCGGCCAACTAGTTGCTCGAGCTCGTATCGGCCGATTCGACCTAACAGTTCCGGATGGCTTGGTGCGTCGAGTAGGCTTTGCAACTGTTGAAGCTCATGCGCGAGTAGTACGTCAGAACCGGTAGTTGCTGGCTGTTCGGATGAGGTTAGGGGACAGACTCGTGAACTGATTCGCGAAGCGATCGGATCGACTTCCTCGGAAAGATATTGCTGAGCTTCACCCCACCATGTCTCTTGGCCGGCAACAAAATTCAAAGTCGATTGGCAGTGCGAACAACAGACCAAGTGTTCTGAAAGCGCAGGATTGGGGTCACTCGATGATTCGAGACAATCGCGAAGGACGTCTGGACTGGGACAGGGCATGGATCTACGTTTCATCGCTCTCCTCCCGATGGAAAATTTAAATCTGCGTTCACAAGCTCATTCGCATGATTTGGATCCCATTCGCCGGAAAGCGTCGTGTCGAGGACTTGCACTTCCTCACGCAAAAGCTTGAGCACACGACATCTGGCTACGTACAAATTTCCAAGTGGCATTCCCAATTTCTTAGCGACGTCGTCAGCGGGTTGTGATTTCACCGATGTATCGCAAAATGCCTGCCAGGTGACGGCGGAGACGCGAGCTTGAACGCGACGTGCTGCCAATTGAAATAGGGCTGAGCGATACTCGTGAGTGAACACATCATCCATGGGATCTAAAGGGCGATTCGACGTACTGCTTACCGATTTAAGCCAGCTGTCGCTGATGAGTTGGGTCAGTGGTCGCTTTAGCTTTCCGGCGCAGAAATCGGCAATCATATTGCGTGCAATCCTTGCGAGCCAAGTACGAAAGCGAGCCCTTTCACGATCAGGTTCAAATCGCTCGATAGCTCGCGCAACGGCGAATAGCGTTTCCTGAGCGACATCCTCAGCATCGGCGGGTTGCAGACCACGGCGTCGAGCCAAGGAATACAATGCAGGCGCGTAGACGTCCGCAAATTCTTGCCAAGCCTGAACGTCTGTCGGCTTGGCAAGCCGCAGGATGAGGCTAACTCTGGTTTCCGGAAAGTGGTTCATAACAATCTATACCCTCGTATAATACTCTCCCGACTTCCTCGATTACCTTACACGAGAGGAAAAGAATTTTGTAAAAAGCGGGACAGGCTCCAAGCAGATCACTGGAATAATCATGACGCCTCGACAATTTGCAAAAATTGCCACATCGTTTCCCGGCGTTGAGGAGGCCGAACATATGGGGCATCCCGACTTCCGATTCGGTGGCATTGGTAAAACCGAAGACCGCGAGATCGGCTTTGGAGTTAGCTTATGAGAACATCGTCGAGGCTCAGACAAAGCGACCGAAAAAAATGAGGCGTCGATCATAACTCGGGCTATGCTGGACGCGACAGGCTCCGATGGATCGTGCAGTATCGCAAGTCCCAAGCGGCTGTGCTCCAGATAACTATCCTTCTTTGCAAGGGACCTTTATTTGATTCCCGAATGAAATTCCGATTTTTCATGTTCGGTCTCTCAAGTATTTACGCTTTTATAGGTGGGACGGTTGGTTCTCACGCCCACCAACCGTCCTATTCTCCTTAAGCTTTTTCCATCTTCGCACCGAATCAACCTGGGAACTAGATTCGCTTGCTGGCGTTTTGTAAGCACTAAGGCAGAAGTTCTTTGATTCGATCGTTGTGGCAGTGTCGCTCCGCGACACTGAATTGCCGAGTCGCGGAGCGACGTCGGCTACATGTTATGCCAAAATAC
>JAYVPJ010000053.1:0-29170 GCA_043757445.1 Pirellula sp. | reverse complement strand
TGAAAAATCCTTCACGACAATCTTTCGCTGCTAGCATTTACTTAGGCAAGTCCTCTGCGATAATAATCGGCGAATTCTCATGCGATGGCCCTGGGGGTCATCCGACTCCCCTACCTCCTTATAGCGCATGATAACGTCCTTTATCAAGCATAAAGATTGAGAAATGGATAGAATTGATTTGGACGAATTTTCGCTAGCAAACGCAAGTGGGCATTAAGCAGAAGACGGATGAAAGGAGCACTGAATTTGCCTATAAGCTAATGCTAGCGAGAGACGTTATTGGTCTCTCTAGCATCCAATCAAGTAAATTGCTATTGACTGAGACATTTCGAGCAATCGATTTTGGTTCTATCCTGCCTTTCAAAAGCATTCATGTTCAATCTACACGAACAACCTGTTGCAATCGATCTCTTCGCTGGAGCAGGCGGTTTGTCAGAAGGAATGCTATCAGCCGGTGTCAATGTCACTGTTGCAGTTGAGCTTCATCCACATCCCGCGCTAACAAATGCCTTCAATCACCCTGGGACAACAGTTCTATGTGGCGACATAAAAGATCTTGATCCAAAAGTGATCTTGTCGCACGTGCAAAGGAACACCGGAAATAGGCATGTTGATATTGTTGCAGGTGGGCCACCTTGCCAAGGCTTCAGTTCAGCAGGAAAACGGGACAGCAAAGATCCAAGAAATCAACTTATTCATCAGTTTGTCCGGATAGTAGAGGCATTTGAACCGAAGGTTTTCATATTCGAGAATGTACCCGGTCTTGGGACATTCTACGGTGGGGCCACGCTTCACAAAGTCTTGGACAAATTTTGGGAACTCGGATATCAGATACACGGCGTGGACAACGAAGGCGATTCCTATCCCCTCGAATATCCAGTCGTTGACTCTTCTTGTTTTGGAGTTCCTCAACGACGTAAGCGATTGATACTTATTGGTTGGAAGAAAGGAGCCTTGGGTAAACTCGAATGGCCTACCACCGCAGACGACCCGCGATATTCGGCGAAATCGAAACTAACTGTTTATGATGCAATTAGCGATCTTGATTTTCTGAGTGGTGGATTTGAATGCCACCAGTACCAATCCCCAGCTGCATCGAAATATCAACGTGAACGACGAAAGAATAGCGAATTTGTTTTTAATCATTTAGCTACAAAACATCATGTCGACACGGTGAACATGTTTCGCCGATTCAGGGCCGGAACGACAGTAAGTTCACTTCAAGCAGAACATCGAACAGGGAAGCAAAGAGTTCGCCGACTTTCGACGGATGAAACGGCCCCAGCAGTTCTCGCACTCCCAGATGACTACATTCACCCAAGAAGGCATCGAATTCCAACGGTCCGAGAACTCGCTCGTCTTCAATCGTTTGACGATGACTATGTTTTCTTCGGGAAGCGAACAACGTCTGACATGAATCGGCGACTTGATGTTCCTCAATACACTCAGGTGGGAAACGCAGTACCCCCGCTTCTTGCGAGGCGACTTGCAGAAGCGATTCTTAAAGGACTTGAAGCGAATGTAGTTGACCTTCGTCCATTGAGGGAAAGAAAAAGCCGTCATTCCTGGGTCGTAGGTAGCTCGGCGTTTCAAGGGTACGAACTTACTGAAGCGGCGACTGCTCAAGTCGACGTTGTTTCCCTCCGGGACGGCATAACGTATTTGCCGATTGGTTCCATCGAAAGCTGGCTAGGAAATGGAAATCTTGGGATCGTGAACTGGACGAAGCGACGCAAAATATCGCGAAAGACGGGCTGAAACTCATTAGTTGGCGTTGATCGCGATACGGATCGGCACAGTGTTACCTAATGGTTCCGAAACAAGCTAAAATGTTGGAATAAGCTTAGAAGTCGAAGCTTTCACCATCTTTCCACTCAACAAGCAATTCAACATACCAGGTCAGCAACGGTCCAAAATGCCTGAGCCCAAGTCCCTAAGCTTTATTGCAAACGCTCGCCTAAAGGATGTCGTTGGTCGCGACCTAATCAACGACGACAATGTCGCAATCATCGAACTCATAAAGAACGCGAAGGACGCTGGTTCGAAAAAAGTTACGATCCATTTTCGGAATTCGTCTACGCCAGGCCATCCACCTTTGTTGATCATTCAAGACTTTGGAAAGGGAATGACTTTCAAGGACATTGAGTTCAAATGGCTAAACATTGCTTACTCCGAGAAGAAAAATCTCGAGCCTTCGCATGGCGGCAGCTACGCAGGCAACAAAGGAATCGGACGATTTTCTTGCGATAGATTGGGTACGGAGTTAGCGCTTTACACGAAATCTGTTCAAGGCAAACTTATACGCCTCGATATTGATTGGACCCAATTTGAGGTCGACAACGAGAAAACTGAAATTGGCACGATAAAAACTACCGTTCAAGAAATCACTGAGAAAACATTCCAGAACGAGACGGGCCTCGATTCATTTGAAAGCGGAACCGTCCTGCAAATTAAAAAATTGAGGTCGCCATGGACGAAAGACAAATTGGTCCGCCTAAGAAAGGAACTGGAAAAATTCTCGCTTGATCCGAAAAGACGATTTGCAGTTTATCTCCAGGTCGATGGCCCTGAAGGTGATAAAAGCCTCAACGGTCGGGTCGAGAGCAAAATTTTTGAGGAGCTGAGCTTCAGAACCACCTTGATTCGCTCGGAAGTATCACAGGATGGCTCGTCAATTTCGACTAGCCTAATGCACGATGGCCAACAAATTTTTTCCATGAGGGAGAAAAACCCCTACGCAAATCTAAAAAATATTCGTGTGTCAATGTACTACCTCAATCAACCCGCGAAGGCTTTTTTCAAGGTACATACTGGGTATCGATCTATCGAATTTGGATCAATTCTTTTGTTTCTAAATGGATTTAGAGTCTTTCCTTACGGCGAAGAATCGGATGACTGGCTTGGTTTGGATCGTCGACGCGCACAAGGTCAAAAGCGATTCCTCGGAAACCGAGAACTCGTTGGCTTCATCGAAATAACGGGCAATAGAACAGCGTTCAAACCTGTATCGAGTAGAGAAGGTCTAGTCCACAACGCTGCGTTTCATGAATTGGCAAGTGACTCTCGCGATGTTCCATCAGCATTGGATCCAAACGAATTGGTTTATGGGTTCATCCACAAAAACCATCGCAAACTTGAAAAGTTCGTGGTTGATGGACTCGACTGGGACAGAATTATTGGCGATTCGCTGGACGATGAAAAGCTACTTGATCCAAAGAACTACTCATATGCCACCGACAAACAACGTATTCTTGAAAGCCTAGACTCAGTGATCAGTTTGCGATCTCCACCCGAGTATGTCGAGGAATTGGTCGTCAATTTCAAACAGGTTATCGAGTTGGCACAAGATGAAAGTGATTCCTATACGGAACTAGTCGATAACCTCCAATCGAAGTTTGAAGGCACTTCAGTCGCTCAAATGACTCCGGCTGAAAAGCGGGATTTAAGCAAGTTTATCGAGAAGCAGGCTAAGACCGTTGCTGCAAAGGAGCGAGCATCAAAGCAACTTGAGCAACAATTGGAAACAGAAACGAAGCGCCGACTGTTTTCGGAATTGGAAAAATCGACTGACGTAGAAAAAATCTTGAAGATGCATCACCAAACTGGCCTCCTCTCGGGCAAGGTTTTCAAAAACTTGGATGCAACTTTAACTAAGTACCGAGCAAATCCTACGTCCTTTACAGTTGAAAAGCTGGTCGAAGTTTTGGAACGAGCACTTTTCGATGTCGACAAAATTAGAAAGGTATCGGAGTTTGCCTCGAAAGCCAGCTTCAATTTAGCGACAAATCGAGTAACCGAAGATCTCATCTTGTTCATCGACGAGTATTTAGGAAGGATTCAGGAACTCAGTGGTGGATGGAACTTGAAGGTGGCCTTTGAGAATGAAGCAAGCAGTGAGTTGCGACTGTCGTTTCGGCCACTCGAAGTGATGATGCTCGTAGACAATTTAATTGACAACGCGGGCAAGGCAAACGCAAGAAAACTAACGGTTGCTGTTCGCCAGACAAAGTCTCGAACGATCATTGCGTTTTGCGATGATGGCAAAGGGCTACCTGCGAATATGAAAAACGCCGACTTATTTGAAAAAGGCATTACGAGTACGTCGGGGTCGGGTATTGGCCTCTTTCACGCCCGTCAGATTATGCAGGATATATCCGGTAAAATCTCGATAAAGAACAATGCCACCAAGGGAGCAACCATTACGCTGGAGTTTGAACACAATTGAAGACCGAATATTTGATTCTTTGGATCGACGATCAGATGGATTCTGTTGAAGACGATATTGAGTATGTCGAAAACTTTTTGGAATCGAAGGGAATAAAGCCATTCATACAAAAGGTCGAGTCGACAGAATCAACGGATGTGCACAAAGGCATTTCGGACACGATAAACAATCCCAATCTTGACCTGCTCGTTATTGACTATCTCATGCCAGGAATAGATGGCAAGCGACTGATTCAATTGATTCGAGAATCTAACCACGTTTTTTTGCCGGTCATTTTTTACTCGTCCGCCGGGATCGACCAGTTGATGGCGGCAGTATCGGATGCAAAACTAGATGGAGTCTATCTTGCCAACCGCGCTATGGTAAAGAATAAGCTCCAAACTGTTATTACGAGTCTGCTTCGAAAAGAACAAACGTCGAAAAGGACTCGTGGTTTGCTGATGGAAGGCGTGAGTGAGATTGATGCAAACTTAGATCAAGTTCTGACAGGAATATGGAACAAGATGACTCCCGATCAGCGCGTTCAACTGATAGCATATTTCAAGAAAAAGTTATCTGATCGTGCCAAAAGCACAAGCAAATCCCATGAGACATTCCCAACAACCGTTGAAGCGTTTTGGCAGCATGCATCGCAGAAGTTTGTGTCTAGCGAATATGATACCTACACACGTTGGAGGGTTTTGAAACAGGGGTTCGAATTAATCGGATTCACAAACGATTCGACTAAGATTTTTGAAGAACTCTTCAATCGCCAAGACAATCAGAAAGCACTGGCTACATTGCGAAATGAATATGGCCATCAGTCTCGCGCAAAACTCGAAGAATCACATGACGAGGAAAAATGTATTTCAATCAGACTCGAAGTGCGCCGCCAACTCGGTAATCTTGAAGAAATGTTGAATAGCTTCGCGACTTAAGGTTTTTGGAATCGAGGTCCAAGTGGCGTGCTTGCTTTGAACCTCTGATTCAAACCGGTAGGTTTGTGTTACCAGCCCCGGCTTTTCCGGCTACAGGTAATGGAACAGAACATTTTTCCGACGTATTCGAAGGCTTCGTCGCCGACGTAAAGCGGATAGCCGCAAAAGCAACAACTACCTTCTTCTTGTTTATTGTGAACTCGGAACTTTTCGGGAATCGGGCCAACGTCAACTCCGCAGATTGCTTGTATCCAATCGCGAATTGCAAACGGATCAACCAAACCAGAATCGCGAGCTGCTCGGACTCGCTTTTGAGACGTCCCCAGTCGAAACGCCAATTGTTCGATCGTTATTTTGTAACGACGCATCAGCTTGACTATCTCGGGGCCAGGGAGTGAAGTGATGTCATGTCCGGCTTTTTCTTTGCCGGTCGTATAGCGGAAACCGCTCATGACCTCGACGTATTGCTTGAAATTCCGGCCATGATGCTGAATGCATTGCCCGATGAATTTTCGTCTCTCAAACTTGCTCATCTCTCGAAGTGCTACAAACCCGTTTCGGAGTTTGGATGCAACATGCTGAACGACTTCGCGATCGCTTTCACCAACGTGACAATCACGATCAATGATTTGACGAATGATCGGGTGAACATCTGAGGTAGCCGCTGCTTCTTGATCGGACGAATCGTTCGATTCAGATTCTTCCTGTTCGACGGTAGTCTTCTCAGAAGTTTCCTCGCGATCATAGAACTCATTGCAACTCGGACAAACTCCAAGATGAGTCTCCCAATTTGTTGCGATTCCTCGGAATGGATCGTCAGTTTCAATAATCTCGATCGAAGCCTCCCATGATTGGATGAAAGTAACGTCGAACCAATCTGTCGGAAGTAGTTCCATTCCATCAAAATCGTTTCGATCGCAGTGAACGCAACCGAGTCGGATCTTGCCTTTGGGCGATGCGGGTGGAACACTTGATACTGAAGAATCCTTGTTGGGGTTTTGTGGGTTCGTCATGCTGGGCTCCCTTCTAGCTTTTCGGAGCCTTCAAGTTGAGAAATGATTGTCGATGAAACTGTTCGAATCAGTTCCATCGATTGCATCAAGACTTGTTCGTCACCACTCCACAATTGGATGTAGTCGGATGCTCGTGTTGAGCATTCAAGTCCAGTAGCTCGACAAACAACAAACGCCACGGCCTCGGCTTCCGTTTCGCGAATCACTTTGGTCGTCGCGTCGCGTCGATCGCCCCAATGCAATAGCTCATGAGCCAATTCATGGACCATAGTCGAGAACATCTGAGGCTTTGGAAGACTGGCTGAAATTGAAATCTTTCCACCCTCCGACATCCCGTTTGCACCGAAGGAAAGTGAATCAACAAATTCGATAGATATTCCATGTCCGCGAATGATCTCTTCAAGACGAGAAATCTTGTCTCCTGGATCACCCTCAAGGCTTGCAAACGATGTCAAGTCTTCGCCCTCGGTTTGCGAGAAGTCGAAAACATGAACCACTCGAAATCCAAACAAGATTTTTGCAGGTTGGTCACCCGTTTGATCGCCTGATTTTTTGATTGGAGATTCCTTGGACTCTGCATCTTGCTTTTTCTTTCCAATCATCGGTGCTAGGATGGCAATCCCTTTTTCACCCTTTCGGACAAAACGGTTCAGCTCTTTCCATCGACCGAAGCCTGCAACATGGGTTGCATCGGGCTTTTGCGAGTAGATGAGAATGCAGTTACCAAATGAGTACTGATGGAATCTCGACAACATGCCGAGATACTCCATAAGCTTCTCACTTTTGCCTTGCTTCAGATTTTCAGCAAGTTCCTTCAGAGCGTCATCGCTCTTCTTCAATGCTTCATCACGATTCATGAGGTTCCTCCACGTGGCCAAACGAAGTGCCACAACAAAGAGACAATCCGTCGAAGAATTGCGGCGAAAGCCGCTGACGGATGAAATGACGAGACAGCAACGGTTACTGTCTTCAAGCAGGTATAAAAACCTTGTAAGGAAAGCACGCCACCTTCCTCCCTCAAAACCGTGACTGCGAACGCACGGGTATGTTGGAAGCGGTGAAACTTGGTCTCGTCTGCTCAGATGAATGGATGGGGAATGAATCGTCCCATCAAATAAAATGCATAGGTCGGTGGTGCATCGAACCTATGTTGGGTGTTAGCGGAAACCGCATATTTCCCGTCCTGCATTAATTGCAGTCAATGATTACGCGACGCCTTGCAAGCAAGCGTTAAAACTCGTCGCTGGCACCAGCCGGAACCGCTGCTGTCGTCGCTGCATTTTCATAAACCCAGGTGTGGGCCATGTCTGCAACTTTGATCAGCAATGGAAGATCATCGCGTCCAAAACTGGTCGAGTCTTTCCATTGGTTACCGTCTTTGTATATGCGGCTCAACGAAATGTTGTGTCGCATTCCCTCTTTCGTGTCGTTCTCCCAAATCGCGGCTTTGACGCGACCGAGTCGAATTTCATGAACAGGACGTTTGGCAGTTTGAGTTGCCATAGTAAATAGTTCTCCAAAACAAAGGGTTAGGATTCCATGCGAACTCTCGCACAGACGTACAAAACCATCATGCGATCTAAACGGTAAGCGGGTGATTCGGGATCGCTGGCCGCTTGACCTAAATCTGGCAGGACTTTCGGCGCAAAACCGCCACGGTCCAGCCAGTCAATGAGACTAGTTGCGTAGTCTGACGCTCCCTCTCGATCATCGTCGACGAGGGCCTGGATCATTGCCAACCAAGTTGCTTGTGGATCCAAAACAAATTTCCTTTCTGTAATGCGAGTGTCAGTGACACCAAGGGAATGAAACTAAACCGCCAACGACATAACTTGGCCGATCTTGGAATCTTGTTCGGCTCGATCACCGGCGTTTTGAATTCGTCCAGTAATTCGGGTCAAACTATCGACCGCTCTGAAGACGGTGTATCCGTCTGACTGAGTTGCCATCATTTCAATGGCCTCTTTGATGACGCCCGCAGCGATGCCGAAACCGCTCAATGCTTTGATGACGTCTTCTTGAGTTGGACCAAGTGAAGTCGACATTGCTTTGGAAACTGCTACCGCGAAGGCATCTTTTCTAGCGTCTCGGGTTTGTACCAAGCGTCGAAGAATCGCCCTGATATCGTCCATGGCTTGAACGACGTTGGCGGTATGCTTGCGACTATAGGAAACAACTTCCTTTGCGTCCCAAACAATATGGTTAGCACAAACACGCTGATACCAAAACGTGTCGATACCAACGGTTCGCCGGCCAACTTCGCTATTCCAGATAAAAAAGCCTGGAGCGAATTGTTCACCACCGATATCAACCCACGATTTATCGTCGATCAAAAAGGCAAACATGTCTTGCTCACCGGCATAGAGACCGGTTGAACCATTGAGTCCCTTGGGAGGGGGAGCAAACTCAAGTGCCTCATCGATAACGAGTTCAAGAACATCCGAGTCATAAAGTCGCGTGTAACCGACGCCATGAATGGATTTTACTACATCGCTCTGAGTGAACACTTGGAAAGGCCGCGAGCCATAGGGCATGGTTTCCATTAGAACTTGTGCCGAGGTATTGGGCTTCAGCCTATTGAGCGTGTCCTTCTTGACGTTTGCCAATTGACATGTTTGTCCAAAACTCCAGTCATTGAGTTCAAAGGAACTGCTACCAGTGAGCTTCAATCGGAGATGGTCGTTGTAAACTGTTGGAATAACTTCTGGCGGAATTCGCCAATGCACTTCAGATTCACGTTGCTTATTCAAACAGTAGGTATAGAGACAGTCGAAAGTCTCAAATCGTTCGTCATCTGGTCGCGAGTAAAGTTGATTGAACGCCTTCTTCAAATTCGTCATTTTCGTTCTCCACGAAAGGGGGTAAAAAAAGAATCAAAAACCTAAAAGGATGCACCACCGATCCTCATTGGCGGTTCTGTCTTGAGCAGATCCAGAAACGTCAATGAGTGCCGGAGGTTATCTAACTACCCCTTTGCGGATGGAGAGAGAGCGAATGGATATTGCGGAACGGTGATATGCTTCTGGCATGCCTTGGAGCGGCAAAACCTTCGCATCCATTTTTTGGCCGTTGTGCAAGCAACTTTTGGAAGTGTTGCAAATAAAATCGCTTTTTGAATTAACCTGCCTTCGTCGGCTGTCATCTGTCGGGGCTCGCCCCGCTGAGGCCGTCAAGGCCCTTGGCCCCGACAGATGATGGACGGCGAAGGCGAAGTCAGCCCTTGGGGTAAGCGTTCTCCCCTCACCTGCCCAACTTGCCTTAGAGTGCCGATTCCGAGCGGGCTTTGAGCGTTGGGGAGCAATCGATTTCTACAATCTTCGTCAATAAGTTTTTTTGAGTCTGTCGTGCATGGTCTGGTACGCCATGCAGCACTCGAAAAATTTGGCGTTACAATTTCCGACTCGGTATGTGCGTGTTTGGCGCTTCGACACAACCTGTTGCTGAAGCGATAGCACATTTATTTTGTGTTTTGTTCGAAGCTAAATTGGGGAGCGTAAGTCATGTCACATTTCCTTGTCATCGCAAGCAACGAAAACGGGATTATCACTGACGAGTACATTGCATCAGATCTGAAAGTCGCACTTGATGCTCCATTTGAGTTCTCTGATGTGTTCATTTACTCACACGGTTGGTGGAATACACCGAATCGTGCCACTCAGGACTACAATCGATTCACGGTAGAATTTGCAAGTGCCGTTCGTACGTTGGCCACGTCAACTGCGAAGGGAAAGATTCCCGGTGCGTCTTTGGGAATTGGGATCTATTGGCCGTCCATGTTGAGTGCCGATCCAAAGGCGTTCTTCAATTTGTTTCAAGCTACTAGCTTTTATACGATGGAAAAGAGGGCTGATGCAGTAGGCGAACACGCGGGTTACTTCCTTCTGCAAACGATTGCGAACGCCGTTGTTCCGCCAAAACGCTTAAATCTGATTGGACATAGTTTTGGTTGCAAAGTCGTTTGCAATGCGTTGCAGATAATTCTCGATGACAAAAAAACTGTCGATCGGCTAAATGCGATGGCACTCAACTTGGTATTGCTTCAAGGGGCATTGGATAGCGACCACTTGGAAAAAGGTGATGCATATGGCGACATCGCGAAAAAATTTCCAAACCTACGTGTATTAGCGACCATTTCTGACAAAGATAAGGCGCTGCATGACTTCTATCCAATGGCTCAAGCAGCAAAAATCACTACGCTGTTTGGTAATCGAGAAGCCCTCGGTGCATCCGGCCCAACCATTAAGGCGGCGAAGCAATTCGGCGGATTGACGAAACTGGACATAGGCCCAGGCTTTGCGCGCAAGGACATCGCAACATTGATAGATCGATTCGTCGTAGGTGACATTTCAAGACTTCACACGGATCCCAACAAGGACGATGAGTTCTCGGGACACCATTCCGATATCTTTTTGAGCGAACTCTATCAGGCAGTCGCTGGTTTTATCTTTGGCGTGTAAGGTTAATTATGCGAATGCCTTGAACGCGCGAAGAAGTTGCTTCGTTTATACAATCAGATCGTTTCGAGTAATGTGTGGGTCTGAAATGGTCCTTAGGCAATCGTCACGTTTTGATTTTGATCAGTTGCAAATTTGTTGTTCGCCAAGACCTTCAAAAGAGTCGCTTTTAGGCCGATTCTCGATTGAGATTGAGAAAGCAAGTGTGATTTCACAAGCTTCAATAGTGCAGGCACCTGAATCGCCTTTTTCTCGCGGACGATTTTGGTCACAAGTTCATCAATGGAGATTTGGGTTGGAGTGGGTCTCGTCGCTTTGGCCTTTGCCATAGGTTGCATTATGAGAAGTTTGCCACGAAGGGCGGATAGTGCGGACTGAACTTGATTAAGTCTTTCGGTAAGTACGGCCAACTTCTTATTTGATTCATCTAACTCGACTTGGAGACTAGCTTCGTGCGAAGTTAGCTCGAGAATGATCTTGGCGAAATCTGGTTCCATGCGGGTTTCTCCGTTCTGATATGGCATTGTGTTGACGAAAGTTTTTGCCATCGATTTTGGCTGCTAAGGCCACCGGTTTTCAATCGCTTCAAAGTTGTCCAGCCAAACCTGAAGGCAATCTGCGGGTATCTCCGTGGAAAGCCAAACATGCGTTCCCGTCGAATAGAATTGAACGCCGCGAGAAATGGCTTCAGCAGTGGCGATTTGGATTACGATCGGGGAGCGTCCCCGCGATAGTGCGACTTCGTTTGCGTATTCGAAATCGGTCGTCAGTTGAATGAAGCGTCGATTTCTTGGCGACAGGCCGAAGCACTCAATCATTGACCAGTTGTCTGCTGATGTGCCATGGAATAGAGGTTGATCGGAGACTGAGGATTCGGTCGGAACAAAAATTGGAGTGCTATGTCCATATGCGGCGCGAACAAAACCATTCTTGTTTTGGACTCGGTCGGCTAGGCCCGTCTCGCATAGGATGTCGTTGATTGACTCCATTGGGAGTTGCTCATCGACTCCAATAAGTTGGGCCAATAATACACCGAACTCCTGCTCACCAACCCATCCATCTGAATTCATGTGAAGTGCGAATAGTTCGGGAGTGTGCCGAAGGGCTTTTAGAATCGTACTGGATAGCCGCGTCCTAGAATTCTCGCCTTTTTTTCCGTTGGCAAGACCGCTCGGCTGGACACTTGGCGTTAATTCAAACGTCCAATCACTTTTTCGAGGTTGAACAGCATCGATAAGAGCAAGAATCGATTCTTGGATGTGCGGCGGAAGTAGAGGCCAAGACTTCACAACATTATCGAGATTTGTCGCCGTGAACGGATGATATTCGGTCGGTTCCAATATGCCATCCACAACGACGTGGGGTCGATTGCAACAGGCTGTCAACAACCGTTTTTCGGGAGCCCTTTTTTCATCTGCGCCTAAATATGAGCCACATCTTGCACTAGGCGAGGACATTCCCAGGGATTTTGAATGTTGTTCAATTCCCCCCGCCTCCATTTGAAAGAGCCAGGGAAACCTGGCTTTTTTTCGTTTGACCAGCGAAGCTGGCAAACCCAGACGGTGCTTGTCACTGGCTAACGCAGCCAAGTCTCTCCCTCATACCGTACGAAGATCAGCAGATTATTTGGACCTCCTAGAAAAAGGAATGTGGAAAACAACCGGATGCCATCGGTATGTCATTAGACTCCTACTTGGAGAATATGTGATTCTGACTCAAAATACATACCCAATTGTCTCGGCGTGAAAAATTTCAATCCACCGTGGGCACCCAAGAAAGTGGAATAGTCCAAGCTATGAAGATAAAGATTGCGATTGTTGGCGGAGGCCCAGGCGGGTTGATGACGGCTTACCAATTGCAAAAACGATGCACCGTACCATTCGAAATCACTATCTACGAGGCTGCTCCGCGACTCGGCGGAAAAATTCAATCGAAGCAGTTTTCAGTTCTCCCTGAGGCCTACGAAGCGGGGGCAGCAGAACTATACGACTACTCGGCTATCGGCGACGATCCTTTGAGAGAGATGATCAATGAATTGGGACTTTCTGTTAGGGCCTTGAATGGGATTTCTGCGTTTTCGTCGGTAATGATGGGTGACCATATTCTTCATGACCTGGGGGATACGCGTCGAGCATTCGGCGACAAGACTTGGCTTGCACTAAAAGACTTCGATGAGCGAGCCAGGCGTTGGATGAGTCCCCGCGCCTATTACGATTCAGATTGGCAAGACCATGTCAATGACCCCATGCTGAACAAGAAGTTTGATACGCACCTTGCGTCAGTTCCTGATGAGACGGCACGCCACTACCTCCAGACGCTTTTACACAGCGATCTGGCGACTGAGCCGCATCAAACCAATGCGCACTATGGCTTGCAGAATTATTTGATGAATCATCCAGACTACATGAGTTTATACACCATTGATGGCGGTATCGAGCAACTGCCGAAGGGACTGGCCGCGAGAATTTCGGCTCAGATTCGGTTGAAGGAGCCGGTCGTTCGCGTCGAACAAGCTAAGAAGACAAGCCTGCGCGTCGTCTCGCGGAAAGATGCGGTACAGACCTCGGAGGAGTACGACTACGTCGTCGTGGCACTACCGAACAACTGGTTGCCAGCTATCCAATGGGGTGGAGAACTCCTCGAAGAAGCGATGCATCGGCATCACGTCCACTACGACTACCCAGCTCATTATCTTCGGGTCACAGTGTTGTTCAAGGAGCCGTTCTGGAGAAGTCAATTGCAAGACTCGTACTTCATGTTGGACGCTTTCGGCGGTTGCTGTTTGTATGACGAGTCGTCGCGTAATGACAACGATTCGTCGGGCGTCCTAGGCTGGCTGCTTGCCGGTGAAGCGGCGCTAACGTTAAGCAATTGTAGCGACGAAGAATTGATCTATATCGTACTCGACTCGTTGCCATCGTCACTAAGGCATGGACGAGAGCTTTTTCTGGAGGGACGAGTGCATCGTTGGATTGGTTCAGTTAATGGCTTGCCCGCTGGCTTACCGCCGATGAACATGGACTCAAGACACCTTCCAGAACCCAGGCAGCATCCGCACCTGTTTGTGGTCGGCGACTATCTTTTCGATTCAACACTCAATGGCCTGCTCGACTCTGCGGACTACGTGGCCGAATGGCTGACAGCAAATATGGAGGAACAAGCTGCTAAGGTATCCGATTTGTCGATTGATCGGACGATTGAGAACGAGGCTGTGAAATGAGTCAGCCGCCCTTGCCGCTGGTTGGCCTCGATGCCAATCCAACTTCCGATTTCGATTTACGTCGTATCCGCTTTGTAGAACAAATTGACCCAGTTGTCGCGATGGATGCTAGAACGTCCGTATTGATGACGTTCACAGACCCGTCGCTTCGTTTTGCGGTATGCTCCTCGATCTCGATTCAAGATGAACATTCGCTCGAATCGATGGAAGTGATGATCCTGCCGTTGGATTCAGTCGGCAGTAACTCACCGGCACCCGAGGGTTTGAATAGCTGGCTTGATTCAGGCAATATGGTTTCGATGCAACCACGCGTGATGGTCAAATCGCGTGCAGCCGAAGTCACTTGGCGACCCGGTCGAGTGGTACTTCGTTGCGAACGCGATCAGATAAATCCTTTGTTGATGGCGCTCGTTGAATTCCACTATTTCGAAAAGGAACTTCGCAAGCTTGAATCCGAAATTGAGGCCGGTTGGTCCGAACTGGATCAAGATCGACGGTTGGCTTTTCAGATTACGGTTCAGGATCTAGTACGAAGTCAGAGCCTTGGGAACCGCATGGAGCAGACGCTAAAACGACGCATGCGTCATGCTCGGATTGAGCCGCGTTTGGTTCATCCCGGATATCAGCGTTCGGTGGCTGCACAAAAGTTGGGTGAAGAGCTCCGTGAAAAGACTCGCATCGAAGCTCGCTGCGAATCGGTAGATAGCCAGATTGAAGTTTTCGAACATGTTTACGAGATGGCAAGCCAGCGGATCGGTGAGTTTCGCGATGCACGTTATGGGCACAAGCTGGAATGGATCATTATCCTGCTATTGACGGCAGAATTGGTTTGGCTGATGGCTGAGTTCCTTATAAACCTGGCGTACTGACGAATTGCTCGAAAGCGGTTCGGGGCTCACCCCCGACAGCTTGGTTTTGGCGTCCTACAAAAGACGTTGGCGTTTCAGGTTGTCTTAAACTTGGCCGCAATTCCTAGACCATCGCCGATTTGCATGTTGCACAGCAGTTCACCAAAAACCAATAGCCAAGTTACCAATTGCGGGTCCGCTTGAAAACACTGGTCGAGTCGTTGGCGCAAATCGGTTAGGCCACACGTGCCTCGTTTAAGCTTCTTTCGGCGACAATAGACGATTGGCCAAACGGTTGCCCAAATACCTTGAAAAGTCGGCGAACATTGTAACCCCTCACCGCACAACACCGCTAAGTGCAGATCTTCGAATGCGGGGACAGACTCACACCAATCGGACCATTTGCCTTGATTGCTGCCCCCCTGCGTAATGTTGTTGCCGGAGATCTTTTTTCGTTGCTTTCCAAATCGCTCATCTGCGCTTTGTATCGTCAGCAGAACATTCTCTTGCGTCAGCAGCCAAGAAGGCCGGATCACGCTGATCGGTTCCTCAATGACTTTGATCATGGTCGCTTGACCATCAATGGCAAACGTCCACGTACCGTCGACCCAGTTATTTGCTTTCCAACTCGCTGTCGTCTTCAACTCGAGTGTACTCTTCCCGGATGACTCCATAGTAAAACCGGTTGGAGCATTCGCTCCTTGCCTAGCGACGCGTCGCTGCCACGAGACAAAGTCGCCACTGAGGATTTTCATTGTTACCTGGGCGGTCCAATCGCGAACGCCCATAGCATTAGCCCAAACGGCAGCGTCGTCAATCGTTGGCGGTTCGGTTTGCTCGATGGAAAACTCATCTGTACAATCCAATAACCAAGCTGACTGGGCGCTTGGAATTGCAGTCAAGAGCCATTTCAGTTCGTTGGCGACCCCGTATTGCCAAAGGGATTGCAGTGCCGGATCCAACATGTCCGCTTTTTCTCGAATCGTTGTGAGGCTGGTGATGCAATCGATCCAGTCCAAGTGCTTTTTTGCATTTAGTCTGGAATTCTGAATCAATGGATCGCTCACCCCCATCAACGCTTGTAGCCAACCGGAGTTGGCGTAGTCTTGTTCGGTTGGCGATAGGGCTTTAGACATCGGTGTTCCAGAAGGCAATCGAATCGTTGTTGTAGGCGCACTCCTAATTTAGCAGTGCGCTATGGGTTCCTACTAGTGCAAGTCGACCAGGTGACCTAAATAGTTTAGGGCGACCTGACGGTCGCCATAGGGACTTTTCGCTGCACTGACGCTGGCCGCGTCAGCAACGTCAGTAGCGTCAGCAAAGGTTGCTACTTGCTCTTGAATCGATCAGGTTTGATGAGAAGTGTGCCGAGATCGTTTGCCCCTTCCTTGAGCGTCATTTTGACCGAGCCTTTAGTCCACTTTTCCTTCTTGCCGCCGAGCGAGATTTCTTCGATCGACTTGTCTTGCGATTCATGCCAAAGCTTGAAGTCGAGTTCGATGCCAGCCGGTAGCTTTTCGATTTTGATTTTGCCAGCTGCATCGCTGATGCCAACGTATGGGTGGCCAGCCACGAACACGTAACCGTTCATCCATGGGTGAATGCTGCATTCTACTTTGACTGCACCTGGTTCTTCGAGTTTTGTTACTATGTCCTTGCTGCCCCCCGAAGGAATCAGCGGATTCACTTCTTCGTTTTTGAAGAAACTAAACTTGGCATTGTGGCTAGTGCTATCGGAGTTCTTCATGAGCAGGGTTTGACCCGCTCGCATCGACGTGACGTGAGGAACGAAAGCGCATTTAAGATTGTCCATTTCCGGCTTGGTTTCAGGAATCTTTTGCAAGTCAGGATGCAATTGTTGTGTTTCCAATTTGGTCTTCTTGGAATCAATCATGAAGACAAGATTTGCGATTGCTTTGGTCGCTGGATCCACCACCAAATCCTCCGACATGATTTTGAACTGCATGCAGTCCGCATTGTTGACCTTGACTTCTTTGGGTTTTGGCACATCTCCATCCAAAAGCACGGTCATGGTCAGGTCCGCCCATTTTTGAGCGCTGGCATCGTTCGAGAATCCAAAGCTAGATACAATAACGGTGGCAATGAATACGAATGCAGTTTTTTTCATTGAGAGACAAACTCCAGAGAATTTGAAAGTAGGCGGGGAGTCGGGCGCCGATCAGCTCAGCAAAAAATCGAACTCCGACTGGGTCAATCCTATACGTGATCCTCAAATATTCAATCGCAACCGTATTAGATTTGGCTATCATCAAGGTAATTCCAAGGGGGAGGGCTGTGGTCGAAGTCACGTATTTGCGAGGATTGCTTTATGACGGCTGATTCGGTCGGCAACTGGGGGGGCTATCCGAAGTCAAAGTACACCGAAATCCTGTTGTTAATAGCGGGATCCGAGGTCGTGTTCGCCTGGACCTTTCTTGTTTTAGTCGGTTTGTTTCCGGGGAATTCATTCAGTTCGCTGTCGCCTGTTTCTGTGGTAGTCGGGTTCATCATTGCGGGACTCGGCATTCTCGAGTACGGAGTCATCGTGGTGAACGTACAACTGGCCTGGATTTTGCCAGAGGATCACGACGAATCTGGGGTGGCCCCTTTCTTGTGCGGCTATTGTTTGCTTGGGCAAGTCCTGTTGATGTTTCCGCCGCTCATTGTCTTTGCGATCATTGCCGTACCTCTAGTTCTATTCAGCGTTGCTTGTGTCGGCTGGTACTTTCAAAAGTTCACCTCTCTCAAGCTTTCAAAACCGGATCGTCATCCAAACCATCATCCACTCTCTTTGCAAGCTCTACTTTGGATGCCTGTTTGCGTTTTGGGAATGGGGGTTATCCCTCTGTTACTCCCTTTGTTCTTCGGTCCTTACTTCTTCGAATTGGCAATTGCGAACGGAAAATATCTCGGTGTAATTGTGATCTGCTCGTCGATTGGAATGATCTCATTTTCGTTCCTGCCGCTGATGGCTTGCTATGGATTTTTGTTCTTAAGTCGATGCGATCGTTCTTTGCAAATCCTCGCTACTGCAGTTGTGATATTGAGCCTTTCTCTGGCGATTGCCATTGAAGCGGTAGCCAGCAATTTTACTTCTGCAATCATGCCGCTGGTTTCGCTCGCCATTTTGATGTTTGTGAGCGGACTATGGGTAGGGCTGAATCCATGGAGGAAGGACGGCCTTCACGTCGTGATTGCCAAACCCATGTCGAAGGCACCCGCGATTCACAACGTACGATTCGATGACTTGCAGTAGCGGTGCAAAAAGACACTCTCGACCCTGGCTATCGCGTGCCATCGCTCCGCGATTCAGAACAAAGCGGAACTAGACTTAGGCGAGCGGAAGTTTGTAAAGTACCTACTCTATGGGTGGCACGCTCAGAGGATGTGATTTTATGAATCCGCAGATAGTACCCATCACACTCGATGTGATGTTGCCTCAAAAACCAACGGTTTTTGAACTGCGAAAATCACACGGAGTGTGATCGTTACTATAAAATCATAGCCCCTCAGAGCGATAGCGATGGGGGTGGTTGTCATGGCAAAGGTTGACTGGCTATTCACACGCCCTTCGTACCTCGGAACGTGTTACCCATGCCACCCGTGCCACCCACTTTGGTGCTGGTGGATCTCAGCCTGCTGCTCGATTAAAGCGAAAAAAAGACAGTCAACTCCCAATTTTCAACAGCCCATCCATGGTTCCCAATTACGCTCGCCTAGATTGCTGATTGGTGCAACATTTCGTTCCACACGGAGCGAATAATATCGTCCAGAAAGAGAGTCGGTGCATAGCCAATCGCTTTTCGGATGCGGCTTAAGTCCGGCACGCGTCGTCGAATATCTTCGAAATCTTCATCGTAGGCTTGAGAATAAGACTGGAATTCAATTGTCGACGTTGGATTCACAATGGCTACCACTCGTTTGGCCATTTCGAGAATCGCAATTGGCTGGTCTGCGCCGATGTTATAGATGCGACCATAGCTACTTTTGGTTTCCATCAATGTCGTTATCGCACCCACCACATCCGAGACGTGAGCGAAGCAGCGTTCTTGCAATCCGTCGTCATGTACCACTAAAGGCTTGCCCGTCATAGCCGCCTCGACGAAGCGTGGAAGCACCATGCCGTAAGCTCCCGATTGCCGTGGACCAGAAACGTTAAAAAAGCGTCCAATGACAATGTTCATTTGGCATTCACGAACGCAAGCCAACGACAAAAATTCATCGATCGCTTTACTAGCTCCGTAGCTCCATCGCGGTTTGGTTGTAGCGCCAAAAACCAAATCGTCGTCTTCACACCAAATGCTTTTCGGATTTTTTCCATAGACCTCGCTCGTGCTCGCCAAGAACATCGAAACGGATTTGCCCGTGAGGTGGATCCGTCTGAGTTCCTCCAGCAACAATTGGGTTGGATAGATGTTGCGATGGATGGTTTGAATCGGTTGCTTTGCAATCAACGCAACCCCGACTGCGGCCGCTAAGTGGTAAACCATATCGGCGTCTTTGCAGACTTCCCGAATGAGTTTTGGGTCTCCGAGATCAGCGTGAAGTATTCGCAACTCTGGATGGTCGATGACGTGGTCCAAATTGCTTTTCCGACCGGTACTCAGGTCGTCTACGACGGTAACTCGGTTGCCAGCGTTCAATAGTTTTTCGGTCAGATGGGAACCGATGAATCCATTACCGCCGGTTACAAGGATTTGCATGGAGAGAATCTACGAAGAGCTACGAGGGTGTTATGAGACGGATTTTCTATCGAAATTTCAATATGTAGCGATCTGGCAAGATTTGCTTGGCAGACGTTGCTAGCCAAAGGAAAACCATTCACGCTTCCAGTAAAACTTTCCGATTGGATTGTACTACGGTAAACTACAGACTTGGTTCGGCCAACTCCGTTTGCGGACCTTTGTTGCCATTGGGTAATCAAATACGGCCTTTTTAGCGTAACGATTGGAATAACTATGAAAAACCGAGATCGAACAAGGGCTGCCAGACGATTGTTTGCGGTTTGGCTAGCCTCCGGTCTTTTGGTATCCCCCTCGCTTGCTCAGCAAGGTGGCACCCAAAACAAGGCCCAGCCGACTAAGCCATCGACTCAATCGGGAAAGGCTACTCCACTAGCAACCAAGTCGAATCCCGGCACGGCACAGCTCTCGGACAAAGAAAAACGTCAAGAAAAAGCGAGGGAAACCTTTGCCGATGCCGCAAATGCGCAAAACAACGGGGCTTATCCGCTAGCGATCGAGCAGTGGAACAAATTGTTAACGGAATACCCGTCGGACCCATTGGCCTCGAGCGCAAGGCACTTTCTTGGAGTTTGTTATTTGCAACAAGAAATGCCTGATTTCAATGCCGCGATCGAACAGTTTAGGCTTTCGCTGCAAGACACAGAATTGAAGCAGCGAGAGGACTCGTTAGTCAACCTCGGATGGAGTCTCTATCAACAGGGCATGGCGGCTGATGGTAATGCTCGCAAACAAGCACTTAGCGAATCGGCGAAAGTACTTACTGCGCTCATTGAGAAGTATCCGGACGGAAGTTTTACTGACAAAGCAATGTACTATGCTGGCGAAGCTGAGTCTCGATTAGGCAATTATGACAGAGCCATCTCGCACTACACTCAATTGCTTCAAAATCGATCGATGGACTCCTCGGCAGTGAGGCCGGATGCAATGTTCGGACTGGCTGTCACGTATGACGAGCAAATGCAACCTAAGCTTGCGAAAGAGAACTACGATTCCTTTTTAGCGAAATATGCAAGCCACCCGCTTTCGAGAGAAGTACGACTTAGAGCCGCCGAAATCGCACTCAAGGACGATTCTGTGGACCAGGCCTTACAGTTGCTCAAACAAGTCGTAGCGACGAAGGACTTTGAGAAGTCCGCCAACGCGGATTATGCCTTATATCGATATGGCTTTGCATTGGCAAAGTCGGGGAAATACAAAGAGTCTGCGGACATCTATCAAAAACTCTCCACCCTCTTCCCGAGCTCTCAGTTCTCGCAAAACTCCTCGTTGGCCGCTGGTCAAACGTTGATGCGCGATAAGAAATTTGACCAAGCCTTGAAGGCGTTCGAGGGACTGCTCGTTGCTAAAGACGACCGAGCCGCCGAAGCGGCCCATTGGATGTGCCAAATTGTTATCATCCAAGGCAAGCCAGCGGACGCAGTTGCGATTGCTAGAAATGCACTTGATTGGGGTGGCAAATCCGCTTCGGCAACTTTACTGAAGATGGATTTGGCGGATGGTCTGTCATCTACCACGGAAGGAAAAGCGGAAGCCAGAACGCTTTACGAGCAAATAGCGGTTGAGAACGCGGACGATGCGATCGCTCCACGAGCGACTTACAATGCCGCTTTTGCTGCGCTACAAGTTGGCGCGTTGGCCGACGCGCAGCGATGGAGTGAAGCATTTGCAAGACGTTTTCCAAACGATGCACTCGCTTCCGATGTGGCTTACATTCGAGCGGAATCGACCCTGCAATTGGGCCAACACGAATCTGCCGCAACGGCTTTTGAGCAATTGATCACCTCCGAGCCAAAGAACCCAATGCGCTCGTCGTGGGAAACACGACTTGCGGCCGCGCAGTATCTCAGTGGCCAGTATGAGAAATCACTCGAGTTGACCACCAAGGCCATCAAGGAAAAGCAAGATTCGCTCGCTCGAGCGGAATCCCTCTTTCTCCAAGGTGCCAGTTTACTGAAGCTTGAAAAACTGGATAAGGCGATCGATTCCCTAGAGAAATCGAACCAAGCGAACTCGAAGTGGGGACAAGCGGATGAAGTTCTGTTGATCTTGGCCGAAGCTCAAAACACCAGTGGCAAGAAAGAAGAAGCTAAGAACACGTTGCAAAAAATTCTTCAGGACTATCCAAATTCCCGGTTCAAACCTCAAGTGGAATTTCGATTGGGACAACTCTCGGCCAGCCTGAACGATTTTGAACGCGCGTTGATCGCCTATGATTCTGTCTTGGCAACATCGAGGGACAAATCTTTGCTCGACTACGCGTCGTATGGCAAGGCTTTTATCCTCATTCAAAAGGAGCAATACGCCCCTGCACTCCAACTGCTTGAGCCCATTGCCCTAGACACACGCAATGATGGAGTAGGATACGAGGCGAGAGTTGCCAAGGCAATTTGTTTGCGACAACTTGGCAAACCAAAAGACGCCATTCAAGTTTTGAATCAACTAATGAAAGCCAAGCTCCCAACTGACCAAATGCCCAAGGCTCTCTACGAGCTCGGCCTGGCCTATAGCTCCGCCGAGCAGCTGGAGCCAGCCATCGCAGCTTTCGAGAAACTCATCGAATCCCACGCAAAATTCCCGTTGCTTGACAAAGCGTATTACGAACTTGCATGGGCCCAAAGGTCTCTTGGCAAAACCGAACTCGCCAACCAAACTTTTCAGAAGATGGCAGGAATCTATCCCGATAGTTCACTTGCGGCTGAAGCGTATTTCCATGTTGGCCAAGCGGAATATGAAAATTCCAAATACGATCGAGCCATCAAAGCGTATACGGTCGCAGCGACACGTAGCGTTGACGCAAATCTTCAAGAGAAATCGCTTTATAAACTAGGTTGGGCTTTCTTCCAACAAAAGCAATACGATTCAGCCATGGAACAGTTTAGGAAGCAGACTAAGGAATTCCCGAAAGGGAATTTGCTGGTTGACTCTTCGTTTATGATCGCCGAGTGCTTACTCAAACAGGAAAAGTATTCAGACGCTTGGCCTCAGTATGTATCAACGCGACGCAGCATGGAGATGGCTACCGATCCGGAGAGCGTGAGCGAACAAGTAAAGGCCATGGTATACCTTCACGGAGCACAATCAGCACGTGAACTCAAAAAGTGGACGGAGGTCGAGAATTGGATCGGTGCGATGAAGACCAAAGTTCCAGACTCGCCGTTGTTGCCGACCGCGAAGTACGAACTTGCCTATGCTCGTCAAAACCAAAAAAAGACAAGCGAAGCGGTTCAGCTTTATAGCGAAGTCGCTGAAGAGCAACGCAACGAAATCGGAGCCCGCTCGCGGTTCATGATGGGAGAAGTTTTCTTTGCGGATCGCGAATTTGCAAAGGCGATTTCTGAATTCCAGAAAGTCATGTTCGGGTATGGCGGAACACAAGCTCCGGCAGACATCAAAAACTGGCAAGCGCGAGCCGCCTTCGAAGCGGGCCGGTGCAGCGAAGTCCTCATTGTCGACCAGAAAGGTGACAAGAAGAAGAAGGCGGTCGATGTCGCTAAGAAGTTCTACGAGTTTGTAGTCAATAACCACGATGGCCATGCATTGGCGAAACAAGCCAAGGATCGGCTGTCTGAATTAGGCAAGCTCTAGTGCTCTGTCCAGATCTAAATTCGGGTTGCCGACGTTAGGGTTCTCGACGTTAGGGTTCTCGACATCACGCGGAGCGTGATGAGTACGTACCCATCACGCTCCGCGTGATGTCGACCACTAGTGCAGTAGGGTGGTCACTCCTTGAACGAGGCAACTATGATGAACGCAGTGGCACAAATCGCAATGAGTTCGGTGATGCAATCGCGAAGGCAAAACGATTCGATTGCTATCGACTATAAACCCAGTTTCGAATGCACACCCAGTTTCGAATGCACGCTCTGGCGTTCCAATGGTTTCAGCGACTCCATCATTTACCAGATCTCCGATGCCTTAGGCAGCTATGCGATTCGCAGTTGGCCAAATCGCTTTGATACGCCTTCTAAGATTGCCTATTGGTCAAGCGTCAACGATTCCTTTGCAGTCTCAGAAGAGAACCTAGTTACCGCAGGCGCCCGCAATTCAGCGCCGTTCCCAAGCATCTATAATTGGTATCCTCCTGGAGTACCGGTAGCTTCATTGCTGCAATTCGACGATCAACTTTGGACCCTTTGCGACTGGGTGGCAGGTAAACCGATCAGCGTTGTAAAAAAGGATGTCGGCAACGTCGACAAGACGCTGGTTCATCATTTGGGGACAGTGCTTGGTCGGTTGCATAAACATACGGTCTTAGCCTCGGACCCCAGGGGTGAGCGGGTAGGTCACCAGGTCATGCAATCCAATTCCATTCGCGAGCGACACGAGTCCATGCAATGTGTGGACATGCGATTGTTTGCTGCCGTGGACAATGCTGCGATTTTGTCTGACAACAATCTGTCGGATCAAGTCAAGCATTGCTTGGCAATTGTTTTGGAGAGAAAGCCCAATTGGCTTCGATTCCTATCGATTTGCACGAGCCAACCGCGGGCTTGCCACTGGATAGTACGAGATCTGTGGCGTGAAAATGTGTTGGTAGATGAGTCTATGAGGTTCTCGTCCATTGTCGACCTTGGCGCGGCACGATTCGACTGGCCAGGCTTGGATTTCATCCGTCTATTTGGAAGTTTGCAATACGGATTGTTGCAACAGCGAATGGATATGCAGGATGGCCCAAAGGCCGATCTTTGGCTGGATGCTTACTCCGCATACACGCAAGAGTATTCCCACCATGCGATTGATTCACTAGACGAGTGCAGAATGTTGCATTGCGTATCGATTGGACTTTCCATTGTGCAGTGGCTGAAATGGATCAACAACAGAGTCATGGATCTCAGCAATGCTGGCAAGGTTCAACGCGCACAGGAACGGATTTCCGAGCTGTGCGACCAATTCCTTCTCGAGTCAACTTAGCCCAAATTGCACCCATCCTTCGCATGCGTTCGAAATGCCTGTGTTTTCTATGCGTTTTGGCGTCGAAAGTTCAATCGAAACGTTTGCTATAATAGATCTTCCCGCTTTGCCGGATGAACCAATAGGCAAGTAGTTCAACTTTCCCAATTGCGAAGCACGACATGAGCATGTTGTGTTACATTAAACATACAACCGCGTAAGCGGGCTGGAAACCCGTCGCCTAAGCGAGGTGACCAGCACGAACAAGATGCCAATGCCGGAGGCTCAGTCACCAACGGGAACGAAGTCCAAGCCAACCACAACCACCAAGAACCAAGCCGTCTTTAACCATGAAATATACGAAACACACGAAAAGTAGCAATTGCATTTCGTCTTTAGTCTGACCAGAAAAGCCACTAGCCACGCCCCATGCCACTTTCGCTCCTTCAACAACGTGACCAAGCATCCGCAATCGAACGCGAGCTGCTTCGACAAGTTGCTTTAGAAAAGCTCCATCAAGGGTTCAAAAGATATCTACCTGGACAACCGGTATGGGTTTACGGTTCGATACTTAAACCCGGCAAGTTTCTATTCGAATCCGATATTGATGTTGCACTAGAACATCCATCCACGAATTATTCCTTGTATGCGCTCCAAAGTCTGCTGACCGAAGCGACTGAGCACCCAGTTGACATTTGCATGCTTGAGGAAACGCGTTTAAAAGAAAAGATCGTATCGCAAGGTCAACGATGGACCGAATCAGCCTAGAAATCCTGCATCAAGAACTATTATCCGACGCTCGCGTTTTGCATGACTCGGCAACTGCGGCGAGGGAGCGTATCACTCAGACTTTTAGTGGCGCCAGCGAAGCCTGTGGCTACCAGTTGAATCGATTTTATAACATTCTGGAACGAGGTTTTGAACGGATTTGCGAATCGTTTGAGAATTGCTTTGAGAAACGTGGTGACTACCACGAGAAGCTGATTTTGCGAATGACATTGTCCCTACCGGGGATTCGTCCTGCTTTTCTGACGGCTGAATCGGTCGAATCACTTCGCGAACTGAAAGGCTTTCGGCATGTATTTCGTCACGCCTATGACTTGACACTGAGTTCTGATCGCTTGGAATCACTTGTGCGACATGCCGAAAAATTGGCGGCCGAACAGCCTAGGCGAATCGAAGCGTTCGTTCGCGAAGTTCACGACAACATCGGCAACCATTAACTCCCCACACGCCCTGCGGCGGATCAATAATGATCCTGTGAATAATCCGGGCTAGCGCGTAGCTCACCGTTCCGCTGGCGGAAACCCGCAACCCGTTACCCGTTACCCCCGCAACCCGAAACCCGTTATGAAGCTCCTAGTCACCGGTGCATCCGGCTTAATCGGTTCTGAGGTCTGTTCCCATTTCGCCTTGAAAGGCTGGAAGATCCATGGAGTCGATAACAATCAAAGGGCCGTATTCTTTGGCCCACAGGGGGACACACGGTGGAATCAGTCGCGATTGCAAAAAGATATCGTCGGCTTTGAACATCATGAAATAGACATTCGCAACCGCGATGGAATCCTCAAGTTGGTTCGCGACATAAGGCCCCAAGCCATCGTTCACACGGCAGCACAGCCAAGTCATGACCGGGCTGCTGCGATTCCCTTCGACGATTTCGATACCAACGCAGTCGGCACCTTTAACTTACTCGAGGCGGCAAGGCAGGCATGCCCTGAATCGCCATTTGTTCACATGTCGACCAATAAGGTTTACGGCGATCGACCCAACACGATTGCCCTCAAGGAACTTGCGACGCGTTGGGATTATGCCGACGTGAACTATGAACATGGTATTGCCGAAAGCTTTTCGATCGATCAGTCAAAGCATTCGTTGTTTGGTGCATCGAAAGTTGCAGCAGACATTGTCGTACAAGAATACGGTCGCTACTTCAACATGCCTACGTGTTGTCTTCGCGGTGGATGTCTCACCGGCCCAAATCATTCGGGAGTCGAGCTTCACGGCTTTCTAAGTTACCTGGTCAAATGCAATCTTGAGGGGCGCGAGTACCGTGTCTTTGGCTACAAAGGCAAACAGGTTCGAGACAACATTCATTCGGAGGACGTGGCCAAGTTCATGTCAGCCTTTATCGCAACACCACGGTGCGCAGAAGTTTACAACTTAGGAGGTGGTAAAGCCAACAGCTGCTCTATTTTGGAGGCGTTCAAAATATCGGAGTTTTTTACCGGCCAGGCGCAGAAGTACACCTATGTGGACGAAAACCGCGTTGGTGACCACATTTGTTATTACAGTGATTTGCGCAAGATGCGTGAGCATTACCCATCCTGGGATATCACGCACTCATTAGAAAGCACAATCGAGCAGATTGTGCGAGCATGGAAGACGCGTTAGCTTGAGCAACCCAAGCACGAACCGCATTTCCACCGATGATTGCATAAGGAATTTTGGCTGCTTCCAGAGTGGTTACTGTTTTCTCTAGTCTTTCCTGAACCCTCTCCACTGCGCGGTTCATCCTTTTCCAAAGTTCGTCGCCGCTAATGTGAATGCGCTCCATATTGCATTTGCTCGTGGTTAGAATGTTTCACTGCGAAAGCGCCGAACAATCATATGGCGAGACTTACAAAAAAGCAAAGATTGCGACTTGTGGCAGCGGCATTTCGTGACGCTGAAGTCGGCGAGTCACAGAGTGACTCGCCCACGATCAACCGGTCCACAGGCTGAGATGATTGTCAAAGTCTGGATCTCGCTATCCCCAATGCTTCCTTGATCTGCTCATTCCCAGGCAGCTTTTCAAGAAGAAATTCATAGCACTGGATCGCTTCACTAACCTGATCGAACTTCAAGTGCAATCTTGCACGATCGGACCATGCAACTAGCAACTCTGGAGTCTCCGAATTAATCGATCGAAGCCAACGTATTCCGACGTCCGGCGACATCCGCTCGGATAAAACCATTTGGACAGCCAGCCGACTCGCAGCCACCCCGTATACCGGACCTGCCTTGACGGCCGCTCGCAACGATTGAATTGCTGAATCGTTTTCAGTGCCACTTGCCAATCGTACTATCGCGTTCAAAAATGCTTGCAGTCCAAGATCCGTTGCGGCTAGTCGCGGCTGTGACACGGCATTGTCGGCCTCGCTCTTTATTGGCCCCAAGAGCCCGAATTCGCTCATCAACGAAATCACGATAGCGTCCTCATTCGCTGGAGTTGCAAACTTCTCAAGCAATGCCAACATCTCGTTGGATTCGGGATCCAATTGAATCGCCAATGAAAGCACTGCTTCCAAGCCAAAAGTGCCTCTCGGTACATGCGATTCATTCGCGTCTTTCGCAACCCGATTCGTTTGCGAGGAACTCACTACTAAACTTATGGCACCAGCCATAATGTGCCTCAAGGCAGCGGCTGAAGTCATCGCGCGAAATCTAGGTTGGTCTACCGGAGAAAGTTGCTGTAAATGCTCCGAGAGAAAGACTTGCCCCTCTTTGAAGCTATTGATTATGAGCAGGCATCGAAAGACCGCCGACAAGGTTGCGGCGGGAGGTGACTCAGAATCGCGAATACTCCAAAACTTTTGAAGAGCCTTATTGGCCAACTCCTTGGCCGCGGCATTGTCGAACGCCGAGCGGGCTTCTGCTTGCAACGCCAATGCTGCCACGCTGATAGCTGCATCCGATTGAAGGAGACTATCGGCCTCCTTGAGGAGCAAAAGACGTTGATTTGCATCCAAATCGCTCGAGAGTCGAAGCGACTTTTCCACCAATATTTCCCCAAGTGTTAACTTGGCCTCGGATCCGATGGAATCGCGCTGCAAAACGTCTCGAACGCTTTGTTCGATGAGCAAAAGTTCGGTCATAGGCATGCCAAAGTTATCGTCCAACTTGCGTCGCGTGAGCCACAGACTAGCCTTGTCGCTAAACTCACCATCGAGTTTGCGAACTCTCCCAAAAGTATCCAGTGCGTTTTGGCGTTCGTTTTTCGCTTGTGCGAGGAATTGAGAGACCGTTGTGGCCTGGCCACCTTCTTTTTGATTCTTGATGGCTTCGTCGAGGTAGCGATTCGACAGTTCATTGCACACAATGCCATACTGAAATTGAACGGAATCCTTTGATGGATTCCAGCCAACGAGTCGTCGGAGAGTTAATTGCGTTTCCTTTAGGAGCTCGATCCTTTTGCTCGCGGTCAAGTCCGTCGGCGACCGAGGACTGCTTGGGTTCGATTCGATGGCTTCCACATGCTTCATGCCCAAAGAGGCAAGATTAGCTTGGACGTTGCTCGAATAGCGATCTCGCATTCCAGGTTTTACAATCCAGCTGTAATAGCTAGAAACTACCACTGCCAGGACGAGCAAGATGAACGTTGGAATACCTTTCCGCCAATGCTCCTGCAATGTACCTGTAGCATCGCTATCGGCTGTCAACGTGTTGGTAGTTTGCAATCTATTTGACATTTGGCACCTAAACGGGGATTCGCGTAGAGATGGACGGCTCTCGCTCAATGGCAATCAATTTAAGCCGCTGGCGCGCTAGCGTGCGGGCCGGACTCTCCGAATGATCGGTACATGCTTGTTGGGGCAATCACTCTGAGCCGCTGGCGCGCTGATGCCAAAGGTCCTATGTTCGTTCCGGTGCGGTGCGGTGCAGCATATTTAAGGCTTCCGTCGAGTTTACTCGGCGGTGCCACATCTGGCAGCTACCGTTCGATTACCTTGAGGTCAAGCTCTCCGTTTCGGTTTATCCGAGCGGAAGCACGTTGCTCCCGCCTGGATGAACCAGACGGAGAGCCAAGATGTAAGTTAAGTAAGGTAGCTGGTTTGCAATGGTAGCTGTCAGATGTTGCCCCGCCGGAATGAATCCG
>JAYVPJ010000052.1:0-29205 GCA_043757445.1 Pirellula sp. | reverse complement strand
TGCTCTGTGCTGAAACACAATGCGTCACAAAATTCCAACCCCAAACCCAAGGAACAACTAACATGAAAATTCTCGCTCTTGACCTCGGTAAGTTCAATACCATGTGCTGCTTCTTTGACTCAAAAACTCGGAAACATACTTTCCTCAACGCTGCTACCGAACGAAACTACCTTGAGACTCTCTTCAAAAAGCACAAGTGCGATCTAGTCGTCATGGAAGCGTGCGGTCCTTCAGGCTGGATCAACGATCTCGCTACCAGCCTCGGCCACAAGACGCTTGTATGCTCCACTAATGAAGACGCCTGGAAATGGTCAAGCGTCAAACGCAAAACCGACAAAGACGACGCGTTGAAGCTCGCTCGCATGGCGGCCATGAACGAACTCAAAGCGGTTCATATGCCCTCCGAAGCGCATCGCGAGTTCCGGTCCCTCGTCAAGTACCGAAAAACGCTCGACGGCCGCATCAACAAAATGAAGTGCACCATTCGCGCCTGGTTCGTCAACCATGGCATCACCATCGACACCGGCGAGAAAGCCTGGCACACCGGACGTGAACTCATCAACTCCTTCGGAAGATCGCTGTATTAGCTTGGGCTCTGCTGCGTGACGGTAAGGACTGGGATCCGAAACAGATGCTCGAAGTGACTGAGTCGTTTGGCCGAATTTCGCCAGCTCTCAAAGAAACCCTAACAACGATGAAGCCCAAGGAGAACAGTGACCAACGCAAGAGTCGACTAATCAACCATCCTTGACTGAAGTAATCGCAGCCGAACCGGACAGAGAACATACTTCGAAGGTCACTAACAAACGTCACCGGTGCCATCCACTGCGCCGATTCGTTGTTCGCCACATTGGGTGAGCGAACAACGAATCGTCTCCGCTACTGGCCCCTAGAAAACGAACGAAAAATGTAGGCCCAAAAAAATATCAAAAACAGTGGCAACCGTCACTTGCAAACCCAGGACTTCATAGTCGACCACTCGTTGTAAGGTGCTGGCGGTTCATCGAGGACAGCCACGCCAGCGGATTCCATCCCAGGGTAAATTGCAATGAGCTAATGTCTTCATAAATCCAGTACCCAGGGTGCGACATCACCTGAGTAACAAACTTTCGTAAGTCACCTTGTTTGAGTCCCCGCAGTCGATAGCCGCGGGTGCCGGTCTCCCAGCCTCGCACCGGCAAATTTCTGCTGTTCCATGGCAGAAAATAAAGTGCTTGTGTATTCTTCAGGCCATCTAACTTGCTGTTTACTAATCCAGTTCGGACTTCCGGCTCACTAACATTCCCTGCAATGTAGAACAGCTCCACCGCTTCTTCACCCGAATCCACGCCAAGGAATTGGCCGGGAATTGCGAATTTACCAACCACTTCAACCTTTTTACGCGATGACACGGCGAGATGCAAACAGATCTTTTGATACTTCTTTCGGCTAAGTCGCGGAACCTGCCGCACTCTGTAGATCACCCCTCTTTCCCTTTTCCACGGATAGCCGAAGGGAACACAACACTAGGCACCTGTTTGATCACAACCATTTCTTCGTCTCTTTTCGTTTCTTTCGGCAGCCCGATCATCCGTGGGAAAAGAGTACCCAGCCGCCGCGCGGCTTAAACATGTTAGACTTGAGTAGGTTTGTAGACTCGGTACTCTCACTATTCCCTCTCCCCCTCACCGTTGCATGGTCTCTACGATGACAACTCGATCCCACTTTAGGCCCACCCTTTTGAACCTCGCGTTTGCCTCTTCCGCAGTTTGCGTTATGGCATTTCTATCCAGTCCATCGTTGGTTGCTCAAGAAAGAACTCTCCGTATCGGCATGATCGGATTGGATACTTCGCATGCTCCAGCCTTTGCAAAACTCTGGAATGACCCTACCGCGGCCGGACTGCTTGCCAAGCAACAAGTAGTCGTTGCGTTTCCGGGTGGTAGTCCCGATATCGAAAGCAGCCATACACGAGTACCGCAGTACACGAAAGACTTAGAATCGCTCGGGGTCAACATGGTCGGGTCGATCGACGAGTTGATTGCCCAAGTGGATGCCGTGATCATCACCAGCCTCGATGGCCGACGCCATCTCGAGCAAGCCATACCTGTGTTCCGCGCCGGCAAACCTCTTTACATCGACAAACCGTTGGCTGGCTCACTCGTCGATGCAATCGCAATTCAGAAAATGGCCGAACAATACAAAGGCCGATGGTTTAGCAGTTCTTCGCTTCGCTTTAGTCCGAATATTTGGAAATACCGCGCCGACGCAAAACTAAAGGCCCAAGTTCGAGGTGCGATCGCTTGGAGCCCATGCTCGCTGGAAGCGACGCACCCCGATCTGTATTGGTACGGGGTTCACGGCTGCGAGGCACTCTACACCGCGATGGGCACCGGTTGCAAACAGGTTACGCGGATAAGTACCGAGGGAACCGATTCCGCTGTCGGCATATGGGACTCGGGGCGGATTGGCGAGTTCCGAGGATTGCGTGATGGCGCGAAAGAATATGGACTGGTCGTCTTTGGCGAATCCAAGGTAGACGTCGGGGGAAAGTACGAAGGTTATGAACCGCTAGTTAATGAGATTTCGAAATTCTTTGCTGGAGGGGACATACCCGTTGCGTCCGAGGAAACGATCGAGATGTTTGCCTTTATGGAGGCAGCTGACGAGTCGAAACGACAGGGTGGCACACCTGTGAAGATTGCGGACGTCTTGGCCAAGGCGACGACGGAAGCAGCGAAACTCGTAGCCAACAAAACCGAACCGAAGAAGGCGTTCAAGAAGATCGTGCTGATGGCCGGCAAGCCATCTCACCCTCCGCGCATGCACGAATTCAATGCGGGTGTGCAGTTGCTCGCCAAGTGCTTAAAGGACGTACCAGGTATTCGGGTGGAATCGATATTGAATGGCTGGCCCAAAGAGGAATCTGTTTTCGAGGACGCTGACGCCGTCATCTTTTACATGGATGGAGGAAAAGGACACGAAGCCGTTCAAGAAGAAGGTAGACGGCTAAAAAAGATCGACCAATGGGTCCAAAAGGGAGTTGGAATTGGGTGCATGCATTACGGCGTCGAGATCATTCCTGATGAAGCCGGATCCCAATTCAAGCGATGGATTGGCGGCTACTACGAAAACATGTTTTCCTGCAACCCAATCTGGGAGCCGCAATTCAACGCTTTCCCTAACCATCCGATCACGCGTGGCGTCAAACCGTTTCAGTCCAAAGACGAATGGTACTTTAATATGCGATTTGTTTCCGAGGCGGCAGGAAATTCCAGTGCAGATTGGGAAGGTACCAAATTCGTACCGATTCTCGTGGCTGCACCATCGGATGATGTTCGCGACGGCCCCTATGTTTATCCTAAGGGTCCGTATGCGCATATCGAAGCTAACAAAGGCCGCGCCGAAGCCATGATGTGGTCGATCGAAAGAGCAGATGGTGGTCGAGGATTTGGGTTTACCGGTGGTCACTTCCACGATAACTGGGCAAACGACAACTTCCGCAAAGTAGTACTAAATGCCTTGCTCTGGTCTGCACATGTTGACATCCCCGAGAACGGAGTCGAATCGAAAGTGTCACCCGAAGAACTGGAAGCGAATCTCGACCAAAAGAAAAAGTAAGCACGCGTGAAGAAGTATCTTGGCATAACATGTAGCCGACGTCGCTCCGCGACTCGGCAATTCAGTGTCGCGGAGCGACACTGCCACAACGATCGAATCAAAGACCTTCTGCCGTAGTGCTTATTTTTGTCGAACTATCTTTGCAAATGCGTGTCGCGTTGAGAACCCAGTTTTCCATGAGTGCTTTAGCGTGTAGCAATGGGACACCACGCCAAATTCATGGATACATGAGCCATTTATGGGCAGGCTGCCCGATGGAGTTGTCACGCTCCTTTGAGTCGAATGACTTTCGTTTCTAGCATTTGCATTTTGGAAATTGGGCCGCCAACGAGTAGCGTACTAGTTTCGGACGGGCGACCTTTTGGCCGGGGCACTCCGTGACCCGGTCTCGGTGTAGCAGTGCGTCGCTGCGTCGTCTACTGCAACCCCGCTCCAAGCAATCCAGTTCAAGAGGCAGAATAACATGGTATGCTAGTCCGTGCCGAAGTGATCTCTCAGAGTCGCCAGCAACGCACCAAAATGATCCCTTACTATCATCATTCAGCAGAGCATCCAAGATGACACAGGGTGATTCAGACGCCCGGCCAAAAAGCGATGAAACATTGCCAGCCAATTGCGATTCGGCTTCTGCTCCATCGATAGAGCCGCGTCGTATTCGGTATGTGGGTGACTACGAACTCATTGCTGAAATTGCTCGTGGCGGGATGGGGATTGTCTATCGAGCGAAACAGCTTAGCCTCAACCGTATCGTTGCCGTAAAAGTAATTCGCCGCGCAGAGTATGCGACCGAAGTGGATCGATTGCGATTCCGCTCCGAAGCCAAAGCCGCTGCCAATTTAGATCATCCCAACATCGTCCCTATCTACGAAGTCGGAGAACACGAGGATGAGCCCTACTTCAGTATGCGGCTAATTGAGGGTGGCTCGTTGGCCGATTCTATTCGATTGGGTCGGTGGCCCATCGATAAACCGAATACGGCGAGGAGAGCGACCAGGTTGGTTGCGATCGTAGCTCGGGCAGTGCATGTCGCCCATCAATACGGAATTTTGCATCGCGACCTAAAGCCTGGCAACATCCTTCTCGACGCATCGGAAACGCCCTTTGTCACGGACTTCGGTTTGGCAAAACGCGTGGAGTCGGAGATGCCAGGCTTTGACAATACGAACATGACGCAGACTGGGGAGATAATTGGCACTCCTGCCTTCATGCCACCAGAACAAGCGTTAGGCAAAAAAGGCTTGACCACGGGTGCGGATGTTTACTCGTTGGGCGCTATTCTTTACACGCTCTTAGCGGGACGAACCCCCTTTCAATCCGACTCTCCATTAGATTTGATGCATCAAGTAGTATCAATGCCTGCACCATCGCTGCGCAAACTGAATGCACAGGTGGATCTCGATCTAGAAACCATCTGCCAAAAGTGCTTGGAAAAGGATCCAGAAAAGCGTTATTCCTCAGCCCTCTCTCTGGCCGAAGACTTAGATCGCTGGAGCCGAGGCGAAGCGATCAAAGCGAGACCAGTGTCACTCCTCGAACGAGGGAGCCGATGGATGAATCGTAATCCAGCTCGTATTGGGGCTGTCGCAAGTATCGTCGGACTATTGGTGTTAGCCACGATCCTGTTGGGCTCAATTTATTTAACGACACAATCCGCTTACCAAGCGCTTCAAAGACGAGATAGAGTACTAGCCACTCGAAATGCATTTCGAGAACTGGAGAACAACCATCAAGAGCGATTCGTTAAAAATCTGCTTGATATAGAGCGAGCGAGCAAGGGATCGAAGGTAGACCGATGGGAGCGAAACTACCTGCGGAAGAAAAGTTCCGTGGAGTTCATGTTTTCGGACGAAGAAAGTGCTATTATCGGCGCAAAATGGAATAGCGACGCAACCGTTCTTGCGGTTTGCCGACGACAGAAAAGCTTTAACTTCTTAAGACCCAATACGTACCGTCTCGACTTCTGGCTATGGAGCGGCAATTCAACTTCTGATACAAAACGTAATACACCGTTAGTCCCTGTTGATGACCGACTTTTGGAGCTTAAGAGCAAGCCTCCCAGTTTGACTATTAATGTGAAAAGCGAACAAAATATTTCATGGTTTGCGTTCGATGAGGCTATCGCGTTACATCCATCACAAGCATCCATTGCAATTTGCACTGATGGGGACATTCAAGTTTGGGACTATTTAGCGCAGAAAATGCAGTGGAGGACCGTTCGCCCTCCTTGTCAACGAGTCAATTCGATGTATTGGAGCCACGGCGGAGATCGACTAGCGGTGATCCATGATAGCAGAGAGATCGCTATCCACTCACCATTCGCATATGGGAGTGGTGTGGTTACGACAACTCTTTCACCCACTCTTGTTCAACCGTCGGCCTGGACAATAGATGATTCGTCGATTGCAGTTTCTACTTTCAACGAGACTGTCTTCGTCAATCCAATTGACGGAAGCGTCCGAGCGAGATGGCCGTTTCCGGTAACGTCGTGGTCACCTGATGGCAGTCGCTGGGTTACGAATAAGGGAATTGGTGATTACCAGTCACCGGAGGTGATAATTGCCGGAGTCTTTAACGAAAATGTGGTTTGGAGCCCAGATGGAAAACGTATCGCACATTGGGAGCGCGCAATCGGACCTGTTGCCAAGGAGATTCAAATTTTAAATTCTGAGACGACAGAAACCATCAGTAAGATTAACGCATCAGGCTCTATAAGAGGACTCATTCATCTGTTCACTGACTCCGATCGGCTGATGTTTTCCGATGAACGAAGTCTACGATTCTTGCGTCCAAATCCCCTTTCTCTTACGGATATGAGCTTCGAAGTGAGCGGCAAGATAAATGCAATCCGAGCAAGTCCATCGGGGCGGGATATTGCTATTAGCGTTGGGGAATCGCCGAATCGATTGGAGGTTTGGAATGAGTTGGGTGAGCGCAAATTCAGTTTGGAATCAGGCGATGGTCCATCACTTTCTATTGCTTGGCAGCCGGACGGACAACGCATTGCGACATTAGACCGACAGGGAAGCGTCAGTTTGTGGGATCCTTTAACCGGTCAAAAGTCCGATACTATCCAAATGCCGCTTACGAAACCCGACCCTTTGATTGAAGCATCCTTTTGGCGAATCGATTGGAGTCCAAGCGGCGACTATCTCGCTGCTTCCGCTGCAGGAGATACGATCGTCATTTGGAATAGTCGGACATTACAACAAGTGCATCGGTGGCCAAAGAAACGATCGCGTTTGATAGGATGGTTTCACAGTGTGGACAATCGCGAGGACAAAAGTGATGACAAACTCGTCATCGAAGCTTGTCGAGGCGGCACTATGTCAACGCAATTTTACCTCGAACTGCCCGAATCCGTAAATGAGTTTTGTCACGTGCAGATATGGGATGCCAAGTCGGGAATTAGCACCTACCAAACGGGTATGAATTTGCATTACAGCAACGTGTCTCCAGTCACGATTTCACTTGATAACCAAAAGTTCATCGCGAAAACTCCATATAGTGTTGGAATTACCGAGGTCCTAACAAAGCAATCAAGTGGGTTCGAGTACTCAGAACGGCAAAATTTTGAAACTCCATTTATTCCGACAGTACTCGAGCCGACTATCGACAATCGAATTATTATCGGTGGATCGGGCAAGCCCGTTACGCTCCTTAACGAGTCGGATGGTCAAATGTTGATGGAACTGCAACCGACAAGTGCCAAATGGACGAGTATGGAGCAGGGTAAATTGTGGGTCGCTACGGATACAGGAATAACGCTGCTTGACGGATCCCCCGTGTCCGGGAACATCAGCATGCCGTTGCCTGGATTGGGGTGGTATTCCATTGTTCCATTCGCCTGTGAATGCATTGCCATCACAATCCTCTTTTGCATTCCCCTAGCAGTCTTGTTTGACTCAACGATTCGTCCTCGAGCGATTCTGGCACGATTCGGCATGGCTGGAGCGTCATTTGGATTTGGGATAGCGTTGACTCTCGCTGGATTGCAGTGGGCTCCCTATGAAGCCAAAGTCTACTGGCAACTATTAGAGTTCCCTCGGATATTCCTCTGCTGTTGGTGGGCCTTTGGATTCATTTGGCCAACGATAAAATTGGCCTATCTCAAGCGATGGGCCTCCCTGACTACGTACCTCGCAATGTGCGTTGGTGCAGGAGCTTTACTGCTGCTGTTCAATTCCGTCTTCCTAGACGACAAGAAAATCTCGGGCCTTTCAAACCCTGATTTGCTCAGTCTACTGACTATCGTATTAATACCTACCCTAGGATTGAAATCCTATTTCAAAGAACGACGGGTCCGCAAAAGCGCCAAGATGGACCATTTTTTAGAGTTTCATCGAGCGCCATCTTGGGTGCGCTTTGGCTGCGATACAACAACTGCAGGAACCATTGCCTTGCTAATACCAGTGTTGGTGTTAGAGGTCCCGCTTGGATGGCTCGTTTTCGGAGTGAGTTTACCCTTTTTCTCTCGTAATGCTTTGTTCCTGTTGTTTGTAATTAATAGCGCCAACCTTATTGCGATAGTACTGTCTTCTACGTGGATGCTTCTGCACTGCCGTTCCACTGGCTTACCCTGGAAAACACCTGACTAGGATCCACGACAAGGCCGGGTTTATTTGGATTTGGATTTGGATTTGGATGATGATGATGATGATGATGATGATGAAACGCTGCCAGCCAATTGTGATACGGCTCCTGCTCCATAGTTAAAGCCGCTGATGACGTGATCGACTTAGCGAGCATTTTGATTTCAATTTTTTTGCCGAACATCTTTCTGCCAATGGTTGTTCAGCCTAACGAATTGTGAACCGTCAAACGTCACGCTTTCACTGTCTGCACTTTTGTCCCAATGCTGTCGGATTGCGAGCGGCCTGCGCAGAGAAATTGTGCTTGGCCCCGTTGATAATGTAATATTAGAAAGTTCTCTATTTCCAAGTTTTTGTACCCCGATAACGCTTGATCAATCCCCTAAATCAAAGGAATAAATCGAATGTCAACCAATAGAGATTTCATTGCGTCGCTGAAACCATCTCCCTTTTCGACGAAATTCGCCTCGAATACACGTATCGCGACCTCACCTAAGGCATTCGTTGCAACTCCGGCCACCTCCGCCACAACCTCTAGCGGTGTTCGAACTCAGGGAGTATTTGGAGATCTAGCGGCAGGTGCCGGAGCAATTGTTGGTGCCGCCTTGGGCGGGCCCGCATTAATTGTTGGTGGTGCCGTGATTGGTTATCTCGTTGGATCGACCGCGGAGATCTTTCTGCGTTACCGCGAGATGAATCTAGCGGAATGGGACTTCGCCAACAGAGTCTTCAAAGGGACTCTACCGGCTCGAATGCTAAAAGCAGTCCGATCGCAATCGGTAGTGAAATCATCGGCTCCCAAGGATCGAATGTCTCAATTCCTCGACGGCCTACCGGATTATTGTAACATGCCTCAGCGAGTGTATCTCAAATCCACTTGCACACCAGTTTTTCAATTCGGCCGCCAAACCCTATCCGACTAGGTTAGGACGGGCAACCTGATGGCCGGGGCACTCCGTGATCCGGTATCGGTGTCGCAGAGCGACACCGCCACGTACGAGATTGTCGGGCTTGGTGCATGTGTCAGCGTTGCCAAATTGTTCGAACGATGACCTACGGTTGGTTCACGCCTGGGACCGATAACGGGTTTTATGGAACGCAAAGTTTTTTCTAAGACGGGGTACACCAAATGGTAGTTCAAAGAGCCTGTGTAGTCTGTGAGACTCCGCTTAACGCAAGTGATGGGCTTCCCAGTTCCCAACTGTGCAATTCCCCTATCTGCAAATTCAACTATCGCAATCATCTGACTGCTAGACGGCCATGCTGTAAAGCATGCGGAAGAGCCATGCAGATCAACAGTACGGCACCTGGATTCATTTCGATTTGTTCTCGGGCCGAATGCCTATCTTGGTCACCGTCCATTCGTAGCCAGCACGCATCGTTCTGTAGAATTTGTGGGGTCTTTCTACGAAATCAAGGTGCAGGCAATGCTCGACAAGTATGCGCAAGCCCCTTTTGCCAAGAATGGGATTCGAACATCAGGGCCGCTGAATCTCAAACCCAGCGAGCAATTAGTTTTAAGAAACGTCTAGGCGATCTAGAAGGCCTTGTTCACGAACGAGCATTGGATCTGCTGCCGGAACTTCGTAAAGACGCATCGCTAATAACAATCGTGCTCCCTTACTTGGAACACAACCTCAAGCCATCGTCCCCCGAAAGACGGCAACGGGTTGAAGCCGGCTTCCTTGAGATTGCAGTAGCAGCCTTTGCCTCCAAGGAAGAAATCGACACCTTCGAGTCAACACCTGACTTGGCACAACCTGAACTCTCGGATCCAGAGGAGCCATTGCAATCGTCAATCAACGACGACCAGCGGGAAAAGCGATTTTCGAGACTGAACGGTTTAGCTTGTAGTGCTTGCGGTGGACGCTGCTGCAATCTTGGCGGCGACAGTGCATTCCTAAGTATTGAAAAGTTCCGTGAAATATTTCGAAGCCGACCAGAAGCAACTCCTGAAGTGGTTGTTTCTGAATACATGGCTAGAATTCCCGGCGAATCATTTGACGAGTCTTGTATTTTCCATAGCATCCATGGATGTAGCTTGGCACGCGAACAAAGATCGATAATTTGCAATCGCTATCTTTGCAGCAGCCTGGAGTTGATGAGAGAACACGTCAATGAAGGCTCCTCAAGATTCATTTTGGCTGCAACCAACCTTCGTGATGAAGACGATCCTGAACGGAAAGTCCTGCGCATCCAAATCGCCGACGATCACGAAAAACAGATACTTCAAAGTTCAACTACGGATAAATAAGGCAAACGCTTGCACACGGCCCGAGGAGCTATGTTTTGCATAAGCACTAGGGCAGAAGTTCTTTGATTCGATCGTTGTGACAGTGTCGCTCCGCGACACTGAATTGCCGAGTCGCGGAGCGACGTCGGCTACATGTTATGCCAAAATACTTCTTCACGCGTGCTTAACTCCCCTAGTACTTGCTTCTTGCGTTCCGCTCGCCTATTTCTTGACTTGTATCAGGGTCATATCTTTGACCATGACAGTCCCTTTGTCGGTGCCGAGCACGAAGCCCATGCGATTATTGTTCGGGACGACACGTGTGGCCGTAAAAGTAAATCGATGAGTAACAAAATCGGGCGTTCCGTTAATCTCTTCATGCAGGCCGATCTCGTGCCAATCTGCTTGATTGACTAGCCCCATCAACAATACGGTGGATCGATCGGGCGATCGCAATTTGAATTCCACTACATACTGTGCACCTTCTTTCAGATCGAGTCCAATTTGGTAGGCCTGAACGTGCCAGTTTTCTTCGCCAATGGTCGTGGTCTCGAACAGGATTGAGCCATCCTTGGTGACCATCGAACCCTTGCCTTTTTGGCTAGTCTCCAGCCGCCACGAAGCTTCATCGGCGGTCGGTTTGAGAAGACTGCTGGGTTCCTCTTTTATGCGAATGTTTCGATACTCCACTTGACCTCGATCCCCTTCGACACCGATTGGTCCGGACGCCGGGACTTTGAATTCGGCTTCGAGAACTTCGCCGTTGCAAGTGCAATGAGCGAGCTTTCCTTTGACGGACACTACGAGTTCATTCCAATCTTGAGGTTTGAAATTCTTGAGCATTTTGTAGGGACCCGCAACTAGGTAATCTCGGCATTGCAGTTGGTGCCCACGAATAAAAACGCCACTGTCTGCGTTGGGGGCCGCTCGAAACTCCAGTTTTAATACGAAGTCGTTTGAGAACTCGCGCTTGGTATACAGCATCTGGATTTTTCTACCTTCCGCTGGCGTCGTCACGACCAGCCCTGCATCTTTCGCGACAAACCGTCCGTCGTCCGAAGAAACCCTTCCGTCAAAGCTAATATCCTCGGTCACGATCGGCCAAGGAGGTGCATTGCGGTCGCTATCTTGCCAGCCTTTTCGCGAAGTAAGTTGTTCCTCCGTCGTTCGCCTCAATCCCCAGCCCGTGAGGTCTTTGCCATTGAATAGGCTTTCAAACCCCGGTTCTTGCGCGAAACTAGATGGAGCAAAGGTCAACACGAGGCAGCACTTCAGGACAATACGAAAACTGCAATTTGAAAATCGTTGAAACATAGTGGTACGAATTCCCCTTATTGTGAGTGCCGACTGATGGTTAGTTAGTGAGTGCCGAGTGATGGTTAGTGCCTAGTGCTCTATCCAAGTTGAAAAATGGATTTGGTTTTCAAGTGGCATAGGCTTCCAGCGCTTCCAGCCTGTGTATTGACTTGGAACCAGTGGCTATTACTTTGTCGCAGCATAATCTTTGGATGTTGGGCCGCAAGGCACTAGCGCCGTATCCACATTGATTTTGTGAGCAGTTGGTAGTGAATCTTGTTAAAGATCCTATGCCGCAAGGATCTTTAACAAGATCCACTACCCACAAAATCGAAGTAGTCGAGGCACTAGTCACCGGTATAAAACCACGAGCGGCTGACGCGGGCTGTTAAAAATTTGGTATTGCAATCGAAATTGAAAGGTTTTTTCAAAGCCGTTTTTGTCCCGGACATGCGCAACCGGCTAGAGTTGTCCACTCTCGGACCGTCCATTTAAGAACAAGCCCGTTTTGTACGTACGGGTCGCCAATGGCAAAAGACTCAGCAACCTCTCGAGAGGGGCCGAGAAAGAGAAGAACAGCTCCGTCGACGGGATCAGCAAAAGCACCACCTAGTAGCAACTCACCTCGATTGGCCGCTTGTTTGGCTAACGCCAAATGCTCTGATCGAAATGGTAAGCGCCGACTGACGTAGTCGTCGACAACTTCGTAGAAGAGCAAAAAGTGCTTGTTCGGTTTGAGCTGATCATCATGACTCATCGGATTGTCCTGTCAGTGCCGTGTCGACATTCAGTGGCTTCCAACTTCTCCAAGTCCGCCAAATCTTCGATCTCGTTTGTTGTAATCCGAAATGGCTTGGATGAGGTCGCTTTTATCGAACTCAGGCCACGGCTTGTCGGTAATCCATATTTCGCTGTAGCTGATTTGCCAGAGCAAATAGTTGCTGATTCGCATTTCGCCACTAGTACGTATTAGTAGATCCGGGTCCGGCATGCCTGTCGTATAGAGATGGCTCGCGATCAGCGTTTCGTCAATGGCTGCTGGATCGACAAGGCCGCTTTGAACGTCGCTCACAATACTGCGGACAGCATCGACGATTTCCTGTCGCGAACCGTAGTTAATTGCCAAGCACAAGGTAAGGGATTTTCCATTTTTGCTTTGCTCAACCGATTGGTCCATTTCGAACATCACATCATCCGAGATTCCTTCCCGCCGACCGATAATGATCAACCGAATATCGTTCTTTATCAGCGTTGGTCGTTCTTGAATAAGGTACGTTTTTAAAAGGCCCATCAGAAAACTAAGCTCGTCTTTTGGTCGCTTCCAATTCTCATTGGAAAAGCAATAAAGGGTCAAATAGGGTATCGAAAGCTCGCGGCATGCTTCCAAGATACGCTGAACCGAGTTTGCACCTCGTCGATGGCCTTCCACGCGAGGCAAACCGCGGGCCTGCGCCCAACGACCATTGCCATCCATAATTACGGCAATGTGCTTGGGAATCTGCAGCGACTCTAGGTTGGCCGATTGGCTAGAAGTTTCCGTATTCGATTTGCCCCTAAACAAAGCCATTATGATTTCCTAAAAAACGATCCACCGGTTCAACGATTTGTAAACACCAGATTAGATCAAAAAAATTGTCTGCTCTCGATCCGGTCCAACGGAGAGCACTCCGATTGGAACAGAAATCAACTCGGAAATGCGGTCGATGTATCGACGAGCATTGGCCGGAAAATCTTCCAACTTCCGCACGTTGGAAACATCGATATTCCAACCTGGCAGATTTTCATATACCGGTTTGCATTCTCGAAGATCTTCCGCTCGACAAGGGAAGCGTGTGACCCGCTCACCATTCAGATCGTAAGCAACACAGACTTGGATGTTCTCAAAATGACTCAAGACATCCATCATCATAAGCGACAGATAGTGAATGCCGCTAAGTCTAGCCGTATACCGGACGGCAACCGCATCAAACCAACCGCATCGTCTTGGTCGCCCAGTGGTTGTGCCATATTCGCGACCAATCTCACGTATCTTCTGTCCAGTTTGGTCCAATAGTTCCGTTGGAAAAGGGCCTCCACCCACTCGGGTTGAATAAGCTTTCGCAACACCGATCACGTTGGTAATCCATTTGGCAGGGACGCCCGACCCGGATGAGACACCGACGCCCGACGCATTGCTGCTGGTTACAAACGGGTAGGTCCCATGGTCAATGTCCAGTAACGATCCCTGGGCGCCCTCCATCAGTAATTTTTTTCCTGCATCTAATTCATCCAACAGATAGTTGGTTGTATCTGCCGCAAGTGGACCGAGTGTAGATGCCCAGCGACTGCATTGTTCGTAAATCTTTCCTGCATCGAGCGATTCGAGATCTTCAGATTCAGCGAGGTGCGAAAGCATATGCCTCTTGGCTGCAACGGTATCGGCGATCTTGCTTTTGAGTTGATCGCTGAACAGGTCGGTTATTCGCATTGCGTGAGTGCGGCCAACTTTGTCGCGATAGCATGGTCCGATACCGCGATTGGTCGTTCCAATGCTTTCGCCGGCTACGACCTCTCTATTGGTGGCTTTGTCTTCCACAAAATGCCAAGGCATTACCACGTGTGCTCTTTCGCTGATCATCAAGTTCTTGCGCGGCTCTATTCCGCGTTTTTCCAAGCCTTCGATTTCCTTGATCAACATGTTTGGCTCGATCACAACGCCAGGTGCAATGACGTTGGTGATTTGGCCAGATAGAATTCCCGACGGGATATGATGCAGCTTGTAGACCTCATTTCCGCAAACCACGGTATGCCCAGCATTCGCACCCCCTTGGTAGCGAACGACAATATCGTTCCGAGGTGCAAGTAAATCAACGAGTTTGCCTTTGGCTTCGTCCCCCCACTGAAGTCCGATTACACAAGTCGCTGCCACGAAAATCTCTTTCAAATCCGGAAATTCCGGTCAAAACGAATCGCAACCATGCGACTTCTATACCCCGGAAATGCAAAACCCTAGAGTCTAGGAGGGGATCGCGTGTTTGGTCAAGTCACGGTGGTAACCCCGGGCTCTGTTATTTCGGCTTTAGAAGGCAGTGAAAGCCGAAGCAAACTTCGTCGTCGACCCGCTCTTGCTGCGCTTCCTCCAGAATTTCGTTTACCTCGGACATCCTCTGTGGATTAAGAGCGGCCGATACGATGTGCTGCTCGCCGCCCGGGCCGATGACAACCGTGGTTAGAACCGCCACAGTATCGGGATGCTGAAGCGCCGCCAACACGTGCTCTCCGATCTGTAGATCCAAGTTCTTAACTTTGCTGACAAATCTTGCGACCTGTTGCTGATTGCCATTTTGAACTCGCTTTGCCGGCGGTTTATTATCCTCGTCTCTGTCCGGTGAGTTTGCCATATTCACTTGACCCGAACTAGTTTCATAATGCGGCCCGAAACGTTCCAATCTTGCACGTATAAATTTCCTTCCTTGTCCCAGTAAGATCCATGCGTACCGCTAAAAACACCTTCAATCCACTGCTCTTGCGGAATATTGAAATTGCCCCCTTTGGTCTTGTCCGCGTTATGCCCCAATACGGCCATGATCGTGTTGCTCTTATCCAAGATAACAACTCGGCCATGCAAATCTGGAACAGAAACAAAATCCCCCTGGACGGCGGCTGAGGTTGGCATTCCTAAACCCGTAATGATCTCTTCGATAAACTCCCCATTGAGATCATAATGAAGCAGTCGTCCCTTCGGCTCGTGGTTGCGATCACAAATCAAGAGTCGCGGTGGTTCATAACGAGTGTCGAGAGTCATTCCATGTGCGGTATTGAATTGCTTGAGATCGTTGCCTTTGGTTCCGAAGTGCTTAATGTATTTGCCAGTCTTATCGAATTTAAAGATATGGTTGCTGGCGTAACCGTCCGATAGAAAAATGTCCCCATTCGGAGAGACGGTGATTGCCGTTGGATTGAACTTGGTCAGGTTTAGACCAGATTCTTTTGGGAAGGGGAGTTTAAGTACGATTTCACCACTCTTGATATTGAACTTGATGCCTTCTGCATCGGCATTACGGGCAGCATAGATGAATTCGCCATCAGCCTCGTCCCGTATCTCCATGTCATGCATTCTTGAGTATTCCTTACCCAAAAAGGAATGGATCACTTTACCATCGGGCGAAAAGACAAATACTCCGGCATCGGCACTCGTATAGATATTCCCTGACTTGTCGACAACGACCGCGCCGTGTGTCGAACCTAAAGCTGACTTGCCATCCGGTCGAAGCCCCCAGCCAGGAACGGTGTCAAACGTCATAATCCCGCAACCCATACGGACTGGTTTGGCTTTGTCCTGTGCAAGTACTGATGACGCAAAACTTGCGACTAGAAGAACTACGGTACAAAGTAGACGGTAATGGAGGACATGGACCCTTGGATGTTTCTTCATGGCAATCGATATTCCAAGCTAGATGGAGGGAGAGAGTGGTGCTCACGATGAGTCAAGACGATCGATTGTAACATATTGCGGCGTGGGTACAGTTGTGCCTGTCGTGTCCCATTTATAGGCCACTTGGAAATAGTGCCGCATCCACATTGATTTTGTGCATAGTTGGTAGTGGATCTTGTTAAAGATCCTATTCCGCAAGGATCTTTTACAAGATCCACTACCCTCAAAATCGGCATAGTCGAGGCACTAGGCAGCTTGGCGATCTGTCGCAGGATCACTTACGCGGATCCAATTTTGGCAGTTTAGGAACTGATCTTCTATGGTATTTGGATGAAACCAACTCGTCGGCGCATACACCGTTCGATTTCGTCGCTCCCCCAAATACGCACCCCACCAACTAAACGTGCTGTTAGCGATAACCATGCACTCAGCTGCTGTCATCAGCCAAAGATCTTCGTAAGCAGTAACGGTCGTGGTATGTTCGACGAAGTGAACCGGACATGGAAGATCCAGATTCTGTCGACACCAGACAATGTCATTGGAAAAGACGTAGACTTCACTTTTCGGTCGCGATTCAATTTGTGAAGAGATGCATTCTTTGTAATAGTTAAGACTCAAATTTCGGGCCGCCATCGGTTGATTTGTGATGTAGTCACCTCGTCTGAGATGTATTGCAATGCTGGAGGAATTCAGCATTCGATCTCGAATCTTCAACGCTTCAACGCTCAGCGGGACCGATGGTCGAAATTGGGCACGAACACTCGTTGTTACATCGCGAAAGAACTGTTCACTCTGCCAATAGCCGACCAAATAGCTGTCGTTTGGTGCTCTCAAATACTTTTCGGAGAAACCAAACGGTTTTTCGCGCAGTCGTCGGAACTCATTCCCACCCAAGTTGAAAGCCCGGAGGATCGATCGCTTAGCATCGCGTTTGCCATCGCGATAGCGACCGGGAATGCGTTTCCTTTCGTCCAGACGAAGCTCCCTTGCACCAATAGAAAACGAGTCAAGCAAGTAACCATGTGCTGGCTTATTTGAGTATGAACTCAAGTCCAGGACTAAGTCGGTTTGATGATGAGCAGCCAGTTGCGTACCGAATGCATATTGGAAGAGCTGGTTTCCGAGACCACCTTCGATCTGGGCCACGATCATTTTGATTCTCCAGAATACGTCGCTGCATTTTCGCTATTGTGCTTTGATTTGCTACACCCCATGACTTCTTCGGAATTTGACAGCCGTGTAAATCACACAATCGTTAAATTTCTCCCGTCTTTCCAGGGCGTTTCCATCTTTCGGCGATTGCTAGCCCGGATTATTCACAGGATCATTATGGATCAGTTATTGAACGCTAGCCAAGTGTCGCTCACTTTGAGCCGCAACGCGCTAGCGTGCGAGCCGACGGTCAAGTAATCACCTGCAAATTCGGCCCTCAGGCTAGCGCATTGAGGCTCAGAATTAGCATCGTAATTCGGCGAGCATGGTGGCCAACAGCTCCATCGGCAAACCTACGACGTTCGATTCGGAACCGGTTTCGAGCCTAATCCAGTTTGGGCCATCCTGGAACCCAAAAGCGCCGGCTTTGCCAACCCACTTTTCCGTGTCCAAATAGGCTTCCAGCTCGCCGTCCGTAATAGGCTCCATCCACAGATGCGATACATCGACTCGAATAGAACGAGACGATGTGGCTTTGTCCCAGAGGCATACACCGCTGTAGACGGAATGCTTGCGACCTCGAAGTCTTTGAAGCATCTGCCGTGCATGTTCTCGGTTTTCTGGCTTGCCTAAAATAATGGCGACGCACTCCGCCACTGTGTCGCAGGACAACACAAGGCCATTATCGATCTTTGCAATTACGTTTGCCGCCTTTTGATAGGCTAGCCTAGCCACCAATTCAGGAGGAGTCTCACGCGAGCAGATACCGCATTCTGCGTTCGGGTCAGGCTCCAAAACTCGAAACGTGTAGCCAAATCGCGCGAGCAATTCGCGCCTTCGAGGCGACGAGCTTGCGAGGATAATCTCGCGAGAGTCAGGTTGAAAGGGTAGAGGGGGATGGAGAGACATTGCATCCAGGAAGCAGGGACCGATCGTTCGGCTGAGGGCAGCCGAACCTACGTGGTTCAATGCGGTGGTTGGTTTGGAGGTTGCGGAGGATGATTGGGCGGTTGATTGCCTTGTGCGAGTCTGGGTCGCAATTGCTCCCAAGACGCGCGCAACGATTCCAGCAATCGATGAATATGGCCCGAAGCTAAGTAGACTCGGCAACTCACGGCCGATTGTGGGTAAAAATTGGTGATGAAATCGAAGCTGAATTCATAAGGTCCGTGCCCAATCATGACTGCATTGGCATAGGCTCCACTCAAGATCTCATCACGCAACTTAAGGTCATCGTAGACTTCTTGAGGATTCTGGCGCCGGAGATGATTGTTCGGGTTAGATGGGGCAGGAGATGGATTACCAGAAGACCCCATTGGCGATTCCGAACTTGGAGTCGAGCCAGCAGATGACGTAGGTTGGACGGGACTCGGTCCAAAGTTAGTTGAACCGGCCCAAGCGTCCATGGAACCGGTTTCTGCCGCTGTCTGCGACGAATTCGACCCATGGTTCGCGGAATTGTCTCCTCCAATTCCAGTACCAAATTGGACGGATTTTGAAACTTGAGTCGAATGTGGCATTCCTGGCAATTCGCCGTAGCGTTGTCTAAAGAGTTCAACATTCGCCGCTAACGCGTCAATAAACTGTGGCATGACCATATGCGGAAGAACAACCCGAGCCACAATCATGTTGGGACGAGGCAAATTCCGCACGAAATCGAGCACGTATTCTGTACCGCCCGTCACTACTATCACCCCGGTACTTACCTCACCGCGAGCAACATGTTCCGGAATTCTCGCACGCATGGCTGGCATATTTTCCAGTGGATCAGGTCTATCATCTGGCGACGCAGGAAACGACATCTTGAAATTCCAAAGTGGATTATTTGTAGGGGTTTGACGAAATGGTCCTACGCGCTCCGACAACGCGGGGCCAGACAAGATACCAGAATTGTACAGTCTTGTCGGCGGCAACTGGAACTTGTAGATGCCTATTAACACTGCCCTGCCTGCCCTGGTACGTTCGAGCCAACAATGGGCAGGCAACTTAGGTTACAATTCTCTGATGATACATTGCGGGCATTTCCTGCTTTCTATTCCTCTTCTCGTCCTAAAAAGTATGCCCCGGTACGTTGTTCGCTGCGGTTTAATGCGCACTTTATTCGTTATGAATTCTCGAACCGATCAACGTCGTGGCGACATTGTTGTTGCCAGGACGAACCGCGGTCTCGAACGGGGTGAGATTCTGTGCGAAGCCACCGATCATGTCCTAAGCCAAATGAACGATCCTCCCAACGGAAGTATTCAACGGGAAGTATCCGTTGAGGATGAAAATGAATACAGGCACATACTGGAAAAGCAGCGGCGAGAGTTTGAAAGGTGTAAGCAATTGATTCAAGAAATGAGCTTGCAAATGTCGCTCGTCGATGTGGAAATCATCCTTGGCGGTGAGCAGATGATGGTGTATTATTCCGCGGACGATCGAGTTGATTTCCGAGAGTTGGTAAAAAAACTTTCTTCGGAATACAAGACTCGAATTGAAATGCGTCAAATTGGCGCGAGGGACGAAGCGAAATTACTTGCAGATTATGGAGACTGTGGGAAGCCTGTGTGTTGCAATACGCATCTTTCTGAAATGCCCCCTGTTTCCATGCGTATGGCGAAACTTCAAAAGGCGACACTCGACCCCAACAAAATATCGGGGCGGTGTGGTCGACTAAAATGCTGCCTCCGGTATGAGAACGACACGTATGAGGAACTAGCTGCCGAGCTGCCGACAGTCGGAAGTGAGATTGTGACCTCGCAAGGACGCGGTAAAGTAATAGGGGTCGAACTCTTGGCCCAACAGCTTTTAGTGATCACGGACGACAACCGAAGGATTTTGATACCGGCTAGCGATTGCTTGACTGTATTGAAACGTGGAGTGGAGCACTAAAGGCGTGCCACAATCGACATCAACCTAAGTAGACCAAATAGCGAGTTCCAAAATGAACGAACATCTTTTAGCTATCGTCGAGCTCTTGCAACAAGACCAGCGATATCACATAGAGGCCTATCAATTCGTAAGAGAAGCGTTGGCCTATGCCCAAAAAGTGATGAAGATGCCGGCCACCAAGGACGAAGGCAGCGAAGCGAAGCAAGATCATCATTTAACGGGTCAACAATTGTGCCAAGCGATTCGTGAGTTTGCATTAGAGCAATACGGTTTTATGGCAACGACGGTGTTAAACAGTTGGGGCATTCACAACACGGGTGACTTTGGTGAGATTGTCTACAACCTCATTCGAGTCCGCGAAATGCGAAAGAGCAAGACCGATCATCGCGAGGACTTCGACGACCAATTTGACTTCGACGTTGCCTTTCAGCCCCGATTTGAGCTGACGACCGATGCGGGCTGAATTGAAATTCAAACTGTTTTGGGTTGCGACGACACTCCTCGTTGCTTGGACAACCTATTTGATTTGGGTCTGCATCAAAATAGCTAGTGCGCCAAACACCTAAAAGTAGCAGGCACTTTCCATGTGCCGTCAGCCTGCGATTTGCGTGAGTTTGCGAACGGCACGCGTAGTGTGCCTGCTACTTTTGAAGGTAAAGTGAGTGCCATTGGGCGCTAGCCACGGGTACCATTGAGGGCCCTATACGCTGAACCAAATCAAGCGACTTTGGACCGACGCAGATAGTAAAGCGTTTGCTTGTTGGGACTGGACGAATAGACTTGCCTACAGCACGCTCAAGTTTAGATCGCAAAGGGCCAAGTCGACCAGAATCGCGGAAAGCGAGGGCGAGACCTTTACTTCATCCGACTCAGGAATTGCGTTAAAGATCTTTTCTGTCCCCTCTGCGAAATCGAACTTTGTGTTGCTAGGTTCTTCCTCGAATGAACTACCAAGAATCGATCGAATAGGCTCACCCATTTCCATGACCGCGGTTTCACGAACCACGCTGACTGCAGCGCCGGCAGGTACAACGACAACAGTGGTCCAGTTCCCAACAAACGTATCGCTAATTGACGCTCGGACGGCAGCTAGATTATTGGCTGCGTATCCACTCGGATCTGTAACAGTGAACATGGAACAATTGGCTTGCAACTGCGCCCAGCTAAGTGGCGATGGGTGCGATGTGCCCCAAGGGTTATAGAGCGTAAATGTATCGGTCACTTCATTGTATCCCGACACCGTGTAAGCATGGCTGCCAACGAGCCCATCGCCTGCTCCACTCTTAGTGCCCAGAGTAACGGATCTCCCAGCAGCAATCGCGTTAACGAGGGAGGCCTTTGGCGTTGTTGGAAAAGCATAGTTGGACGAATTGTATCCAAGAACCTGGGCGTTCACGTTGGACATCCAACCCCCTTCGATGGCCGAATAGCGATTGGTTCCATCGCGTCCTTCGTTGCCCGTTTCATTCCATTGGGCATACGCCTTCTCGGCCAAAGCAATCCAAACGGTCGTGGCGGTACTAGTGATGCTGAATCCGTATCCAGAGTACTCCAACCGACCGCCTGAATTCGTCGGCAAACGTCGATTGACGGTGACGTAGTCGGCCTGTCCAGCCTGCGCATAAAATCGTACAGAGTAGGTACCATCGCTGTTGTCGATAAACAGGTTTCGGACCACATCAGGACTGCTATCTGCGATGGCTGAGAGCGCAGCGATAAAGTAACAATCACCGAGCTGTCCTTGTTTGCCATCGTTTCGCGATGGAGTACCGTTGAAAAGATTGCCGACCACTGTCTGGTAGCTTAGACCCGAACTAGCAAGAACTGGTTCATCCGATCCTAAGAACCATTTGTCAACCAAATTATTTAGTAACGTTGCTGAACTTCCAGCCGCCAGGTTTCCTGCCGTTTGGCCTTTGAATTTGAGGTTTGCCGGATTGCTATTCACGACGTCTTTTGCCAATTCTCGAACGTACGAGGGCATGGCATAAATCGAGCCGTTCGACGATATGTATCTCAAGTCCGCTAACTCCGTTGCGTCCACTACTCCATCGGTGCCAGCGAACTTAAGTACCTGAATCATCTCGGTACGGGATAATGCGTTGTCCGCATAAAGGCTGCTGACAAGGCTTGCGATTGCCGCGTTGTGAAGCGGCCCCTGCGGTGCAGGAGGCGGAGGTGGTGTGGGTGTCGGAGCGGGAGGAGGGGTTGGCGTAGGCGTTGGAGCAGTCACTTCAAAACTGGCCGTGCCTGATTTGGTTCCAACCTTTGCTGTGACAGCGAATGTTCCGGTACGCGTTCCTGAGCTGAGAAGGCCGTTGCTAGTAATCGTACCACCGGTTGTCGTCCAAATGGCTGAGGGTTGATTCGCAATGGACTGTCCAAACTGGTCCAACGTTTGGTAACGGAACTGCTGGCTTGCGTTGATTTGCACACTCGAGGTGCCGGGTGAAACGCCCATGCTTGTTACTGTTTGCAGAACGTTGATGGTGACATTTCGCGATACGTTGCCAGCTGCAACCCTTACGGTGTAAACTCCAGCCCGATTGAATGCAATTGCTGCTTCGACACCTATCTGGTCAAGGATAGCGGATGTACCGACAGGAGCGGTTAAGGTTGTCCAAATGAAATCTGGCTGCGTCAAAATGGTTTGGCCAAATTGATCATAACCACGCGCAGTCAGCTGCAAGTCGCGTCCCGAGACGGAAATCGTAGAGTCACCACTGACCGGACGATTGTTTGCCATGACGGCAACGATACTCGTAAGGGTGCGCGATACTTCGAAGCTGACATAGTACATCGCTTTGCCTACCTGCGCCTTGAGCTTGTACGATCCAACACGCGTAAACGATATGGTGGCGTTGTCGGAATTTTGACTTACGGTCGCGGCACCACCGGTTGGTGATGAAACCGTGGACCATGACACTTTGGGTGTCGTGGCAATGGTATTTCCGAATTGATCGAATGCACGCACTGTCAAACGATGGCTCGCACCCTCTATACTGATTGATGTGTTTGCATCGACGCTTGAGCCATCCGTTTCTAACAGGCTGATCGAAGTTAAGGTTTGGGCTACACTTATCGAGACGTTAACGCGCATAGCACCCGATTCGGCTCGAACCACATAGGACCCAGCTCGATTGAACGTGGCGATCACTGAATCCGCCGTGGATTCAAGTGTTGCGGTTGCCCCTGGTGTTACGCTACTAGCTTGCCAAATTATGTCCGGTTGAACATCCATTGCCTTACCGTATTGATCCAAACCCACTGCGGAAAGTCGACTGCTGTAACCGGCAACGGAAATTGAAACATCCGACGCCACGATTCGGCCTTCTCCATTTCGAAGAGCAATGCTGGTCAGAGTGGGAATAACATTGACTGAGAAATGAAACGAACTACTCCCACTTTGAACCCGTACGCCATAGGTACCGATGCGAGAGAAGGTTAAAGTTGTCACTCGATCAGTTAGCGACGCTGACAGGGCTCCGCCGCTAGGGGCGGATGTCGCTACCCAGGTTACTCGAGGCATATTTGTCATCGCGATGCCGAACTGGTCAAAACCACGAACGACGAACTTTTGGCTCTTGGTCGTAACTCCTGTCACTTCGGTCGGATCCAACACGACACCAACCGGTGTTGCTAGATCGATATACGTGAGCGATTGAGTGACGTTCATCAAGACATTCGTAGCACCAGTGACGGTTGCGCCACTGCTCAATCGTAAAGGGCTAGCTACCGATGGCGGAGAGTTGGCAACAAACTGCGTCGAACCAAACAATCCCGGCGAAGCTAATAATTGGAGGTTGGACTCCAACGCGTCAACCGAATTCATCAGTCGAGATTCGAGCTGTTCTATGCCGAGCTTGGTCGTCTTACTATGGCAGTTTTGCTTACGTACAGAACGTTTGGATCGAGTTGACATAGCTGTTTATTCTGGAAGTTGTCTTGGAAAAGCCGATACATCTGGAAAGCTAGTTCCAAAACAGTCCAAGGGCAAATTGGAGATGACTTCCGACGCCAGAACTGCTTCTGAGCGTTCTGAGGTGCCTAAAACCATCAGAACAATCGTCACATTCGGTAGGCGGTTCGCTACCGTACAGAAGAAAATAAAACAGCCGCAGCGATAACAATGACCAGCAAAATAAAAAGCCCTGCAACCACCCCTGTCACCTTTGCATACGAAAACGGCGCCGCCCCGAAAACCTCGCCTGTTTGGCCGTTGACCAAGACACGAAAAGGTTGGTTGCGGTATTGGTAAACCATGATCCAGACCGGTAGTAGTAGGGGCACGCTTTTCATGTTTTGGAGCCGCACGTTTGCACTTAAATTCCGCACGCTGCCAGGTACTAATTGCTCAGACTGGCCAGCTTCGAATTGTTCCACTAGTGCGGCTGCTCTCGTCCTGGCATCTCGTCGGGTCACACGAAACTCCTCCACAATAACATTATTCAAGTCGATCGAGTCGGGCGTCACAGCCTCCGAAATGTCAAACGGTGCAATCTCCTGAATCTCGGCCGGCGTCAGCGTCCCGCTAGCTCCTACCAAAACGCCTTCGTAATTCCCCACGCGGGTCCCTGAAATGGGCCGCCACTGTCCACGGGCACCGGCTGCTACGGCCGAACTATCAGCCGTCCAAGCGGTTTCAGTCGTCGCTGAAAAGACCCAGAATGGTACGTAAACTTGAGTTACTTTGTTTACAATCGATCGCTGCGCAGCATCGCCTGGCCTCCAGAATCCTTGGCCTAACCAATCGCGGAGCAGCGACTCCGCTTTCGATGATGCGACTCGAAATGGAACTACGCCGGAAGGCCTCAACGTTCTAGCATCTGAACGCGAAGACATCTTTTCACTACCGCAAAATGGACATCGTAGCGTTTTAGCGGAGGCATCATAACTCATCGATGCTCCGCATTGATCGCACCGAAAGCTCATAACGCTTGCTTGCTGGGTCGTCGATGTTGTATCGATGCCCACTCCATCGGCGTCTACCCCAGTTGCATTCTCCGTACCGCAGTTGCTACAAAACAAATCCTCCTCGTCTAGGTAGGTACGACAGACGGCGCAGCGAGTTTCGAAGTTCATTCGCCAAACCCCCGCTTGCTCAAGACGATAATCAAAGCGATGATAACCAGCAGCAGCAAGACAACCGCCATAACGACCGCTGCAACTTTGGAACTAGACCAAGGCTTTTCGCCATAGGTCTTGCCAGTTTGGCCGTTCACAAGGAAACGATAAACTTTGTCTCGGTACCGATAGCTTAATACATGAATTGGCAACAAAATCAGGTCAGAGCCGCCAACCTCCAGGTTGGTATGTACTGTCAGTCCTGACTGAACATCACCTGGCAAAAACACATTGATCGCATTGTACTCGCGAGTCCGAAACTCCTGTTGTGTTGCGGCCATTGCCGCTTCGCGACTGACAGAATACTCCTCCGACATCCAACCCGCCAGGTACATCGGTCGATACCGCATCATCGTGTTGAGCCGGTAGGGCTGAATCGCCAAGGCTTCTTGTTGCGGCAAACCTTTGGAGGCCGAGACCAAATAGCCAGAATAGTATTTGCGATAAATACCCGATAGAGGCCACCATTCCGTTTCTTGAACAGTTCGCGTGCGTACCTCTGATTTGCCCTCGGCGTTTTTTACGGTGTACGTCTCCGTTCGATACCAGTACTCGCCAATCTGTGCGGACCACTCGCTCATGGCCTTCATCGAAAAATGCCAAAATGGTATGTACACGCCTTGTTGTTTTTCCGTTGCCGATTTCGTGACCAAGTCGCCCGGGCGAAAGAAACTGTTTTTACCGATCCATTGAAAGAATAGCTCTTGGGCCTTTTCGCGTGATACCTCGAAGCCAATGATGAATTCAGGGCGTTGGGCAGTGCGTTGCTCTATTGGCAATTCAGCCACGTACGCGGAATCACAAAATGGACATCGAAGACTGCGTTGTTCACGCGGTGCATCCACTTCGCTTCCACAGTTCTCGCAACGAAATGTTCTCGTCGCCCCTGAGGCTTCGATGGCCTCTGTCTCGACGGTGACGCCCCCTCGAGTTGCTGTACCTTCTGTGGCTCGGCTCGAAACTTCCGAAGGACGTTTTCGCAGTTCACTCAAACTACTTTCGTTAGGTGTCTCAAAGGGAACGCCGCAGGAAACACAAAAACGCGATCCGATTTGCCGCGGTGTGCCACAGGCAGAACAAGGCATGAGGGAGCTTGCGAGCGACCTATTCGGGTCGTGAAGTGGATCGTAGTCGATCACTTTGGCATCAAGGATCTTAGGCTCTTGCAAAAAACGTTTGTTCATTCGGGCTAAAGGGAATTGGATGGGAGGTAATGAATACCATTCACCTATCTGGAAGTGTTCCAACGAACCAGCCAGAAATGCATCCAAAGGACGTCTGGGGAATGAAACTATTTTCTGGTAAAACGGATACTAGGGAAATTCCAAACGCAAAAAAACTTTCAAAGAATGCGAAGACATGCTTCAAACGACCGAGGACTTTCGAAACCCAGGGAAATATGGCCCATGGACGATTGTTCAAAGCCTGGAAGTATACCGCGATGCATGGATGACCGTTCGACGAGATGACGTTCTTCGCCCCGACGGTGCGCCCGGCACCTATTCTACCGTTGGGATAAAACCTGGAGTGTGCGTCATCCCCGTCGCCGAAAATGGCACGTGCTACTTGACTAAAGAGTTTCACTACGCGGTTGGACGGGACACTATCGAAGGGATTAGCGGTGGAATCGAGGAAGGCGAGACACCTGAAGCTGCGGCAGCCCGCGAGTTGGAGGAGGAGGTGGGTATCGTCGCCGGGCAATTGCTTCCGCTTGGAACGGTCGACCCATTGACGGCGGCAATGTTGTCACCAACCAAACTATTTCTTGCGTCCGACTTGCGATTTACACAAACGAATATGGATAGTACCGAATGCATTGAGCGAATTGAAATGCCCTTCGACGAAGTTGTGCGGATGGTCATCGAAAGCGAAATCACTCACGCTCCGTCGTGCGTCGCTATTTTGAAGGCAAACATTGTCATTCAGCAGCTCCTCTCCAAGAAGCATCGTCAGCGCTAATCGAGAAAGCACTCCATGACAAGAAAGCATCCACGGATCTCCAAATCGCAAAATCCCCGCAGGCGATTTCGGCCTGGAATTGCGCCGGGATCCATGATCGTCGATCCGAATGCGAACCCAACAAGTATTCACGTCATGGCGTTTGGAGGGATCGAATTTCTCGAGCGAGAGGTAAAGGAGATCGCTGAAATTCGCGCGATCATGGTAGCCTATCGTACCGTCTGGATCGACGTAACCGGCCTCGGCAGTCAGGAAAAGCTTGCTGCCCTGGCTCAACTTTTGCAACTACACCCTTTGGCAATGGAGGATGTTGTCAACGTGCATCAGCGGGCTAAAGTAGATGAATTCGACGACTCCATTTTCGTTGTCTCCCGTATGGTGGACGGCGAGGACGCTCTACAAACGGAGCAATTGACGTTTTTCTTAACGAAGCAAGTACTGCTGTCATTTCAAGAACGACCGGGCGATTGCTGGGAGCCATTGAGGCAACGCATTCGAACCCATCGAGGTAAAATTTGCGATTCCGGCGTCGACCATCTCCTCTACGCACTACTCGACGCCGTAATCGACAGCTATTTCCCCGTGATGGAACGCTTGGCTGAACAAGTAGACTTGATTGAAGCGGAGATTATTGAGGGCTTGGACCCAACTCAAATGCAAAAAATCCACCATCTGCGTGGCCAGCTATTGGCGTTGCGGCGTGCGATTCGCCCTCATCGCGAAATGATCAATGAACTCGTTCGCGATACGCTGCCTCATATCAGCCCAGACACACGGATCCATTTACGAGACTGTTACGATCACGTAGTCCAAGTCGTTGATGCCGTAGATACGTATCGCGAAATGACCTCGGACATGCGTGATTTTTATCTTTCCAGCGTCAGCAACAGCATGAATGAAGTCATGAAGGTGCTAACCATTATTTCGACGATATTCATTCCCTTATCGTTTATCGCTGGCGTGTACGGCATGAATTTCGATACGTCGTCGCCACTGAACATGCCCGAATTGAAATGGTTCTATGGCTATCCGTTTTCTTTAGCCTTGATGGGACTCGTCGCCTTCGGATTATTGGTCTATTTTCGCGGTCGACGCTGGTTATAAGGCGACCGGCATATTGAATGAAATTCTAATACGCGCTAGCGAATGTTGCTACGTTAGTCAGAACGGCTGGTTAGTCGTACTTTGCATCATGCTGGTTTGAGACTTCTCGGCTGTATTTTGACTCAAAGTCCGCTCGGCTTTTCGCAGCTTCCCATAAGCCAGCAATGTAGGCGAACTCCTTTTCGAAAGGCTCCTCGAATGCAGGAATATCTGTAGCATACTCACAATTCCGACTAAGCATTGTTAGCCATTCAGGGTAGTCAAGTCGACTGTAGAGCTTTGAGAACTCCACATCAAGAGATTCGATTGTCTCGTGGCCTTGCAGATAATAATTGCGCAACGAGGCCACATACTTTCCAAAAGCAAGATGCTCATCCAGGCAGCTTTCCCCACAATACCTTACAACGATTCGTTCGACCAGCTGGGCAAGGCCGCGCAAGCCAGCAGCGATTGCCCTCGTTCCCAAGCTCTAGCTTGGGAACTCCGTCCTCCAGCTGGCTTCGATGGGGTCAGGCTTGGGTTTCGGTTTTCGTGAGTTTCTCTCTCAAGGCCTCAAACTTCTGTTTGTACTTGGGCGAGTTGGCGATCTGTTTGTTCGCCCGTCGGGCGAGGTTAGCCGCACTATCGTGATGTTCCAAACCAAAATACTTGGACGCCTCCGCCAAGAATCTTCCGATTTTGGGTTGGTTGGATGTGATGTGTGATTTCACAGTCTACCAACTTGAAAACCGAAAACCACGCCTGACCCCTGCGAAGCCACCCTTGCCAGGGTTCGGTCTGCGTGTTCCTGCGGTCGTCTTGGATCGCAGACGTGCCGATTTTTTCCGTTGGAGGGTGTTTCTTTCGATGATAGCCAGAGG
>JAYVPJ010000051.1:0-29327 GCA_043757445.1 Pirellula sp. | reverse complement strand
AGCGTTGCCCAATGACTCGCCAGCCAGGCACAAAACCTTGGCCAGTGATGTTGAGAATCGGCGCAAGCAAGATGGCTTCGAGCAAGTACCAATCGTCAGCGTTTCCAAAGCTCTACGCGTTGTTCCCCGATTGAATGCCATGTTCATCGCAAGGCATGGGCAAGCGTTGATGTTCTGCGTCTTCGCAGTACATCAAAAGCGCCGCCCCATGCAAAAGGCCAGCAAAACAACCGGCAGGAAGCAGCGTTGCAAATCATCAGCCACGCAAGCGAAGTCCAAGCTGCGAACGAATGAGGCACTGCGAATGAGAGAGTTGCGAGGGACGCAGCGGGGAACCTTGGCCAGAGCAGCCGCAAACCAGCGGCAGCCGATGGCGACTTGCTAAGTGATCCACTCAAAGCCAGTTGTTCGCTTCAAGAAAAGCCACATGCGAGCCCTGTTGATAGACGAGTTTCGCTTATGGATTCGCTCATCGCCCAAATCGAGATGGCCGCGCGAACCAACGAGATGAGCCTTGCTCGTAACCAGCCAAAGCCCGCGTCGATTCAAGAAAACCTTGACCGACCCGGAAGGAATAACATTCAAACTTGCCTTATTGGTAGCGGTAGTGACTGGAGATGAAAACGTGTCGCTCACCTCGGCGCAGTTTACGGAGCGCATGGCGACACGTTTTTGTCGGAAGGACCGGACGCGGATCGGGCCAGTTGAGCCCGAGCTACCTGCCCCATCGAGAGGCTTCGTGTTTTAAGATGAGCCCTTCAAGAACAGCCTTAGCAACCTTCTTCTCTTCTTTCGAGAATTTAACGACGGCTTCGAACTGCAATCGGAGTTCGTCATCTGGCCCACGTTCATCTTTATCGAAGATGAGCAAATCGGTAGTGGTACTCAATGCGATAGCGAGTTGGCGAATAACGTCGAGTGTTGGTTGGCTGGTGCCAGCTTCGTATCGTTTCAATTGGGAAACGTGAATGCCTGCAGCTTCTGCTAATGCTGTCTGCGTCATTCCTCGCTGATGTCGAAGGGTGGATAGTCGTTCTGGAAAGTCCATATCGGAAATAGTGCCTGCAAGGTGCATGATTCGGTCTCTTTGGGTGCTTTTATTCTAAGGGTGGTTCTTAAAGGGTCTTGACAAGGTACTACTTAAGGTCTTACAAAAGTAGCATGTATGGTACTTGACACATATCTAAAGAGGAACCGAAAAATGGCTCGTTTCAGCGAAGAAGAACTCGACGACATCCGACGCAACACCGACATCGTGACACTCATTGAGAGTTACGGAACCAAGCTCAAAGAGCGACCGACACCCAATGAATACTTGGGCTGTTGCCCATTACACGATGACGAAACACCCTCGCTCTTCGTCAATCGCGCCAAAGGCAAATGGCAATGCAAAGGATGCGGAGCCGAAGGGGATTGTTTTACGTGGGTCCAAAAAGCGGAAAAGGTCTCGTTCCCTCATGCGGTCCAACTTCTCAAAGCCAAAAAGGTTGGCGTCTTGGCTGGAAACGGAACCAAAGCCGCATTCGCTCGAAGACTTGATAACCCAATTGCCATGACGGCCGAGGATCACGAGCTACTCAACCAAGTAGCCGATTACTACCACAGTCAACTCAAGGAAAGTACAGACGCACTCGCATATCTTAAATCGCGTGGGCTCGACAACGCCGAAGCGATCGACAAATTCAAACTCGGCTTTAGCAATCGCACATTGGGCTTGCGCATGCCAACCAACCAGGTCAAAGCCGGAAAAAGCCAACGCGAACGATTAACACAACTGGGCGTTCTCAAGAAAACCGGCCACGAAGCATTGCTTGGTTGCATTACGTTCCCAGTCACTATCGGTGAAAACGCAGTCGGTGAAATCTACGGCCGTCGGATCATGCGTGGGACTCCCAAGAACGAGTGCCATTGGTACTTGTCCGGTCCCCACCTTGGAATATGGAACGCGGAGGCGTTCCAAGCTTCCGATGAAATCATCTTGTGCGAGTCGATTATCGACGCTTTAACGTTCTGGATCGCAGGCTTTCGTAACGTCACATGTTCGTATGGCAACCAAGGCTTTACCGAAGAACTTTATCAGGCATTCATCAAGAATGACATCAAAATATGTTTCATTGCATGGGACAACGACAAGGCGAGCAACCCATTGGCATTGAGGCTTGCAGATAGACTCATGGCGCAAGGGATCAAGTGCATGCGAGTGATCTTCCCAGAGAAGACAAAGGACGCTAACGAATTCGCCATGAAGATCAAGGATGGCAACGGAACGGCTCATGGTCCACTGAGCATGCTGCTAAGAACGTCGGAATGGCTCATGCCACAAGACATTGACGTTACGAAACGATTCGTTCCGAAGCACGACGCGCCAGCTTGTGAAATGGCGCTTCCAGTCGTAGCACCAATTCAGTCAGCACCTAAAGAAGAAAGCGAACCAGCAACCAGCGCAAGCTTGCCTGTTACGAATCCAACTCAAGCAGTCGTAGACGAACCAATTAAACTTCTTCCTTTAGGTGCTAAAACGCTGGAAGTGGTAACACCGATTGCCCCAACCCAAACCACGGTTCCGGTTAAGGTGCCAACAGCAACTGAGCCTCAAGGCGCAAACCCGAAAGTGGCTGCGCCATCGTCGATAACTGCCGAGATCAAAGACAACGAAATCATTATCGAGCTCGGCAACCGAAGTTACCGAATACGCGGCCTAGCTCGCAACACCAACGGCTTCGACTCCATGAAAGTCAACGTGCTCGCAAGAAAAGGCGAAGCCTTCTTCGTCGACACACTCGACATTTACGCAGCCCGTGGGCGCAACGCATTCATCAAAGAAGCGTCCAGAGAACTGGCCCTCGAAGAAGAAATCATCAAACGCGACCTTGGCAAAGTTCTGCTCAAGCTCGAAGAGCTCCAAGACTCCTTCGCAATGAAAATCGTTGAATCCAAAAGGATCGAGATCAGCGAACCCGACAAAGCAAAAGCTTTGGAGTTACTCAAATCGGATCGCCTAGTAGAGCGCATCTTGGCGGACTTCGACTCATGCGGCGTGATTGGCGAACAAACCAATAAACTCTTTGGTTACATCGCAGGCACGAGCCGCAAGCTTGATAAGCCGTTAGCCATGATGGTTCAGTCCTCTTCCGCAGCCGGAAAATCCAGCTTGATGGAAGCGGTCTTAGGCTTCATGCCACCCGAAGAGCAAATCAGCTATTCGGCAATGACAGGACAATCATTGTTTTACATGGGCGGAATGAATCTCAAGAACAAAATCCTTGCGATCAGCGAAGAGGAAGGAATACGCCAAGCGGCCTACGCTTTAAAACTCTTGCAAAGCGATGGCAAACTAACCATCGCATCGACTGGCAAAGATCCGGGCACCGGTCGCATGGAAACGCAGGAATACCATGTCGAAGGCCCGGTCATGTTGTTCCTGACAACAACGGCCATCGACGTTGATCCTGAGCTTATGAACCGTTGCACCGTGCTAACGGTCAACGAGGATCGGGAACAAACGGCAGCCATCTTGCAACAGCAACGCAAGGAAGAAACGCTTGAGGGGATGCAATCGCATCACCGAAAAATAGTCATTCGGGCCATTCACCACAACGCGCAGCGATTACTACGACCATTGGGCGTAGTCAATCCATTCGCCGAAGAGCTTGGGTTCCTCGACAGCCAAACGCGATTTCGACGGGATCACAAGAAATACCTAACGCTAATTCGAGCGGTAGCTTTACTGCACCAATACCAACGCGAGATCAAAACGACCACCATCGAAGGGCAAGTACTCGAATACATCGAAGTAACGCACCAGGACATCGTCCTAGCCAACCGATTAGCCGATGCAGTCCTAGGCCGAAGCATTGACGAGCTATCGCCACAAAGCAGGCGGCTCCTATGGCAACTGATCGAACTGGTTCGCGAAGAAATGGAAACGAAGCAATTGTTTCAAAACGAAGTGCGATTTACCAGGAAGCAAATCCGCGATCGCTATGGCTGGGGGCAAACGCAACTGAAGCTTCATTTAGACAAGCTTGTTGAAATGGAATACGTCATGTCGCACAAGACGGGCGCAAGGCTGGTGGAATACGAGCTCTTGTACGACGGTCGCGGGCGCGAGGGCCAGCCAACGCTACCTGGGCTCATCGACCCGAGCAAGAAAGGCCCACCAACATTACCACTTACGATTACATCATCGGCGATAAATGAACCATCATCGGCCCCAAACAGTTCAATATCGGTTCCGGACGATAGTTCATCGGGTGAACATCGGCCCAACATCGGGCCAATGTCAAACGAAGAAAAGCCAATTCTACCCAATGAAAACAAGGGTCAAGACGACATGGACTCAAAAACATGAAAACGCACAACAGGGGGCAGCGTCAAAACGAGTGAATCGTAAACGTAGTTCGACATAGACGTAGATCGAAGATCGTTCGTCACCAGCAAAAACCTAAACGGCTTTGGGTCGCGCAAGCGATTCAAAGCTGTTCGCATTGGCACACACCGTTTAACCCGCGTAGCGGCGGGCATTCAATGAACAACCGAACCCAACCTATTCAAAGGAACCACCATCATGGCACGCAAAGGCCACCGTAAGAACACGCAACCACTGGACAGCATTACCGACCGATTCGGCTGGCAAAGTCTCTTAAACGCTCACATAGCGGCCCTAGAAGTGAAAAACTTTTCACCGGCCACAATCAACCAGCGCACCAAGTACATTCGCTGGTTCGCGCTGTGGTGCATCGAACGAGGCGCAACCAAACCCGGCGATGTAGTCAAAGCGCTCGTCGAACGCTACCAACGCTATCTCTACAACCATCGGGATGCCAAAGGCAAGCCGATGTCTTTCCCCAGCCAACACAAGCACTTATCGCACTTGAGAAGTTTTTTTAGTTGGCTCGCCAAGCACAACCATATCCTGTTCAATCCGGCGTCTGAACTGGAATTACCCAAACTCGGCCACCGATTGCCCAAAGCGATTCTCAGCGCAGCGGAAGCGGACAAAGTGATTGGCCAACCCAACATCAACGATGCATGCGGTCTGCGCGATAGAGCCATGCTCGAGCTCTTGTACTCATGCGGGATTCGGCGAAGAGAATTGGCCGAAATGAAGCTCTACAGTTTCGACCGGGACCGCAAAACGCTGATGATTACGCAAGGCAAAGGGAAAAAAGACCGCGTGGTTCCGATTGGCCAAAGGGCCCTCGATTGGATTGAACGTTACCTGGAAGAGGGACGGCCCAAATTGGTCATTGATCCCAACGAACAAACGCTCTTCCTCTCAACACTCGGCCAACAACTAGAACCCGATTCACTAACCGAATACGTTCGGCGCTATGTTGAGTCAGCGGAAATCGGCAAGAAGGGTTCTTGTCACATGTTCCGCCACACGATGGCAACGCTGATGCTCGAGAACGGCGCAGACATTCGGTACATCCAAGCGATGTTAGGCCATGCTGACTTGCGAACGACTCAAATCTACACACAAGTATCGATTCGCAAGCTGCAACAGATTCACAAGCTAACGCACCCTGCAGACTTGCCACCAACAACACCGGAATTCGAAGCGTCAGCAAGTGATACTGCAAAGGAAAACCTCTCCAACTCCGACCCAATCTAGCTCGCGCGCGTTCTTTCTCTTTAAGATGCTTCTTAAGGTGCTTGGTCCCTGACTGGGCACCGTTCTACCTCCCGCCTACGGCCCCAAACCTCCAGTCTGACTCGGCACCTAAAAAGAAAATTCTTTGGCTTTCGAGCCCGATGCTGTTCAGGCCGTTGCATGGGTTATAATGCTTCCATGACGACCGCAACCGCACTTAACCAACTGTTCGATTCTGTAGGAAACTGCCTTTCCTTGGAAGCTGCATCCAAACTGCAAAAGCTCCGAGTTACCGACGAGCTTCAATCCCAACTTGATTCTTGGGCGACGCAAAATTCTGAGGGAGTTCTTGAGGCCGAGGAAAGGCAGCAATACGAAGCTATTCTTCGTGCACTAAACTTCGTGGCTGTTCTGCAAGCCAAGGCAAAACATATAGCCGAAGAAGCCAGTGGCTCATGAAGAATGCGGCTTCCGCACGGCGGTTAGTTCGCCAGCGAGCTGGGGAGCGATGCGAATACTGCGACCTGGCTCAATCGAGCTTCCCGCTCGTATCCTTCCACGTTGAACATGTCGTCGCGAAACAGCACGGCGGCTCGGATGACTTGGACAATCTCTGCTTGTCATGTCACTGGTGCAATCTATTCAAAGGACCGAATCTATCGTCGTTGGTTGGTGGTAAACTAACTCGACTGTTCAATCCGAGAACGGATGCCTGGTCCGACCACTTCGCTGCGATCGACGGACGAATTCAGGGATTGACGGAGATTGGCGTCGCGACCGTTAGTCTGCTGAACATGAATGACCCGGATAGAGTTGAGCTGAGGCGATTGACAACCAACAGCTAGACCATGTCGAGCTGAATAAGTTACGTAAATCATGGCCATTCTGGCCCATTGACGGTTACGCACTGGCTACAATGGTACATCTATGGTCGCACTAGCCCCGAACACTTCCGAAACAAGCCCTTGGGATGTCCTCAATACATTCCCAAAACTGCACTCGCGCGCACGCGAGGCATTTACACGCACATGCACCGAAGTGCCCCACTCTAAGTCGTTAAACTGCGTCGAGATATGGCAAGCGATTTACGATTGCCGTGATGGATTGGAGTCTTTCACCAGAGACCCTATCGGGTATGAGGATGGAAATAGCCTCTACGAGTCCTATCTGAGGATGGTGAAAGCTGATCCCTACGGAAACAAATGCTGCGTACTGTTGTGGAACGCATGGGGATCGGGATCTGGGTCATCGGGGTCAGGATCAACGGGCCATGTTGCATTGAAGTGCGGTTCAAATCCCTCATTCTACCAATATCCCAACCTAAATCCTGGTGACTACTATTCGTTCGGCGCTGGTCCTACCGAAAATGATGACCGGCGACCCCCAAATGGTAGAGCCCCATACAAAGTGGAGTGCTTCACTTGCCAGCTGGATGAAACAAAGATTAGAAACGCATGGGCCGCGTCATCATGCGATAGAAGGTTTAATCTCGTTGGTACCGAGTTGTCCGCCGCTGGTTTGCCCGTGCAATACGGAATTTACATGCCGGGACAAGTGTGGAGGCTTTTTTAATAACAACGGTCCACCTGGCATTGATCGTCCAGCAGTTGCATATGATTATGCAGTTTGCGTTGAGAAAAATGGATGCAGTCCAATACGATCTTGGTGCTCGACTCCGATCGATGGGAGTGCGGACAGTGGTGGGACAGCATTTTAGCGAATCGAATCGGCAATCATCATAAAAATGTACGATGTAGGCGTTATCCTTTTTTAATTTTTGCCAACGACTGAGGTGGAAATAGTTTTGAATCCAAAAACAATTCACGGGGCAGTGTTGAATTCAGTCGATTGCAACTTTTGGGATTGGCGAAAGAATTTGGGCCGATTTTGGTTTCTGTTTTGCTTTATTCTTCTATTGATCGGCACGTTGCCTGTTCCGACTATTGAAGTTTTTAAGCTCAATCATTCGCTAGGTAGATTTCCCGTTTACATTATGTATGTAGGCCTCCTCATCCCAGAGTACTGGTTTGCGTCTGTGCCAATCGTTTTAGGGCATATCTTGATTTCATATTCCTGTGCCGTTCTTTTTTTTAAGATCCTAGGATTTGTTCGGTCAAAAAGCGAAAAGGCGTCAGCCACCGATTGCATTGAATGAGGAACTCCGTTGGGGTCAGGTTGCGTTTTCGGTTTTCGAGCTCGAATTACTCGATGTTGATGGTTCGAACTGCTCGAGGCTTCGATACTGTTAGATGGGTAGCTTCGCTAGGTGCCATGCACCTGTTTCAAACCTTTCGATTGGATTGGCTGAGACGAAGTTGCTCGCCAGCTACGGGGAACGGATCCTCAATCTTGCTGATCCTCTTCGACACATCGGTTTGCGAGAACTAGTCGCTGAATGCGCGCGAATGGAGGGCCACGACATTCCGCGCGTGTTCGGCGACGGTACCGCAACGATTCGGGCCGGTTTCTCGACCATGTCATTGCCAGGCATCCTTGAAAACGTCATGAACAAGACGTTGCTGGCTGCTTATGAAAGCACGCCAATCGCTGCGTTCGATTTGTGCAGTATCGGAACTGTCAGCGATTTCAAGGAAGTCTCGCGCTACCGCTTGCTTGGTACCGGAGGCTTTGAAAAGGTCGCTCCTGACGGGGAACTGAAGCACGGTAAGCTCTCCGAGCAGAAGTATTCCAACAAGGCCGATACCTACGGTCAGATTCTTATGCTGACTCGGCAAGACATCATCAACGATGACTTGTCGGCCTTCATGGATATTCCACGCCAAATGGGACGAAGCGGAGCCGAGTCGATCGACGATCTATTCTTCACCTTGCTGCTCGGCAATTTGAACGCGTTCTTCAGTGCTACCAACAGTAATTTGCTGAGCGGCGTCGATACAGCGTTCAGTGCCAACAGCTTGACCAAGGCAAAGACAACCTTCCGCAAGCAAAAGGCTGGTCCCGGCAACAAGGCCAAGGATCAAAAGCCGATCAACATTCGGCCCGAGTTCTTGGTTGTTCCGGTCGAGCTCGAAACGGATGCCGAACTCTTGATGGGATCGGCCCAATTGATGATCGACGCTCAGGGAACACCGACCAAGATCCCGGTCGACAACCCGCACCGCAACAAGTACCGCGTGATTTCTACGCCTCACTTGTCGGATTCGTACTACGCGGGTGCGAGTGCTAAGGCTTGGTACTTGTTCGCCAATCCAAACGTTCTCCCAGCATTCGAGATCGTGTTCCTCAATGGTCGTCGCACTCCAGTGATCGAACGGGTCGAGATGCCACCGAACATGCTCGGCATGGGCTTTAGAAGTTATCTCGATGTTGGGATGAACAGCCAAGACTCGCGTGCCGCGGTGAAGGTCAACGGCGAGTAATCGTCGCTTGATCCTTCTGGCACTCCAAATCAATTCTTCAATCAACAGGAATCACTATGGCCACATTTGTTCAACAAGGAGCTGCCGTTGACTACACGCCAACGGTAGACACACCCGCCGGTGCAGTCGTCGTGCAAGGCGACTTGCTCGGCATTACCAAGCACATCATCAAAGCCAACGCCCTCGGATCGATAGCCGTGGAAGGTGTCTTTGACATCGAGAAAGACCCGGTAGCGACAATCGCTGCGGGTGCAAAGGTGTACTGGGATGCGACTGCATCACAAGCCGTTGCGGTTGCGACTGGAAACAAACAACTCGGCAAGGCAGTCGCTGCAGCCGGGGCCAACACGTCCACTGTTCGCACTCGATTGAGTCAATAGTTCCATGAGCAGTATCAACCAAGTCACCGTCGATCGAGCCAAGACTGTGGAGCTACTGAAGCTCGAGGGCGGCATCACAAGCCAATGGCTCAACGCTGCCCAATACCGAAGCTGCTTCTGTGTTGCCAAGCAATCGACACCCGCGACTTGGACGATCGAGGGACTATTGCCCGACGGTCAAACGATCGTGCTAGCCACTTACGCCAATGAACTGTTTGATCCATCGAGACCACGTTTCGTTACTGTCACTGCGATGTGCGGACTCCCTATTCGATTCGTCGCGTCGACACCACAAGTCAATCCACAACTTTGGGTCATCCTAAAAAGCTAACGCGGTTGCCGCTGGTCCGCTCGGCGCGGATTACTACCTGGCTTCGGCTGGGCAAGTCCCGCGTCGACGTGGATCAGCGGGAGCCGCCTTTATCAACTCTCTCAACACGTGAGATGGTCATGAATCATAAACACTTAATTGCGATTGCGATCGTCACGTTGCTGACGGTTGTTGGTTGCGAGGAACCGGCCGTTCGAGTTCGCTCGCTGCCAGTTCCGGCCGCTGAGCAACCCTCATCAAACTTGCCAGCCGCTTTGCATCAGCGCAATTGGACCGGATCGTTGGGCCAGGGCAGTTGCGTTCACGCGTCGCTAGTCAACCATTTGCGCTGGCTCAACGAATTTGAACTCGGTGAACGCTGGCGAACAACCTACAGCGATGGTGAATGGGATTCACGATTGAGGGATCGGCTCGATGCGGCAGGCATCGATTACAGCTACACGATAAAAGCTGACCCGCGATTCCTCGATTGGGCCAGCAACACGCGTCGTGGTGCGATCTTGTGGTGGAAGCCGAGTCACTGTTGCACATTCGTTGGCTGGGTCAACCGTGATGGCAAACAATACGCGGGGATTCTCGATAACAACTATCCCGGTCGATTTGAACTTATTCCCCGCGAACAGTTCGTCCGTCTTTGGGCGGGCTACGGTGGATTTGCACTCACGGTCTTGAACGACCCATCCAGTTCGCTGCCCTATCGAAGTTATGAGGTGATTCAATGAATGATGGAATTCGAATTCGATTCAGCATCGGGCTGATCTTTGTCTCTGTGATCCATGCCTTACTTCTTGGCGTGGTTTTCAACGCGTTGCATTCGCGTTCGCCATTGCAACCAACGGAAAGGCCTTGGTCGCCTGCTTCGTATCAAAGCGTGGCACCGACCACGACCAAGATTGAGAAGCTCGATCAACCTCAAAGCGTGAACCTTCATGCTCAAGGCGAGATTAAACAGCAAAGGCCAGCTGTATGTCCTCCCTATTGTCCGCCTAGTCGGGTTGTGGTCCAGCCAACGATCGTTCACCCAACGGTTGTTCAACCAGTAGTTATCCCGCAGCAACCAGCGATCTTGCCCGCTCCAAGCTTTACTCCGATCCCTGATGCGGCTCCGATGATTGGTCCTGCTGTTCTAACACCAGCGGCCGCGCCGGCATCGCCTCCGCCTAAGAAAAACTACCAACTCGCTCTTTTCGTCGGCAACGACACCAAGAGCAAGCAATTACAACAGTGGTTCGAGCAGGACGCAGGACTGGTGAAGCTCCGAGGAAGCTGTGAATACCAAGTTTACACTTCGAATAACGCAATCTATCGGGCTAGGTTTGCTGACATTGTGCCGGCAGATCAATTCCCAGTCGTGTTGTTTCAAGACAGCACTGGTGGGCATGTGCATGCCGCAGGTCGCAGCATGATCCCCGATACGGCCGCAGAGCTCTATTCCGACTTGCGTCGCGGGTTCGAGTTGTATCAGCAAGCCAAGCAGGCTCAGAAGACGGGTGCAGTCAAGACACGTGGCTATTCATGGGACGAAGCCATCACACCAACGATGTCGCTTTCGGCCCAAGATTGCCCTGATGGTTACTGTCCCGCTGAGCCAACCGATGCATGGCGTCCTGGCGATCGCGTTCGAGACTTGCTCTTCAATGACAAACTCAATCCACGCAACGCGCTAATGTGGCTGTCGGCTGGCGAGATTGCAACGCTCGCACTGATCATCATCGCTGCGATCTTGATCGGCTTCATCCTGATTAAACGAGGTATGTGAACAAAATGATTTTAGGAATTGCAACAATCGTCGTACTGGTCTTGCTCGCCATCGCCTTTCTGCCCGTCAGGAGACGTGAGCCCCTTGAGAGAAACGATTATGGTCTCAAGCAATCGGCAACTCCGGTCAACCTCTTTCAATCCGAACCATCGCGGCCAATCAACCTTCGAGAACAGCAAGTTCAAGAAGAAGCGTCAGCGATTTCCGCTGAGTACCAACGTCGTGCCGACGAAGTGTGGCTCGATGAAATCCGGGAGAAGGCCTCGACATTGCTCGCACCGGAAAAGAAGTCGGGCAAGGCATGAGCGACCTATTGAAGGCGGGCCAGAAATGGCTTGCGGAGAAACTGACGAAGCATGCCTCACGCGAGATCATCTATCGGCGCGGCGAGGTTGAATCGACAGTCACTGCAACCATCGGAAAAACGATGGCCGACCAAGACACGGGCGATGGTCTGGTTCTTCGGATGGAGATCCGCGATTACTTGATCGACTCAGCAGATTTGAAACTCGATGGTCAGCCAACGCTTCCCGAGCGAGGCGACCTGATCATCGAGAACGACGACGGCAAAAACTTTACTTACGAAGTGCTGCCGATCGGAAACCAACGAGCGTGGCGATACAGCGATCCGTTTCGCCTCAAACTTCGCATCCACACCAAACTTATCACCACGGAAGAATCATAGCCTTGTCGACAGTACTGAATATCGCAGATGCAATCGTTGCCGAACTGAACAGTGCCACGCTTAGCCAACCCGTGCAAGCGGTTCGATTGTTCGTTCCCAACTTCGATCTGAAGGATATGAAGGATTTGCACGTGAGTGTGGTCCCTCGTGAGCTTCATGTTCGGGGCTTAGATCGACATCGCAACAGCTACGACGCAGCGATCGATCTCGCCGTCCAAAAGAAATTCAAAAAGGGGGACGCTGCCGAGATCGATCCGCTCGTCGGACTCGCAGAAGAGATTGCAGACTTGTTTCGGCTGAAGCGACTCACAAGTTATCCAGGTGCAGTCTGGGTCGGAACCGACCATCGGGTCCTTTACTCACAGGAACATTGGGATCAGTTCAATCAGTTCACCAGTTTGCTAACCCTCACATTCCGGGTGGCAAAATGAGCTTGCTGCAACTCAACGTCAAGGTCCAATTCAACGGCAAGTCCGTGGAACAGAAGGTTCAAAAGGCGAACTTTAAAAGTCTCGGTCATGCTGGTGGAGCCATTCGCAAAACGGCAGCACGAAGCATTCGTCGAGGTAAGAAGCCATCGAAGCCAGGCGAAGCGCCGCATACACCAACCGGACACTTGAAACGGGTCATTCGATACGAAGTCGACGAGCGTCAAAGCGAAGTTGTTATTGGTCCAGCTAACGAGTACTCGCGAACGATTTGGAACTTGCACGAGTTTGGTGGAACGATTCGACCCAAGGCACGTTTGCTTAAACCACACAAGTTCCGGGTCGGTGAATATGGACCGATCCGTCGCAGCGGAGCAATGCAGCGTGATAAACGTGGACGTTTCGCTCGGCGAAGTAAGACCTTCGCTCGCGTGAAAATACTAACCGAAGCCCAAGCCAACCGAGCAACACGAATCGTTAATAGCGAGAACGCGATGCGAATCGCCGATTCAAAGAAGCCTCGCACCTATCCTAAACGACCATTCATGGGACCGGCCTTGGATAAGCTACGAGATCGCTTACCCAAGTTCTGGGCCAACTCCGTGAATTAATGACCACCGAACTTAAGGGAGTAAACACACATGTCTGTGAGACTGGGATTGGATGCCAGGTTGTACTACGGTCCAGCCGGTTCGGGTGCATCGACCGAACTTACCAACGTCAAGGATTTGACACTCAACTTGGAGAAGGCGGAAGCCGACGTTACGACGCGGGCTAATCAAGGCTGGCGTACGACCGTTGGAACGCTCAAAGATGCGTCGATCGAGTTCCAGATGGTTTGGGATACGGCCGATGCGGGTTTCAGTGCCATCCGACAAGCGTTCCTGGCCGACACTCCGATGGACTTTCGAGTTCTTTCGGGAGCGAGCAACGATCCACAATCCGAGGGATTGCTTGCAACTTGCGAAGTGTTCTCGTTCACTCGCAACGAAGCCCTCGAAGAAGCGATCACTGTCGATGTGACGATCAAGCCAACCTATGCCGAGAATCCGCCTAGCTGGGTCAATGGAGGAGGTCCGTGATGAAAACGTTCAGTGATAACGCTGGTCGAACTTGGACCTTGGCAATCAATGTGGATGCCGTTCGTCGTGTTCGGTCAATTGTGAATGTCGATCTGCTAGAAGCGGTCGAGGGGAAGCTCATCGAAAAGCTCGTTGGCGATCCCATTTTACTTTGCGATGTGATCTACGTGATCTGCAAACCAGAAGCAGACCAACGTAGCGTTTCGGACGAGGACTTCGGGCGCTCAATGGCGGGCGATGCTATCGATCATGCGACCACTAGCTTATTGGAGGAGCTAGTCGATTTTTTCCCCAAGAGCCGGCGAGCACTTCTCACGAAGGCACTCGGGAAGTTCCGGCAACTGGAGACGAAAGCGATCCAGCTCGTGGACAAACAACTCGACGATCCCAAGCTCGAGGAGAAGGTTCTCGGGCAACTGCAACAGAGACTGTCGGAGCCAATGAACTCTGGCGATTGATCTGGCAACTGGCTGGAATCGTCGGAGTCGCTCCTGGTCTCCTGACACTTCGGGAACTGATTTGGATGGTCGAATCGCGAAGACGCGAAGCGTGGCAACACACTTCGGCGGTTCTCGCAACACTCGCCAACATTCATCGCGATCCCAAGAAGAAACCTCGACCGTTTACGACTCAAGAGTTTCATCCAATGGAGCAAAGCAAGTCTCCCACCAAACCCCCAAAGGCAGATATCCAACTACTCAAACGCGTATTTGTGGAGCGGAAGTGATGTCGAATGAAGAAGCAAAACTGCGATTGCTGGCCGAGGATCGTGAAGCAGGCGATTGCATTTCACCTCAGGAAGCAGAGGCGATTCGATGGGCTGTGGCTGAACTGGATCGTCGGCGTGATCAGATCAACCTTCTACGCGAGGTGCATACTCCCGAACTGGTTTGATTGTTGGCCGACTGCATTGAACATGCAAACAAAGGATTTGATGTGCTTAGTTCCTTACCCTGGGAACGCATCCTTCAGTGGTGGAACAAACACGGCGTTTGATAGGAGGCTCCGATGGGATCGACACAACAAGTACGCGCGGGGGCCGCCTATGTTGAACTAACAACCAAGAATACTGCGTTCATCAAAGGCTTAGAGGCAGCCAAGAAGCGATTGATGGACTTCGGTTCCGCGACTCGCATGATTGGTATGAGATTGTTCGGCATGGGCACAGCGGCGACCGCTCCATTGGCGGCGAGCGTCGCTGTGTTCGCTTCTTTTGACGATGCGATGCTGACCGTAAAAAGTGTATCGCAAGCCACGTCTGCCGAACTCGAAACTCTGCGCAACAAGGCCAAAGAACTTGGCGCGACCACCAGTTTCACTGCAATTCAAGTTGCGTCCCTCATGACGGAGCTGGGCCGAGCGGGTTTCAAGCCGGATCAAATCGTCGAGATGACTGGCGCGATCATGGATATGGCTCGTGCCACCGGTACCGATGCAACCGTCGCTTCGGGCATCATGGCAGCCACCATTCGCCAGTTCGGTCTCGAAGCCACCGATGCAACGCGTGTGGCTGATGGCTTCACCGCGGCCGCCAACAAGACCTTCAATAGTGTGGAAAGTCTTGGGGAAGCATTTCAGTATGCCGGCCCTGTGGCTGCCGACGCCAACATGAGTCTCGAAGAAACGCTAGCCATTCTCGGAACGCTTGGAAACGTCGGCATTCAAGGCAGTGAAGCGGGCACTGCACTTCGGCGTTTGCTCACACTCAGTGCATCCGAGGCAGAGAAGTTTTCCAAGGTCTTCGGAGTTGCAACCACGGATGCTGCAGGCAATACGCGACCACTGGTCGACGTTCTCGGTGACGTTGCCGAGGCCACGAAAAAGCTTCCTACTGGCGAGCGAATGGCCAAGTTCAACGAAGTCTTTGGATTGCTAGGTATTACTTCAGCAAGCGCCATCGGTAAATCGGTAGTCGATACGCGAGCCCTTTACAAGGAGCTTCTCAACGTCAATGGAGTTGCATCCAAGACCGCCAAGGAAATGGACTCTGGGATTGGCGGTGCATTCCGAATTCTAAGGAGTAGCGTCGAGGGCATTGCGATCGCCATCGGTGAAGCTCTTAGCGGTCCATTAAAGGCGATGTCGGATTCGGCATCTAAGTCACTTTCAGGGATCATCAAATGGATCGAGAAGAACCATGAGATCGTGAAGCTCGTTGCAAAGGTAACGGTCGGAGTGATGCTGGCTGGAGCCGCGATCTTCGCGATCGGAACATTGTTTAGTGCCGCCGGACTTGCCATCGGAGGCGTCACTGCAGTCTTTGGCGTGTTCACGGGTGCGATCACAGTGGTCGCTAGTTTGCTCGGGGCAATTCTTTCGCCGATGGGATTGTTGATTGTCGCGGCTGTCGCACTTGGAACATACTTGGTCTATGCATCGGATGTTGGATCACAAGCCCTTGCTTGGTTGGCGGACCGATTTGCTGTTCTGAAGGACGACGCTCTCAAATCGTGGAACGCGATCGGCGCTGCACTCGCTTCTGGCAATATTGCCCTCGCTGGCCGAATTCTGTGGCTGATGCTCAAGATGGAATGGCAGCGCGGAGTCAACTATCTCACAAGTCTGTGGCTGGGTTTCAAAAAGTCATTTCTTGAAATTGCAAGTAACGCAACATTTGGTGCGGCGAAGTTGCTAACGGATGCAACCGCTGGTCTTGAATCGGGCTGGGTGGAGACCGTTGGATTCTTGGCAGATTCGTGGTCACTGTTTGTGAACATGCTCACGCAAACTTGGAATACGACCGTTGGATTCATCCGCAAAGCGTGGACTCAGTTGAAATCCCTCTTCGATGAAGACATCAATGTCCAAGCCGAAGTCAAGAAGATCGATGCCGAAACTAATGCCAAGAACGCTGCCAGCGAAACTTCGATGTTGGAAGCGATCGGAAAACGAGACCAAGAACGCCAACAGCGACAATCCAAGATCGAAAGCGATCGAACCGGATCTCAAACCGCACTCGACCAGATGCAAGCGACTGAACAACAACAGCGCGAGCAGCAATTCAATCAGGACATGGCTACAAGCCAACAACAAGTCGATCAAGCGAAAGGCGAGTGGCAAGCGGCCATCGCTGAAGCCCAGGCTCCCGCAGACCCAGCCAAGGACAACGTCGATGGCAAGAAGCCCAAAATGTCCTTGCCCGAGATTGCATCATCATTGGCTGCCAGTCGAACTGCTCTTGGCGATCAACAACGCAAGATCGAAAGCAAGGGAGGTTTCAATGCGATTGGTCTAGCCGGCCTCGGTGCCGATAGTCTTTCGCAGCGAACAGCCCAGGCAACTGAGCAAGTTGCCATGAACACAAAGGTTCTTACCGAACAAGCCAAGCGTGGCCGACTCGTATTTACGGAGTAAGCCGACGCGATGCCAATCACTATTGACGAAACCTATCGAAGCCGTGAAGGGACCGAAGGAGATCAACCTTCGGCCGAACTTCGTTTCGTCGTCCAAGGCACTGACGATGACAGCATCGTTCGCTCGTTACTCTTGGCCTATTCACCACGAGATTATCTCGGCCTCAGGCGTACCGGAGTCACATTCGAGCCTCTTGGCGGAGAAATCTGGGAAGGCACCGCTCAATACTCCAAGCAAGAGGCACAATTTACCTTCGACACCGGAGGCGGAACGCAGCACATTTCGCAAAGCCGTGGAACAGTCGGCATCTACGCAGCCCCTGGTGAGATCGCTCCCAACTTTGGCGGCGCGATCGGAGTAAACGATGACCAGGTTGGTGGAACAGATATCACGGTCCCGGTCTACAACTTCACCGAGACCCACTATATCGATGATCTGCTTGTCACCGAAGCGTACAAGTTAAAGCTCTTTAATCTTACAGGCAAAGTAAACGACGGGTTGTTCAAGGGTTTTGCCAAAGGTGAATTGCTGTTCCTGGGTGCGAGTGGTTCGAAGCGTGGCAAGGACGATTGGGAAATCACCTTTCGATTCGCTGCCAGCCCGAACGTTGCCGGTCTTAGTCTTGGTGCCATCAACGGAATAGCCAAGGAAGGTTGGCACTATCTCTGGGTGAGATTTACAGATGATGAAGATCAAGGTTCCCACACGTTGATCAAGAAGCCGATTTCTGCTTACGTCGAACAGGTTTACCCTTACGGCGACTTCTCTCTCCTTGGACTGGCAGGGTGAGGTAACGCAATGAGTGGAGATAAGTTCAAGAAAGCACAAGCGGGACGGCCACTGGAGATTCCTGCATCAACTTGGAACGCGATGGTCGATGCGGCTCGCAGCAATGCTGAATCCCAACATGATCAACGAGGCGAATCCGATTCATTGCTGCGCCAAGGCGACATCATCAAGGTTCGCAACCAAAGTGGCCGAGACCTCGATCGATTCGCGGTCTTGGGAATCGACTCGCCCATCATCCTGCCCGCGGTGAATGACCGTGAGTTCAAAAACCAGGTCGCCATCAACGTTGTCCTACCGACCGAGGATCATTCCGGGCAGTTCGTCATTTTGCTCGATCCGATGCGTGCTGGTCGGATGGGACGCGCATGGGTTAGCGGTGTTTGCCCTGCGAGAATCAATGTAGATGAGGACTGGCATCAATATGTGGACATCGAATCGAGCAACTCAAACGCTCTCAAGTCCAAACCCGACGGCGCGGCGCAGATTCTTTGGCGCGAACCAGGGCTCGGACTTCGCTGGGCTGTTGTTCGCTTGTCGAATCATCATCGCACACATTATCTCGCACGGATTCCGACCAGTGGAATTCCAGCGAGGCGTGGTCTTCAAACAGGGTCGGCCAATTGTGAACTCTTTACGGTTGACGACGCTGGGCTACTCGAACCCGTTCAGCGGCCCGGTGGCGCAACGGTTCGCGTGGTGGTGCGTCATCACGGCACTCAGGGTATTCGTGGGCCAATCAACCCCGACGAGCCACAGTACCTAGGTGTGACGTTCGACGGACGCGATTCGTGGTTACTCGATCCGCCCAAGCAGACGCTTATTTGCAAACCAGGCCGACGCATCAAAAGCAAGTCCTGGGGTTCGGCTCGTGAACTGCGTTTTGTTGGTGGAGCATGGATCGCCGCGGGTGCCGTCGTCTCGGTCTATAACGTCTGTGACTATGCACTTCTGCCGAGCCAACAAATCGTTTGCCACTTCCACGAGGACACGACGGCATATCTGACGATCGGTTGCCGATGCTGCGACGGGAGCAGCTCGAGTTCAAGCAGCTCCAGCGATTCAAGTTCCAGTTCAAGCTCAAGTAGTAGCTCAAGCTCGTCTAGCAGCTCGTCGTCATCGAGCATCAGTTCATCGTCCAGTAGTAGCTCTGACTCGTCATCATCGAGCAGCAGCCCATCGAGTAGTATGTCGAGCAGCTCATCGATTAGCTCGTCGAGCAGTTCTTCGTCGCCAAGTTCCTCCAGCAGTAGTTCACCAAGTTCAAGCCGTTCGTCGTCACCTTCGTCGAGCAGCGGATCGTCAAGCAGTACATCCCTAAGCCTTAGCAGTAGTTCTAGCCCGTCTTCGTCTTCTTCAAGCAGCAGTTCGCCAAGTTCGAGTTCGTCATCATCCAGCTCCTCAAGCGACTCGTCGAGTTCATCTAGTTCCAGCGGATCGTCCAGCTCGTTGTCATCGTCGTCCACATCAAATAGTGATTCATCGAGTAGTGACTCCTCGAGTAGCGAATCATCGAGTTCCGATTCTTCCAGTAGCGGTTCCTCTGGAAGCAGCGATTCAAGCCAATCGAGCCAATCCTACAGCGAGCCCGATAGCAGTTCGTCAACAAGCAGCGGATCAAGCTCAAGTAGCGATTCCTCCGAGAGTGGCTCAAGCAGCGATTCATCGAGTGGTTCACCGAGCGAATCATCAATCAGCATCTCTGGTTCAAACCCTTCCAGTAGCCATTCATCGTATTCGGCATCGAGCAGTTCGGACAGCAAATCCAGTGAGTCGTCTGATTCCAGTTCTGATGATTCAAGTTCCGACGATTCAAAGTCATCCGATTCGTACAGTCTGCCTAGCGTATCGAGCAGCCATTTCTCATCGAGCGAATCCGATTCTAGTGATTCCCAGTCGAGCGATTCCGAATCGAGTGAATCGGATTCAAGCGATTCAGATTCGGCATCGAGTGAATCGAATAGCGACAGTAAATCGACGTCGCATCCGAGCTATTCAACGCCAAGCTACTCGAGTGGATCGAGCGCAAGCGATAGTGATTCGAGCGGGAGTGATTCCAGCAATAGTGATTCCGAAAGTTCGGATAGCGAATCACAGAGCGATTCGGAAAGCGAATCTTATTCGGATAGCGGGTCCATCAGCACCAGCGTCCCTGAATCTTCGAGTGATAGCGAGAGTGAATCGCAAAGCCAATCCGAATCGGAGAGCGGCTCTGATAGCCAATCGCATTCTGGCAGCGATTCCTACAGTACTAGCCGACCCAGCTACTCCGGCAGCGGATCTGCGAGCAACAGCGAATCAGGGAGCACAAGTACTTCCGAAAGCACCTCCGATAGTACCAGTGAATCGACCAGCCACAGCGAATCGGAGAGCAAAAGCGAAGATCCAAGTAGCGATCGACCCTCATATAGCACCAGCGATTATCCGAGCTATAGCGACTCAACAAGTCATCATCCATCAGGTAGTGCATCCCACAGCACGTCGGATAGCAATTCCGAAAGCGATTCGGATTCAGAGCCATCAGATTCTGACCCATCTGACGGTAGTGGCCCAAGCACATCGGATTCGGAGCCACCAAGCGAACCACCGCCAGGAAGTTCCAGCAGCGGTTGCACTAGCACGTGGATCTGGTCATGCGGCTGGGAGTTGCTCGATTCGGACTGCGAAAGTCCTGAACCACCCGAGGGCGCTGGTAGCTACGACGGAGCGGTAATGGAGGTGGCAGCATGATGCATTGCCCACACCTGTCGCCTGATAACAAATGCCGCGTTGCATCACAAGTCGCCGAATGCAAAGTACTCGCATCAGCGAAGGCCTGCGAAGCGTGCCAGCAAGATTCTAACCCGCAGGCAGTCAACGTTGTGACGCTCGGAATGGCAATCGTTCATCGCAAGCGACTTGGCAAGCCGATCGCCGAACTTCGCCAATTGATGAACCAGTATAAGCCGACGGGTGAAGAGCCCGTCAGCTTTCGAATCAATGACTTTCGCCCAGGTCCCGGAAATGAGCTCAAAAAAATGCTCGCCTGGTTCGCTCGACCAAGTGATTCGTGCAAGTGCGAAACACGCGCCGACACGATGAACGATTGGGGAGTTGAAGGTTGCCGACAGAATCTCGACACGATCGTGGAATGGTTACTAGAAGAAGCCGAATTGAGAGGATTACCAAGTGGGAAGTTTACTCGCATCATCGCAAAGTCGCTCGTCATCACAGCCATCCGTCGCTTCGAACGCAAGTTCCCAGACGGAGCACCCGAGCCAAACGACGACGACACTGACGACACCGACGACGAATAAGATCGTTGAGCGGTGTTTCCTAATGAACCTAGATCGACGCGACGATCGACTGCGAGAGTGGCTGGATCAATTGCCAAATCCGTGGCCATTCCCTGAGCCCGAGCGCTTTGCAGCTATCGACGGACGGCGATTGGCAACACCTCCGCAGTGGCGAGCAGGCAACGGTGCCTGGGGATGCTATCGATCGCATTTGCTCATCCTTGAGAAGTGTTTGCTCGAAGGGATCGATTCGTATGTTGTCTTCGAAGACGACGCAGGATTCGGATCAGAATTCACGGAGCAACTTCAGCAGTATGTCGCAGAGCTTCCGGAGGACTGGGGATTAGCTTATCTCGGTGGACAGCATCTCTACGCCGGCAAGCATCCTCCACAGAAAATCAGCGAGCGCGTTTACCGCCCGTTTAATGTCAATCGTACGCATGCATTCATGGTGCGAGGTCGGTTGGCAATGAAGACCCTCTATCGCCATTTGAACTGGAATGAGTGGCATGTAAAGCATCACATCGATCATCACCTTGGTCGCCTCACCCAGCGTCGATACGAAATGATGGTCCAGTCGAAGACGGTCGATAAAGAATCTCTTGCCGTTTACACGCCGGATCGATGGCTCGTGGGTCAGCTCCCGACCAAGTCGAACATTTGCGGCCGCAAGTGGGAGCAAACACGATTCTTCAACGACGCTCGGAATGCGGACCATTCTGACGCTCCGTTTTTCGCTGTTCTTGGCCCACATCGATCAGGCACATCCTGCGTCGCGATGGTCATGCATCATCTTGGCGTTCATATGGGGAACGAACTCGGTGGCTATGAAGCAACCGGAGGCGGCGAAGCGATCGGGCTAGCTAAACTCTGTGAGAGTGTCATGCGACTCCCAGCGATCGATCCGAAGGTCGGCGATGGGCAGCTCACCAAGCAACTCAAAAGCTGGATCGTAGGTCGAAAGACGGAAGCCAATCGAGACAAGACAGTCGCAGGGGCCAAGTATCCACACCTGTGCCGATTTGCAGAGCACTTGTATGCGGGTCTTGGTGACTCTCTTCGAATCATAGCAGTCGATCGACCCATCGAAGCTTCGATCCGTTCGCTTCAAGACCGCAGCAACAAACATCGCGGCCAATGGTTCGCCGCAGACGATGCAGCCTGCGAACGACTACAGCGATCGCTTTTGGAACATCGTGAACGATTCATAAAGGCGAACCCGAAAGTCCCTGTGCTTCGGGTTGACTTTGCGGAGTTGACGAAAGACCCAGCTGCGGGCATCGCAAGAATTGTTGAATTTCTTGGCATTGATCCCACGGAGGAAGAACTCGAGTCGGCCATCGCTCACGTCAATCCAGAATTGAGGAAGTTCGGTTGATGAATGCGATCACGATTCTTGGAGAGCTAAACCAACGTTACTTGATTGTCGGTTCCACGGCGATCCAGCTTCACGGATTCAATTGGGGACAGCGCGACATAGATGCGTGGCTCGATCCAACCATCCCCGTTGATGAATGGGACGCTCTGGTGAATCGAGTTTCGCGGCACCATCAAAAGATTTGGAATCGAGGTGAAGACAACGGTCACGGTGGCATTCAGCATTCGACGCGAATTGCCAGCAATCCCAAACTAGACCTTATCCATCAGATCGGTCAATTCCAGCCTGGCGATTTCGACAGCGTGTTCGATCGCTCCTTGATTTCAGAACTTGGAAATGTCGCTCCGCTGGATGTTGTTCTGCGAATGAAGTTCCAAGCCAATCGAGGTAAAGACTTTCGACATTTTATGAAGCTAATCCAAATGATCTCCAATCCGTGAGTTCGCCCATGACAAGCAATCTGCCAATCGACCAAATCACCTTCTGCATCAAGACGATCCATCGCCCGTGGGCATGTAATCGGCTTGTTGAATCATTGCGTAAGGAGCTCGGCTCGCCAACGATCGTCGTTGTGGATGATGGTCGCCCAGAACTACGATTCTCGGCCAAATATCCGGAGACAGCCAAGCATTGCCGTGTGATCGACCTCGAAACGCACGATGTGGGAGTTGGCATTGGACGTAACACTGCAATCGACGCCGCCGAGACCGAACTGGTTTTCTTGCTCGACGATGATCAGATCGTCACTCCCGATCTACATCTTGATCGCGTCTATAAACGATTCTATGAGCACAATCTCGACATCCTTGCCGTTCGTCAAGGTGGAGGTGGGCAGCCGATGATGCTCAGCCCACTCATGAATAAGAAACGCATCTGGATGCATCGAGGCGAATACAAACGCGTCGGGCCGGTTTGCTGGTGTGACATGGTCAGCAACGCGTTTCTAGCAAGACGCGACACCATTGCACGCGTTCGCTGGGATGAAGCGATCAAGACCTACGAGCACTGGGAGTTCTTTTACCGAGCCAGTCGAATCGAAAAGCTGGCGATCGCTGTTGCAGTCGATTGCTCGGTGGTTCATGCCCACGTCGGAGCCAAGCCCTATGGCGATCTTCGAGGTCGACCCAAGTTTCGAGCGATGGGACTTCGTAAACATGGCTTTCATTCAATGCGATATCCAGGTGGAGGGATCGTCCATGCGTGATCGTGTAACCTTTTGTATTAAGACCATTCATCGCCCACATTGCTGTGCAACGCTCGTCCGTTCGATCTTTGAGCAATGCGGCGATAAGAGGCCGTTGATCCATGTGCTCGATGACGGGCGACCGGATTTGCGATTTTCAAAGTGTTGTCCGGAAGAAGCCGAATTGGTCGATCGACTCGTCGAGACCGAGTACGACATAGGACTTTCAGCCGGTCGCAATCGATTGCTGGATATGGGCGATTCTCCCGTCGTTGTCTTCACGGATGATGATCACATCATCACGGAGCAAACCCGACTCGCTGAACTTGTTGAGAAGCTCGATCGATACCCAGACCTAGATTTGCTTTCTGGAATGAGCAACACGGAAGAAGGCCCCAGAATGCTCGCCTCGAAAGATCGTGTGATGCGAATCTTCTCCGGCGCGTATCGTTGGCACGACAAGATCGCACGTTGTGATTATGTCGGAAACTGTTTTGTTGCCTATCGCGACATCCTACAAGTGATTCGTTGGGACGAAGAGCTCAAAGTTGAAGAGCATTGGGACTTCTTTTGGCGGGCAAAGCTTGCCGGCATGAAGGTCGCCGTTGCAACCGACCATGTCTTCAAACACGTTCATGTCGATCCACCTGGTTATGTGCGCCAACGCCCGGAGTACTTGAAGCTTGGCACTAAGAAACACGGACTTTGCAAAGTCATGTGGCGTTGATTTGTTTTGAATCCCCCTTCTCAAAGGAGTGTGAAAGATGACTATTCCCAACGGCCTAATCGGCCCTGACGGACAACGACCACCCTGGTGGCCGCCTCCTCCGTTCGATCCACCTGGAGAGCCGCTTCCGTATGTACCTGAGCCGCGTCCGGTTTGGTGGCCTCCCCATCTTGCTTGGCCACCGGTATCCGAACCTCCGGTCGAGGTCCTTTATCCTCCGCCGATTTACACTTGGCCAAGGCTACCACCGGATCACCCCTATCATTTGCCACCTGGTTACTCATATCCGAATAACCTACCGCCCGGACATCCTGGGCGCAATGTTCCGCTCCCACCTGGATGGCCCCGCCGTAAAGTACGTCCCGAAGACATCGTAGATTCGGGAAGCGACTCAGACGTGGTTATTTAACACGGGCAGTTAGTCTTCTCGCGAGCCGACGCGTTACTCGTGTCGGCTGTTTTTTGTTCACTTTAAGACTCAAGGCTCAAGACCACTATGATCGAGATTCCCAACCTTGAGTTTCATGCAGCACATGCGTGCAATCTCTATTGTGCGCAGTGCTCGCATTACTCCAACTTCCACGCTGGCGGGATCGTCAGTGTTGAAGATACAAGAGAGAACTTCGACGCATGGCGAGGTCGACTTGCACCGAAGCAGATCGCAATCCTTGGTGGAGAGCCAACGCTCAATCCCGATTTGATTCAGATCATCGTGATAGCACGTAACGCGTTTCCCAATTCATCCGGGCTCTTTGTAACCAACGGTTTCTTCCTCGATCGACATCCCGATTTGCCACGAGCTCTCATCGACAACGGCTTTCGCATGGACGTTTCTCAACATGGCAACGCGCCAGCATATCGAAGGCAATTTATCGAAGTGCATCAGCGCCTCGAAGAATGGCGAGCCGCCTACCCCGATTTGAAAATTACTGTCCGCGAATCCCACAAAGGCTGGCGACAGCAGTATCACATGATCGATGGCAAGCCAATGCCTTTCGACAGTCGCCCCAGAGCGGCATGGAAGATCTGCCTGCAACGATCGTGTACGCAACTATTCAAAGGCCACCTTTGGAAATGCCCAGCTCTCGCATACTTCGCAACTATGGAGCGAAAACTTCGCTTGGAGGCGATCCCAGCGTGGCAGCTCTTTCGGGACTACAAGGCTTGCCCACCAACCGCATCCGACAACGAGGTCCGAGAGTTCTTTGCGACTCGGGAGATTCCCCAGTGTGGTCTATGTCCAGCACGCAAGATCCCGTTCCATCACCAGGCCCCAACCATCAAGGATCAACAACAATGAAGCGAGTGATTGCAGTACTCGACTTGCCACCGCGCCGAAGCTTGCCTAACGTCCGTGCAAGCTTTCACGCCGCCGCAACCCGATGGAACGCGGAGGTACTCTGGATCACTAACCCATTGCATTCTTGTCATCCGTTCTGGCAGAAGATGTTTGTCTGCGATCACGTGCAATCGCTCTTTGGCTCCAGCCTCGTCCTCCAACTCGACAATGACATGGTCATCCGTAGCGACTGCCCATCGCCGTTCGACCTCGTCGCACCAACTGACTTCGCAATGGTCTCAGGACGCCAAAGCCCGCAACGACGCGTCGATCGCGCCAGCTGGAATCAAATGGCGCACGAAGAATGGGCACGTCGCTGTGACGTCATAGCAGCGCCGGCATGGACGCATCCCAACGGCGGACTGTATCTCTACGGGACCGAATTCTTTGGAACCATGTTTGCCGAAATCATCAGTCACCTCCTTCCAACCGGTGGCAAGCACTATCTTGGATGCGATGAATGCTTGATCGTCAACCAATTGTGGACCTACCATCGTAGTGCGATTCGCTTCCTGCCCGCCGACTACAATGTGAACTTGCATCAGAACGACTGCTGGGTAGGCAATCCAGTCATGCAAAGCTACATCTACCATTTTGTGGCACGAGCAAAAGAGCGACTTCCAGACGTCCGCTGGCAACGAACAGATCCTGTTGAGTTGCCTTATCCATGGGACAAACGCTCAAGGGCGATTGTTGAACGATGGGGAAACAGCTCTCCAGATTCCTTCGAGCTGGAAAACATTACCCATGTCGAAACTGCAGCGAATCTCCTCGCCGCTTATCCAAATCTGCGGATCATTTTGTCTGGTTCGCAGGACAGGCAAATGAAATCTTGTGATGCCATTTCGAACTACGATCGATGTGGACAATTTGCAGCCACGCACACCTCGTATCTGAATTTGATCAGACTCCTGCTTCGACTCGGCCCGAACGCGTCGCGAATTGTTCCGAATGAAACTCCTCTTGCAATGCTATCACAGCAATTTGGCGTGAATGGCAATTGACCAAACGTGTCATCGCCATCGAGAAACTCGAGGCAAAGGAGTACATGCCATGTCAAAGAAACCGAAGGAAATCGACTTTCGCAGGGAAGCCGAAGATCAACTCAACGCTATTAGGTCTCGAATTGGACAGGAAGTTCCACTCAGCAATCGCTACGTGCGAGGCCAACGGGCGATTCTTGTCTCCGTCGACGGTGAAACCGCGACGCTTCAATTTCCCAATGGCGCAACGCTCGCCAAAGTACCACTTAGAGATTTAGTGGACGACAGCGGTTACTGGAAACCTTAATCGTCTAATAATTTCGAATTCACTTGAACATTGACCTAAGTTGTCACTTGCTCAACTGATAATGAATGTGTTGGGACGCGGCAGACCAACAATTCCCGCACTGCCGCAGCAATCGAACTCATGGAAGAATCAAAATGCTAGTTCTAAGTCGAAAAGTTGGTGATAAGTTGGTTATCGACGGCAACATCACTGTGGAAGTCGTCAAAATCCAAGGCAACCGAATCTCTCTCGGCATTGTTGCCCCTTCCAATGTCAAAATCCTCCGTGGCGAGTTAACCGAACCGCAAGCCAAGGCACAAATTGTGGAACTAGTTGTTGAAGATGGATTGTTGGTGGCTTGCTAGACTCGTGAGGAGTCGAGACTATCCACGACCACCTTCGCAGCAAGTCTCGCAAATCCTGTGACACTTTGAGCATTGCAGCTTCGCGCGGATGTCAATCAGCGACCCGCCGCATACAGGGCAAGCCGGTTGGCACGGCTTTTCGCTCTTCTTAACTTGCGATTCTACGGTGTTTCCGATTGGATTGCTCTCATGTTGGGACTTCATGCGATTGGACCTCTACTTCGATGATCGTTCAATTGAAAGACTGACAAGTATACAACTTCCATCGTCGATGACATTGAGTCCAGCTTCCCTAGCGGCCTGGCTTCCTCTGGGATCTTCTGCTCCGGGTTGCATCCAAATATTCTTGACGCCAGCAGCAATCGCTTGTTGGATGACTTCGCGTGTGACGTGTGGTGGCGTTACGATCGACAAGGACTCTGGGACAACGGGTAGATCGGAAATTGAGGCGAACGCGGGATCACCTTCTACTTCGGGTGCTGTCGGATTGAGCGGATAAGCAGTGCGACCCGATGCGACGATCGCACGGAATACTTTGTTGCCGTACTTGTATCGATCTTGCGATGCGCCGGCCACAGCGAACGTGCTTGCTTTCAAAAATACTTCGATATTATTCATTGCGGATGGAGACTTTCGCTGGGTATCTGCGTTTATACGTATGTCGGGATGTTGGCTTGTTGCAAGAATTTTGGTGAACCAAGAAAATTCGGCGAACCAAATCATCTTAGCGACGTCTATCTTCCTGTACACGCTACAAGGCGTGGTAAGGAATCTGAAAAGCAATCAATCACTGGATACGAGATCATGACTTCAATACGGCTGAGTACCGAACGATTTAATGGATATGAGGGTTGTATCGTGTTGCAAAACGCGAATGCGCTCCCCATACATCCACATCGGAGGTAACACTCGGCCGTACTAACGAAGCAAACGTTGGCGAACCCGGTGTTACCCCCAAAGTGACACCGGGTTTTTTCGTGCCTTTTTCCAACGTTTTACATGCAGATGGACTGGTAGCTGAGACGGTATAGCGCTGGCCTGAAGAGCCGGAGAGGAGGGTTCGAGCACCTCCCAGTCCACTGAATGCGTTGCTTGCAAAAACACTTTGAGAATAACTGCGATAGAGGTGCGCAAATACATAACCAATATGGCTCGTTCGACTTCTGGTGAGGTTGCTGGTCTTTCAAGCCAGCTAGGTCGGGTTCGAATCCCACACGAGTCACTGACATAACTAATGGGCTTGCCGACGGGTCGGCGCTTTGACTTGCAATCAAGGCTACAGGGTTCAACTCCCTGCAGGTCCACTGACATAACAACTACGGGCGTGAAGTGTAATGGCTGGCACAGGTCGTTTGGGGCGATCGAGAGCGGTTCGATTCCGACACACCCGACTGAGAGAGATGGTAGTCGAGGGCTGGAGCCCCCGCGTTAGCCAATAGAAAAAACAGGCGTCTGATAAGCGGATCGCGCTGAGTTCAATTCTCAGGGCTACCACTGAAGAACAGAACTTAAAGGAGAACATGATGAAAACACAAAGTCGCTTGAAACGCATAGCCATAACCATTCATGAGGTTGTGGTGTAGCGGCAGCACAGCGGACTTTTAATCCGCAAAGCGTGGGTTCGAATCCCACCGGCCTCACTTGTTCGGCGTGCAGCTCGATGGTCCGAGCAGCGTCCTTATAAGACGAAGGTCGAAGGTTCGATTCCTTCCACGCCGACTTGCAAGACAAAACACAAATGGGATTGTGGCAGACAAGGTAATGCACCGGACTCTTAAACCGGCCGATGTAGGTTCGATACCCACCGATCCCACTGAATGAATATGCACTGATGGTCTAGTGGAATGACACCGCTTTCGTAAAGCGGCTACGTGAGTTCGATCCTCACTCGGTGCTCTTGATCTTTGACAATTTGGTTGAGCCAACAAAAGGCGTCCATGGTGTAGTGGTAACCCATCTCCTTGCCAAGGAGGAATTGCGAGTTCGATTCTCGCTGGACGCTCTTCGTTA
>JAYVPJ010000050.1:0-76093 GCA_043757445.1 Pirellula sp. | reverse complement strand
ACCTAACTGCTTACCGACGGGACTCCGAACATAAATGGTAAATTTTTACGAATAACGAAAGCCTACCATGGCTCAACGACCTTAGATCGCTTGCGTTTGTGCAAAACCACAACACCGGGAATAGGGTATGGTGACTCCAGTGTATTTGAGCAACTGCCTTAAAGTACACGTGAACCACGTAATTGCGGAAATATTTGCTGCTTTTGGAACACGACCGAATCGAACCTTCCCTGACGCTTTAGCTCCATGGATTTCCCCGTTCATTGCCTGCATGGGACGCTGTTCATCGGTCGTGTTCTTTGTATTTTAGCCAACCGCAGCATGAACTATTGGTTGGAAGCTTTACTTGACGCGAAAGAATCAGTCGTAGACGCTGGGCTTTACACAAATCCGGTGGGACACCAATCCGGTAGGGACATCGTGCGGGGAATAACCGATTTTGCTGGGCGGAGGCTCCTGCGTGCCGCAATCAATCGTTGCGTTCTGCAATCAGCCTACGTCCTCAAAGCACTCACAATTGCTGAGGCCTTGCGTGCAGAAGTATTCTAACTAGGATCTTCTCCAGGTCTAGTCGCTTGATCATTAGAATCCGCTCGGGCACAATGAGTACGCTTGAAATGAGCCTTTTCGCGTCCATCTGCGTATGAACGCTTGTTTCCATTCCCGTCCACATTCTGTCAAAGCCGAGCTATGTCCCAGTTTCTATTGCCCTGTGCGTGCGGGGCAAATATCCCCGTCAACAGAAGCCAAGCGGGTATGTCCTTACCATGTCCGCAATGCGGCAAACCGATCGACGTTCCTACGATTCGAAAACTAGCTGAATTCGCATCAGCAGTCCCCGCAAAGAAGACAATCAAAACCAGTAAGTCCTGGAATTTGCTTGGGGCGACTGCCGCTATTTCATTTGTAGTTGGTTTGATTGGACTGACCTACGGGAGTTACTTGGTCTATGACCGATATAGCATCACTTCTCAACTAGCTCAAAATGACGTAGACCTAAATAAAACCGAGGCGGAATTCATGGAAGGGATAAGACTAAAGGCACTCCAAAGCGCACCTTCGGACACTTGGGATTATTGGAATATCATGGTCGAAGAGGGACTAAAGGATCCGGATCCACCAGACCTATTTAAGTTCAAACGATATTTAACCTCGAGGGTGCCAGAGATGATCAGTTCACTCATTACTGGGGGCGTAGGCTTAGCAATATTTGCGATTTCTGCCTTTTTGATGCAATGTTCACGTAAGAGCTGAGTTTGATTGTAGAAAAGTTGTGCTCCTAACTCAAAGCCGTTGGGGCAACGGCTCTGGTGCTGGGCTCAATTCGCCGACACCCATCCCGCATCAGCTGCGTTTTCTGACGTGCTGGGCACAGCGACCTTTGCTGGCATTGTGTATTCGCTAACCGCGCGAGCCCCCGTTTCAATTTGTGCAAAGACTGTCACAAGCTTGATATCCCGATTCCCGACTGGAAATCGCACACTACCATTGCGGGCAACGAAGGTTTCCAACGGGACGGAGATATACTCGCCGGCACCGACTCCCTTTGGCTCTTGACTGTAAAACTGTTCGTTCAATCCAATCGATAGATTACGCCAGGCTTCACCAGTCGGATTTTTGACCGAAATACACGGTACGAGTCGACGACTCTGGGATGGTTCGCTAGGTGGAACCCATTTCGATTCCAACTTTACCAGTGCGGGCAGCGTTGGCTCAGGATTGCGAGGTGTAAAATAGGACATCAGCAACCCGCAAGCGACCGGTCCAGCTACCAAAACAACCATTAGAATTGTCAATTGCTTGGAGGTTATCGTCCGTTTTGATTGCATGTTGGATCCGTCGTTTGATTCTGAGCGATGAATGTTCTACTATCTGCGGATTCTAAGATTTTTCAAGTGGCAACGAATTCGCAGAAAAAGGAACGATTTGCGTGCTCCAAAATGCATCTGGCTTTGACACACTATTGCCTGAGCTTCAATCGCTAGAGTGTAAACTGCTTGACGCATCTCCCCAAAGTGCCTTCGCTTATTCCGTTTTTTCGGCGAAAGAGACTTTGTCTTTTTACGATTTTGCAGCGCTGCTACCGGCCAGTCCTGGTAGCGCAACGCATGAGATGGAACAATCCTGGCAAATCAGTGCTTCGACACCTGAAACGCATCGTCTCAATGTACCGTCCATTATTCAAAAGCTGCTTGAACAAGCATTGAGATGCTGCCAAGCTCCGGCCGCTCCCATCGTTGCGGTCCTAGGATTGTTGAATGCTGGCAAATCGTCGCTCGTTTCGACCTACCTTTCGGAGGGAAACAGGCGTCGCATCCTGGTTGGATCAGCCAATTCGCAAGGCACTCACCGGTTTGTGCTGTGGTTGCCAGAATCTTGGAGCAAAGACCTCGCGTTATGGAACTCCATTCAGGAACGGCTGCAATCGGTTTTCGGTTGCGGAAGCGAAATGCTTTCAACCGATGCAGAAAAAGCCATGGGGCAGTACAACGACACAACCCCCAGGCCCTTTGTGGATTCCTTCGGGACCGAGCGGCTTCGAGAAACCATCGAGATCCCGCTCGTGGCAACCGACCCGCAACTCGATCGATGGGGATTGGCCTTAATGGATTGCCCTGATGTACAAACAGGCTTTCTTCCAAACCGATCGTGGCCAATCCCCGTCCTAGAAAATGGAGCGCGTTCTGTCTCCAGCGACCAACTCTTTCACGAGCAGTCTCAATCCATCGCGGATGCAAGGCTTGCGGTGTTGGCGAGCGCCGCACCGCTTTGCTCGGCCTTCGTGGTGGTGCTCCCTGCCAATGCCATGCACGATCAAACGGTCAGCCGGCTCCTGAGAGTTCTCAGTGATCGAATGCCAAGCGTAAAACAAATCTTGGCAGTCAATCGTGTTCCACGTCGTTATGAAACAACCGACATTCACTATGAGCTCGAGGAACTCTACGGTCTCCATAATATCAGCCGTCAATACATGGCCTACGGCTTCGACGGACCTCAGCAGCGAGATCGACTCCCTTTGCCACCCGATGGACTTGCTGCAAAGGACCAGTCTGCGCTGCCTCTGTTTTTCCGCATCGACAAGCAACCGATCTCGCAGCCCCCGACTCCCATTCCCGTAGAAGATTGGCTATTGAACATCGGCTCGCAGCTCGACAAGCGAAGTCTCTTCGAAGATGTTTTGACTTCGACCACTTCGTTGTTAAAGCTGCGAATAAAGAATGCAATCGCTGATTCTCACGCGTTCGTTCGCAATTCATTGGCGATTACGGACTCGCTACAGAGCTCCGTTGCGAACGCATGCTTGGACTTTTCAACGGATGGATCCGCGACCCATGCAACCAAAATTCGACTTCAAGTCTCCCGGCAAATTATTCAACAAGTGTCTCTTTCTCTAGAGAGGACGGCTCCATGGTGGGCCATGCCAGGCAGGTGGACTACACGACTGGCTGAAACGAGCAAAGCGAGTCTTGTTTCGGCCACGACCTGGCTCCAGTTCCCCAAGTGGTTTAGCGGCAAGACAGAATCGATTGGTCGTTGGATTCGCACTCGCTGGACATCCGGACAATCTGGCAAGATCGTGACGGCGGAGGTCCTGATGGGTCATTTGCATCGGCACGATCGACGAGGCATCTTGCGATTGGACGAAGGCTTGGAGGATTGTGACGAGCAGAAAAAACGGGTTCGCGAAGCCTGCCAACGCGCCATCGATAGGTTTCAGAAAGAAAGCCTCATTGAGCTCGATGACCAGCAACTGGACCAGTTCACCTCCAAGATGTGGTCCGATATGCCGATGTCAAAAAGACTCATCACTGGTTTTGCTCCGGCCGGGATCTTGTTTGCGCCGCTGTTAGCTGTTGTCATGGTTCCTATGGACTTTGGCGGTTCGGCTGTGTTGATCTTTGCATCGATGAAAGAGTTGTTACTAGCTGGCGCGGCAGGTGTCGGCTTGGTCATGGCGAGCGCCGATTCGATGCCGCAAATTGCGGAATCGGAGGCCGCATGGCAGCAACTGGGTGACCTCTACGCGGTGCTTTGCGACGAGCTTGGGCTAAGGCGACCAGCAGAAGGCCAAATGCCAACGGTTGGTCTCGGGACGCACTCGCGAAAGATGCCGCCGAGCAGAATTCCGGAGCCCCCCCCTCGCGGTCCGGAAGAGATTGGGATGTCGCACGCAATGTGCGTACCGATGGTCTATCAGCTAAACCAAAAAGCGACTGCGGCAATTGAGGAAAATTTGCGGCGAGTAGTATTGTGACAACACCGTCGCAGCAAGCAATCGTGCATGGCCAGATCAACTCGTGGCGGTCTAAGAAGCAATCGCATCACTACTCGCTTCAGTCCACTGTCGCTTGGTTTGGTTTATCGTATCGGGCCCACAGTTGTACCCGCGGCTAGCGCCGTCGGCTGTTTTCGGCGATAGCCGATGGCACTGCCGGCGGCACTAACTTCTACAGTAGATCGCAATTCCATTCTCTTCGGCGCATCGAATGGTTTCTTCGCGATTGATGATAATCGTTTTTTCAGCTTCGATAGCGATGGCTTTGCCGCCCGCTAGAGCCATCTTTTCAATTGTTTGTGGTCCGATCGTCGGAAGATCGAATCGCATGTCCTGTTCTGGCTTGGCAACTTTGACTAGCGTAAATCCACCTCGAGGGCAAATTTGTCCTGTTCGAACAATGCATGCGTCCGTACCCTCGATGGCTTCGACTGCCAAGATGGTTCTGTCACGAACAGTTACGCTTTGGCCAACATCCAGTCCACCCATTTGCTTGGCTATGTTCCAGCCGAATTCAATATCGTCACGCTCGAAGCTGCTTGGTTTGCGACGCGTGAGAACCCCTTCTTGAGCAATCAATTGGGAAGCAAATTCTGTGCCTGGTACGGTCATGATCCCACATCGTCCAAACGAGGTAACAACGGCACCCAACAGCGAGTTATCGGTCGTGTCGCGGGTCCGCCAAAAAAAATGCGGCAACATTGTCTTTACACATTCCCAATCTGGGAAGTGATCCATCCAGCCCCATCCGTGAAACAGAATTTTATCCTTAAACAGTTTCCCCGATAAGCAAACATGGCCAACGTTGTGTTTGCGAAAAAACCGTTGCATGCCCCCGAGTTTGCAAACGCCAATCCATCGGACATGGCTCGCGAGCGACTCAATTTCTTTCGATGCGTGACCGTGAACGGCTGCGACAACCACTTCATAGCCCTCCTCCCTAAGGGCGCGAGCGACGGCCAACGGGTATTCTCCCCAGCCAGCAACGATACCAATCGATTTTGCTTTGTTCATTCGGATGTTTTCGCTCGATCCATCCATTGCTCTACTTGCTTTGTCAATTGTTTGACGGTCTTTCGAAGTTCTGGTAATCGATTGATGGACGCAAAGAGGATCGCTTGTTCGTTCCGAGGGATGGCAGGGCTTCCAAGCAAGATTTGATCTTCACCGGTATCGGAAATGACACCTGATTGGGCGCCCACCATAGTTCGCGATCCAATCCTCGTGTGGTCCCGTACTCCGACCTGTCCAGCGATCACAACATAGTCGCCGGTGCTAGCGCTGCCCGCAATGCCGGCGTGTGCACAGATCAGATTATGCTTGCCTATGTTGCAATTGTGCGCGATCTGAACGAAGTTATCGAGCTTGGTTCCTTCCCCGATTCGCGTCGCGCCATACGTGCCGCGATCGACACAAGAGTTAGCGCCAATCTCGACGTCGGATTCAATGTGCACCCAACCAATTTGAGCCGTTGGCATGTGTTTTCCGTTTTCCATTCGATAACCGAAACCGTGGGCGCCCACGACACAGCCGGAATGCAGAATGACTCGATCTTCTAGAATCGTACCGGGGTAGAGAACCACGCCAGGGAATAATTGACATTCCTTGCCAATGCGACAGCCTTGCATAACAGTAACGCCTCGATGCAAATGTGATCCGTCGGCAATGTTGCAATTTTCCTCGACACTTACAAATGCTTCTACCGTCGCGCGATCACTGATCTGTGCCGAAGCCGCTACGCTGGCGAGGGAATCAATGCCATGTTTTCGTGTGACAACCACTTGCGGTCGAAAGAGCTGGCAGATTTGAGTAAAAGCCTCATGAGGATTTTTGACCACGATTTGCGGGATATGCATGTCCGGAAAAGTCTGGTTCGTCACGCAGGCCGACGCCTGAGATGTTTGCAAGCGCGGCAAGTTTTTTTCGTGATCCAGCAGCGTAATGTGACCCTTTTTAGCGTCTGACAAGGGCGAAGCCCCAGTAATGACATCATTGCTAGAACGAGAAAACAACTCGCCATAAACCCTTTTAGCAAGGGTTGGGAGATCTATTGAGGTCATTCGGAATCCTTTCCAAGACAGGGGAAGTCAATGTAGGCAATTTAGTAAAAACTCCTTGGCGAGAGCAATGTGTCTTTTTTGAATCGAGGTACCATGTGCCGAATTGTGGACTTTGCTGCAATACCCCGCCCCGTTTTGGAACAACATCGCTATCTTGTTAGGTATTGGTCGATCCGAATCGGCCTTGCCAGTGAATTGTTTAACCCTGAGCCGCAGGCGACGGCGTTTAGCCCCAATGACTTTTAGAGGCAATGACTTTTTAGTTGAAGCCGTCGCCTTTGCGTCCGGGTTAAACGAAATCATGCATTAACGAAATCACACACAATCCCATGGAACCATTGCTCCGCGCAATCGACGTGACCAAGACCTATCAGATGGGAACCGTTGCGCATCCAGCCCTATGCAAAGTTAGCCTCGAAATCCGTAAAGGGGAGTTTGTCGCAATCATCGGTCCCTCGGGCTCTGGCAAGAGCACACTTTTGCACATGCTTGGTGGCCTCGACCGTCCCGATACAGGTGATGTTCAACTTGAGGGGAAATCCATTTCCAGTCTGGATGAAAATAGCCAAACCCTGCTCCGCCGACGTCGTATCGGGTTTGTATTTCAAAAGGTCCATTTGTTGCCGATGCTCAAAGCCATCGAAAATGTAATGGTCCCAATGCGGCTTGATGGTGTCGATTTGAGTGTCTCTCGACCCAAAGCTATCGCCGCCCTGGACTCGGTGGGAATGGGAAACAAGCAGGAGAATCGACCCGGGGAGCTGTCCGGCGGTGAGGCTCAACGCGTCGCCATCGCGAGGGCTCTCGTAATGTCCCCGGCCATCTTGCTGGCGGACGAACCTACCGGAGCATTGGATACAGCCAATAGTCAGAATGTTATAGAACTCTTCAGGACTTTGGTAACGGAGCAAAATCAAACGCTGGTTATCGTAACGCATGACCCGACCGTTGCTGCGGCAGCCGATCGTGTGATCAAAATGCGAGACGGACGGATAGTGAACGATTCGCAGAATGCAATTTCCGAAACGCCGGTTGGCAGAGCGACAAGGAAAGGGACTTAGTCCTATGCTACTGGTCCTTTGGCAGCACTGGCTACAGCGGCCCACCCGTTTTTTTTTCACCTTGCTGAGCTTGGTCCTTTCGACAGCGACCCTGGTTGGAATTATCGTTGCATCGCACAATGCGAGGTCCTCGTTTCGAGAGTTGAGCAGTGCTGTTCAAGGGTTGCCGTCGCTCGATATCGCGAACGCTCAGGGCGGTCGCTTTGAGTTATCTGTGCTCGAGACGCCAACATTCCAACGAGACACGCAAGCTGCGTTGCCAACGTTGATCCGAGGCTCGATGTTCCGGTTCAAAGATCAGAAGGCCCGAGGGTTGGTGATCGGTATTCCAATGACCGAAGTGGATTTGTCATTGCGACCCTTTTTGCAAAAGAACTTTGAACTGGATGATAGCCAATGGCCCGGTCTGGACGAATGTTTGGTGTCTGCATTGATTGCATCGCAACTAAGGGTTGAAGAGGGTGATTCAATTCAATGTTTGTTCCGACGCGGTTTCAAAAAACTGATGGTGAAGAAGATCGTGCCGGCCAATATCTGGAATCGGATCTCGAGCGAACACGGCATCGTTGTCGATCTGGAATGGCTTCAGAATGCCGCGGCGCTTTCAGGTCAAATAGATCGATATCGGCTGTTCTTGAAAAACGATAGCGAGCAGGAAAAGAAGCGAATGCTTGAGAGTCTTAGCGATCATATTCCAGAGAATCTGATATTGAAAGAACGCACGAATACGGTCGGGCTTGCAGACGATTTACTGAAGTCGACTGAACTAGGATTGTCCTTTGCTAGCGCGTTGGCGGTCGCAATGGCCGCCTATATTTTGCTCAACACAACACGAATGAATCTGGCCGAACGACGCCCCTATTTTGCAATCCTGAGATGTTTGGGGGCAACGACTCAACAGGTAATTCGTGCTGTCCTAGTCGAGGCGATTGCAGTCAGCATTGTTGGAGTCGTTCTTGGATTGGCTGCGGGTTTGGGGCTTGGATTGGTAATGAGACGCGTATTGTCCGGCGTTTTGCAGTCTTCGCCAGGCCAGTTTTCGGTGCCATGGGTTGCCTTGATTGTCATCTCCATCTTCATTCCTTGCTTGACCCTATTCGTAGTTTGGTTTGCGCAGAAGCAACAGGAGGCTGTCTCGCCCCTCGAAAGTTTCCGCGAGCCGATCATCGTTGAGAACACTCGGCTACCTTGGGGCTCGATTCGCAACGGTTTTGTGCTTTGGCTTAGCTCTTTATTCGGTCTCTATTTAGTACGCATCGAATGGTTACCGGCTGAATGGGGCGTGGGCATCGGGCTAGTGTCATTGCTCGCGTACTTGCTTTGGATACCGACAGGGCTCATACCGCTAATCTGGATCATCGATCGATTTGCGGGCCTCCGAAGTGGTTTTCCGATCGAAGTTGCCAAGTATCAGTTGATTCGAAGGCCGGAACGGACCTCCCTCAATGCTGGCTTTTTGGTGATCTCGCTTTGCGGTGCAGTTGGTTTAGGCCAATCGCTGATGAGCAATACGGCAGAAATAAAGCGGTGGTATTATCGAACACTGCCCGGCGATTTATTTTTGATCAGTACGCAAGCCCCGTCGCTTCTTATCGACTCTGAAGATCCACTTCGAGAATGGATTGAGCAGATGCCGGGCGTGCGATGGTCGAATGCGATACGATTTGTTTGGTGTCAAGTAGACCAGAAGACGGTGATGTGCTTGGTACGCGAATTTCCAGACGCAGCTCCATTTCCGACTGAGCCCAAAGGTATGTCAACGGAGGATGCTCGCAAGTTGGTCGATGGCGATCAAGTCATCATTGGTTCGATTCTTGCCAAGAAACTCGGGAAGCGGGCCGGTGACGCATTGACTATCACGGTCAATGGTCGCGCCTTTCCAACGACAGTAGGTGCGATAAATGCCAATTTCGTAAATGGTGGAATGTCTCTCATCATCAAACGTTCCACGGCTCAGCGTTTTTTTGAGGTGACTGGTTTTGACTGGTATGCAATATCCGTGGCACCTGACCAGCTGGATTCTGCTGAGAAAAGCCTGGAATTTATGAAGGAACAATACGGTTTTGAAATGCGTCGGGGAAGCGAAATGCGACGAGGGGTAGAGCAAGCGATTTCGGGTGTGACGGCGGGAATTTGGTGTGTGGTTTTCATTTCCTTTATCACGGGTGGCTTTGGTATTGCAACCACGTTGGCCATGAACATGCTCGAGCAAGCCAGAGATTTTTCTTTGCTGAGAATCGTAGGCGCCAGTCGGGGTCAGTTGATGCTAACGGTCTTGGTACAAGCTTGGTTGCTCGGCGTGATCGGAGTCGTGTTCGGTATGTTCGGAGGTATAACGACCGTGCTTGTCATTTACGGATGTAGTGAAGCGCTGTTAGGCTATACCCCAGAGTTTGAGTGGAATTATTTATTGATGGCCGGTTCCGCGCTGGGCACGCTGGCGATCGTCACCATTGCGGCTTGGTTACCGGCCTGGAACGCTTCAAAGATTAATCCTGTAGAGCACTTAACCTATGAATAAAAACTCTTCGCAATGTCGAGGGATCGCGTACATATCTTGGCTTTGGTTGGTTTGTGTTTGGCATGCCAATGGGCTTTCGAACGCTGAGGATTTTTTAGGCAAATCGAGTTTGGTGGAAGTTCTTCCAGAAACAACGCAACTCGTGTTCACGTCGCAAAGCGTGCAATCGAGTTACATGGCCCTAGAACGATCCGACGTATGCAAGCAATTTGGTGGCCCCCTTTGGCAAACCCTAATTGCCAAACAGAAAGCCGCAAAAGTTGGCTCACTGCTTCATCCACGACCATGGCTCGGACTGGATTGGCAAGACATCAGATCCATCGATCAGGCAGGTGCGGTTGCCGCGTTTTTGGATAGCAATGGAGAAACCGCCATGATCTTCTTGGCAAAACTCGGCCCCGATGCAGAGAAGCATCCCATGGTGCAGCGATGGATTGCAAACCAGGGCGGAATAGCTCAATTCCAAACCCCATCTTCAAACGGCCAGTCGAAACTTTATGCGTTAAAGAACGCTGAAAAAACAGAGGTATCGGCCTGTATTGCTTTCGGATCTCAATGGACATGCATTTCTTCCTCTGCCAAGGCTGTTCAACAGTGGCTAAGTTCGCCCGCGTTGAAAAGTATGAAGTCAACACTTGCTTCTGGATCGGCCCAAAACGTCTTTGCAACTGATAATTGGCAGAATGGAGAGACACGTTTTTGGTTGTCTCCTTGGGCAATCTTAAGTGGCTATTCAAAGAAAGATCCCAAGCTCTTTCGTTCGGCTAAACTCTTTGGTCTAGAGGGTCTTCGGAGCATTAGCGGCACGCTTTTACCACCCTCAACTGCCGACAATTCTTGGAAGTTAAAGTACATGCAACAGCTTTCGACTCCTCCCACGAAGGGACTTGCAATGCTCAGTTTCAAAACGGGGCAAATGGTCGAGCCCCCTAAAACCCTAAGCGATCTCATGGATCAAGTTTCCATATCGTACCTTGATATGAAGCCATGGTTCCAGGGAGTGAGTCATGCAGCCGATCAAATGATCGACGAGGAGACGCCTGGAAATTTTGCGGACCTGATAGATAGTATTTTAACGGACCCTGAAGGACCGAAAATCGATGTCCGCAAGGAACTCATTTATCCATCAGGTCCACTCATGTTTCACTTTGGGTTAACGAGCCCCGACAAGAAAATCGCGGGACAATTTCAGCATAATCAAGTTTGGGTTTGCAAGCTTCAAGACGCGAAAAAGGCTTCGGATGCCGTTAATAAACTCTTTGTCAATGACAAGGATATCAAGTCAGAATCGATCGGGCCGTATCGGGTATGGAGTACAACGAACGACGAATCGCTCTTTGTGGCCGTCAGTAAAGGCGAAACCCAGGCCGTCTCCATCGCGGCAATCGATAATACCTATATTTATCTTTCAACCGATACGACTTGGCTAAAGGGGCTACTTTCGGGAACGGGCGCAACGCCAGTTGCGAAGCAAAGATCCCCTTCACTTTGGAACTCCCATCTGCAAAAGATGAATCCGCCGTTATTCTCATTACGGCAAGCGATCGATTTAGGATCTTGGTTTGAACGCAGTTGGACTAGACTTCCAGAGCCCACGCACAGAGAGTTCAGCTCCGTAGACCTTCCGTCCTTTTGTTTGACGAACGTTTTGATCCCCGGATGCACGAATGCAGACATTCCAAAGTGGAACCAAGTTCAATCGAGCTTCGGAATCCTAACGCAAATTGCGATTCAAAACGAACTGGGCATCGACGGTCAAATCAGGTTATACGCAAACCCTTAGATGTCGAAGCGACCAACCTGAAACGCTAGATCGCAGAACAGAACAAAAGCCGCATAAACATAATTTTGCGAACTGTTATTTGTCGCACAGTCCAGGTGCGACCTACACAGAGTGCGTTGTATCGATTGAGGTCAGCTCGCGCGTCTTGCTATTTGGCGGTCCATCAATTGGTCACAGACCCGAATAACATGTTCTGAAAAAATCGAGAGCATCGGATCGCAGTCGGTCCGTCGATCCGATGATTTCAAAAGGCGAACATTCTGTACGCCAACATGTATAGTTCCATACGGACAAACGCGTTCGATCGGCATAGGCCCGATCAACCCTACCGTTGGGGTTCCAAGAGCAACCGACAAATGCATGGGGCCTGTGTCGGAACCCACAAACAAGCTCGCGCCGCGAATCAGACTCCCGAGCTGCGAAAGCGTTGTTGGAGGAGCGACCAAGGCATGTCCATTTGATTCGGCAACCACATGATCCGCGGCTAGCTTTTCCTTTTCGCCAGACCATACGACCAGTGAGGGCATTCCCCAGTGATCACCTAGATGTCGGGCCACGCTGGCGTATCTGTCCGACGGCCAGATTTTTGAGACCCAACCTGCACCGACGTTGATGATTGCAAACCGACCTTCCATTTGAAGCGACTTGATAGTTCTTCGTGCAAATACTGCATCGTAGTCTTGCTCGGGCAAATCAAATGCAACTGTTGGATCATCGACCCCAAGCAATTTCAACAACTCTAAGCTTCGATCGATGATATGTTCCGACTCAGGTTTGTAGAGTCGGTTGTTCAAATAACAGCTTAATTCACGACCATCGAACTGGTCTCGCTGAAAGCCTAGACGCGATTTGGCTCCAGACAACCATGCGAGGAACGAGCTCTTGGTTAGTCCTTGGAGGTCCAACGTGATGTCAGGTTTCCAACTCCGAAGCTGGGACGCAAGGCCCCATAGCTGACGAGGTGATCGGAACGATTTTTTGGAGACTACGAACATATCGTCGAGAGCCGAGTGGCCTTGGATGAGCTGCGACGACATGCGTTCGATAACCCAACCGATCCGGGCCTCAGGGAAGTTGCGTCGAACTGCATTTAACACGGGAACACTGAGAATGCAGTCCCCAATCGCAGACAGTCGAATAATCAAAATGCGTTTCGTCATTGGATTCATTCGGATCTGAACCGCGGACGCGAGCCGCGTATTGATTGGAGGGGACACGTGCCTGAAATCGTAATCGTCTCAGACACTAGCCCTTTGGACCTACGGAATCAAGACGACTTTTTTCGGCAAGAGGCGTAAGGGAACAAGGCGGCTAACGCCCTCCGCTTCATGAATAATCCGGGCTAACCACTAAACACTAAACGCGGTTGATCTCATATCCTTTGCGTTGCTCTCTCGCAAAGAACTTGGCTGCTTCTTCATCGCCAATTACCTTCTCGGCTTTGGGATCCCACTTGATCACTCGGTTAAGCCGAGCGGCAATCGCTGAAAGGTGACATGTCCCCATGGCCTGAACGTGAGTGAAGACGTCGCTCATAGGAAGTCCACCTTCACGAATGCATCGGAAAAAATTGTTCTTGTGCCCTTCGTGTGGCTTGCCTTTATAAAGTCGCGCGATGTCTTCGTCGGTAAAAGCATCTTTGTCCCAGTTCTCTTCGATTGGTTTGCCGGAAATCTTGCCGCGACTGACGAAGATGCGTCCCTTGTCCCCTTCAAACAAGATACCATTTCCGACGGACCGTGGCGTATCCGCATCGGCTTCCTTGTTGCCACCGCTGGTCACGTTCAGCGTCACGCCGCTAGCGTACTTGCATTTAACGACATAATCATGGGCGGTGTTATAGCGAAGGTCGCTCTTTGGATATCCGTGTTCGTACGGAACTGGGTGTTTTGCGTCGGTACCGTCGAATTCGATTGGCCCCTGGCCTTCTTTGTCTTCTCCCAGTGCCCAAGTGGCAATGTCGATATGGTGAGCGCCCCAGTCGGTAAATTTGCCACCACTGTATTCGTACCACCATCGGAATTGATAATGGCATCGTTCCTTAATGTAATCGACTTTGGGTGCTTGGCCGAGCCACATATCCCAGTTAAGGCTCTCGGGGGGAGTTGTCTTAACGAAGTCCTCTTTCGCGACATCGCCACCGCCGATACTGCATGTAACCGTGTGGATCTTTCCGAGCAACCCTTTCTGAACCATGTTGACTGCACGAAGGAACAGGTTCTTGGCATCGCGCTGCTGAGTACCGACGGTAAAGACCAAATTCGGATACTTCTTGCATGCGTTGCGAATGAGCTGATTCTCTTCAAGTGTCAGAGTCAGCGGCTTTTGACAGAACACGTGCTTGCCAGCTTGAAGTGCTTCGACGGCGATCTTCACGTGCCAGTGGTCACAAGTCACAATGCTAACGACGTCGATATCTTTTCGATCGAGAATCTTGCGATAGTCTTCATAAGCGTCAGCCGTGCCTTTGCCGATTTTTGGATCGTTCTTTGCCTTTTCTAAGTGGACCTTTTCGACGTCGCACACAGCTAAAATGTCACCGAACCGACTGTGCCCTTGAGCATCGCCAGAACCCATGCTCCCTACACCGATGCAACCGATATTGGGGCGGTCATTTTTTTCCTGGTTTGCAAAGGCCTTTTCGGTCCAACTGAAATAGGGGACAGTGGCACCCAAGGCAGAGGTTGCGGCTGTTGTTTTCAAAAAATTACGGCGGGACCGTTTGGACTGAGTCATGTGAGAATTCCAAGAAAGAAATTTGCGGCAGATATCGAAAGGATGTTGAATATAGCCTCTTGCGAATAGGATTTCCAGGGTGGACCCGAGGTCCTCATCGGTTTCGGAGTGCTTTTAGACGAGCGGCAGAGTTATGCTCCACTATCCAACACGCTAAACTATCCGGATCGCGTCGCGCCTTTGCGAGGCTCTTTTGGATGCTTTTTTCGGACATGATCTCATAACTATGCGAGTCCTCATCATCGCTCTAGGGTTAACTAAAACAAGCTCAATGGTCGCTGGTTTTTGTTTGTCGATTCTCTGCACGCGATCCCTTTTTTCGCAAGACGCAAAGCAATCCACAAATGCTACGAGAGCTGCCTGGACGACTTCTCAGTTGAAGGGGTCCCCTGATACTCCTTTGCCCTTGGCAATTGCACCAGCATTTCCTGGCGTGAAGTTCTCCGATCCGATGCATGTGCGTTGGCAATCCGACCTGGGACGCTACTTTGTATGCGAACTAGGGGGCAAAGTTTGGAGTTTTCCACACGATGCTGAAGTCAAATCCGCCGACCTTGCAATCGATCTCAAAGCGTCGCTCAAGTCCTTCGATACCGAGCGCAGCAACGGTTGTGATAGCCTCTATTCGCTCGCCTTCGACCCAGAGTTTTCCCAAAACCGATACGTTTATTTATGCATTATTTTATCGAGTAAGACTGGCAAGCCATTGCCAGATGGCAGCCGCATTTCGAGATTTCGAGTGACAGAGGAATTGCCACCGCGAATCGATGTCGAAAGTGAACTGCCGATCATTACCTGGTTGGGTGGCGGCCATAACGGTTGCGATATGGCGTTCGATACGTCTGGCTGTATGCTGTTCAGCACTGGCGACGCAACCGATCCAAGTCCGCCCGATCAACTCAAGACGGGACAAGACATCAGCGACTTGCTCTCAAGCATTCTGAGAATCGATGTCCGAGGAGCGACTGCGGAAAAGCCATACAAGATTCCCGATGACAATCCATTTCGCCAAGTCGACAAAGCGCGAGGCGAGGTATGGGCTTTTGGGTTTCGCAATCCATGGCGTATCTCGATCGACCCGCCCACAGGACAATTGTGGCTTGGCGATGTTGGTTGGGAGAAATGGGAGTTGGTGCATCGTGTTGTTCGGGGTGGGAACTACGGCTGGAGCGTGCGCGAAGGTCATGAACTCATTCAGCCCGATCTTCCACTCGGGCCAGTTCCTATTTTGCCAACGCGAGTCGCACTACCTCACACAGATGCGGCCTCGATCACCGGAGGGTTTGTTTATCGCGGTACCAAATTAGCAACAATCCAAGGCCAATACTTATTCGGCGATTGGATCACCGGGCGAATATGGTCGTTGCCTTTGGATGACACCAGTCCACATCGCGAGGTCGCTAGTGGACAGCTTCGCATCATCGCATTTTCACCCGATCGTGACGGCGAGCCGTTGATCGTTAACCACTTCAATAAAACGCCCCTTTTTAAATTGGTGACCAATGCCGATTACGCTTCCGAATTGGCCAATATGCAGAGTTTTCCTCGGCGGCTAAGCGCTACAGGCCTCTTTCGCAACGTGGCAACTCAGGAGACGAATCCAGGCGTTAGAGAATTTTCCATCAACCAGCCGCAGTGGCAAGACGGCGCCGCTGGACAGTATTTTTTGGCACTGCCTGATCTTAAGAAAGTAAGCGTATTCAAGGATCCACAACCGGTCGACTCGGTGGCGATGTTCAACAGTCGACTGCATTATCCAAGCGGCACGGTTCTCGCAAAAACCTTGGGGCTTCCCTCGCACAAGATCGAGACTCAGTTGTTGCATTTCGACGGACGGCTTTGGCACGGTTACAGTTACATTTGGAATGCAGACCAGACCGACGCTGAATTAGCACCTGCAGCAGGAATGGAACTGACATTGCCCGGCCCCAATCCACAGCGCTGGCGTGTACATAGTCGCAGCGAATGTATGCAATGCCACAACCCGTGGCCAGAAACCACATTGGCATTCACGCCAGAACAATTGCATCAACCCAAAAAAGGGGATGATTCCCAGTGGCTCAAGCTGGTCCGCCAAGGGTTCGTTGAGACACAAGATAGCCAGCGCAGAACGATTGAACCGGAGAAGTGTGTGCGGAAAGCGCTGAGCTCATCATCGAATGATCCGATCGAATTGCGGGCTCGTTCTTATTTGCACGCAAACTGCGCGCACTGCCATCAAAACGGAGCAGGCGCGGCCGTGGCATTGTCTCTCAAGATCAGCGATAGCGACGATGAGCTGAAGGCAATTCGTGTCGCGCCAACCAAGGGGGATCTCGGATTAAAGGAGGGCCAATTGATCTCACCCGGCGATAGTCTTCGGAGCGTGCTCCTTTGCCGTATGGCGTCTAGTTCCACCGGCCGCATGCCCCACATAGGATCACGTGAAGTCGACTTCGAGGCGATAACGTTGATTAGCAATTGGATCAATAGCATGGCCGAATCCAACGTCACCCCAAAAGCCGATAGAGCAGTTGACGCGATGCATTTGGCGCAAGGGATTCTCGCGCCCGTTGCGTTGAGGAATTCGGTTTCGATTATAGATGAGGGAACGCGTGAAGATCGTTTGCGACTCGCGATGAAGCTTTCGATCGAACTGGCTCGGAACCATTCGCACTCAAACACATTGCCAGCGGAAGTCATTTTAAGTCTGGCCAATGTGCCCGATCCATTGATCAGCAGCCTCTTCGAGGCCTCCGTACCTGCCAGTCAGCGGCAACGACGACTTGGCCTCGGTGCGACCTTTGCAGAGATAGCCGATATCGGTGGCAAGGCTGCTGCCGGCGAAGCTTGGTTCTTTGATCAAGCTCGATCGCAATGCGCCAAATGCCATAGGGTTGGAGAGCGAGGTGGGCAAATTGGCCCAGACCTGTTGCACATTGGCAAAAAACTATCGCCATCGCAACTATTTGAATCGCTCGTCGATCCTAGCAGGACTATCGAGCCCAAGTATCAAGGTCATACGCTGCTGTTGACGGATGGCAGAGTTATCACTGGGTTGCTTGACGAGGAAACGGAGAAACAACTTAAATTGACCAATGCACAAGGGGAGAAAATCATCGTAGACGTAGCTGAAATTGAATCGCGAAAACTCGATACCAAATCCATCATGCCCACGGGTCTGGGAGGCGATCTCACGGCACAGCAAGCAGCGGATTTAATTGCCTACCTGTCGAGCTTGCAGTAAGAAACTGGACTGTGTGACAAATAGCCGTTTCGATGTCAGGAACCGACTCGAAAATGATGTCCAGAGTCTGCTGGCCATCCGCCGCCTCTAAGATGGTGCGGTTGCCGCCAGCCAATAGTTTTTTTAGAGCATATCTCGCTGAAAAATCGTCGTCCGATATGAGGATCTTCATCGCATAGGGCTATTAAGGATTTATCTCGATGCGATAATTAAGAATCCGATTCGTGGAAATCTGCTCGCAACGCAACCACAGGGTTTTGCCAGTCAACTCCGTCGCATTCTCTAGCACAATCACTTTTGAAACTCGGTCCTTTAGTCCGGCTATCTGAGTTCGAGCGCGGGGGCGATTCGGGATCAGCAAGACACAATCGAAACTAATTGGGTTCGATTGGTGGTTCATTGCCTCAATGAGCAATCGTAGCTGATTATCGCTGTCGATTTCGTACCGAACCTCGAACTCAAAATCGCTGGTGCCAACTTGAATTTCCTGATCTACGACAAAGGTAACATGCTTTTCGCCCTGGATCGCGAATGCAAGCTTGATAGACGCCGACGATGTGTTTGCATCGGGTCGAATAAGCATCGGGACGGAGACGGTTCCGATCGAGTTTCCGTCAATTTCCAAGCTTGTAATCGCCTCTTCCGCCAAAACCGCTGGAGCAATTACTTTCAATTGCCCGATTAATGGATTGGAGAGAGGGTTTGATACTCGGACTTTTAGTTCTTGCACTTGGCCAACGATTGGATCAATTCGAGTTTCTTCCAGTTTGACGCCCATCCTGAGTTTAGCAACTCGAGAATCAACACCCCCAATGATAATGGGCCATTTGCCGATTGTCAGTCTTTGTTCAGGGCCATTCTCGGTCACTATGGTCTCCACCTCGACGGTGCGTCCCCATACGTCCTGGGCTGAAACATCCTCCCCAAGGTACAGTTGAGCGGTTGTAGTTCGTGCGGACCAGGCGATCAGCTTTGCTTCTTCGCCTGAGACGAGTAGATAATTCTCTCCTAGCGATGGGATCGGCAGACTGCCAACCTGTCGCTTTCCTGATATGGCGACCGCCATGGAACGGAATGGAAGTAACATTTCTCGAGGCCCCCCATTGCTATCCAAGAGACCAACGTCGGGGTCTGCTGGGTTCGATACCCAAGCCGTTGTACTTTGCGTCCCCGACGCGCCGGCAATACTTAGCATCCTAGATGTTAGATCCTGAACGCGTGCGCTCAGCGAGTACTTCGTTGCGTTGAGAGGTGTCAGGTTCAACCACGGTGTCTTGTTGGTGAAGTCGGTTGTTTCGATTTTCCCAGACAAGTTTTCGGTTTCCCGTGCCGTCAATGGCTGCGAAGAAAACAACTGGAATCGATCGATTGCTGAAACTCTAGAAGCGGCAATCAATGGGTTGTGTGCAGCAATGATTTGCGCTTCCTGTCCATAGCGTCTCGAAAGGTTTTTAATAACTTCCAAAGCAGGCCTTATTCTTGGATTGGAGAAGAAGTCAGTTTCGTGGTCCCAACCTATTTGGAAGTCAGAAATGCGAGCGCACATCTGACTCATGACCGGCTCCAAAAAGGATTGCACTAAAAGTGAATCTTCGAGAGCAGAGGCTGTTTCATTGAGATTCAGTCGTATGAATTTATTGCGAAGGGTCGATGGCGGCGTTGCGATCACGCCGACGCAGGTTATGCCCGCCAATTGGACTCTATCAATCCTTTCAATGGCCGATTTGCTCGCAGCAGCATCGAGGGAATCGTACCAAACAGGCAGCTTGACCTTTCCAACCTGCCCAAATCGAAGGATCTCAATCAATCTCAAGGTATCAATACCGTTCAACTCCCCATTGTTCCTGCTAGACATGGTCCAACCGAAACGAGAATCGGTCTTTTGCTGACTATCTGTTGGCATGATGCAAAATTGCTCGTCCAATTCAAAGACCCCGGACTTCCCCTTCGTGAGCTGGGTTGTTATCTCGTAGTAACCCGCTTGTAAGTTCGCCATTCGCCATTCGCAACTCCCATCCCAATAGGAGGTCTTGATAGGTTTGGTTTCCGATTGGCGTTTCGAAACAAGTCGAGTCGACTCAGAGTCCTGCCGAACAAACTGCTTGGTGACCGAGTCAACTTCCTTTCCCGTGTGATCATGAAGTACCAATTTAATGGAAGTTTGATTGCTGGTCATCCCGCTAGCGGTGCAGCGGGCGACTACTTCCTCCCCTTTGCGATAATATGCCAGGGGCCGATCGACCGACAAGCTAAGTCTTGGCGTGCGAAGGATTCGAATGGCATCGAATCCAAATTGGCCGCGGTATGACTTTATCGATTTCGGTTGCACTTGAACCACGGCCTGCACGAATGCGATGTCTTCGCGAACGGAGTACTGAGATTCTGTCGCTGCGGCCTTCCACCCAGTCTTTCCGGAGAAGGCTTTCGTCGGCATTTCAAATAAGTTCCTGCGTTTGCTGTCCAAAAATCGCAACTTCGCACTCGCGTCGTAATCCTCAGAATCGCAATGGATCAAGGCGGTCATGAAGTATACCGAATGAATATCTACAGCTACCATCGGAGAGGAGGCCTCGATTGCACCACCGTCCATTTGAATTCGCAGGTAGGGATTCAAAAGCGTTCTCTCAAGCAAACGATCAATTTCTGGTGGCACCTTTTCTGGTATGACCTGCCATGGCCACTTGCCTTGTTGCCAGGCAACCATGCATTGAGACGAAAATCTACGAAAGCTTTCGATTTCCGCGAGATCGTCAGCAGTTCTGGCGTTTTGATAAATTCCTATAGGAATGAATTTGGGATAGTCCTGACCCGTTCGTCGAGTCCAATCATCAGGCCAACCGTCCCGGCGTACGTCTTCTTTCGCACCGAAATCCCATTCCGCCACCGTTTCCGCTGCAGTGTTGTCGTCGCCACGCGTAGACGCAACGCACCATCCGTATAGAATGGTGCCGATTATGAGAGCGGTACCCTTCGGGTATCGGCGAAACGCTTTTGATAGAGGTCGCATTTTGCCTGGTCTGCGTGTAGGAGTTCAACTCACTGGATTGAGGTTGCCGTTTAAAGAAGCTTTGCACGCAGCGGCGCGCATGGGCGCGGATGCGATCGAAATCGATGCTCGCTACGAACTGAAGCCTTCCGATCTTGTCGGCACAGCTCTCCGTCAAGTTCGGAAATTGCTCGAAGATCTCAATTTGCGAGTCGCATCGGTCAGGTACCCCACTCGTCGGGGTTACGAATGTGAGGACGAATTGGAACGTCGTATAGACGGTACCAAACAAGCCATGAAAATGGCGCATGACCTTGGAGCCAATGTAGTCGTGAATCACGTCGGCGCGATTCCGGAGTCGCCTGACGATCCTTCGTTTCAACTAATGCGCACGGTCCTGAGTGATCTCGGTACGTACAGCCATCGCGTGGGAGCGTTTCTTGGATGCGAGACCGGTGCCGAACCATTGGCTCGGCTCGCCTCCCTGGTCGACTCACTCCCCGACGGGAGCGTTGGCATCACTCTCAATCCCGGCAACTTGCTCGTCAATGGATACGATCTAGATCATTTGCAATCGATCGCCAAACACGTCATGCTGGTACACGCTAAGGACGGCGTCAAAGACAAAGCACGTGGCCGCGGAACGGAGGTTCCACTTGGACGAGGCATGGCGGAGTTTCCTGAGATCGTTGCGATTCTTGAGGAATTCCACTTTGCAGGGTACTTTGTCGTCGAACGGGATAACGCTCACAATCCTGTCGAAGACATCTCGTTGGCAGTTCAATTTCTAAAAAATATTTAGACTAGTACTATGGCTTGCTCATCCTCAAATCAACGCACCGTTGGGAGACTATTTATGCTAAATCGATATCACCTAAGCTTGAGTTTGTTATTGGTTATCGTCGGATTAACGATTTCTGCTTACCTTGGATCGGGGCTGGCGCAAGAATCCAAACCATTAAGCAAACCGCCAATTGATGACTTTACGAAGTATCTATCGGGCACGGTCCTGACAGGTGTGTTTACCGTTGACGGTAAGCCGCTCGACAAACTTCACGAAGAGCACTACGAAATAAAGACTGCTCGAAAACTGGAAGGATACGAAACTCTTTGGGAAATCGTAACTCGCATCAAATACGGCGACAAAGATATTGAGATGCCGGTAGAGATCAACGTCGAATGGGTCGGCAAAACGCCTGTGATGGTGATGGATGCGGTAGCTTTACCGGGCCTAGGAACCTTTTCTGCCAGAGTCGTCTTTCACGACAAAAAATATGCGGGAACTTGGAAGCACGATGATGTTGGCGGGCATCTTTTTGGACGTGTCGACCGTGCACCGGAAAAGCCAGTCACCGAAAAAGCATCCAAGTAGTTTTTGTTGCCATGCTCGGTTTTAGATAACGCGACAATCGTCTAGAATGCCTCGCCTTTATCCCGAATAACGCGTTTGAAATGGCTCGCATGCACGCAGATTCTCGTAGGAAAATGGTCGTTGTTGGTGGCGGTATTATTGGCCTTTCCACCGCTTACGCTGCGTTGCGCGAGGGCTCACAAGTCACCGTTGTCGACCGCATTTCAAACACGGGTGATAATTGTTCGCTTGGCAATGCGGGGATGATTGTCCCAAGTCACTTCATCCCACTTGCGGCCCCAGGTGCATTTAGCCACGCGATCAAGTGGATGATGGATCCGGAGTCCCCGTTCCACGTTAAGCCTCGATTGAGTTGGGATTTGATGAAATGGGGATTGCGATTTTTTTTGGCCGCTACAGAAACCCAAGTAGGACAAGCTGCTACGCTCTTGCGCGATCTAAGCTTTGCTTCTCGCGATTTATATATCCAGTGGAGTGATTCCGGTATCGACTGCTCTCTGGCTAAGAAGGGACTGCTCATGCTTTGCAAAACGGAGCACGCGATGCACGAAGAGTCCAACATTGCACATCGCGCTCGTGACCTTGGCGTTCCAGCTCAAACAATGACCGCAGCCGAAACAAGTGTTCTGGATCCGAATGTTACCATGGATATCGTCGGCAGCGTTTATTACCCAAAAGACTGCCACCTCGATCCATCGCAATTGATTGCTTCGCTAAAGAACAAAATCAAGGCACTCGGTGGGACCATCCAAAATGACTGCCTGGTCACCGGTTGGAAAACAAAAGGACAATCGATTGTTGCACTCGAAACCAAGCTGGGGGACATCGAGGCAGATGAGTTTGTATTGTCGGGAGGAGTCTGGTCCGAAGGTTTAGTGAAAGCCTTGAAAATTCAGCTGCCTTTGCAACCCGGCAAGGGATATTCTCTGACGCTTCCCAATCCAATCGAGCTCCCAAACGTTTGTTCTATCCTCTGTGAAGCGAAGGTCGCAGTAACTCCGATAGGGAATGGATTGCGATTTGGTGGAACGATGCAGATCGGTGAACTCAACCAATCGATCGATCCACGTCGCGTGCATGGTATCCTAAAGAACATTCCAGCCTACATGCCTCGATTTCGCATTCAACATTTCGAGGGAATCCAACCATGGTGCGGACTTCGGCCCGTATCACCCGACGGACTACCATACATTGGCAGAACCAAGACCTGGAAAAACCTCACCGTTGCAACAGGACACGCCATGATGGGCCTCAGCCTCGGCCCCATCACCGGCGAACTGGTAAGCCGGATCCTGCATGGACGCCCCACCAAAATCAACATCGAACGCCTTTCACCCGATCGATACCACGTCTAGTTTGGTTGCCATTTCCAGTCCAACTTGCCGTTGCGACTCAACTCGATACGCTTGGCTAGATGACGTTCGTCCAATCGTTTGCTGACAGAAACTCAAGCGACACAGCATTTATTCGGGTACGAGATTAGATTCGGCGGTCAACTTTTCGGACACACGCAAAAGATACAATAGTCTTAAACGGGTATTTGGTCTCTAGGATTTGGCAATCTCTTTCTTGCTCGAGCAAATTTTCGAACCTTGGCGAACCGCTAAACCTGTAACGGATAGGATGATTAACAAAAAGGCTCGTTGGCTCTGGAGCGGAAACTAAGTTACCTTGAATTTCACCTCCTGGGTTCAATGCGGCGTGAACATTGATGTACCATGTGCCTGCCAAAAGGTCCGTTTCAAAATTGGGAACCGTTGCACCCGACCAACTTATCGTTGAGTTTGTAAGTCTGCCGATGCCATTTGCAGAAAATACTACATTCGCAGTAATGTCATGCAACACTCCCGCATTGAAAAGTTGTGGGCACTTACAGCACCGCCATCTTCATAAAAGATACCTACCCCCAGAGGCTTCTCCACCTGAACCAGGAATACCCAAAATGGTCGCAGCGGCGCCCAAATCTGTCCTTTCATTTGTGCTACGAAGTCCTCCTGCTCCAGCACCGGCGATATCAAACAGGATGATCGACGCATTCGAAATTGAAGTGCCAATCGTGACGGATAATATTGCCCACAACCAACGCAGCTTGCCTACGCGAAATCTCATGAAACAAGTCCTCAAATCAACGAAACAAATCTCAAAACGTATGGATTCAAACGGGTGCAATTCCATTTTGCCGACGCCAGTTCACAATTGCAAGCCAATTCTCGATTGTGAATTCCGTCGGGCTTGAACGACACACTGCTTTCAAAACGGGTTGTCCATGGAGGGGCGAGATATGGAAAGCGGTGCATCGTTGGATACATTGCATTGCGGGCAAACGGCGAAGTGGGCGAAGGGCTCGGTAGGTCGCTCTCGCCGAGAGCGACTTGGCAGCATGATTTAGCGTTCGATGTCGCACCCGGCAGGTGCAACCAACGGGTCACGACTTTGCGGCATGATGTGGCCCCTTAGAAATATTTTTTGTATTCTGTGAAACGCAATTGATTCCAATCGTCCCACATGAATACGCGAAGTCGTAACTTAAAACTAAATGGGTGCAGAATGAAGACTTGGGAAAAACAATCCTCTTGGTTGACGCGTCTTGGCTATGAAAAATCTGCGACTAGCAAGCATAATACGCAGCGGCAAATGAACTTAGAGTCGCTTGAAAGTCGGGAGATGTTTGCTGTAACCTATCATGGCGGCGCGCTCTTAACCAGTGTTGAGACGCAGTCTGTCTATCTGGGGAGTGACTGGAACACTAGCGCGACGTTGAAGACCCAAGAGGCTGCGTTGGATGCATATCTTGCCGACATCGTACAAAGTCCTTACATGGATATGCTTACCAACGCTGGCTACGGAGTCGGCCGCGGCTCGTCGACAGCAGGTGTCGTTGACGATGTCGCGATTAGCAAATCAATCAATCTGAGCGATACCAGTATTCGCAACTATTTGAAGTCGTTGATTAGTTCCGGAACTGTTGCTCCTGCGGACGCGAATCGGCTTTACGTCGTTTATGTTGAGCCCGGTGTTGTCGTTTCTTTTGGCGGAAGCACGAGCCAGAATACTTTCTTAGGGTACCACGGCGCGTTCTCTGCCAATGGCAAGGATGTGCGCTATGTCGTGTTGCCATATCCTGGTTCGCCTAATCCATCGCCCGGTTCACACGGAATTGCCAATGTTTTGGATGAGTTGACGATGGTTACGTCGCACGAGTTGGCAGAAGCAGTGACAGACCCAGACGTAAACTACAAAGCCTTGGGATGGTACGACGATCAAGTAGATGGCGAAATCGGGGACTTAACTTCCAAGACAATGCGGCTCGACGGGTATTTGGTACAAGCGGTCGTCAATAAGAGTGACCAAGTCATTTTTCCAGGAGCTTCCAATCCTCCAGCCGGCACATTGGTAGCTCCCTCAAACGTGGGAGCGACAGCCCTGCCAACTTCACCGAGTTCGCTCGCCTCACCCGTTTTGGTCGCGGTCCCTGTTTCATCGACCAGTGCATGGCTTGGCTGGAATGCGGTCAGCGGCGCAGCGGGATATCGTATTTATTATTGGGAGGGCGCGAAGGCAGTACTGATCGGTACGGTCAGCAATGCGACGACAAGTGTTCTCGTCTCAGGGTTGTCGCGAGGCTTATCGACCAAATTATTGGTCGAATCTTTCAGCGGCGTTGTCTATGCTGATTCCAATTGGGTGGCCGTCAAAACACGTCGCCGCTGAGAATGCACCGAATATCGGACTCACGCCAGTCGTAGGACAGCAAAAGGATGATTCAACACGGGTTCGCGGCAACAAGTCCGGTGCAATTGAAGATTTACGTATCTTTTTCTGGCAACAGTAATGGCAAAAAATTGACACTTCTGGCTGATCGCCAACAAAATCAGCTCGCTGTCGTAAAGCTGCTCGTTATGCTTTGGTTAGCCGATGGGTTGGAACAGGTCGACCAGGACGAAAGCTTTGCAACGTATTTATTGCAACGTCGATACCTAACGAATCGCATAGGGATAGCAAAGAGGTTTGAACCGTTTGTGTTAGCGTCTCGGGATCGATTGCAACCCGTGCATTTACAACCACATCCGCCTCTAAGGTCAAACTATTGGAACCAATCGATAGCGTAGGTGCCGATTCGCTGCTGACGATGTTTGCTACGGCATACTTGCCTTCATGCATGCCGATAACTTTTAAGTGCGCAATCTCTGCGGATTGATGACTCAGACACGTACGAATATCGGAGAGCAATGTCATTAGCAATGAATCCAACTCAAATGGTGATTTTGCTTTTAAGGAAACTTGTGCATTGAGCCAGCCAAGTTCGGCTTCGCCTTCGGCATAGACGTCGTAATCCACGTCCATCAGTCGCTGCCCATAGGCACCCGTTTTGTCTAGTTGATCGCAAAACGCATCGAATCCATCGCCGGTGACAGCGGACATGCGAATACACGGGATCCCTGGGAAATTAGCTTCCAACAATTGAGTTAACTTGCTGATTTCCGCTTCGGACAATTCGTCGACACGATTGAGGATTACGAAGTCGGCCTCTTCGATCTGTTTGCGAAAGATATACTCTGCCTGGGGAGAAAAGCCCCCCTTGCGATCACCTTGAAGAATTTTCATTCCGTGACTTGGCTTCATAATCACACCATACGGAGCGATGTCAAATGGAACCGTGTAGATCTGCTGCAACGGTCGAATTACGGTGGCTACAAGATCGGTACAACTGCCCACGGGTTCAGCGATTATGACGTCAGGTCGTTCGTCGGCCCCGAGTTTCTCGACCGTTTCAGTCAGCGCATTGAAATTGCAGCAAAAGCAAGACCCCGCCACTTCACCAACGTGGAAGCCTTGCGAGCGAAGCAAGTTTGTGTCGACCAAATCCGTAGCTTGGTCGTTGGTAACGATCCCCACTTTCTTTCCGAGTGATTGGAAGTGTTTTGCCAATCGTGCAATGGTGGTCGTTTTGCCCGCTCCCAAAAATCCGCCTATCATGATGAATCGTGGAGTCATATTCTATTTCTGCCGCTTCAGTAAAATATCGTCGGATTTGATAAGAATCAGGGGGACAGTCTAAAGTACGTCAGAATGACTTGCAAGCTGTCGCTGAGCCACTTCTTCAAAGAGCTGCAATGCAGCTTAGTATCAGCCGCGGGCGAGGCGCGAGCCGTCCAGTGTCGATCAACGAGGAGGGCTGTGCTACTCTATTGCGGATTACGTGGAGGAGCAAATTTGATTCGCTCCACTAGTCGCTTGATCTCATCCCCTTGGCGTTGGCCCGTTACTGCAGTAATCGCACGAATGACGTTTTCGTATCTCAAGTTGTAATCCAAATCGATTTCAACTTCAGGTCCATCCTCCGGCGTAGGCGGCGTATTTCCGCCGGTCCGCTCCAAGACAAAATTTCGGAGTTTAGTCCAATCGTTTCCAAAGGACAAGCTGTCGTTGACGACGATATCGACCACCTCACCGTCAGCGTTTGAACGCAGTCGTAATTTGATTGGAATGTTTGCCGAATCCGACGGGCCAGCGCCGCCTATTGGCATCTTGACACTAAAGTCCCCCTCTTGTGCAGCGATCTTAAAGGTCATGACGAAGAAGATGAGCAGCAGGAAGATCACATCGATCATCGAAGTGAGTTGCAACTCAGCTTTATCGTTGCCACGTTTTGATTCGAATTTCATTTTTTGGGCTCATCGATGGGGCTAGATTTGTTCTTCACGAACCCGCAGGGCAAATTTTTCGAAGCCGAGTTCTTGGCACTTTTTAATTAGGTCTTGGACGACGCCACCAGGTGTATTTTGATGGCCGCGTATGACGATATTGGCGTCCTTCGCCGTTTGATTCCTTGAAACCAACAATTGTATTTCGGTCCTAAGCAATGGGGCAATAGATTCCACCGTTACGACATTGGCTCCCATGTAGATGGTCGAATTCGCATCCAAGTTCAATACGATCGGATAGGTCAATGGGGCATCGGGCGGTTTCGCTAACTCGCTCGAGGGCAGCTTTATTTTGTCATTCTGGTCGTCTTGCGAAAAGTTGATGAGCACCATGAAAAAGATGATCAACTGAAAGACCATATCGATCATGGCTGTCATATCCCCTTCAGCCATTTTCGAGTCGAACTTTTTTCGAATTCGCATTCTGAACGATCCTGAACCTTAGGCTTTTACGAAGGCTTGAAACTTGTCTATCATTTCTTCGCTTTGCGTGCCGGCGCTCAGAATGAATCGCTGAACACGGTTTCGAAGAATATTGTAAATCGTAATTGCTGGAATCGCGAGGAACAGGCCGAACAAGGTGGTATAGAGCGCTTGCTCAATTCCGCCCGCCAGTTCGGATGGCTTAAGAGTCGCGGTGCTACTTGCGATCCTTGCGAAGGACGTTACCATCCCTTGGACGGTCCCCAACAAGCCAACCATCGGAGCAATATTACCGATCAAAGCAAGGTAGCTGAGCAAATGCTCGACCTTCATCGTTTCCGATTCGCCAACGATTTGCATCGCTTCCAACGCCGCATCTTTACCGCCCTGCAGTTTTCCTAAACCGGCAGACACGACTTGGCCGAGAAAACTCTCATCCGCCCGGACCAATTCTACAGCAGCCTGGGCGTTCTTTTCGCCGAGACTTGCATCGACCCCTTGTATTAGGTCGTCCGGCACAAAGTTATTTTTTTGAATCGCGAGCAGAGAACGAACAACTAAAGCCACCATGATAATGCTCATTACCAAGAAGATGATCGCATACATGGTCCCGAGAGCATTCCAGGTCTTGACCAACAGGTTTTCCGACTTGGGAGCATCCTGAGCAAACAAATCATTGCACAGAAAAGAAGCCACGAAGAACATTGCGACAGCGGGTAATGCAGTGGCAATGAGGGACCGCGCGCGTCGAAAACAAGATTGCATGGCGTCTCCGTGAATGAGTCTGACTATATAGGTCGAAGGAAAAAGCTGCGTTTGCCGTTCAAACGCAACGCATATGTTTATCGTACTCAACCAATCCCGGAAAGAGATTGGTGGGAGGCCAAAATGCAGAGCCTTTTTTTCTGGTTGTTCCGATTACGAGCTTATTTCTTGAGCCAAGGAGTAGTTGGGTAAAGTTTGGCCAGCCGACTCTTGGTTTCCGTTCCGCGTTGGTTCTCACCGATCAAAGGCCAAAGTTGCGAAAGATAGTAAAGGGCCTCTGCGTGGGCATCGGGTTCGTTGGCATAAAGTAGATCGGTCTTCAAATAGGCAAGGATTGCTTCATCGTTGTTGCCAGCCCCCTTTAAGATCCCGCCAAGCGCGTTAAACAATTCCGAATACAATTCCGCATCGGTCGAGTCACCTTCGTCAACCATTTTCTCTAAGGCTTCGATAGCCTGGGGAGTTTTTCCATCTGCAGCATCGCATCGAATGGCCGCAAGGCTTGCCAATTTCTTGAACTTGAGGGAAGCCAAATCTGCGACTTGGGCCTGAACGACGGAAGCGAATTTCGCCCTCGCTTCGGCTGTTTGTTTGCTTTCAAGCAACGCTTTACCACTCAGGTAATTTCCTTTTACTTTTAGTTCGATAAATGGGGATGATGCCAGTACAGCAAAGTACTTGGAAGCTTGTTCCGGCTTACCGACTACCATTTCCAACTCGCCTAACTTTTCCAAAGCCAAATAATACGAGTGGGAATCCCTATTCTTCGGAGCCCATTCGAGCAGAAGTTTACTTGCTGCGGCAGCGTCCCCTTTGCCTCGAAGTGCATTGAGGGCTGCCAGATAACCTTTGTAGAAATTATAGTCCTGTTTCATTTCATCGGTCTTGAGAGATGAAACATCTATCTTTCTGAATTCCTCGATCGCCTGGTCCAATTGTCGGGTCAGGACTGAATCTTTGGCGCGAGTTAGTAGCGGCGGCTCACCATCGAATACTACTCTGCCAATGAGATTGGTATCGATGCTTTGGTTGGTACCGCGAACTTCGATGACCAATTTGTCTTTCGTTCGCTCGGCGATCTTTCCATTGATGCTGGCGCCTCCAGATAGAAGCCAGACTTTGTCTTGCGAAAATGCTGGTTGGACAGACAATCCTACCAACATAAATGCAACTGCAAAGGCAACCGAAAGCAACGTGTTCAAAGTTCGCATGGGTCGAATAATCACTCTAGGAAAGTGGATTGATTTTGTTTTGTTTTGTTCAAGCCAACAGCGGTTTTCGAAGTTACTTTTTAAACTCTTGTAATCCAGTGACTGACTTGCCTAAGTCTTGTTGAATTTCACGAAGTAGTTTTTCGAAACCGGCTCTTAACTCGGGTGAGCCTAGCTCTGGATAAAATTGATGGGTTTCGTGTATTTTGCTCCATGCCCGTTCGAGTCCTTGTTTCTTTTTTTCTGCGGTCGGCTCGACTAACGCAATCGATCGCCATGCTTTCGCGATGCTAAGCTGCGCTTCAAAAAAAATATCCTTGAAGTCACTAACTCGAGCCGCAGTTTGGTTGTTTATTTTTGCCCAACCCCAAATGACGTTAACTTTTTTAGCATCTGGCTCGGCGCCACCAACGGCCTTACGAAGCAAACCGACATCTTTTCCGTTTGCCCACGCCTGAAGATTTCTGGCTGCCTCGACTTGGAATCGGATGTTCTTTGGATTCGCAGCAAGCGAATGCGAAAACAATGCGTGTGCTTCCTCGAATTTGCCTGCCCCGCTTTTGGCGAGTGCTAGCTTGAGCGTCAACTCATCTGGTTTACGTTTGGCTTCTATTAGTTCCGAGTCAGGCTTAGTCGAAATCTTGCTGAAGGCTGCTTCCGCGATAGCCATCAGGGGCTTAACGTTGGAAGTTAAACTGGGATCCTTTTGCATCTTGATGGCCAACGACAAAATGGAACTACCCACCGAATCGAGGGTCGCAACATCGGAGCTTACCGCGATCATCTGCTGAATCAAAACGCCAAAAGCATTCCCCAATTTGGACTGCTCATCAATGTTTTTACTCGACTCAAGTTTCGATTGCAGTTTCACTGCTAGATTATTAAGCGAATTGGTTAAGAGAAGTTCATCAGCACCGGACAAAACCTTCATTTTCTGAACCACAGGCGAAATGATTTCGGTTGAAAGGGTAAGCTTGCCGCTACCGGCAGCTTGGACCAGGGCTTGCAGCTTAAGTCGATAGGCTTCCAGTTTGATGCTTGGCTCCAAATCCTGGACGGAGTTGGTCAGGGCAATAGCCCCCTTGGACGGCGCTTCGATAATCTTTAGTGCTTCATCGACCCGGTCCGACATTAAGTAAATTCCAGCCAATGCGTTGACACCAGTCACCATGTATTTATCAGTTTTGTCGACAGCCATCGCATCCCACGTGGACCTCAAAAAAGTTTCCGCCCGCTCTTTTAGGCTTTGCTCTTCTGGCGTTTCAACGGTCTTGTTCTTTCGGTGTTCAATTGCAGCCTGCTGATATTCGCCCCACAGGATCTGACCAAGCATACTGGCACCGCCGCCACTGTTGTTACCTTTGCCAAGTGCGATGTGCGTTGTGGCGTCATCGTAGCGTTTATGGATCAGGTCCAGTTTGACAAGATAGTCTACGGCGCTCTGTGCTTCTTTCGAGGTCGGATCGACCAGATTAAGCTGTGTCACGAGTCGAACAAGCGGTGCCACAAAAGAGAGTTGCCGCTGCGATGGCACCTCAGAAATAATCTTTCCGAACCCAGTCAATGCAAATCCACCGCTCTTGAGTGCCTTGTCTGTCCCTTTGCCCGAAACCATTAATTCCTGGGATATGGCGATGGCTTCCCAATACATTCCTGTTTTTAAATGTAGATAAGCTAATAAAAATTTCACGTCAAGAAATTCTTCTCTTGAATCCGATTCGCGAAACATCCTCAGTGCCCGCTGGTAGAGTTCTATGGATTGCTTACGGTCTTGCAATGTTGATTCTTGGATGGTCTGGACTTGAGCTTGAATGGGTGCAACATTGCCGCCATTTTCAGCCGCGAGTTGCTGTTGCAAAACGGAGAGCGTCGATTCTGAGGATTCCGCTCGATCCAATCTTTCTCGGGCCACCTTGATCGTGTCGGCCCAAGCTTTGGTAACAGGCAATTTTTCATCCACCTTCTCCGCGGTTTCAATCCCTAATTCGCTCAAGCACTGCCTTGCCCTGGCTTGATGTGTACCTTTTTTCTTCAGAATCGCTTGAAGCAGTTCGCGGGCGGACTTGCGATTGTTTCGGAATTTGTTTTCATTTTTCTTTTCATCGTGAGTCTTACCCCAAGCCAAACGAGCTTCCGCGACTGCCAATTGCAGATCAATCCAATCTGGTTCATCGCGATCTTTCGGCGTAGACGCTTTGAGAGCGTCGTCGCCTCGCTGAATAGCGGCTTCGTATTTTGCCACCTTTTCCGACGAGTCCAGTCTGATAATTCCAGCTGTCGCTTGGACTCGCCATGTACGAAAGATCCCTTCTCCTTCATTCTCCGCAACTCGAATGTAGCTATTACGGGCTTCGTCTATCTTGCCAAGCTGTAACTGGACTTTGGCTAGGTACATTAAGCTGAGCATTTTAGGACCTGGTTGCCCGATCGATTTATCGACAACGGCACTGAAGCTAGATTCAGACTTTTCGAGCCATGTGCGCCATTCGGGAGCACTCGATTCGTATGTCAGCCCGATAAACTCCATCGTTTTCGCTTGAAGGATTTGCGATTGACGATAATCCTGTTGGTATTGTTCTCGCAGATTTTTAAGTTCGTTCAAATCCTTTCCTTCAACCTTGAGGGTCTTTATTTTGTCCCCTTCCATCGAAACAATGATGGGCTTCAGTTCCTCGGTGACTTGGTTATAAAGCTCGAGGGCTTCGGTGTAGGCTTGACGCGATTTCGATCGCCAGCTCTCGGAGGAAACGACGTTTTCTGGTTTCTTGCTTTCGTCCAGTGCTGATTGAGCTCGAGCCAGAAATAAATCTCCCAGTTTGGTTTGAGTTTCGCTGCGTCGCGAATGCGATGGAGCTGAGGCAAGAAATTCTTTGTAGCTCTTTTCAATGGCTGCAATACGATCATCGCGTTGCTGTTGAGTTTTGACGCTTTGCAACGACTCTTGCATCAGAATCCCTTTTTCGAGCGCGAGGTCCGCCATCATGTTAGGTGGCAAGCGGTTCTTGACTGCACTGATTTCCAAATACTTGAGACCTTGATCGTAGTAACCTTCCTCTCGCAATCGGTTGAGAAACCGCTTGGCAGGTTCGTCTGCGTTAGCCTTGGGAACAGCTACGAAAAACGTCAAAGTAGAGAAAATAGCCGCAGTGCAATTCCTTTGGAACAACGAAGTGCATCGTCCCGCTTTTGAGTCCGGCTGAGGACATCCGGACGTACGTGCTCGCGGCACTAACCAAGTATTGTTCGCGATTGACGATGGCATGAGAGAAACCCTGAATTGCAATCGGTAGTTTGCCGCAAGGGCGCTGGCAGCAGCTAGACGAGACGAGATCGATCGATCGACCTGATTATAACCATTTGCGGCCAGAGCACAGGACTCTATTTGGAATCCCAATCTGGTAGAAAAGGAAATTCGATACGGGTGCTCTCGGCCGGAATGGAAGAGGACGAATCGGAAAGGGGCTCAGAAACAGTCCATGGAGAACTGTCCCAACGGTCGAATCCTTCTCGCGTATCCTTGTTATTTGGCGAATCCATTAACTCTGTCTCCTTCGTATCGGCCCTCTGCACGACAGTTGCCGATTCCGTTTCGGAAATGTTTCCCATAGCGACTCGGCTGCTTGCAACCGAATCCAACTCGTCTTCTATTGCTGCTTGTCGGAAGACTGCATTTACTTGGTCGAGTGCCACGACACCATTTATCAATTCGGAATCGCTATCGAGAAAAGGCGCGTTAGCGACTTCGACCGAAGCCGACAAAGAGTCTGAAAAAACAGTAGGCTTGTAACTGTCGTGATAACACGACTCGACTTTGTCGAAGACCTCCACGAGTCGCAATCCAAGGCGCGCCGCAATCTTGCTGCAGTCGTCAAACTCGGGCGAAAAGTGGATTGCTCCCGAAGGTAATTCTGAGACCTTGCCTGCCACGACACCCCAAGGTGTTTGAACGTCGACAGCAGCTCGAGGCAAAACCGTTCTTGCTTGTTTGCGATAGCGAATCCCTAGTGTTCCGGTTTGTTGAAACAAAATAGACTCCATTGCCGTTCGGTCATTAGGTTTTGCAATCACAGTCAACAAGGTGCCGGGACGGTTCTTTTTCATCTGAATGGGAACCGTGAATACGTCGAGCGCTCCCGCCCCCCAAAGTCGTTCGATGGCAAAGCCTATTTGCTCTCCAGTAACATCGTCTAGATTGGACTCCAGGACCAAGATCGAATCATCGTTCTGCGTCCTTGGCATGAGTGCGTGCCCGAGTAGGATTCGAAGTAGATTGGGGCGATCTGGCATTTCTTTTCGACCAGCTCCGTAGCCGATGCGTCCAACTTGCATTGGTGGAATGGACCCAAACTCGGTTGCCAATTCAGTGATAATGGCCGCCCCGGTTGGTGTCGTCATTTCCATTGGAATCTGCGTCGGGGCGATCGGTACGCCTACTAAAAGTTCGGCTGTCGCAGGAGCTGGGACACTTACCAATCCGTGAGCGATGTGGACTTGCCCCGCTCCCGTCGGAACTGGCGAGGCATAAGCTCGCTCGATTTTCAGCATGTCCCACGCGACGGCAACTCCCAGGATGTCAACGATGGAATCGATTGCACCCACCTCATGAAACTGAACTCGATCGACGGTTGTACCATGCACCTTGGCTTCAGCCCTTGCGATGCGTTCAAAAAGGCGCATTGCCAAATCCCTCGCACCAGACGAGATCCTCGCCTTTCGAAGCAGGGATAGGATGTCCCGCAAATATCGGTGTGCATGCTCAGGGGGATGTTCGATGGAAAGCAGTTTGCCTCGAAAACCTCGCCTTGCTGTGTTCGCCACCGAAACTCGAACGTCTCCGAGATCCATCGAAGCAATGGCGGCTTGCACTGAGGACAGATCTGCCCCTGCATCGATCAACGCCGCTAAGGTCATATCGCCGCTAATGCCGCTAAAGCAATCAAAATACGCAATCTGCATGTTGTGACTCGTGGATTGGTTCGTTTCTTCGTTTTCACTGGTCGAAGATTCCAGTTTTTTTGGCGTTGCCACCGCGACGGCCACCGATATACTACGCGGTTCCTGAAACCTACAAGATAGTCGAAAACACGTTGAAGATCATGCTAGGCAATTCCACTGTTCAACCGGTCGGAAATTGGCCTGAACCGATCGAAACCTGCCGATTGGTTGGCAACGGTCCGTTTTGGGGTTTATCCGTCTGAAACTTGGAGTTAGTTCAAATGAAAGTCGTTTCGTCCATTGGGGCGTTAAAGTATCGCCATCCCGATTGCCAAGTGGTTCGCCGCCGTGGTCGTATCTACGTGATTTGCAAAAGCAATCCACGATATAAGGTTCGACAAGGAATCGCTAAGAGCAAACGACGAAAACGCTAACGACCCGATCTTTCAACAGCTAGCGGCCTGAAGTTCCCTAGTACCGTGAAGTTGAGAATCAAATGAGATTAAGAATCGGAGTTATTGGGCAAGGTCGCGACTGGCAGTCACGATACCTGCCAGCTCTCCGGTCCATGCGAGATCGATTTCAGGTCGTGGGTGTCTACAATAGCGTTTCCGTCCTCGCCGACACTGCAGCTCGCGAACTCGATGCGGAGAGATTCGATAGTTTTCGAGCCATAACGGAGAGCTCAAGTCTTGATGCGGTTCTCGTGCTCGAGGACGATTGGTATCGGCTGCTGCCATTGATCGCAGCCTGCGATTATGGTAAAGGAGTTTTCTGTGGAGCTGAGCTTAATTTAGATTTTGGTACTGCCAATCTGATTCGCGATAAAATCTATTCGTCCGGTATCGCGTTCATGACGGAATTTCCGAGACGCTTTGCTCCCGCCACGCTCCGTCTCAAGGAGTTGATTGCGACCAGACTAGGCAGGCCTCGATTGCTGTTCTGCCATCGACGACTCGCGTGCGAGAGCAATGAGCTTCGCAGTACCAAATCCCTCGATGCTCGTTCTCAAAGGGAACTCATCGAATTAGTGGATTGGTGCAGTTACATTGTGGCAGATGAGCCAAGTTGGGTGCAAGCGATTCGCCATTGTCGAGCACATTCCATCCAAAGCGCCGACTATCAAATACTTAGTCTGGGCTTTGGCTCGCCCGAAACCGACCCAAAAGGGATCCTCGCACAGATCAGCTGTGGCGCTTACATCCCAGAAGTTTGGCATGAAGCCATTGCCTATCGTCCACCTGCGGCAATTCAAGTATGCTGCGAAAAAGGAGTTGCTTTCGTCGATTTACCAAGCACCCTAGTCTGGTTTGACGAAGCCGGTCGGCATCAAGAATCGCTCGATACGGAACTTCCTGTCGGTCAACAAATGCTTGGTCAGTTCCATCGCGCGATCACGTCTCTCGTTCGGAAAGCAAACGATCTCGAGGATACGTGTAGAGCATTGCGTATACTTGATTCAGCAAGGAAAAGTACCGAAACACAGTCCCGCGTCGTGCTACTGAGGTAGCAACGAATGAACCTGCAGTATCATGTCCGTTTGTGAAGGCTCTCCTTCTAACAATTTGCCAAATACTAAGCATCTCGCTGGCAGAACTGCAGCGTCTGCACGCCATGCACCTGGCAATACTTCAATGGTTAGTTTTGCGTTGCAGTAGGGCCACTGCTCTTGGAGAAACCAAGAAGTGTTTGACGAAGGTTTGTTCTCCGCTCCAAGCAAAATTACCGTCGCAACAAAGTCATGCATGGACGCGGGAGAGATGCCAGGCAACTCTCCAATCGCTCCACGTTGAATCGCCTTTGGGATATTTGAATGAGACAAAATCTCTTTCGCAATAGACTCGAGCTCCCTTCGCCAAACAGCCGCTGAGCGACCGGAAAGAGCCGACGATTGCTCGGACAACTGCCGTATCGTCGTATAGTAATCTCCGACCAATTGGGGGCGGCTAACCTCCGGGACATCGTACCATCCTCTTTGGAGTGACCTCAATCTCGCCATGGTCTCGGAAATGGAGTCCACAATGATATCTGAAGCCGGCGGAGAAACTTCGACGAACTCAGATGTCCAATTGCTGGATTCTGCCATGAGGTCTTGCGCTGCTTTTTTTGCAGCCACGTCAGAAGAGATTCCACTGTCTAAACTCGGGAAACTCCTACGGGACCAGGCATTGGATCGATTGCGAGGCGCTCTCGAGTCCTGAGTTGAATATCCCGTCGGATTCTTCCTTAGCTTTTCAGGCACAATCCATGGGACGTACTCCCCAACAACGGGTCCAGCCGAACCGATGTCCCGCCCGAAACCATACCACATTATCAACGTTGCAATTGGAAACGCGGCTAAACCTCCTAGGACCGGCGGGATGATTTTACGAACTGCGGAAACTTCACGCGGCCTTGGTCGACGCAAGTTTGGTCCTAGAACGCTCCAGTCTGGAGCACGCAGCCGTTCAGGCTTTGCAGCTACCTCCTCGTCGATTTCCAATTCCAATGGTGGTATCGGAATGATCTGCATTTCACATTCTTCGCCTTTTTCACCATGTCTTCCCGCCTCGATTGGAATAGGCTCACCAAAGAACTCTCCCCCGCAATCGGTGCAGAGAAAGCCTTCCGGATAGGAGTCGTCGTCCAAACTTTCCGGTTTGAGAAGATGCTTTCCACAACTTCTGCAGAGAACGAACGGCCGCATGGAAAATCGCCAAAAGTGGGAATTAGGCAAAATTATTCAGAGACCAATTAGATTTCGCCAATCGGCTCGTTGATTGCATTAAGGATAGCAGCCAACATTTGGATTTGCATGCGGAAAGCTCTGAAAACCTTTTGGTTCTAGCCAACTATAAAATTGAGGCGAATGAGGACTGGCTTTGGAGTAGCGATCACAGCCGGAAAGACGAACGAGACTTGGCTGAAGGGAGAATTTGGAACATACTCTGTGAATGGCGGCTTTTAATTAGCGGTAATTCACTGTGTCGTTGCCGCGGTCCCCCCAAATTGACCATCACTTACGATCCCCTCCCTATGCTCCTTCGCAACGCGCGGCTCGGTTTCTTAGCCATTATCGCCTTGGTTTTTCTACGGTTTGTGATCGGCTTTCACTTCTATATGGAGGGGACAGCCAAGGTTCGCGAAGGAGGGTTTTCATCGACTGGTTTTTTGACATCAGCTAAGGGGCCTTTTGCGAAAAAATTTCAGTCGATGGTTGCTGATTTCGACGGAACCATTCGTTTGGATACTGGCAAAGACAGAGAAAAGCCCGAAACCAAGGACGATTACAGGAATGGTGCTCTCAAAAAGGCCTACGATGCCTTCGCAGCAGAGGCCGCAGCCCTGTACAGATTCACGGAGGAACAAACCGCCGAGTCCAAGAAGATTATCGAGGAGTGCCGGAAACAGCTTGTAGAAACTTACTCTACCTATAAAGCTGAAATAGACGAATATAAGAACGGCATGCCACGCATCGCTTCACTCGAAAAGGATGAGATGCGTTCCAATGTTGCGTCAATGCGCAAACAAAAGGACGAGATTGAGAACAAATGGAAATCGCTTCCCAAACCAGCACTCAGCGACATCGACAAGATCAGCATTGAATTAGAGAAGCGAATCAATTCTCTGGCGACGGAACAGCAATCCACAATAGACAAGAAGAATGTCTATGCCAGTTTTAAGCTACCAAGCAATTCGCCAATCGACGTCAAACTCATCGACAAGTATCTTCCTGTATTTGACATGAGCGTAGGAATCTTGTTGATGTTAGGTCTCCTGACTCCGCTGGCGGGATTGGCTGCAGGGATCTTCCTTGCTTCAGTCGTATTGACACAGTTCCCAGGAAGCCATGGATCGGTTCCAACCTACTATCAGGCAATCGAAATGGCTGCCTGCTTCTTTCTGGTGTTTTCCGACGCGGGGCGATACGCTGGATTAGACTTTTTCCCTTGGAGTTTTTGGCACCGAAACCAGCGATCTCTGAAGGCTCGAAATAAATACTAATTGATTACCTTCCCTCTCAATCCATTCACAAACAATCCTTAACTATCCAATCACGATAGGAGAATTCAAAATGACCCCACTAAGTCCAGAAGATCGCACAACCGGCAAGAATAATTTTGATGAAGCTGTGGGCTTCACTCGACGCGAATTCATGCAAGGCGTAGTAGCTGCGGGTGCTGTTTCCGGTGGCGGGCTCGGTGCGATGTACTTCGGCTATGAGAAGGTGAATAACCCAGTTCGCGTCGGCATCATCGGGACAGGCGATGAAGGAAATGTATTGATCGGTGGTTGCACACCAGACTACGTACAGGTCACGGCGATTGCAGACATTCGACCTTACAGTATTTATCGCGCGTTTCATGGAGACTGGTCCTCACCTGCCGCCAACGCTGCTCGCCCAGGCTTGATTAAGCAATACAAATACGCGAGCGAAGCCGAAGCACGGAAGAACGTAAAGGTTTATGAGGCTAGTAACGGTGGCATTGAGGCTTTGCTCGACGACGATTCCATCGAAGCCGTGATTATCGCTTTGCCACTTCACTTGCACGCTCCTATTGCCGTGCAAGCGATGAATCGGGGCCTCCACGTTTTGACAGAGAAACTAATGGCGCACAACGTTGCACAGTGCAAAGTTATGGCCAGAGTGGCCGGTATGAAAAATGACAAGAATGGAAAACCTATTCATTGTGCGACAGGTCACCAACGCCACTATAGCGTACTTTACGATAACGCGGTTCACATGTTGCGATGGGGCATGATTGGCCAGTTGCACCATATCCGCGCCCAGTGGCACCGAGGCAATCTACCAGGCAAGGATTCTTGGCAGCCGCCCATTCCTGGCGCGGAAGGTGGAAAGCCTGGCAAAATCGAAACCGAATTAGCAAAATTCGAAAAGGATTTGGCGGCCGCGTCGAGTCCGGCTGAGAAAGACTTACTCTTAAAGAAAGTTTCCCAATGGGCGGCTTGGACAAAAGACATCGTAGATGCGGCAAGATTCGGATATGTCGAAAAGCAAATGGGAAGTAATACGCGTTCGGCTATCGAAGAGTTGATTCGATGGCGAACCTTTGACAGAACAGGTGGCGGCCTGATGGCAGAACTCGGTAGCCATCAATTGGATGCTTCCACCATTTTTTGCAGCGCTCTGCGAACCGATGGAAAGAAGGCACATCCGCTCACTGTTCATGCGGTCGGTGGTAGACATATTTTTCCAGCGGACCGCGACGCCGAAGATCACGTCTATTGTTCCTTCGAGTTCCCTGGCCCAGACTACAGCGAAACGTTCGATGCAGGTTACAAGATTCCTAACGTGAAAAAGATACCGTCCTATAGCGAGGACCCCAACAAGAAAATCGTGGTGAACTATTCTTCGATCAACGGCAATGGTTTCGGTGGCTATGGCGAAGTGGTCTTGGGTACCAAAGGAACGATGATCATCGATCAGGAGAAAGAGGTTATGTTGTATGCAGGCTCGGATACTTCTGCGTCAGCCGGCGTGAAATCGACTAAAGGTGGCTACGCTCTTGATACTCAATCGAGCGGCGGTGCGGCCGCCCCGATCGCAAAAGCTGCATTGGGCGGCGGCCCTCCGAGCAAGGGTTACACCGAGGAAATCGAACATTGGGCTTATTGCATTCGAAATCCTGATCCCGCCAACCGGCCCAAGTGCTATCCTGAAGTTGCAATGGCAGACGCGGTCATCGCTTTGACCACGAATGTCGCCATGAAACGTGGGGCCCGCGGCGAAGCCGGTTGGATCAAATTCGATGAAGCATGGTTCAATACCAAGTCGGACGAAACTCCGGACGGTAGTAGCGTCGTTGAGGAAATGTCAAGACTCGAGAAATATGAGATCCACGGTGGTAAGTCTTGGGCCGCAAACCGTGGGCTAGCGCCCTTAGGCTAATCAGCCGCAACGCGCTAGCGTGCGATTCAGCCCGACTTATGATCGATGCCTAAGCATCGATTGGAGGGTGACGCTGTTTGCAATGTAGTAAAAACGGCCTGCGAGCGAGAAGCGGCACAAAAAGTTTGCGCCAGTCTCACGCTGGTCCAACCACTTACCCGACTGGCATTGCAATCAACGTGACTGCAGATATTGACGATTCGATTTCGAAAAAAAAGAAACATCCCGGAAGCCTTTCAGGCCGATTGTTTGTTGTCTCGTTCGTTCTTGTGCTTGTGGTCTTGGGCTTACTCATGTTTGCAATTGCTGCACGCTTTCAAACCATCATGTCACAATTGGAGGAATCCAGATCTCTTTGGCCAACCGCGTCTCAAGAACTTGGACTGAGATACGACCGATTGAACTATCTATTTGAAGATGTTTCGGTTGCCGACGCGGTCAATCAAAACTGGATTAGTATTCAAAGGGAGTTTAAGGCATCAAGTCAGTTTGATCGGCAATCGATCGCGTCGCAGATGATCGAGAATCGGATCCGGCAATCCCTCGATGAATTTCAGCGGATCGCAGCGGACTTCGAAAAGCCGGGCATCCTAAAATTGAGAGAAATGGAGGGCCGTCGAAAAAAATCTCAGGAAGGTTTCCTTGGTTGGTTGACAGTTCAGGGATTAAGGCTCAAGTTGCCTCCCATTTACGATCCAATATCCAAGAACAATTAGACAGAGCGATGGATTGGAATAGCTACCTAGGTCACGAACGACAGCGAACTTGGTTTCGGAACGCAATTCAAAAAAATCGACTTGCGAGCACGTTCCTGATGGTCGGTCCAGATGGAGTCGGCAAGCGAACATTCGCGCGGTTGATCGCGAAGACAATGTTGTGCACTGGGTCGAAACCGTCGGCTTTCGCTCCCTGCAACCGATGCGAAGCTTGTGTTCAAATCGAAGCAAGTACGCATCCCGACCTCATCGAAATCGCCAGGCGTCCCGATAAGACCGGCTTGATTTTGGAACAATTGGTGGGCGAAGGGGAAAGGCGGATGCGAGAAGGATTGTGCTATGAACTTCGCATGAAACCTTATTCCGGACGACGCAAGATCGCCATTGTGGATGACGCAGACACGATCGCAGAGGAAGGAGCCAACAGCTTGCTCAAAACACTCGAGGAACCGCCGCCGGGTTCTCTCATCTTTCTGATTAGCACCAGTGTCCAACGGCAGCTTCCGACCATACGTTCTCGATGCCAAATGGCTCGCTTCCAACCTTTGACTGTCGATTGCTTGGCACAACTTATCTTGCAAAAGGGATTAGCAGAGAATCCATCGATCGCAATGACTTTGGCTGCTCAAGCGGGCGGTTCCATGGCTACTGTTACGAACTGGACCAACGATGAACTCAATTCGTTTCGTTTAGAATTATTTAACCAACTTGTTCAACGGCCGCTAGACTTTACCAAGCTTGCCAAAGCGGTTCAGGGCAATATGGAATCGGTTGGAGCGGACTCGCAACCGAGGCGGGAACGGCTCAAAATTATTTTGGATTTCGCGTTGCAGTTTTACCGATCCGGGATGGAATCCCAATTAAGAGCTCAAACGGCTTACGCCGATAACGCTACTGACATGGAGCGATATGGTCACTTGATGTCTCTGCATTCCGATGCGTTTATTTCCGCTATCAAGCGTTGCTTGGAGGCCCGCGAGCACTTGGACCGAATGGTTAGCCCAGCATCTCTCCTCGAAGCCTGGGCAGCTGACCTAGCTGTAATTTCGCAAGCCTAAGGTCATCACGTTGTGGTTTGACCCGGTAACTTCGTTTAACCCTGAGCCGCAGGCGACGGCTGTACGGCGGCGGACTGGCGATACGGTGGCGGAGTCATGTGCAGTCGTCGACCACAGCTCGCGTACAAATGACTATGTTTTCTGTTCCTCAAGTGTTGGAACCGCAATCTCTGCGACGATGCTATCCAGTATCTGCTCGCTTGTCATACGACGCAATCGGCTTTCAGGTCGCAAAATCAAACGATGCGCCATCACGGGTGCAATCGTTTTTTTGACATCATCGGGTTGTACGTAGTTTCGACCCCGAATCGCAGCCATCGCTTGCGAAGCCCGAAAAATTGCGATCGTTGCTCGGGGCCCACCCCCGAGAGCCAGATCGGAATGTGAGCGTGTTTCGTGCACGATTTGCAACATATAGTGTCGGACTTTTGAGTCGACATAAACCTGCTTGACCAACTGTTGAACTTGAACAATCTCTTGTGCAGAAACGACGCTCGTCAAAGAGTGAATAGGATGCTCTCGTTCCAGCATTTGCATCATACGCAATTCCTCTTCCATCGACGGATACCCCAACGAAAACTTCATAAAGAAGCGATCTAGCTGGGCCTCAGGCAGTGGGAAAGTCCCCTCATGATCGATTGGGTTTTGAGTCGCAATGACAAGAAATGGGTTCGGCAGTTTGTGTGTGACTCCATCGATGGTAGCACACGATTCCGCCATGGCTTCTAACAGCGCTGATTGAGCCCGTGGAGTCGTGCGATTGATCTCGTCGGCCAACAGAATATTAGTGAACAAGGGACCAGGCCGAAACTCGAATTCGCTTGTCTTCTGATTGAAGATGGCAGCACCAGTAATGTCGCTTGGCAGCAAGTCAGGGGTACACTGTACTCGTTTAAATGTGCACCCTACGCTTGCGGCTAAGGCTCGAGCCAGCATGGTCTTTGCCACACCCGGCACATCCTCCAACAAGATATGTCCGCCGGAGAACCATGAAACCAAGGACAAGACCAACTGCTTTCGTTTGCCGACAATTGCCTTTTCGATGTTGGCAATGATCCGCTTGGATGACTCATGAACCAATTGCGACATGTTTTTGTAAGGAGTAAGGAGTAAGGAGTAAATGACTTATAGCTTATGACTTATAGCTTACTCCAAAGAGGAATCAATTTTTGAAGAATAGCTGTAGCTTGCTCGCCACTGGCTTGGAGCTGCACATGGCGATTTGTGGACAACCCACCAACCTCCATGTGGACTCGCAATGTGTTGCGAGGTAGAAGACTGGGGAATTTATCTGCCCACTCCACAATCGTAACTGCGTCGGCATCGAACATTTCCTCGATGCCCAGTTCAAGCATTTCGTCGTCGTCTCCAATTCGATAAGCGTCCAGATGGAAAATTGGGGGCTGGCTATCGTACTCATGAACCAACATAAAGGTTGGACTACTGACACATTCAGGCCTAGCTCCAAGCGAAATGGCGAAATATCGAGTCCATTGTGTTTTTCCCGCCCCAAGTGTACCTGACAAAGCGATTGCCATCGGAACGATTGCTTGACTCGCTACTTGCTCCGCTAACAACCGACAGTCGGTTAGGTCTTCGATGAGGATTTCGCAATACAACGGATCGAGGTTCAGGGATAATAGCTGGATAGTCACGTAACTTTTCAACAAAGCCTTTCTATTTATTTGGCAGAATTGTTTGTCTCTGGCTAACGTCGGTCGGGCCAACCCAGACCTATCATTACATCGGGATCGCTCAATTGACTCACATTTGGGCAGCAGATTCTGGCGAAAAAGAGATCCTCGGTCCCGGGAATTGGCACGACTTTAAACTTCGAAAGCTCATCAACAACTGGGCCTAGGAGGCGTAACGACTGCCTCAGATCGTCCACCTTAAAGTTTTTGGGAAGCCGAACTGGAACCACTCGAAAAAGCTTGCGACGGACTTCGCGGGTTGTTAGCCAAACCGTATCATCGCTGATTGGGACCAGTTCAAGAGCGAAGTCGGTCAGAAATCGCTTGGCAACCTGCGGAAACGTTCTGCCGCCCAAAACTATCGCGGCCAACTCATTTGGGGTTAGGCCATGTCTCCACGCGTTTTGCCAATCGATTACGAGATTCAAATTTGTCTCAGCCGCTGCGGTCATCAGTAGATCCGGAATAGGCCTCTTTTCAGGTGAAAAAACGGTCCGACGGATCCGACGCTCGAACGCCGGTACACTTTTGTTCCATTGAGCCGTGGAAAAGATTCGCATGGACTCAGGCGTTTTATTCCAGGGATACGAATCATTCAATTTCCGAACGTTTGCTAATTCGGAGAGTGAGGCTTGCATGTTTGCTTTTTCTATCGAAGTAGCTTGCTCCGTCCATTTCAACTGCCCTTCGACAAAACGGCAAACATCATCGCTCCCCCACAAGCGAATCAAAGCATCGCACCCGGCTTGTTCAGCCCCTTCTGGGAAAAGACCTGCAATGGACCAATCGATTTGCATCGTTCCATCCATCTTCTTTTTTGGAGCGGAAATGACAGGTAATCGAAGATCGTCCAAAGTCCATTCCAATCCATTGCTTTGGACGATCTCGTCCACGATGGTTGCAACCGATTTGTTCTCCGCATGGATTTCAATCTTCTTGGTAATGTCGATACCTGCAACTCGGCAGGACTGCCAATCGACAGAGATTCCAATTCCGGTCATCCTTCCGAACAAATCGATCCACCTGAGTAAACTCGTGTCTTTGTCATTGACGGCGGCTACGATGATTTTATCGCTTTTGTCCCAACTTGGAACCGGCTGCGGCTTGGGGTGGATTACCATTTCCTGGTAAACATCGGCCTCGTCGATGATCAACTCGCTAGATTCATTGTTCGTTGTCAATATCTCGCCTAGGGTATTGTTCCCGCCTAGAATCCACGGAAGTGGGTTGTCGAATGCAGAAAGCTGTGAATCATCATCCGGGGGCGATCCTACTACCTTGGGTTTGCCAACCGAAGCAGAGTCGGGAAGTTGCAGCGTAGTCGCGTCGGAGGGTGGTGGCGATTTTTGTTCACTCATGTCAGTGACATGCTGGCCATCATCCTGAATCGCTGGAATTGAGTCAGAAGAAGAAATCAGATCAGGGACCATTGCAACATTCGAGTCAGGCTTTTCGATGGCAGGCAGCGAACGGGACAGAGCTGGGACTTCTGCGATTGGTTTGCTCTTACCGCCGACTATCTGTAGGAACACCACAAAGCACCCAATCGCGAAAAGGGAACCGGAAATCGCGATAGTGGCCAGCGTCAGCCATTGTCTCCGTTTGGCCAGAGCGCTACTGTGCCAAGCCTGATGGTGAATCGGCCTATCAGCGGCCGAAACAACCATCGGAGTGATAGGATTTAACGTCGATGGAATGGGAATGAAGTCAGGCTCGTTGGCGGACTTGAATCGTAGGCCTGAATCACCGTTGTGTTCGGAACGAACGGAAACATTCTCGTTGGCCAATAACTCGTTCCAGTCGAAGTCCCCTACCTTCGTCATCGCGGTTGAATCAACGATTGGTGCACTTGCTCGTGGGGCAGTGGTCGGCGAGGGCCTAACCGCCGTTGTGTTGGCGGGCCGGATCGCGGGGACAACGATCGGCCCCTTGCATTTTGGACAAGGCAAAGTCTGACCTAGCATTGGCTCATGGCGGACGATGATTTTGCTTGAGCAATGGGGGCAAGCGAGTCGAAAAGGGTCCACAGGAGGCACCGAACCTAGGCAATAGAAAAGTGGTCGCGTCAATATTCTTATAATATCCCGGCTACGACACAACAAGCAAAGGCGGCTTCTCTTTCGGACGGGAATTCCCTATCTTTAGTCCTATGGTACTACCGATTTTTCCATACGTCCCTGATTTTTCCCTTTTTGCCTCTACCGTCTTAACCGATGGAAGTTTGAACGGCAATTTAATTGCATTGATCGCGTTGTGTGCTATGGAAATCGTGTTCGGCATCGACCATTTTGTTTTCCTGTCGGTCTTGTCAAGCAAACTGCCGAAAGAACAGCAAAAGTCAGCACGTGGAAAGAGTGAGGAAGTCACGTATTAGAAGCGTTGATTTGATTGTACTAGGCGCAGGCTTGGCTGGATCAGCCATGGCTTGGCACGCATATTGGCGAGGCTGGTCCGTCGCACTCATCGATCGCCTCGATGTTCAGACTTCTTCTAGGGTGGCTGCTGGATTAGTGACTCCCATTACAGGTTCTCGCGCTGCTGCTAGCTGGCGATGGAACGAGTTTTATCCATCCGCGGACCATTTTTACACTCAGGTCGAGCGTGCATCGGGAGCTTCGATCTGGCACGTAGAGCCAGCCCTCCGAGTTTTTCGAAGCGAAAAGGAAAGGGCGTTTTTTGTGAACAAGTGGATCGAACCGAGTCCTTCAGTCGATGGGAACTCGATTCGCGCGAAGTCGATTTTGCATCACGGAACAAATGGTTGGAAAGCACCTTTTGGCATGTCCAGCATGGAACCTGCAGCAAGACTAGAGACGACCGCATATTTATCTGCAACTCAACTTTTTTTTGAACGGCAAGATGCATTCAGCACCTTCAATCTGAACTGCGATAGAGACATCGTTTTCGACTTGCAAAGCGATGAATATCCAGTAAAGATTTCGACTCTTCAATTGGCCGGAAAACATATCGTTTTTTGCCAGGGAATTGCGGCCAGAGAAAACCGTTACTTTAACGATTTGCCATTGCATCCGGCTCGCGGCGACGTACTGGTCGTGTTGAGTCCCGAAGTGCATATCGATCAAGTTATTCATCACGATGCGTGGGTCGTTCCAATGGGCGGAAGACGATTCTTGGTGGGCGCAACTTATGACCGCTTCTTGTTGAAGGATCAAAACGAACAAAACCATGTACGAGCGAGTCTATTTCGAGACCAGCTCATGCGGCGTTGGGAATCGCTTACAGAAGGTTCGTTTCTCGGTGGGCAGCATGTCGTCGAGGAACAGCGTTGGGCCATTCGACCTGCCAGTTACGATCGTCACCCATTGGTCGGTCCACACGATTCTCAAAGAAACGTTTACTGTTTGAATGGGCTGGGGTCAAAGGGTACGCTAATGGCCCCCAGGTTGGCCGAGATGCTTATCGATGCGATGGCTGGGGAATCGATCGATCCCGATTTGTTAAGTTCTCGTCGAAAGTAGATCATGCACTTCACAGTAGAAGCCCAAAAGTTTGCGATGCCCCATTTGACTGGTGGATCCATTGCGATCGACGCGACATGCGGAAACGGATTTGATACTTTGTTCCTTGCCGAACAGGTTGGTAGAACGGGCGTTGTGTACGGCGTTGACATTCAAGAACGCTCCATCGAAACGGTACGAAAGAAGCTGCAGGAAAGGGGTGCGCCGCAGTGCCGATTATTGGTCGGATCCCATGAGCGTTTGAGCACGATGGTTGAGCCCGACCACGCGGGTTTGGTCTCAGTCGTAATGTTCAATTTGGGATACTTGCCTCTTGGGGACAAATCCATTGTTACGAAGCCGGACACCACGTTAACCGGTCTCAAACAGGCATTCGAATTGATTCGGACGGGCGGGTTCATTAGTGTTTTGGCTTACCCTGGCCATGTAGGAGGATTGGAGGAAGTGCGATGCGTTGCAAATTGGATTGAGCAAAATGCGTTGGTATTGCAGGTAGGAAAATTTCAAGACCCGCACAATGCTCAAAGTCCAATCTTATGGACTTTGATTAAGTCTGACGTACAGCCGTCGCCAAGGGCCCAGGGTTAAGGCGAGGGGCAGTTGAAATCCTACCGTAGCTATCTCGTTGCACGGGCGTCTCGCCCGTCAAAACATGGGCGGGACGCCCATGCCACTTGGTATGTTTGATTCTGCCGCTCGCCTAAACGGGTTAAACGGGGTTAAACGAATGATGGCAATGACTAGAATGTCACTTCGATTATTGACGCTGCTGATTTTTATTCTCTCACGACGATTCTTTCATTCCTATGGTTCGATCTACAAAGTTTCCGTTTGACTTGATTCATTCGGACACCAAAACATTGGCTCGACGAGGCCGGTTGCATTTACCGCATGGCGTGGTGGAAACCCCTGCCTTCATGCCTGTCGGAACTCAAGCGACGGTCAAGGGACTGACTGTCGATCAAGTTGCGAAAACGGGTGCTCTCATCTTACTCGGTAACACGTACCACCTTTCGTTGCGCCCTACTAGTCCGTTGATTGCGGAGCTGGGTGGATTGCATCGATTCATGGGTTGGCATCAACCTATTTTGACCGACAGTGGAGGCTTCCAAATTTTTTCCCTTGGGGACACGAACCAAGTCACGGAAAGAGGTGCAACCTTCAAATCGCATCTGGATGGTTCAGCGATTCATCTTCGGCCTGAGGATTCGATTCGTATTCAAGAAGAGTTGGGTAGCGATATAGCCATGGTTTTGGACCACGTCATCGGTTTACCTGCGACCGACGATGCAGTTAAAGACGCAAGCGATCGCAGTGTACGTTGGGCCCAGCGTTGCAAGGATGCAGCCGTTCGCGACGACCAAGCTAAGTTTGCAATTGTTCAGGGTGGCCTTAACCCGAATTTAAGAATCCAATGCGCTGAGCAACTGATCGATATTGGATTCGATGGCTATGCAGTCGGTGGCTTGAGCGTGGGTGAACCGCCACCTGAAATGTACCTAATGCTCGATAGGATTTGTCCGGTTTTGCCGACCGATCAGCCGCGTTACCTGATGGGGGTTGGCCGGCCCATCGACTTGATTGAGGGAATCGCACGAGGAATTGATATGTTTGATTGCGTTATGCCTACCCGAAATGGTCGCAATGCTTCTGCATTTACCGCCAACGGGCCGTTGAAAATGCGAAATCTATGCCATGCAAAAGACGAGTCTCCGATCGAATCGGATTGCCCTTGCTTGGCATGCAAACACAGTCGGGCTTACATTCGACATCTGTTCCAAGCTGATGAAATGCTCGGCCCAACGTTGTTGTCCATTCATAATCTGACCTTCTATCAACGTCTAATGGGATGGGCAAGGCAGGCAATCGAACAAGATCGATTCGATGGTTTTTTAACGGAACAACGCGATAAGCTAGCGGTATAACGTGGCCCGCAGGGTAACTCTGGTCGGGCTGGCTTGTCAGGTTGGTCGGGGGCTTGTCTCCACCCTTTCTCCTACTCGGGAGGATCGGGAGGAGGAGAAGGGGGGTTAGAACATCCGCTCCGCAATGTTGCAATCGCGATCGCTTCGAGTCACAGTTTGGAACAAAAACTGCGCAATGCAAAGTCGTGTCAATACCAGTTTTTTACTAGCCCAGGCTAGCCGATCAATGCCCGAGGAATCGGCTGGCGCCTCAGTCTCAAAATTTACAAATACGGTACTTTGCAAACTGCCGATCGCGTTATGGCCGTTCCAGTTGAAAAAGATCTTGAGTTCGACACCAGAATTCGCCCCCGAGCCTACCGATGGCCTTGATTTTCCGCGGATCGGGTTGTCCCCTCTCGTCCAATACCGAGTCATCGATATGCATCATGACGATCTCTCCAATGACTAAATTTGCCGATATGGCTCCGTGCCCAACGGCAATAATTTGAATGGTTTTGCATTCCATTGCAAACGGCACATCTGCAAGCCGTGGCGGCTTAACTCGAATGGATTTCAAGCTTGACTGCCCAATCAGTTCAACTTCACTCTCATCCGGCGAGAGCATCTTGCTCGACATATTGATAAGCTCAGCGTGCCTTTCGGTAGACGCGTTGATAACGAACTCACCATTCGCTTCAATGTTGATCAACGTATCCTTCTTTCCGCCGTCTCGCTTCAACGTAGGCGAAAAGACCACTACCGGTGGATTGGCTCCAAAGGCATTAAAAAAGCTAAAGGGTGCTAAGTTTACAATTCCCAGTTCACGCCTAGCCGTTCGATTTCCAACTGGACGATATCACCCACTTTGAGCCAACCACCGGTTACCTCTGGAGTCAATTCAAGGATGCAACCGGTCCCCACGGTGCCTGAACCGATGACGTCGCCAGGCAGCAGTCTGGTATCTCGACTTGCATGAGCCAATAGCTGTGGCCAAGTCCAGTACATGCTCGATGCATTTCCTCGCGACAGGGTTCTGCCATTGATGGATGCCGACATATTAAGATCAAGCCGACCCTTTTGATACCGATCTCGCAAGTCCGAAAAAGGGACCAGATGTGGGCCAAGAGCATTCGCAAAATCCTTTCCTTTACTGGGACCAAGCCCAACGGCCATTTCCTTTCGCTGCAAGTCGCGAGCGGACCAATCGTTATAGATCGTGAATCCAGCCACGCAGTCCATAGCCGAATCGTCCTCGGGTAGATCCCTGGCTTCGGTGCCAATGAAGGCCGCAATTTCCAATTCGAAGTCCAGTTCTGCAGAGCCCTTGGGCGCATGGACGGGGTCGCCATGGCCGATGACTGACGCAGGATTGGAAAAATAGAAGACCGGAATTTCGTACCATTGTTTGACCATGCCCAGACCACGCTGCGCACGACATGTTTTTACATGTTGCTCAAACGCATAAAAGTCTCGGATGCTTCGAATTGGCGGGAGTGGTAATGGCATTGTCTATAAGGTTCCACGCGTTTCTTGCTCGCGTTCAATGGCTTCGAAGAGCGCTTTGAAATTCCCCTTACCGAAACTTTTGGAGCCTTCGCGTTGGATTATTTCGAAGAAGAGTGTCGGACGATCCTGCACTGGCTTCGTGAAGATCTGCAACATGTAGCCTTCGTCGTCTCGATCGACGAGAATCCCTAATTCGGCTAAATCGCTGATGTCTTCCTTGATGCCTCCGATCCGATCACCTAGGCCTTCGTAATAGGTCTTCGGAACATGCAAAAAGGAAACGTCGTTTGCCTTTAGGGCCCGAACGGTCTTGACAATATCGTTGGTTGCCATGGCAATATGCTGAACTCCAGCCCCGCCATAGAAGTCGATGTACTCCTCGATCTGGCTTTTGCGCCGCCCTTGTGCAGGTTCGTTGATGGGGAACTTGATCTTACCTCGCCCGCTCTGAACCACTTTGGACATTAGGGCAGAGTATTCCGTCGAAATATCTTGGTCGTCAAACGATACAAGTTGTTCGAATCCAAGGACTTTGCGATAGAATTCGACCCACTCATTCATTCGCCCTTCCTCCACGTTTCCAACGATGTGGTCAATGCCCAATAATCCTGTCTCATGGTAAGTGGCCGGGTTGTAACGAGTAGGGTCAATTGGGTCAAAGCCAGGAGCAAACGCACCGTGATACCGATCGCGGTTGACAAATGTGTGGGTCGTATCTCCGTATGCCCTGATGGTGGCATACTCGTAAACACCATACTTGTCGTCAATCACCCGCGGGCCAATTACCCCGACCGCGCCCCGGTCTACGGCCAAGTTGTAAGCATGCCGAACATCGTCCACTTGCAATGCGATGTCGGAGACTCCATCCCCATGTAAAATCAGCCGCGATGAATCAGGATGGCTAGCGCAAAGCGGCGACATGATGACAAAAGTAATGCCACCCTGTTGAACCACATACCCTGCTTCATGCTTGACCTTGGTCTCCAAGCCAGCATAAGCGACTACGTCAAATCCATACGCATTTCGGTAGAAGTACGCGGATTGTCTGGCATTGCCGACGAAAAACCGGACATGGTCGATTTTTCGCAATGGCATTTCATCTTTTGACGACATGGAGACCATCTTTCCTTTCAAAAATGCGAAGGCGATTAGCCCGGACTATTCACACGCCCCAGAGCGCTAGCCCAATGGCACTCCCATTGAGCCGCAACGCTAGGAAAGTGGCACTCCCTTTGAGCCGCAACGCGCTAGTGTGCGGGCCGGAAGTCAAGCAATCACCTGAAAATCCGGCTCTCATGCTAGCGCATTGAGGCTCAAAATTTACAAAATGAGTGCCATTCGTTACCTCCCATTGTAGCGTTTCTATAAATCGCGACCTCAAAGCGAAATTTTCGGGACAAAGCTAGCAAAGAGCGAAGCAATATTTCGTCAGGATTGCGACGACTGCTTCCACGCGGCTATCGCTACGCGTTAAACTTAGTGCTGAGTTCAGAGAAACATACATCTATCTGCACAAGAATGGAGTCTCAATCTTGTTGATCTTAGGTCGCCGAATCAATCAGTCTATTATCTTTCCAAATTGTGGAATCACGGTTCGCATTCTCGATGTGAACGGTCGCGTTGCAAAAATTGGAATCGAAGCGCCTCGCAGCGTGACAATCATGCGAGGCGAACTGGCTATCGCAGCTCAAGGTGGCAGTACTCACAGTTCCACTTTCGAAAAAAACTCGCTTGAGTATAAGCAAAACGATGCGCCGGAGAAAGAATTGCCGGTAATGCAGTTTGCTCAACGGTTAGCTGAAATCAAAGCCTGCATACATTTGTTCCAGCAACGCCGAGCCGCAGGTGATGAAGCGGGCGCGGATCAAGTTCTCGGTGACTTGCTAACCGAAATTTCCGATTTGGACTCCGATTGCCTTAAGGGAATTTCCGAGGCGTCGACTAGTTTGGAGCAATCTCATACAGAATATGTGTCTGAATCGATGACGCATTATGAGATTGGCCGGACCGATCCGATTCAGATCCTAATTGTCAATGAGCCCAACTGTTTGACGGGGGCTCCGCTGCCCCTTGGAACTTTCCACGGTTGCCATCTATGCACGGTAAACAACCGACCGACCGCGTTGAAGGCAATCGAATCGCACGAACATTTCAACTATGTTGTCTGCAATGGGAGCCCGTTGGCGTTTGACGAACTGGAATTGGTGAGGACAATACGATCGAACCGACGATTGGACAACACCAAGATTTTCATGACGAGCGAGGTCGCGAATGCCATGGAGCGTTTGGAATTATCGAAGACTTACCGCATCGATGGTTGGCTGACACGCCCGCTAATAATGCATGACCTTTGGAAGCACATCGTTGAAAGTGAACAGATTGAATCCTAGAGACTTGAACCGCAGTGACTGGGATCTAGTTCAGAAAAGCAAGGCGATAATTTTTGATTGCGATGGGACGTTGGTCGATTCGATGCCAGTGCATTTTGTGGCCTGGCACGAGACGATGTCACGTTATGGGATTGTGTTTGGAGAGGATCGATTCTATTCATTGGGTGGTGTTCCAAGTGATCGCATTATCGAATTGCTGGCTAGCGAACAAGGGATCACCCTCGACGCCATCGCAGTCGCGCACGAAAAGGAACAGGCGTTTCTTGATAGAATCGATCTGCTAGTGCCCATTGAAGCAGTCGTCGAAGTTGTTCGTCAAAATCGAGGCGTGAAACCGATCGCGGTGGCCAGCGGCGGGTTTCGGGCAATTATCCAAAGACAGCTTCAACAGATTGCAATGCATGACTGGTTTGATGCCGTCGTAACTGCCGAGGATACCGCTAACCACAAACCGGAGCCCGACGTTTTTCTAGAGGCAGCCCGTCGCTTGGGAACTGCGCCCACCCATTGCCTCGTTTTCGAAGATGCCGATCTGGGTGTCGAAGCTGCTAGACGAGCAGGCATGCCTTGCATCGACGTTCGATCATTCCATACGCCTCAGCGAATTCCTATTGGAACTTGATTCCGAATGATTCGATGGCGATGGTTTTGTTTCTCGATCAGTATTCTACTACTCGCCGTGGCCTGGCCCGCTTCCAATCGACTGAGCTTCGACCGTTCATTGCAAAGGATGTTTGCGCCAGACGATCGGTCCCGATTGGACTTTGAGTTTTTGCAATTGCAGTTTGGTGTCGCCGACCTTGTGGTGTTTGCTTATCGTGATGAGAAACTTTGGGCGAAAGATGGAAGTGGATTGGAACGCCTTCAACAGATCCGAGAGAGGATCGAAAAAATCGAAGGCGTTACGATCGCTATGGATCTTTCTAAAATTGACCAGATGCTCGGGCAATTGCAGCAGCCTTTGTCGATCTTTGGCAAACTACCTGAAACGGGATCGCATCATGTTTTGCTGGAAGAAAACAATGCACTCGCGACGGAATTCAAAGCCATCTTCGAGGGGCAAACTCATAGCCACGATAGCGCGTTGGTGGCCATCGCTTGCCTATTGAAACCAGCAGGTGAAAACTTGGTCGCAGTTAAGGAAACCATTTCTAAGCTTCGACACTTGGCCGACTCGCTTTCGACTGACGGCGTGACGAAGGGTATGTTGGTTGGTCAACCGGTGATGGTTGAGGAGGGATTCGATGAGATCGAGCAAGACGGCAAGAGGTTAAGCATCGTTTCGTCGATCAGTCTTGCATTGCTCATCCTGATTGGCTTTCGATCGCTTCGATGGGCGATTATTTCGATAGCTGTGGTTCAATGGTCACTGGTCGTAACGCGAGGTCTACTGTGGTGGTTGGCGTGGGACTTGACGATGGTCTCGTCTATGCTGGCATCCATTGTAACCGTGATTGGCGTAGCGACAACAATGCACTGGATGCTCGGCTACCAGAAAGCCATGACGTTGCAAGCGACTCCTGAGGAAGCCTTGCATCGCTCGATGAGAGATTTATGGTGGCCAATAGTATGGGCGTGCATTACCGATGCCATTGGCTTCGCATCCCTTGCGTTTGCCAAAGTTGGTCCCGTTCAGGACTACGGCTGCATGATGGCAATCGCGTCACTGGTGGTTCTGGTCGGCATCTTTGCGTTGGTTCCGACGCTGGCCTTGCTGCCGCTTGCGCCCAAGCGAATTGCTGGAGGATTGGGAGTGTCGTATGCACTTTTTCAAATTCCGGGCGATGAACCGCTGAAGAAATGCCTGATCGGTTTGCTGCGATGGATAAGCAACAGGCCGATTGCCGTCTGCTTCACTGCAATTTTGGTTTGCGCGTTTGCTGGTCTGGGCTCGCTGCGATTGAAAGTCGAAACCGACTTCATTAAAAATTTCAAGTCGGACGCACCACTCGTTGTCGCTTACCGGGCGGTTGAGAATGAACTGGGCGGTGCCGGGGTTTGGGACGTAATCTTGCCTGCGCCGAAACTGCTTTCGCAGGGCTATCTGGATGAAGTTATAGAATTAGAAAAGTACCTGATGACGCTCGAAATTCCCGGAGAACTGCCTTTACGATTGACCAAGGTAATGAGTTTTGCGGATGCAGATCTTGCTTCGCGTTCATCGTCGATTTTGGGTCGGTTGTCGATCGAAGGTAGGCTGTTGGGAATGCGACAAGCAATGGGACGCTTCGTGGACACCCTTATTACAAAAAAAGTCGATGGTCAACGCTTTTTACGTATCATGCTGCGATCCCGCGAGCAGGCGGAAGCGGCACAAAAAGAGCAATTGATAGCGGCGGTCCGTCAGGCAGTAGATGACGCGATCCACTCTCAACGTTGGCTGGCACTATTCAATGACGAAGTGGCACCGAATCGGCCTAAAGCAACTATTACGGGATATTACGTTCTTTTGTCGCAAATGGTATCCAACGTGGTGGCCGATCAATGGCGATGCTTTGCGGTCGCAACCGTTGGGATTGGGATCGCCATGTCGGTGGCTTTGCGCAGTACAAGCATGGCATTGCTAACCATCTTGCCAAACGCTCTCCCGAGTCTTTGCATTCTAGGCTGGATGGGATGGACTGGTACTCGGGTTAACTTGGGAGCAGCAATGATTGCGGCTGTTTCGATGGGGCTAAGTGTCGACTCATCTCTTCATTACCTGATCCGATTTCAACGCGAACGGAAGATGGGCCACAGCTTTGACTACGCATTGTCGGCGGCTCAAACGGAAATCGGGATCGCCATTCTGCTCTCGACAATGGCGCTCGTCCTTGGGTTCGGCTCCTTGGCTACGAGCAACTTCCTTCCAACAGTCGTGTTCGGCACGACGGCTTCGATTAGTATGATCGGCGGGCTTCTCGGCAATCTTATCGTCTTGCCTGCATTGCTAAGACTGACGAACCAGCCATAACATGGAGGCTGTGATTTTTTGTGGGCGAGTCGCTCTGCGACTCGCTCTATCACATGGAATGGAAGGCCGAAGATCTAAAATGATTCCGAGTTGCATCGCAACTCGCCTGCGTTTCTAAAAAATCACAGCCTCCCAACGGCCTCCATGGTCCCTCGGGGCCGTAAGTCACTGGCTCGACGGAACTAGTGAGCGTACAGCCGTCGCCTACGGCTAAGGGTTAAACGATTTATTGGGGCGTAACTTGCAACTTGTACTTCACCGGAACGAGCGAACTCTGAACTATTGCGTCGAGTTGCTGTTGCGTCGCTAGAAGGCTTTTGCGAAACGATGCAATGGCTTGCTTCAAGTCCGAGTTGTCAGCCACCTCCTTAGGAAGAGAGCGGAAGTCGGTTATGATCATCTTGATCATATAGGTCTCAAAATTCTGCTTAACCGCAATCGCATCGAGAAGCTTTTTAAACGGGCCATCGAACGGCGACTCTGAGAATTCTTCGGCCAAATTCACACCGGCCGAAAGTTGCTCGCGAGTGAATGACTTTTCAGCATCGCCCCATTTCACCATGGCATGCGTTGTATCTAGACCATTGACCTTTAAAATAAAACGGTTTAAATCGGCATTAAACGACGTGAATGGCAAAATGCTTCGAGTGCTGCTGGACGACTTTTCATCGCCCTGGAAACAGAAGGGCCAGCGGGTACTTTCCAGCTCCACGGACCCTGTCGTTTCGCCAAGTACCTTGTGGCCATTGGTCGCACTGCTTGTTCCCTTTAAATCGATGGTAACCTCACCGATTCTTCCGTCGAGACCCATCCCCCTGAGAAATGCATAGGCCATTAGCAGCTGACCGTTGTTTCCAGGATGGAATCCATCGCGTCCGCAAACATCGTACTCTTTCCCGAGAGTAGATTGGGCTTTGGTCATGGCGTCGAACATGGCCGCATGGACGTCTGCGAACAAGTACTTCTTCTCGTTTGCCAAGCTTCTGTCAATATCTCGCAAATGGCGAAGATTGTCGTTGTAAGCGATGTGCGACGGTGTATCTCCCATCATTTGGCCTGGGCGAAAAAAATGAGTGTCAACGGCGCCCGGAGAACCAACCACCACCGATTTTACTCCCAAGGTATCCATCTTTTCGAGGACCTTGCGCATGTTGCTCTCGTAGCGTTTGCCAATCTCGTCGCTGTACGGTTGATACGAACCGTCGTTCATGCCATAGCAAAGAGTAGCGACGGTAGGGCTAAATACCGTTAAGTCGTTCTCCATGCGAGCAGCCAATCCGCCAGCCTGTTCACCGCTCCAGCCGAACTGAAAAACGTGTACGTCTGGGACACCTGAACAAGCTAGCAGATAAGCCTCCATGAACTTGCTGTATAGCTTTTGTTCGGTAATAGAGTCACCTACGATCGCAATGCGCACGCCAGGTGCGATTGCAGAAGTCGGTCTGACTGTGTCTTGAGCGTTGGATGCAGAATGTGGAAAGCACAGCAACAGTGCTAAGGAAAATATGCAAAATATTTTGAGCATTCGGATGTTTCTCCTTGGATGGTATAGAGGCAGTTGAGCTGTACCATTCTAATAGGTAAGACCGCGTTTGAGTGATCGGCGTGAAAAATGGTCCGTGGCGGATGCTGCCAGCATCCGTGCCTCTACGTGCGCGCTCCATCGTGTTTTCTTTCCCTTTTCGCGAGATTCCCATGTACAGCCGACCGTTCCGACCGTTCCATTTCGCATGTTGCCTATTGGCATTTTTTACGAGCGCGTACGCCGACGAAAAAACGCCTATTCTTCATTCCTATTTTGTGATGGGCGCCAAGACTGCAATCATTGATGAGAACGGGACCAACATTTGGGAGTATGCAGGCGGCTCGCGCGACGGATTTGTATTGCCAAACGGCAATGTACTCGTGGCATACATCGATAGAGTCGAGGAAGTAACACGAGACAAACAAATTGTCTTTTCCTACACGCGAAGCAATCTCAACAGCGAGATTGGTACTACCCAACGACTTTACAATGGCAACACACTTGTGACCGAACTTGGGAATCGCCCCAGACTCCTGGAGGTGAGTCCCAATGGGGAGATCGTATTGGACATACCGCTCCAGCCGGAAACCGACAATGCCCATATGCAAACGCGAATGGCGCGACAACTGCGAAATGGTAACTATCTGGTTCCGCACCTACTCGCATTTGCCATCAAGGAATATTCACGTGAGGGAAAGGTCGTACAAACGTTGAGGACCGATCTCGACGAGATTGGCGGCCGGCCGGTTGAAAACTGGCCATTCACAGCCATACGACTCGACAATGGTAATACCGTCGCGTCCCTGACACACGGCAACAAGGTGGTCGAATTCGATCCACGCGGAGTCATTGTCTGGAAAGTAACCAATGAAGATGTGAATGGACTCTTTAAAGATCCGTGCGGCTCGCAAAGACTCTCTAGCGGCAACACTGTCATAGGAAGCCATGGCGCGAACAAAGGTATTTCGATGATCGAAGTAACAAATGACAAAAAGATCGTTTGGTCGAGCGAGCATCCGTTGGCGGGAGGTGTTCACCACTTTCAAATCCTAACGACTAATGGCAGAGCGGAACCAGGAATGCCCTTGAGATGATAACCATAGCTCAACACCAGCTATCTTGGCTTTGGCCCCTAGTCCACTTGCAACACTTCTCACCATTGCACTGCCGCTCGATTCTAAATTGCCTTGAGGCTTATCCTGCGGCATAAGCACGCGTGAAGAAGTATTTTAGCATAACATGTAGCCGACGTCGCTCCGCGACTCGGCAATTCAGTGTCGCGGAGCACCCGAACATTCTGACAAACCAACGCCAAAACAATTTGCAGGACGCAATTGATCAATAACAATCCAAGGCGGAGGAACATTGGAATTATTCCGGTTTGGCACAGGTAGCGTGCGTTAGAAATGGGGGAGCGAATGCGATTCAATCGATCAGAAAGTAACTGCGAAGCCTCTAACTTAATTCAGAATGCTTCGCAAGCAATAGCCACACAAATCCTTTAGTTTAAGAGGTCCAATTCAGCCCTTCTGGTAGGGAATTGAGATTGATGCAACCGTCTTGCGTAACCACGACCATGTCCTCGAGACGAACGCCGCCAATGGCTTTGCAATAGAGTCCCGGCTCAATCGTTACCACATCGCCAACTACTAATTCCGGCCCCCCAACCGCGAGCAATGGTGGCTCATGGACTTCCAACCCAAGTCCATGTCCAGTACCGTGGGTCATCGAAGTGAAGGCATCGCAAGCTCCTTCTGGCGGGAACCCCATGTGGTAGCCAGACGCCTCGATCGATCGGCTGGTCGCCTCATGAACTTGTTGCCCAGTGACTCCAGCGCGAACCGCAGATGTTGCGGCCGCCTTGGCCCTTGCCACTGCTGCATGCATCGAGGCTATCTCGTCGGAAATACTTCCATGCACGACCGTCCGCGTGCAATCTCCATGGTAGAGCGACTTTTTGTCACGTGGGAAAATATCGACGATGATTGGCTCCATCGACCTGAGCGGACCATGACCGTGATCATGGCAATCAGCCCCAATCGAACCGCTTGCGACAATCGACATCGGATTGGAAAATCCACGTTCGAGAAGCCAAACATCGATCATCGACTGCATGCGCTCACTCGTTAGCGGTCGACCATCGAGCATAAGAATTCGATCGCCGCCAACAGACGAACGAGCGATGGTTTGACAAGCGATTTTCATTACCTCTTCCGTTTGCTGTTGCGCATATCGAATGGCAGCAACTTCTTTCTCGTCCTTTTGGCGTCTTTCTATCAGTCCCCATTCCGTATCGCAGCGTATTACGATCCCGGCTCTGCTTAGCATCTCCGCATAAATCATTGGTAAAGAACGGTCAACGATTACTTCCTTGCAACCCGATCGCCGCACGAATTCCGCCGCACTTTGCGCCGTTGCCGTTTCGCGATCGCCTGAAAGTCCTCCAATTGGCGCGAAATCAGCCGGACAAGCGACATTGGTAGCGTTAGCAGAGTCCTTTGCCCTCTCCATTTCTATATCCCTCAGTATCAACGTCGATTCCATAGACGTTGATCCATTTGCAATTTCAATCAATGCAACCGGATCACCAACTAAGAATCGTATTCTCCTATAAAGTCCGGCATTCAAGGCGGGAATGCCGGCCATCATGCGAGCGGTTTTCATTCAAACGTCCCTGCCAAGTTGAAAGTTAGCAATCCTTGATTTGATCAATGATTATAAGCAAGTGCTGAGCTCTCTGTACAGATCCAGCCGCCTTGACGAAGGCAACACCGGCCTCGAGTTCATTCCAATTGATCGTCGGGCCACTACTGGTTAACGCAGTAGAACTGGAAGTTTCGGACTTTGTCCTGGAGGAAGCAGCCGATTTCCGAGGAGTACTCTCCGATCGTTTTTGATGACTCTTTACGTTTGCCACGTCTGCTGCTGTAACCCCGAAGTCCCCCAGAGCTTCAACAGCATCCTTGTTTCGAGCCTCCGGATGCTTGTTCAGATATTCACGGATTCTTTTGGCTTTGCTCGGCTCTTTTGTCATGCTTGTCTCGCTGGATTCACTAAATGTTTCAGATTCTTCTTCGGTTCGACGGCTTTCGGCATCCCTCACAAGTTGCTCCGGGACTCGGTCCATCAATTCATCTAAAGTTACAACACGCTCTATATCAACCATGAATTTCATTCCTTAAGGGCAGTTCCTCTAATGAGGGTTGGATTGGAATTTCAAGACATGAATCGCTGAACATTCATTGACAATAGTCAGCGAGAGACAAAGCAACAGTCTCTCTTGAAATTTTTAACAAGTCGCTTTTTTTATTGTGGCTTGCTATGGATCTAAATCGTTGTTTCCACCTGAACCTTAATTCTAAACCTTCAAGCCACAAAACTCAATCCACATTGAAGAGTTCAATCCGTTTAAAATGGTTCTTAGAAGCATTTTATTCGTAGCCGAATTACTCTATTTTTAAAGCCTCATCGATTCGGCCCAATGACGGACTTCATCTACATCAGTCGCACCGATTATCGTAAACTGACGATTTATCGAGGGGGCATTAAGCAATCCAAATGCAGGCTAAGCATTGCCAAGTACATTTAGCGCGCCTGTAACACAACGGTGGAGAATACGAACACTTTGCCATCTTGTGAATCGTCAACAACCAATTGAATTCATTGAACGTACTGAGTGACAGATGCTGATCACTGGAATTTTGTTGGAATCCAAACCTCGCAAGCGTTACCTCCAGAATTTCATTGTTCGACGCGCACTTCGAATTTTCTCACTATACCTCGCAACGCTGTTTGCCTCCCTACTTTTGCTTCCGTTCTTCGTTCGGACATCTGCTTTTGATTTACCCTGTAGTGGGCACTTGGCGTGAAACGATACTGCCGGTTGAACATTGGTACCCATTTTTTGGCTATTGCTCTTGCCTACCAACCCTTGTAACCGATAAAGTGTTCAGCAGAGGATTTGTTGATGCCTAAGTGGATTTCCGTATTTCTAATCATTGCGATCGCCCACATGCAGTTTGCTGTTTGTGGGTCGTGCGGGTGCGTTTGCTCATCAAAGTCAGCTAGCGGTGTATGCTGTTCGGAATCAGAAAATGACCATTCCCAGCATGATGAGGACTCTTGTCTTCATCATTGTGGCTCGCAAACACACCACGAGAACGAGTCTGCAAGTTGTACGTTCGATTACGCCGAACAGCCACTATGCTTAGCTGAGGTACCGCTATGCCGTGCTCGGATTGTCGAGTCGATCGAGTGCCGTTGTACTTGTCCTCTTTGCACAGTGCATCGACGGGCTCACATAGCAGCCAACCATTTGATTGCACAACCTCGACAGGATCTATCGAAGATTTCGCTTGCTATCCAAGCAACCTATCTTACGACACCCTTTCTCGTCGTCGATAGTCATCCATCAATCGAGGGCACCAACTGTTATCCTTCTTTTTCGCTGAGCATTTTAGACACTCTTTGTCGGCTCCGTATTTGATTCAAGCAATGCGTTCTCGCGGAGCCCTCTACTTGGGCTCCGGTCTTTGAAAAGAACACAAATGAATGCACGCATATTTCGCGTCATTCCCTTTATGCTTGTATTTAATCAAATCACTTAATTGGGAAATCGCAATGAAAATCAAATTCGTATTAGCTTCCGTTTTGGCCTTCGTATCCGCTGGCTCTCTTTATGCTCAGCAACCACCAAACACTCAGGCGCCATTTTCGCAACCGAAAGCAAATGGCGGCGGGAACCAAGGACATGATCATGCAGAACATGGTCCACACGAAGGAGAATTGATTGAGGTTGGCAAGGAAGAGTATCACATCGAGCTCTGTATCGACGAAAACAAAAAACAAATTGTCGTTTACTTGCTCGACAAGCAAGTAAAATCCTACGTCGCGATCGATGCTCCATTCTTGTCTGTCAACCTTAAGATGAAGGGTAAACCCGTTCAGGCAAAACTAAAGCCAATGCCGCAAGAAGTTGACAGCAAGGGTTTTGCATCAAGTTATGGACTCGTAAGTCCTGAGCTAGTCGATGCACTACACGACGATACTTCGGAAGCAAAGCTGGCGTTGAAAATCGGCAATAAGCCCTATACGGTGAAGTTGTCTCATGATCATGACCATGCTGGTCATGATCACGCTGGTCATAACCACGCGCCGAAGAAAAAGTAAGCGTACTATTTTTTCAGAACCCGATGGCAGGTGCTTTCGGGCTCTGCTTTCTTTTGCACTTCAGTGATTTCGCCGACGCGGCACTCGATGAGTTCGTATTGGTTGGTCATTGTCGGTTTTGCGGCAGGCGACTCTCTTGAGTCGCAGCCGTGACTATTTGCACATTTTCCCTTTTCTAGCGTTCAAGTTTCGAGTGATAGCATGATTGACCAAACTTCTAAACCTAAAAACAAGGCAAAGGGATCCGTCAGCTCGATGTCCTTGAAAGCAACAGTTTTCATGCTAATTGCAATTTCGATTGTCTATGGTGCCGGCCTACTTAACGGGCGGTACTTAGGCAGTGGATGGCCGTTTGCTGTTGGAGCGACGACGAACAATACTTTAAAGAACGCAAATAAAAATGAAAAGGATCATCCGAGTGATGATCACGAGGATCACGCGGGGCATGATCATTCAGCTCACGAAGAAGGCAATTCGATTGAACTTTCTGATTCTGCTAGAAAGAACCTCGGTCTAACCAAAGAGTACCTTTTGCCGATCGAATTGAGCTCATTCGAACGCAGTATTTCAGTTCCCGCCGTTGTCGTTGATTCTCCTGGTCGTACACGTCTCCCTGTCAGCGCGTCGATGTCTGGCATCGTGACTCATATTCACGCATTAACGGGCGAAGCGGTTCGGCCAGGAGACTTGCTGATGGAGATACGCCTCACGCATGAAGACCTGGTAACCGCACAAAAAGAGTACCTTCAATCTCTCGGGGATCGTGAGATAGAGAGCAAAGAAATTGCACGAATCGAAGGGGTGGTGTCTTCCGGTGCTGTCTCGACCAAAACATTGCTGGAGCGGCAATACAGCCGCGACAAAATCGACTCGCTGTTGCGATCGCAACGCGAGGCGCTACGGTTACATGGAATCACAGACGCTCAGATCGCAACTATCGATGAACAGCGTCGTCTTCTCACCGAGATGAAAGTCTTTGCTCCCGATCCAGACAACCATTCTGCATCGGAAATCCAACTAAGTCGACAATCAATCCTTCAAAAATCTGCTTCAATCGAATTGAAGAGTCAACTTCGTTTTGACACATCGAATTCAGGAATCGTCGTTCGAAATGCTGGCTTCTCCCAAGAGGCGACCCCTGTAGGTGATGCCGATAGTCAGCATTTACTTGTGCTGCAAGAACTGCGTGTTCAAAAGGGTCAGGTAGTCAATGCGGGGGAACTCCTTTGTACATTGGCGGACTACAAAGAGTTGCTCATCGAAGGTCAAGCATTCGAGGCAGAAGCCAATGACATTGCCCGAGCTAAAACACAAGGATGGAAAGTGGCAGCATTGGTTGAGGATGGGGGTAACCTAGCGAGGGTTAACGACCTCTCATTTCGATGGGTTGGGAACGAAATCGACCCTAGTACACGTGCATTGAAGTTTTACGTTGAGCTTCCAAATAAAAGACTGCCGGATTCGGTTGGAAGCACTGGCCAAAGATATATCACTTGGCAGTACCGAACCGGGCAACGCATGCAATTGTTGGTTCCCGTCGAAAAATGGGAGGACCAAATCGTTTTGCCCGTGGATGCTGTCATCCGCGAAGGCATTGAATGTTATGTCTTTCAACAAAACGGTAGTCATTTTGCCCGCGTCTCAGTCCACGAGCGCTTTCGCGATCAAACGTCTGTCGTATTAGAAAATGATGGAACTTTGTACCCGGGGGACGTCGTTGCACGACGCGGCGCTCATCAGTTGCAAATGGCACTCAAAAACAAATCCAGCGGCGGGGTCGATCCACATGCAGGACACAATCACTAAATGCGCAACGCAATACTTCATTTTTCACTTAAGCAACGCCTCTTGGTAATCGCTGTCGCAGTATTCCTATGCGCTTATGGTGCTTGGACGGCATTGTACCTACCGATTGATGTTTTTCCCGACCTCGATCGACCTCGCGTCGTCATCATGACCGAGGCAATGGGAATGGCACCAGAAGAAGTCGAAACGAGGGTCACCTTTCCGATCGAGACAGCGGTAAATGGGGCAAACGGAGTCCAAGCAGTACGAAGTACGTCTTCGACTGGGCTGTCTGTCATCTACGTGGAGTTCGACTTTGGCGTGAACGTCTTTACCGCTCGTCAGATTGTAAATGAACGACTCGCAACCGTCATTGACAGACTTCCGAAAGCGGCCAAACCTCAACTCGCGCCTATTTCGTCGATCATGGGCCAAATCCTAGTCGTAGGAATGTGGAACGATGATCGCTCCATCGATCCACTGGATCTGAGAACGCAAGCCGACTGGATTGTTCGACAACGACTGCTATCTATCCCTGGTGTTGCACAGGTCTTTACGATGGGAGGTGGACGCAAGCAATTTCAAGTACAAGTCGATCCAGAATCGATGCGAAAGTTTGGCATTGCTCTTGAGGACATACGTACCGCAGTTGAGAACAGCAATGAAAATGCGACTGGAGGCTATCTCGACCAGCGAGGACCAAGTGAATGGTTGGTACGAGCAGTTGGCAGGATACAGTCTATCGACGATATCAAGAAGATCTCGATCGCTGTTCGCCAAGGCAGACCAGTTAGTATCGGAATGGTCGCGTCTGTTGTTGAGGCCCCACAGGTAAAACGAGGTGACTCGGCGGCATACATACGAAATAAAGACGGAAAGTTCAGCGGCGGGCCGGCCATCGTATTCACCATCAGCAAGCAACCAGGCGCGGATACTCGGGCAATTACGGATCTCATCATGAAAGCGATCGAGGAGGTAAAACCTTCCTTGTCGGCTAATACGCGTATCGAGCCACTCTATGCTCAAGAGCATTTCATCGATCGAGCGGTTGAAAACGTTATGGTAGCCCTACGCGATGGTGGAATTCTGGTTGTCATTATCCTGTTTCTATTTTTGATGAACTTCCGCACTACATTCATTTCGTTGACAGCGATTCCGCTCTCGTTGCTTATGACCGTTTTGGTCTTCAAGTGGATGGGCCTTTCGATCAACACCATGACGCTGGGTGGTTTGGCTGTTGCAATCGGCGAATTGGTAGATGATGCAATCGTCGATGTAGAAAATATCTTTCGTCGACTCAAAGAGAACTCGCAATTGCCATCGGAATCCGGGAGTCCAGGCTTACTCATCGGAAATCCAAAATCGCAAATTAGGTATCGAAAGTCCGCGCTCCAAGTCGTTTACGAGGCTAGCCTCGAAGTTCGAAGCTCGATCGTTTTTAGTACCATCATCGTGTGTCTCGTCTTTTTACCACTATTTGCATTGTCTGGAATGGAGGGACGACTTTTCAGCCCACTCGGAGTTGCTTATGTCGTGTCAATTCTGTCATCACTCGTCGTCTCGTTGACGGTTACTCCGATACTTTCCTACTGGTTGCTACCTTCGTCGAGGGCCGTTGCACACGAATCGGATGGGTTTATCCTCCGTTTTCTCAAATGGATTGCAGCCAAGGTGATTCGATTTAGCCTACAGTTCCCATGGCTCAATTTGATCGCTGTCGTTGTTATGGTTGGAGTCTCCTGCGCCTTTGTCATTCGACTCGACCGAGATTTTTTACCGCCATTCAATGAGGGTGCAATTCAACTCAATGTGCTATTGCCGCCGGGAACATCGTTGGCAACCACAATACAAATGAACCAAAGCGTCGAAGACGCCTTGGTGAAGAATGCGGACGTAACCAATTTTGTTCGGCGGACAGGTAGAGCCGAATTAGATGAACATGCGGAACCGGTTAGTGCCAGCGAATACATTATCGATCTCGACCCAAAATCAACGCGAGCGCGCGAACAACAGCTTAACAACATCCGCGAGGATCTATCGGACATACCTGGTATCGTATTCGCAGTAGAACAACCTATTTCACACTTGATCTCACACATGCTTTCTGGCGTAAAAGCCCAAATTGGGGTCAAGCTGTATGGCGATGATTTAGATGTTCTTCGGGCAAAGGCAAATCAAGTGAAAAGCCAAATGCAATCGGTAAGGGGAGTTCGCGATTTGATGGTCGAACAACAAGTTCTGATCCCTCAGCTCAAGATCGATTACGATCGAGATAAATTGCTGCTTGCGGGCCTAAATGTCGAAACATTGAATCGATTCATCGAAACAGCCATGAACGGTCAAATTGTTTCGGAAGTGATGCAGGGGCAACGAACCTTTGATCTTGTGGTTCGCTTCAAAGAAGACGCCAGGGAAAACATTGGAGCACTGCGTCGCCTGGCGATTGAATTGCCTAGTGGCGGCATGGTTCCCTTAGAATCACTGGCCAAGATTTATGACTCGTTTGGTCCAAATACGATTCAAAGAGAGCGGATTCGTCGACGCATTGTCATCCAATGCAATACAGCAGATCGTGGATTGGTAGAAGTTGTCGAGGAGATACAAGCCAAACTCCGAAAAGTAGAACTACCGCAGGGTTACTATTTCCAGTTTAGCGGTCAGTTTGAAAGCCAACAAAGAGCATCTCGAATGATTTTCTGGCTCTTTGGAGTCGCGTTGGTTGGTGTCTTTTTGACCTTGTTCACAATGTTTCGAAGTATCAATCTATCGCTCCAAGTCATGGCGGCAATCCCAATGGCATTCATTGGTTCTGTCGCGGCGATTGTGCTCACCGGGCAAAACTTGACCATCGCAAGCATGGTCGGTTTCATTTCCCTCGGCGGTATCGCATCTCGCAATGGAATTCTATTGTTGCAGCATTACTTGCACTTGGTTAGATACGAAGGCGAAGAGTGGAGCCATGAAATGATAGTGCGAGCTGGTTTAGAGCGTCTAGCACCTGTCTTGATGACCGCGCTCACTGCGGGTATCGGACTCGTTCCTCTGGTCTTGGCTGCCGGCCAGCCAGGAAAAGAAATTCTTTATCCTGTCGCAACTGTGATTTTAGGTGGTGTCATCAGCTCTACCCTTCTAGATTTTTTTGTACACCCTGCTTTGTTTTGGCTCTTCGGTTTGAAGTCGGCTCAAAGAACTATCGATGGCAAATCCGAGGAAGAACTCTATGTCGCAAGTCACTAAAACGCTTCAGTTTCGAATTGATGGTATGGATTGCATGGAGAAAGTCAACTTACTTCGCTCGGGCCTTTCCCCATTGGTTGGCGGTGAATCGCAACTATCGTTTGACGTCCTCAATAGGAAGATGTCAGTACAGCCATTATCGGACAATGTTACGTCCGATCACATCCAGAGTGCGGTTCGTAAGTTAGGAATGGAAGCGATCCCAGTGTCGCAAGATAGCAGTGAACCTATCGAACCAACAAACTCTTGGAACTTAAGTCTCTATTTGACGGGACTGTGTGGCGTTTCGGTTTCAATAGGTTTTCTCCTTCAAGCCTTTTCTTCGGACGGTTGGGATCAAGTTCCGTTTGTTGTCGCCGTCGCGTCCGGATTGTGGCTTGTCATCCCGAAGGCATGGAGATCCGTGAGCCGTCTTTAACCTGACATGAATTTGTTAATGACCGTCGCCGTAGTTGGTGCAATTGCAATCGGCGAGTATTCCGAAGCGGCTGCTGTTGCGTTCTTATTCGCGCTCTCACATGTACTTGAGTCTTGGAGTGTTAGGAAAGCGCAAAAGGCCATTCAGTCACTGTTGGGCCTAGCTCCGACCACCGGGCGAGTTATTGATGAAGACGGGTCCGAACAATCTAAGTTGATCAACGAGATTGCAATAGGTACGAAGTTGCTAGTGAAGCCTGGCGAAAAAATCCCTTTGGATGGGAATATTGTATCGGGGGACAGCTTTTTGAACCAAGCACCCATAACTGGCGAGAGTATGCCAATAGCCAAAGCGAAAGGCGAATCTGTTTTTGCCGGTTCGATCAATGGAAACGGTCCGATCTTCTCTCCGGTCTCGATCGCGATTTCCATTAAGGGCTGAACGTACGAACCGACAGCGATGACAAACGAATTCATGACGTATCGAACCGGATCCGCCTCCTTGTGAATCGACTTTTGCACACGATGAATCAATTTTTTTAACACATCTTGATCGAGCACAGCGTCGTCGATGATGGATACGACGCTAGCCAAAGTGGCCCAACCGGCCACGACAGTGAGGGGTCTTTTCGAATCGATCCACTCCATACCCAATTCCCAACCGTGCGGACTACCAGCCGCCACCCAAGCCACTGTCCATCCGCAGAGTGGTCGACAATATGCCTTTGCGACCCACTGCTTAAGATCGTGCTTTGTCATCTTTGCATCGTCAGCGATCAACCCGGCCAGATACATTGCGTCGAAGACGCCTGTGTCGAAAAGATCAAGTGCCAGTTGGTAGTCCGTTTTGATGCGTTTCACAATCCTTTTTAGATCGCTAATTTTAACGCCCAAACATGGCTCTTGCACTCCATGCTTAAAAATCACTCGCTTGTAGCTGTCGCTCCCTAGCGGTCTGATCTCATCAAGTATTTTTTTGCGGTCATAGCCTTTCTCCCGGGGGCCGCCGATGGATCATTACTGATCCGCCATTGGGCGCTTTCTTTGAGCCGCTGGCGCGCTAGCGTGCGGGCAGGAAGTCAAACAATCACCTGCAAATCCGGCCCTCATGCTAGCGCATTGAGGCTCAAAATTTCCAAAGTGAGTGCCATTGGGCATTTGCCAAATGGCCAATGAATAATCACGACGCCGAGCGTCGTGCAACTAAGTCTGCCAACCTTAATTTTCAAACTGGACATTGCACTAGCTTCAACTTTTCGACTACTCGTCAGTCACGCAGCCTTCGCTTGCACTCTTGACGGTTTTTATGTATTTGTAAAGAGTCCCTCGCGTTGCTTTAAGCGGAGGAGCTTGCCACTTTGCCTTTCGCGATGCCAATTCCGCATCCGATACCGCTACGTCCAGACGGTTCTTGTCCGCATCCAGAGTGACGATATCGTTGTCGACTACCAATGCCAATGGACCACCTTCCTGAGCCTCGGGTGTAACATGCCCTACTATGAATCCGTGTGAGCCACCAGAAAATCTCCCGTCAGTTAAAAGCGCTACGTCTGATCCTAGACCTGCGCCCATGATTGCAGACGTGGGCGTCAACATCTCGGGCATCCCCGGTCCGCCCTTAGGCCCCTCGTAGCGAATAATAATGACGTCCCCCTTTCGAATCTGTCCTTGTTCCAAAGCCGCGAGCATAAGTTCCTCGCTGTTATAACATCGCGCGGGTCCTGAAAATTTCATCCCTTCCTTGCCAGTAATCTTGGCTACGGAACCCTCTGGCGCTAAGTTACCGAAGAGGATCTGAATGTGTCCAGTTGCTTTGATGGGGCTAGAGACTGGCTGAACGACTGTTTGACCCTTTTTCAATCCCGGAAGATCCGCAACATTTTCGGCCAATGTCTTCCCAGTCACGGTTATGCAATCTCCGGTCATAAATCCTTCTGCCAACAAGTACTTCATTACGGCTGGAGTACCACCAACCGAATGAAGATCTTCCTGAACGAATTTCCCGGACGGTTTCAGATCCGCCAGAAAGGGAACTCGGTCACTCACTTTTTGGAAATCATTAAGCTTCAAATCAAGTCCGACGCTGCGGGCCATCGCAATCAAATGCAGGACGGCATTTGTACTACCGCCTAAAGCGACAACGATGACCATTGCATTTTCGAACGCTGCCCGAGTCATGATGTCGCGTGGTTTAAGATCGATTTCCATCAAGTGCCGTATCGCCTTGGCCGCCCTCTTGCATTCATCGACTTTCGCTGGATCCTCGGCAGGAATGGACGCCGAATAGGGGAGCGACATCCCCAAGGCTTCGATGGCAGAAGCCATCGTGTTGGCGGTGTACATGCCACCACACGCACCTGCGCCTGGACAGGATTTACGTACAATGTTGGCTCGTGTTTCTTCGTCGATTTGGCCCGATATGTACTGTCCATAGCATTGAAAAGCAGAAACGATGTCCAACACATGGCCATTCCATTTCCCGGCGCGGATGGTTCCGCCGTAGATCATGAGCGACGGACGATTCAGTCGTCCCATCGCCATCAAGCAGCCCGGCATATTCTTGTCGCAACCTGGCAATGCAATCAGAGCGTCATACCATTGAGCTCCCATGATGGTTTCTATAGAGTCCGCGATGAGATCCCTTGACTGGAGTGAATAGGACATGCCGTCTGTCCCCATGCTGATACCGTCGCTCACACCCACGGTATTGAATCGCATTCCCACCAAGTCCTCTGCGACGACAGCCTTCTTGACCTCGAGCGCGAGATCGAGAAGGTGCATGTTGCAAGTGTTACCCTCATACCAAACGCTTCCGATTCCAACTTGGCCTTTGTTCATGTCCTCTGGAGTCATACCGGTTCCATAGAGCATCGCCTGTGAGGCGCCTTGGCTTTTTGGTTGAGTGATGCGGGAGGAAAATTTATTGAGTTGGCTCATGAATCAAGTTTACAAACGAGTTATTTGGAAAAACTTTGGCAGTCCCAAAGGGAGGAATGGAGACTACCGATTATTTGCGAGCTCGTGGGTGTTTCATCGAGACCCACGCTCCATTTTGGGCACTGCTGGCGACGCATTGTTCGATGAAGTACATGCCTTCCACACCATCGTGGACGTTGGGGTAAACCGTATTGACCCGTTCGACCGCTTTACCTTCGGAGACTTCGACCATCGCGTCAAAGGCCGCGACATAGATATTAGCAAACGCTTCGAAGAAAGCCTCCGGATGTCCGCTGGGCAATCTGCAAGCAGCTTTTCCGCTACCGTTCATGAACGAAGCATTTGGGTCGCGGGTATAGAGCTTGTGCGGTTGACCGTTTTGTCTAACAACCAAGACGTTTGGCTCCTCCTGACGCCATGAAAGTGATCCTTTGGTACCGTCGATTTCGATGGACAAGTCGTTTTCGCGGCCATGGCTGATTTGGCTGGCGGTAACAGTGCCAAGACCACCGTTTTGAAATCGAACGATAGCGGTGCCGTAATCGTCAAGCTTACGACCGGGTTCGAATATCTTGAGGTGGCAACTGATTTCGGCGGGCAAGAGTCCAGTCATAAAGCGTCCGAGATTATACGCATGGGTCGCGATGTCACCGAAACAACCAGCCACACCACTTTGTTTGGGATCCGTTCGCCAGGCTGCTTGCTTCTGGTCTTGGGACTCTAATCGAGTACGCAGCCAACCTTGGATATAGTTCGAACGAACTGCCTGGATTTCACCAAGTTCGCCGCTTTGGATCATTTCTCGAGCTTGTCGAATCAATGGATAGCCAGTGTAGTTATGGGTAAGCGCAAACACCGACTTGGACTTGTCGACAAGTTTGGCAAGCTCTTCGGCTTGAGCCAGATCAAACGTCATCGGTTTATCGCAAACGACGTGAAAGCCTGCTTCTAAGGCTGCTTTGGCAACTTCAAAGTGAGTATGATTAGGGGTTGTAACAGATACGAAGTCGATCCGATCACCTACCGGCTTCTTCGCTTCGGTTTCGAACATCGCCTGATAAGAAGAATAAGCTCGATCCTGCGCAACGTCGTAGTCGGGTGCAGACGCTTTTGATCGTTCCGCATTGCTGCTAAAGGCCCCCGCAACGAGAGTGGCTCTATTGTCCAAGCAAGCTGCAATCGAATGAACGCGACCAATGAATGAACCTTGTCCCCCACCAACGATTCCCATCTTGAGCTTTCGATTCATCGGTCCGTTGGTCATGTTTGTTGTCCAATTGGGTGGAAAAAAGTTAGTCGGAAAGGCAGCGGGCGGATAACAGATCAACTATGTTTTACCAAAGTTACGAACGATTTCTAGTTGGCATCATCGCATTGAGCTATAGTTAGCATTGGCTTCGTCCCAACAAAATTTCCAGGACTGATTGACACGGGATCAAAACGCGCAAACAATGCCGACATTGAAGGATCAAGTTCAAGCGGCAGGATGCCGCGTTTTTTCCTGTCAGAGAGCGAACCCTACGTTGCGCATCTATCCTCTACTGACCGCATTAGTGCTTAGCCCTATGGCTGTCTTGGGACTCGGGGATTTTGCATCGTGCCAATCCAATGCAAAGTCGCCGCTCGAAGCCAAGCGGGCATTCTCTTATTTAAGCAAGATTTGTGAACTTGGTTCCAGAGTCACAGGCACGGCTGGTATGGAAAAGCAACAACTCTTACTTGAAAAGCATTTCACTAAGCTTGGCGCGACATTGGTTTGGCAACCCTTCAATATTCGGCATCCCGAAACGGGAGTTAATGTTGTCGTCAAAAATCTGACCGTGACTTGGAATCCAAAGGAAGTCGAAAGAGTCTTCCTTTGCACGCACTACGATACCCGGCCATTTCCAGTCAATGACGCGAGAAACCCCAAGGGGCTATTCCTCGGGGCCAATGATGGCGCCAGCGGAACCGCTTTGTTTATGGAGCTTGGGCATGCTTTGCAGAACCTTCCGATGAAAATTGGCGTCGACTTGGTGTTTTTTGATGCAGAGGAAATTGTCTACGACGAACAACGAGACCCTTTTTTCGTGGGGTCTACTCATTTTGCTCAAAACTATGTCGACGATGCAACCAGCCCACGGTACCGTTGCGGTATCTTGATCGACATGATCGCGGATTCGGATCTACAGTTGTTCTACGAACAGAATTCCTTTAGGTTTGCGAGGCCACTGGTCGAGGAAGTGTGGGAAATCGCAAAGGAGCTAAAGATAAAGGAATTCAAGCCGAATATTGGTTATGAAATCAAAGACGACCACTTGCCCTTAAATTCGATTGCCAAAATCCCTGTCATCGACTTGATCGACTTTGACTACACTCGTGGTGTTCCAAAAGGTAAAAGTTTTTGGCATACGATGGCAGACACACCTGACAAATGTTCCGGGGTCTCCATGGTCAAAGTTGGAAGTGTCTTGCTGGAATGGATCAAAAGGCAAAAGTGAGGAAAGGCAAAACGATGGCCACCGAACCACTAGCCATTGAGCTCGTCGGACTCGAAAAACACTATGGGAACGCACCCGTCCTTGACCAGCTGAGTCTCGGTGTAGTGCAAAGTGAATTGCTCGTTATTCTTGGCGAAAGTGGTAGCGGCAAGTCCACTCTGCTTAAACTTATCGCGGGACTTGAGAAACCTCAGAATGGTTGCGTGCGTTTCTCCGATGTCGATCAAGCTAACATTCTTCCACACAAGCGGGATGTAGCCGTGGTATTTCAAAACGGAAATGGCTACGAGCACTTATCCGTTCGCCAAAATCTTGACTTAGCGGCCAAGAACTCGTCTTCGCCAGCACAAGTCGTTCGTTGGGTGGATTCGCTTAAGCTGGGATGCGCGCTCAACCAAAAACTAATCCAGTTGTCTTGTGGACAATTGCAACGCGTGGCTATCGCGCGAGCAATGTTGTCGGACAAGTCAATCGTGCTATTGGACGAACCCCTTGCCCACTTGAATCAGTCACTTCGAGAGGAATTGAGGGAGCTCATTTCAATAGTTCACAAGGAATCCAAACGAACATTTGTATATGTAACGCACGATTCCGATGAGGCATTTTATTTGGCAGATCGCATAGCGGTTCTCGCTTCAGGACGTATTCAACAGGTGGGCAAGCCTCGGACAGTTTATTGTTCGCCCATCTCTAAAGAAGTCGCTCGATTGCTCGGTCAACCGACAATAGATATCGTCCAGTTACCTAGTGTCTGGCTTGAGGCAATTCAAGTCTCTGGAGCAGCCATGCAGGAATGTGGTTTGCGATCAAATGATTGGACGATCCATCAAATTAATGCGAATGCGACTTCGCAACACGCCGGTTTTCAGAAGGGTCTGTCGATTACAACGGCAGGTGTAATGCTAAGAGGTTCGATTGTACGTTGCCGCTGGATGGGTACTCGCTGGCTGTTGGAGATCGAGTGTCCAGAACGCATCCGAATAACATGCGATGCTGGCATTGCACATCATGTAGAGGAATTGAAAGTAGCAGAGGACTTGTCTCGAAACAGTACTGAATTCAAGTCGTATGGTTTTCTGGAGGCAAGTATTCCACTCGCTTGCATTCAGACCTTCGGCCTCAAATCACACAACAGTACCTAGCGGAATTTCGGGCAACCTACCGAAACGCTGTACAAACTACCTAAACCGATCTCGGACTTGTCGCGATCGGTTGAAATAGGATTGTCTTCCTCTGGGCTAATACGACAATGGACTAATTCTTAGAAACCGTATGTTCGCGTATCCATCCAGTAGCCTGGATAGCTGTAGATTCGACGCGTACGAACGGGTGGTCGAGCATTAAAAAATATATCGGCATTGATGTTTGGCTGGCCAAAGTTATAGCCCATCCAATCGTACTGCCTCATTACCGCTTCTCGATGCATAGTCTCCGCCCGAGCGCGGGCCGTTAAGTATTGTTGCCCAGGACTCACTTCAAACCGCGCGTGGCCAGGAGTCTCGGTCCCGCCTGTCAATGGCTCATCATTTTCGGCGTATGCAGTTGCCGCGGTCAACGCGCCAGTTAAGCAGAATGCAGCTAGAAAAAGTCGCATAGATTGGTCTCTCAAAAATTGTCAGTAAAGAAAAATTAGCCGACCATCCATGGCTCAATGCTCGATTCCAAAATACTTTCCGAGCGTCCAAAGTTGTTCATCGGAATATGGGGTTCAATAAATGCAGGAGTTTTCGCTAGGCTGGTACAATCCGGCTGAACGTCAAGCTTTCACATAAGCAACAGCACATGAGCACCACGGCAGAAGTTCTTTGATTCGATCGTTGTGGCAGTGTCGCTCCGAGACACTGAATTGCCGAGTCGCGGAGCGACGTCGGCTACATGTTATGCCAAAAT
>JAYVPJ010000049.1:0-2224 GCA_043757445.1 Pirellula sp. | reverse complement strand
AGACCTTGAGCTTGCTCTCGGTGCTCGCCAATCCGAGTCGCTGAAAAGCGAGTTCTATCAACAAGCTCGCTCTGAGCTTGGACAAAACGCCAAGCATTAATTGCTCTGGCGTCACGGTCCAGCAACGCGTGTTCTGAGACCAATCTTTCTATTTTCCGAAATGCAAATTAACAAGGGAGAAACTATGTCCACACTTGGAATACGAATGAGTGAGCTCGTTCGAGCTTGCTTCACCGGCGTTTGGATTAAATCCTACGAACCAGACGACGCGATCGCTGAATTAAGCCAGCTTTGCCGTACTGAAAACTGGTCGCTTTTGACTTGGGATATCGCTCAGGGTCTTAAGCCCAACAGCGATGCAACCAACTCTCTTGAGTCTGCTGACCCACTAGCTGCTATCAAAGCACTCACTGCACTGTCGAACGACGATTCTCCAACGATTCTGGTCCTACGGAGCTATCATCGGTTCCTCGGTTCTGGCGAAGTCGTTGCCGAAGTTGCCAAAGCCGTAACGCAAGGCAAGATGCATCGCAAGTTTGTAGTGATCTTGTCGCCGGTTGTCCAATTGCCGCCGGAACTTGAGCGGCTGTTTGTGGTCGTTGACCATGAACCTCCCACGCGAGAGGAACTACGCGGTCTTTTAGCAGGAATTGCAACCGACGGTGACGAAATGCCGAATGGCAACATGCTTGAGTCCGTACTCGATGCGGCAGTTGGCCTTACTCGATATGAAGCTGAAAACGCATTCTCGCTATCATTAGTTCGGCATGGTGCAGTGCAACCTGACGCAATCTGGGAGCTCAAAACCCAAGCTCTTAAAAAGTCTGGATTGCTAAGCCTGTGCCGATCCGAGAGCGATTTCGATTCACTGGGTGGTCTATCAGCACTCAAGGCGTTTACCAAACGCGCTCTCTTGAGGGCTGGAAACGCCTTGGCCATTGCAAAGCCACGGGGTGTTTTGCTCTTGTCGCCACCAGGTTGCGGTAAGTCCGAGTTCTGCAAATCGCTTGGCAAAGAAGTTGGACGGCCTGTTCTTACGCTCGACGTTGGCAGTCTAATGGGCTCGCTCGTAGGACAATCGGAGGAGCGGACCCGAGAAGCGTTGCGTATCATCGATTCCATGGCCCCATGTGTGGTCATGATCGATGAGATCGAAAAGGCGTTTGCGGGTGCGTCAGGTGGTAGCGGTGACAGCGGAGTGACCTCACGCATGTTTGGCACTTTACTTACATGGCTAAACGATCACACCTCGGATGTGTTTGTAGTTTGTACCGCAAACGATGTTTCTAGGTTACCGCCCGAGTTTTCGCGAGCTGAGCGATTTGACGGCGTGTTCTTTCTCGATCTGCCCGGCAGACTTCAAAAAGATGCCATCTGGGACATGTACCGACGTATCTACAGTGTTTCTATTGACGAGAAGGTTCCGGCTGACGATCAATGGACAGGAGCTGAGATTCGGTCTTGTTGCCGACTTTCGGCTTTGCTCGATATTCCCCTTGGCCAAGCCGCTCAAAACGTGGTTCCAGTGGCGGTAACGTCCTCGGAATCGGTTCAGCGGCTGAGGCAATGGGCCGCAGGTCGGTGTTTGGATGCAGATGCTGGCGGCATCTACTCGGAACAACACTCTGCTGATAAAGGCCTAAACGGCGCAAGCATCAGACGTCGCGTTAGTCGCGGCGGACCTTCGGCCAACTGAGCGGCCACCCATTCCTTTAACTTTGGGAGCCATTTTGATGCTTACTCCACAAGATCTCGTTTTACTTAGGGAAGCATTTGCGTATTGGGCTAGGCATACGGTGGGCTTGGAGCTTACCGAGCCAGTTACCCTAGCATTGTCTGCGAGCCAAAACCACGTCACGGAAAAGGACCTTGTTGCGTTGTTTCATTCGCTGACGCAGCACAACATTCGATACATAGTCGTCGATAGTGATACGAACGACGTGATCAATACACGATTGTTTCGGAAAGCACCGAAAATCCAGCAATCCACGGATCGATGGCAAGTCCGAACGGTAATTGGCTGACGCAGCCATCTCGCCTTTGCTTCGCGAATCTATTCTGCCATCACCCTCCAATCTGCCATCACCCTCCAATCTCTAAGGGCTGATCAATGTTCACCGTTTTCTTGATGAGCAGCTCGCTTGTTGCGGCTGCTTCTGTAGCGTTGGCATTTCATCGCCAACGTCGTTATGAACAACTCCTTCGTTTTACCAAACGACTATTA
>JAYVPJ010000048.1:0-29563 GCA_043757445.1 Pirellula sp. | reverse complement strand
CTCAAACTCCTTATCGACCAGCCAAAACCAAAATCAAGCAACTGCCAATCGCAACCAACTCAGCCACAAATCTAGCAACCACTCAGTCAGCCAAACCGTAAAAGTGGCTCAATTTCCAATCGGAAATGACACTCCTAGGTTCTGTGGTGTCCCCTAGTTTCTGCGTGGAATGCGAATGAAGGCATGGATCGCGGCGTCCTCGCCCGTATCTCGAAGCATGTAGCCGCAGATTGCTTCGTCTTGATTTATCCCTAACGCAGTGCTGTTGACTGTGTTGTCCGGGAGCACAAGCGGTGCGACAACTCCGTCTCGAAAAATAAAGGCCGTTGGTCCACCCGTTTTTCGAGACTCGTTGTCGCACATGCCAACAATGACGCCGGTACTGGTGATTCCATTTGCTTCTGATGATGTATTATCTGGGAGCAGTTCCATGATCTCCAATTTCCCCGTTTGCTCAATATAACACGCTCGTTTTATGCCGCTAAGAAGAACGCGACCAACCATGATTCCACTATTGTTCATGTCCTTCAGTTTCGGTTGCTCGTCCGATATCTTCCGTCGCTCCCACTCCAGACCATTCCTACGCTCCCACACGAACAAGGAACTATTGAAAATGATGTCTGAAATCTGCTCCTCCGTAATGCAAGCTGCTATGCGTTTTCCATCTGGACTAACAATGACTTGGCTAACTTGGAGATACGGATTGTTCGGGATAATAGTCGACAGTTCCTGCACCCTCCATCGCATGTTTTCCTGTGACCATTCCCACAGGCATGGTCGTGTTCGGGGCGGGAGACTACCAACGGAGTATCCCGTGATCAAATTACCGTCTGAGCTGATGTCCTGCGCGTGACACGCCGTATCGGATGGCAAAGGATCTAACAGGGTCATGTTCTTGGTACGACGATCCCAAACGAAGGCTCGCACACTACCCTCCTCCCTTTGGAAAGTCCGACTAACATATCCCACGACAAGTCCGCTGTCGCTGATAGCGAACGCTTCGAGATTCGTAAAATCGTCATGTGTTCGAATCTCAACTTCATCCTCGCCGCTTTGGAAAAAGTTTTTAGTGAATTGAAAGGGGCCTTCTGTCACTTCCCGTGTACCAATCACCTCGAGTTTGGAGTTGATTGCGCTGACTTGGCTAAAGGTTTTTGAATTGGTGATCTTTCGCAATTCGTAGTTATCGAAAGCGAAACCGATCAAGGAAAGACCACAGGTGAAACAAATTGTAGATGCAGTCGACACGAAGTATTTGCGAGCGAACATGGTTGAACTATAGACTCGTTTCCTGATCGCCGAGGGATCGATCGAAGGGATTGACTTGAGTGGCTGCATCTCCGAGACACCGATCATAAAGTGGCTGTCTAGTTGCTTGATCGCCGATAGATTGTTCCAGTCCGATTTTTTCTGGGTCCACGGTTGCCATGTCACCTACGGAAGTATTGCGCATAACGCCTGTAAACCCGACGGTATCGATTTCAGCCTGAGCTTTGCGTTGTTTCAATTTTACATTCAGAAGTTCTTTCTTTGCCTTGCGACGGGAGACGAGTGACTGGTCCGGTAGCAAAGCTAACATGACCAAGAAGACGATTGAATTGGACATAAATCCCGCCAGGGCCCAATTCCAATACGAATAGCCTCGCTGTTGAGCTTGCCCCGCAACAACCATGGCAAAAACAAGACGAATGCCTAGGAAGATCGGTATGATCGTAAAGACAATGGCCATGAGATTCCACATTAGGCCTCTCCTCCCTTATTACGGCCACGAAACGATATCATCTTGCGTTGGGTTACTTTTTTTGCCACAACTGCTAGGGCGGGCGCGGTGACATCCAACCGATGACAACCTATCTCTTGAAACAAAAGCATCTTGTCACCGGCTTTCAGAAAGCGAATTCGGAGCGCGCAGCGTCGCGATTGTTTCGTCTCGTATTCAAGATCCACGTAGTCCCTTAAAGCAAGCCTTGTTAGCAAATAGGATGCTCCAAGATTTAAAGCAAACGCGGGGTAGGAAACGTACGACGGTATCTGGGAAACATAAATCAATATTATGGCACCAACGGTGCTCCACATGACACAGATGGTCCAGCGAAGAGTCCAGCGATTTCGCACTTTGCATTTTCTTATTCGAGAAAACGGAATGGATCGTATGGACCAGTCGCTCACCGCCCGATAGATGTATTGCATGAGAATCGGAAACCAAACTTCCGGAACCAGGCCTTCGATCGTGAAACCGGTCTCATGAACGTTCAAAATAGTCTTCTTCCCGAAGAATCGTAGCCGATCTCGTTTGCGAGACCAACCGATCGGAAGCGAGCAGACTTCCAATTTCATAGTCCTGCTCCTTGGCTTTTGCAACGTTCCAGCAGTATCTGAAATTCAAAGCAATATCCGGAGACTTCTAGATATTCTTGGCATACCGTAGCAGCGTCTTCGAAGAGCCCCACTTCAATCAATGCATTGGCCAATAGCAAGTTGGCGTTAAAGTTATACGGGTCGATCTCTAGAATCAATTGGCATTCGACGATCACATCTTCCAGGTAGCCTAGCGAAAGCATTGACTCTACGTATTTTATTCGAAACAGAAGATCGTTTGGACGATCTGCAACGATCGATTTCATTTTGTCGAGATAGCACGGATCTGCATTCGGATTTTCGACGAGAAGCGATAGATTACCTAATTTGCGACCGGTTCGTCGATGCGACGCAATTGCTAAAGCAAACAGAGGATAACTTACCCAGGCAAGCACCGCCAAAACACCCTTCGAAATCGTTGCAGCCGAGAAAGGCGAATCTGATTTTAGGACAGGCTTGGAATCCTTTCCAATCTTTAGTTTTGTTTGCGGATCCGTTGAGAACGAAAACCACGTGATCCCCAAAACAACACACGAACCAAGCCACCATCGGAACGCATTTGGTCCCCTCCGCGTCTGCGACCAATAGAACAGCCCGATCCCGAACGTTGTCATAACTCCTTCAAGGACACCCGACCCAATCGCAATAAAAATTCCAAACAGAAACGCGAGAATCACGGCCGTCTTTCGCTGCCTGCGCAATCGCTTTATCATGGAGTCCATGCCGGATTGAGCTGACGACGAGACCGACTTTTGGCCAACAAGAGCTTGAAAGATCGAGCCGCCTGTTCCCAACAGAGTGCCGCTTGCTCCTCCCAACAGTCGCATCAGCTCTTTTGCCGAAGATACCCGTTCATTGAGCGACTTCTCAATCAATTGGGCAACCAAGAGGTCTAGTTTTTCTTCGATCTTTTTTCCCGCTGCGACGCTGGGTGCATTTGGGTTGCTGTAAAGTATGGATTGACTAAGCTCATGCAATGAGTCACCTTGGAAAGGCATTTTTCCGCTTAACAGGTAATACGCAACCACGCCTACGGCCCAAAGATCCGATTGTGGGACAGGCCTGCCGCGAAACTGTTCGGGAGCCATAAACAAATACGTGCCACCCGTGTTGGGACGTTCTTGAACACCCTCGGCAACTCTCCCAATTCCGAAATCGGTTAGGATGAATCGAAGCTGCCCATGGGAATCATCCAGCATGATGTTGGCCATCTTGATATCGCGATGGACGATGTTTCGCTCATGTGCGAAGGCCAACGCGCTGGCCATCGATCGGAGCAGTTCGCTAACTTCGTCTTGTGAAAATAATCGCCCCGATTCCAGCGCACTCTTGAGATCGCCGCCTGAAATGTAGTCGAGCACAATGATCAATTGATCGTTATGAACGAAGTACTCTCGAAGTCGAACAATATTGGGGTGCTTGAGTCGCGAGAGCATTTCTGGTTCGGCCATTTGCTGTTCGATGTGGCCATTGTTTTCCAATACCTTGATCGCGACTCGATCGAGTTCGTTGCTCTGAGGATGTCCTAGATAGACAACGCCAAACGCGCCTCTGCCAATCTCATGGTCGATGACATATTCCCCAACAAGCGTCGCAATCAATTGGATCCATCCTTTCCATCCTTGTAGAAATCTCCCATGGTGGCTTCAAAACCAACCAGCGGATCGGACACTGGTACCACGGCGCCATGGTTTGCAACGGAGGACAAAATCTCGATCTCAATCACACCAGCCACGCTGATGACATCGCCTATCGAGAGCGGCACAACCTCGCCTTTTAAGACCGTTTTTCCGTTGATGCTGATACCGGCTTGGCTCCGGTCGATTACCCCCACGCCATGTTGAGAGGTGACGATTTCCAAATGCTGACGACTGATTCGGAGCGACCTATCCTGACTTCCATCCGCTCGAATAACTAGGTCGTTGGCCATCGCGTACTGGTTGTTCGACGGGGTCCGCTGGCGACCAATTCGAATGCTCTGCTGAGATTTTGTTGGATGGTAGCGGTGACCCGTCCCGAGAATACGCAAGTCTGGTAGTGGGGTGAGTGCTAGACTTGATTTGCCGAGACTGTTTAATGCGTGTTGCATCTCAGCGGCAAACTCTGACATGCTCTTATATCGATGGACTGGCCGCTTTTGGAGAGCCTTCAAGATCAAATTATCTAGTGGTCGAAGCTCGTCTCGTATGGGAGTGACCAAAGAAGGCGGCAGAGGCTGGTCCATGAGGATTTGCGGGATCATAAATTGTGCTTCGCCGGAAAATGCCGTTCGACCCGTCAACATGCGGAACAAGGTCATTCCCAAAGCGTAGATATCACTTGCTGGACCAATGACCCCAACAGAACCATCGATCCGTTCGGGTGGCATGTAGGCTGGTGTGCCGAGAACCTCTCCCGACTTCGTCCAATGCAATTGACTCGTTTGCTCGACTTTGGCAAGTCCGAAATCCAGAATAATCGGTGTTCCATCCTCTTCCATCAATACGTTCTGAGGTTTGATGTCGCGATGCACCACGCTATGCTGGTGAGCGTATTGGAGAGCATTGGCCAATTGAATCCCAAGCGTCAATGATCGATCAGCCGACCAAGCCCCATCTTCATCGAGCAACTCTTGCAAAGATCGCCCCTTTAGGAATGGGGTTACGATAAAAGGGATGCCTTCGAATTCGCTGAATTCAAATACTGGACAGATCGATGGGTGCCGCAAAGCTGCGGCCGCCACAGCTTCTCTTGAAAACCGACCCAGAGTTGACGCTCGGTCGTGCGCGTCCAGCAGTGGGACTTTGATGGCAACCTGCCGCTCAAGTACCGAGTCCTTGGCTCGATAAACCGCCCCCATACCACCTTGGCCAATTTTTTCAATAATCTGATACTTGCCAAATCGACCAAACAACGAATCGGGGATCAACGGCGTATTCGCAAGCGGAGCGGTCTTTTGCGGATCGACGGTAGGCGCATCGAACGGATCCATTGAAATCCTTCTACCAACGGCAAAAACATCAAAAAAAGGAGGCGGTTTTGAGATCGAGACTTGGAATCAAGATAACTTGCAAGGTCTACTTGTGTCTACAATAATCCGTCCAGCCGCGTATACTTCTGTGCAATCGATTTTCAATAGGTCCATTTATGTCGCATAAAATCCATCTCGTTGGCGGTCCAGAAAAAGGACGATTCTTTGCTCTCGAGGATGGGCAAACCATTATCATCGGCCGTGGGCAGCAGAGCGATACGAAAATTAATGACCCATTCATTTCCCGTATTCATTGCAAGTTGACTCTCTCTGGAGATACTTTGACACTGTCGGATGCTGGTGGAGGTAACACGTTCGTCGGCGGAGCTGTTGTCACGGAAAAAACCCTCGTACCTGGAGATGAATTTCAGGCAGGTAGTAGTGTGTTTCGCTACGCGATTGGCGACATTGAACCTGATACCATGCGTTTACCGGGAGGGATTAATCAAGGAGTTGCCGCTGCGCTGCCCAAACCAAAAACCCTTGCGTTGAAGGATCTCGTCGGTCAAAGTTTTGCACACTATCGCTTGGACAAAATCATCACTGCCGGTAGCACCGGTTTTCTGTTCAAAGCGACCGATACCGAGAAGAGCCGAACGGCTGCAGTGAAGGTTTTGTCGCCAGACAGAACTTCTACCGAAGAGGAAAAGGAACGATTTGTTCGGGCGATGAAAACGATGCTGCCAATTAAGCATCCAAACATCGTGTCGCTTTGGAACGCTGGAAAGAACGGACCGTTCTGTTGGGCTGCGATGGAGTACATCGACTGCGAAAGCATGACGGAGGTCATTCATCGCATCGGCATCGAAGGAATGCTGGATTGGCGTGACGTATGGCGAGTCGGAATCGATATCGGGCGCGCCCTCGAGAAAGCCTATTCGGAAAAGGTCATTCACCGAAACGTTACGCCTGCCAACATCCTGCGGCGCAAATCCGATAAAACGTGCTTGCTCGGTGACTTGATGCTCGCTAAAGCGCTCGAAGGCGCACTTTCAAAACAAGTTACATCGCCTGGCCAACTGCTGGGTGAGTTGCCTTACTTGCCCCCGGAACGAACACGCGATCAAAGCGTCGTCGATACCAGATCGGACATTTATGGACTCGGTGCCACCATGTACGCACTTCTGGCTGGCAAACCTCCCTTTGAGTCCGACTCGACCTCCGAACTGGTGCGAATGATACGCGAGGATGTCCCTGAACCACTAAAAAAGTTCCAGCTGGCCGTAAACGACCTATTTGGAGCGGTGGTGCTTAAGATGATTTCGAAACGTCCGGACGACCGATACGACAATCCATCGCAAATGCTCGCTGAGCTCGAAAGAGTTGGTAAATACCAAGGACTTTCGCTACCCGCATAGTTGCCCTGCGTGCGTGCAAATGCGTTATTAGGCTCAACCGCAATGCGATCACACACAGAGATTTGCCGGTGTAGCATAGAGATTTGCCGGTGTAGCACATTGGCACATGCGACATGTGCACCGACACCCACAAGAGTGCAATAGCCGACGGTAGACTCTCCATCGATCGTGATCCTTGCTTGGCACAGTAAATGCTCACTTCGGCGTGGGGGGATCGCGATATCATAAGGCCGCGACCAGATCACCGAATCGTTTTAGGAGGGGAAACTGCATGATGGTCAAGCCTTTTAGCATGAAGAAAATATTGGTTGCGACCGATTTTTCCGTTCATTCCAAGATCGCACTTGCGCGGGCGATCGACTTTGCCAACGGATTTCAAAGCCAGCTGACAGCGGTGCATTGCGTACCTGACCTTGCATTTGTTCCATCGGGATCCGAGTTTGGATTGCCCAATACCGACTATATGGTCATGCAGGAGGAAATCTGTAGCGACGCGTCTAGTGCGATGAAGAATTACCTCGAGGGCGCGGTTCCTCGAGCGATGTCGGTCAACTCGAAAATCCTAGTTGGTGATCCTCACATAGAAGTGTCCATTTATGCTGAGGCAGTCAAGGCTGATTTGGTGGTTGTGGGGCGAAGTGGCCATTCAGGTTGGGAGCAGTTTTTCTTAGGCAGTGCGAGCCGTGGCTTAGTTCATCGATGTCCAACTTCGGTATTGGCAGTAAGCGACGAGTGGACTCAAAAACCGAAAACGATTTTGGCAGGAACTGACTTTTCCGAAAAGTCGCGAGATGCGGTATTGCATGGGTTGGCAGTAGCTGAAAAGCTTGGCGGTATTGTTTATCTGTTGCATGTCATCGATACGACAGACACTCCCTCGACGAGTGTTGATCGAATGACAGGCCAAGATTCGATGCGTCAATCGATTAATGACTTCGCTCAATCACGACTCGAGTCCTTCGTTCAGTCTCTTGATTGCGACGCCTCACAACTGCAGCTTCATTTGTCCTGGGGAACACCATGGCGCGACATGTGCCAGACAGCCGAGAGGCTTAAAGCGGAATTGATCGTAATTGGCAACGTCGGGCGTCGCGGTGTTCAAGGGGTATTTTTGGGGAATACGGCCGACCGTATTTTGAGTCATTGTAAAACAAGCGTATTGGCTGTGAAGTCGGCGGGGCAATAGCGGATGAAGCGCCACCGCGATGCTCGAAACCGAGAACGCAAACGTGCACCACATCACGGAATATCCCACCGAAGACGTGGTGTCGCCAGCAAGTTTGCTCAGTTTCGGAATGCCGGAACCGGCGCCCTTGCCTCACTCCTGGCCGTTCTGGGGCCGGGAATGCTCGCAGGACTTTCGGACGACGATCCGGCCGGGATTACAACCTACTCGGTACTCGGTGCAGACCGTAGCGAATCTGAAATGGGAACGGGTTGACGTAGTTGTGGGGTCGCTTCTCACAGGGGTAATTGGCCTAGCCATCGCGGTCGCGTGTGCAGCGACGCTCCATCGCGAAGGAATCCATATCGAAGACGCGAGCGATGCAGCCCTTGCTCTTCGTCCGTTGGCTGGTTCCTTTGCTACAGTGCTTTTTGGAACAGGTCTTCTCGGTGCTTCCTTGTTGGCAGCAGCCGTTGTTCCGCTGGCAACTGCCTACTCGATCGCGGAGGGTATTGGAGCGCCAGCATCGCTGGATCTCGATTCGCACCACTTCCAATACTTCTATGCAGCGTTCATTGGTCTCACGGTTACTGCGGTCAGCATCGTCTCGCTACCAAGCTTGCCACTCATACAGTTGATTTACACAAGTCAAGTTGTCAATGCAGTACTGCTTCCATTGCACGTTGTTGCGCTTCAACTTTTGGCGAATGACCCCAAGGTCGTCGGCGAGGCGAGGATTGGCACGCTGGCTAATATCTTGGGATGGGTTGGCGTATCGCTGATCGCGGCTTGCGTCGGTTCGCTATTGGTCAGTTGGATAGATGATGCTTTTAGAATTCAGGGCTGACCGTCTCGATTGAGAGCAACCAAAAGATGCGTTTCAATTGGAACGGCATTCACTTTGGAACGGCATTCGCTAATGAATGGTAACTCGTAGACCTAACAACATAGACGTTCGCATTCTCCAAGGGAAACGTTCAACATGTCCTGGACAATCAAGAAGAGTATTTTAGTACCATTCGACTTTTCGGAACATTCGCATGCAGCGGTAAACAAAGCATTGGAATTGACCGACGACAAAACACTTGTTCATGTATTGCATGTCTTGCCATACCCCTTGTTGCCGACGTCGTTTCCAGCCGAAGAGATCGATGATCAAGCTCGCATCGAATACGCTGAAAAACTTCTGTCCGGTGAGTTTCAGGATCCTCGCTATGCGGGTCTCGTCCGCGAGGTTCTCGTGGGCGATCCAGGGACTGTATGTGCAGATCGCGCAGAATCGCTCAAAGCCGACCTTATCGTGTTGCCGTCTCACGGTCGAAGCGGAATCAGCCGACTACTTCTTGGGAGTGTGACCGAACGCATCGTCCGCCTAGCTACCCGCCCTGTGCTGGTACTCAAGATTTGACAGGGAGGTGTGCACCGTTTAGGCCACTCTTTGCACACTGCGCGCCCAAACGCACACTTTGAATGTGAAAGCTACTCCAAAAAGATTTGATTTACGACTGTTACCGCACATTGTTCTTTTGGCATGAATTTCGCTCTCCATCCTTTCATCCTTGCCGAATCGCAGGGGGCGTGTTTCAAAATGATTAACTCGAAAGCGATACGATGATTCAAGAAGTTTCTGGAGATATTTTGCTGACAAGTGCTCAAGCAATTGCCCACGGTGTAGCGCCCAATGATCACTTTGACTCTGGATTGGCTTTAGCGCTGCGTGAAAAGTGGCCGGCCATGGCGAAAGACTTTAGGCATTACGCGCATCAATCGCACCCTAAGCCGGGTGAGATTTGGATGTGGGGAGGCGTAGGCTGTGCCAGAATATTCAATCTTATGACACAGGAAGGCGAACATACACATGGTTCGCGCCCGGGCAGGGCAACTTTGGCAAACGTAAACCACTGTTTGCGAAGGCTGCGACACGACATAGAAGCCGAGAGAATTACCAGTTTGGCGATTCCTGCATTGGCAACGGGCGTTGGCGGACTAGCGTGGGCCGACGTTGAGCCGATGATTAAACAGCACCTCGGCGATCTAACGATCCCGATTTTCGTCTACACAACCTATCATGCTGGGGTGCAGGCCAAAGAAACAAATGAGACACTCGTTCGATAGTGGAGGGCATCATGCTTGATTTGGATTCCATCAAAACCGCGCTTGAAGAGAAACTGAGAGAGTTACAGGTCCGTGCAGCAGACATTGAAAACTCGTTGAGTTCGCCAAAGAATGCAGATTCGGAAGAGCGCGCAGTCGAGTTAGAAGATGATCAAACGATCACAGCCATCGGAGCAATCACCGAGTCGGAGATTCGCGAAATCAAAATCGCGCTGATCCGTATCCAGTCTGGTGAATACTCGAACTGTACAATCTGCGGAAAACACATCGCTCAAGACAGATTGCATGCATTGCCCTGGACTAGCAAGTGCGCTCGCTGCGCTTAGTTACAAGAATAAAGGGTGTTGGTCAATGGCCCTTGGCCGGCAGGGTGCCGTATTCGATCTTGAATCTTTTTTGAAAAGTTATCATGATCGGTGGCGTCGATCGGGGAAAGGATTTCCGCGGTGGCGATTGAAATCTAGCGAGCAAGGAAGCAAACTAGCGATGCCTTATATGCCATATTGGTTTGAGTCGTTTGGTCCGTTCCTACCTTGGGTTGTCCCGTGTATTGCCTTGGCGGGATTGTGGATTGCAAAAGGTTCCTCAAGCTTGCAATTGCAAAAGACAGCAGAACGTATCTATTTTGCCGCAATGCTACTGGTTGCTTGGGTAGCCCTTCGAACGATCCTTGCCAACGAAGGATGTTGGCTCATTCACATGTCTAGTATTGGAGCCATGGTGCTCGGTGCAACGTATCCCGCCGTCGAACATGCCAGTTCCGAGATTGAAAATGAGATGATGTTCTACTAGAGATTGAACCAGATTCGTGAAGCGGGAATGTGGCGAATAGCACTCACTTTGAGCCGCGACTTAGCCGTGGTGGCAACGCATTGAAGAATTTTTTTTGAAGCTGCGCGGCACACAAAGTCACTCTCGGCGAGAGTGACCTACGGTACGTCGCACCCTGATGGATGCTTCGGAGGAGAGCGACGCATGGTGCATGCTGATTTTGTCAGGCTGCTTTTTTTAGTCTTTCGTATGTTAGCAGGACGTCGTACAAGTCCTTGGTAATAACCACGGGATCATCAGCAAAGTCATTGACCCAAGCTAAACCCGCGGATGCGGAACGCTGAAGTGTCGGCAGCACATCGCGGAGACGAACACTGACCGTAGTAGGAAGTGAACGGGGCGGAGCGGAAAATCTCGAAATGAGGGCGTCCCGCGGGCTCGCCTTGGTGGTTGTTTCTGTCCCGCTATACTCGCTGTCGCAGGTAGCGTGATCCAAACCAACAACCCGAAAAACAGGCTTGTTCATAGGCAGATGACTTTTGAATTGGAGAAACCGGAATTCTTGAATCAAAACATTCTGTGCTCGTTTAAATCGACTGGGTTGAGTCTAACGCTTGAGCCATTTCAGGCATTTTTTCCAAAATCGTGTATCTTCAACCTGAAACAGACCGATTTCCAGCGGTGGAACACTTCTTCGGACTTGGAAATCAACCGAAAGCTTGACAATTGGTAGTGGCTCACCTAGATTCCCAGTGTTAGCTTGATTGCATGCACCAGTTTGCACCAATGTGCAGTACGAAACCCATTTACATGAAGGACTTCAAACTTCGATTTCGGCCTCTAAGCACGACGACTTAGTCAAGCGTTTAGAACCAACGTGATTCGTAGAATGAACCAGTTTGCCATATGAAAGATCTACAAGCGATCGCGCGTTACATGCGCCTTCCAGAGGACCAACTTAAATTCCCAATCGAGTTGCTCAATCAAGGGTATGAGCCGAACTATCTCGCAAACTATCGGCCCGATGAGCTTGGAAATATCGACGAGCAGACTTTATCGATTCTGCGCCGAGCGCTGAACTATTCCGAGGCGTTGAAGGCGCATAAAGAGAAAGTCCAGCAAACGCTCGATCGGGAACAACAATGGAACGAAACCGTCTCGTCGGTTATTGCGCAAGCCAACACTATTTCCCAAGTCGATACGGTTACTCGTCACCTTCGAGCGCGGAAAAACTCTCGGAGCGTTTCCGAAAAATGCCCGCAGGTTGAAATTGTTGGTCAATCGATTTTGACGATGCAAACGGACGCTCCCAAAGATCTACTGACATGGGTTGCCGAGGTGGCGAGCGTACCGCTTGAACAAGCAGCCGAAGTGCTAGAGCAAACCAAGCGTTGGATGGTTTATTTGCTGAGTGAAGATGTTCGATTGATGCAAGAGTTGCAGCGAACGCTACTTCGAAAAGCAGCGGTCTCAGTAAAAATATTGCCAGATCCGCCCAAAGGTAGCGATGCAGAGAGGCAACTGGACCGATCGGAAACCAATCCACAGTCTCAGCCCCTAGTTGGCTCACCTCCCACCGACGTGCCGGCAACACCAATCGTCGCAGACGCGCCGGGGGAAGTGGCTGCAGCGATACAAGACGCAGCAATACCAATTGCTGGGGGAGTCGTAATCACTTCACAAGAGCCGACGCAAGATATTGCGGTCCAGAGCGATGTGGTGGTTGAATCCAGATCCTCCGCTACCTCCGCGAAAGACCAGGTGCCGCAGCCCGAAACAGAACGTGTTGCTGTTGAAAGCAAAGTGAATACACCCGACTCGGTCGCACCTATGATCGCAGAGTTTCATCAAGGGCGTAAACAAGGAAAAGGGCTTAAGACCAAGACTCTTTCCGACAAACAGCTTTCTCCTCGCCAACGTCGACGCAAATGGTTGCGAAGCATTTTGGAGTCTTATTCTAGGCTAAAGAAATCAATTACGGCCCTTACGCCGTATCAAATTTTGATGTTGTCTAGAGGCCAGCGATCGCAAATTGTGGCCCTTCAATTTCATTATGATGAGAGGCCACTGGTACAAGTTTGCAGAGAATCTCTATGCCCCGGTCGGCACCCAATGCATCATTGGCTTTTGGAAGTTGCAGAAGACGGCCTCAAGAACCATATACTCCCCCGATTGCATCAAGACGTCTTGAGCATTTTAGAAGAGGACGCACATACCGACTTGACCGAGGCTGCGGTTGTGCACCTGCAAAGTTCACTTCTTCAGCGCCCAGTGCACGGTCATCGCATTCTCATTATCGATGCGATCGGCCCAAAGATGGCTGCGATTGCGATCGTCGATGCAGATGGCAAAGTTGTTTTCACCAACGAAATCCCCTGCAACAGTAATCGCGCCGATGTTGTGGCGCAAAACGTTGTTTCACTCGGTCAATGGATTCATGAGCACAAAGTAACGCTCATGTCGATTTCGAACGGACCTGCACGTCGTTACTTAATCCACACCGTTTCCGAATTGCTTAAGCAATCGTCCGAAGGCTCGTTGTATTGGACCATGGTGGACCGAGCGGGCGCGGATGCATACTGCATGTCGAGAGGCTGTTTGGTAGAGCTTCCAAACATATCTCGTCGTCACCGAGCAGCGGTATGGCTTGCGCTTCGATTGCAAGACCCGCTGAAACAAATACTCAAAGTCGATCCGGTGCGATTGCGTCTCGGTTCTTATCAACGTGAATTGCCGCAACGCGAGTTGGAAGCGGCATTGCAAGACGCCGTTTCGACGGCCATTACGCAGGCTGGAGTCGATGTATTCCATGCCGACGTAGACGTCTTGATGCGCATTCCGGGCATGACAATGGATGCCTCCAAGGCCGTAGTTAAAGCCTGCCACGACGATAAGGTAGCCGATCGCGAAGCCCTCATGGCAGTTCTGCGTGAGCATTTGACTGAGATGCAGTCTCGGCAAGCTATCGGTTTTCTGAAGGTTTTCGGTAGCACCGAACCGCTTGATGGCACAACTATTCATCCGGACGATTATCGTTTAGCGGAGCGATTAGTCGCGCATGCAAGCCTTGCGTTGCCTGCATCCTGTCCTGCCAACTGGACGAAACCAGACTACGCAAAGCTTGCAGTCGCTACGGCGATTGCAATCGTTGAACACGCAAAGCAAACGGCGGAACAGCCGTTTGGCGAATCTTCGGACTCGACTGAACTAACCGCCGATGATTCGGTAGACATGCCGAGCGAGCCAGAAATGGACATGTCGGCACCTTCGGAAGCAGAAACAGAAGCATCGGCATTTTTATCCTCTTCAAACGAAACGACGAGTCCGTCAACCGATGTGAATAGCGATGCTTCAGGCGTGGGAGAAGTTGTTGTACGTGTTCATCCGCCTCGCATTACAGTCCCAATGCCGGCCATCCCATCAGATCCGATGGAACGCCCGACTCACACTATTGACGTCGAGCGTCTCGCCCGCAGCTGGCAAGTCGGACGTGAAAAGATGAAGCGAGTTGCGAATTGTTTGCAGTTCGGATTCACCGATAGTCGTGATTTTCAGTATCCGCTTCCGCTGTTGAGCAAAGTGCCCAAGCTTGAGGGACTGCAAAGTGGGACTATGTTACAGGCTTTGGTGATAGGTGTAGCGGACTTTGGTGTTTTCGTAGATCTTGGCCCCGAGTGTAGTGGATTGATTCACATTAGCCGCTTAGCTCCTGACTTTATTGAAGACCCACATCAACACGTTCAAGTCGGCGATTTGATACCAGTCTGGGTTCTCAATGTAGACGAAAAGAAAAAACGGGTATCGCTTACCGCGATTCCGCCTGGAACACCGTCACGCAGGAATGATGCCCAATCCGACGTGCAAGATAGCGCGCCAGATCGGCGCAATGAACGTAGACATCCAGCCCCCGAGAACCGCAGTCCGATGCCCGCGTCCGCGGGCGGCGATCGAAGCCGAGGTTCCTCCGGCGGAAATCGAATTGGCGGCGGTGACAATCGAGCTGGTGACAATCGAGCTGGTGACAATCGAGGCGGTGACAATCGAGGTGGTGCGAATCGAGGTAGCAGGCCAACTGGCAGGGACAACAATCGCGATCGGTCTCGCGGAAACTCAAGGTCCGAGGACCAGGGAGCACGCAGGCAGACGCGGGTAGATCCGCCCAAACCAGTTACACCAATTACGGATGCAATGCAGACGGGCAAAGAGCCACTACGCTCTTTCTCGGACCTTTTGCAATTTATGAAGAAAGAGCGAGACGAACCGGTTGCTGCGACGACGGTTATGGAGATAGTACCTGTACAAAAGGTTGAAGCCATGGACCCAAATCAGGGTTCGACGGATTCGGGCAATGAGAGCATGGTTGGACACGCCGAATTAACCGAACGCCCTGACGCGCCCGATACATCTGCCTGAGAAATCCATGTCTGAATTCGACGACAAACTAAAGCAAGCCGCTGCCCGCGGTGCAAATCGCGCAAACCAATCCCAATCAGAAGCGGATCGCAAACGGATTGAAACGGAGGAGTTTCGCAGCCTTCACAGCAAGTCGAGGCTAGAACTTTCAGATCGAATCGAATCCGTCATCAAAAAGGTTGCGGACTTGTTTCCTGGATTTCAGTTCACAACCGTTTTTGGTGACGCAGGCTGGGGGGCCGCATGTATCCGCGACGATCTACTCATGGAGCGAGGGCAACGCAAGAACAAGTACAGTCGTTTTGAAATGGTAGTGCGTCCTGTCAATGAGTTTTTTATCCTCGACTTACAGGCCAAAGGTACGATTGCCAATCGAGAGTTAATGACTCGCAGCTTTTATCAACCGCTCGGCGAAGTTGACCTCAATAAATTTCGCGATCTTATCGATGCTTGGGCCTTGACCTATGCCGAACTCTACTCCGCCAATCGGTAGCTGGCTAGGAAAGTGGATGCAGTCCAACGGCGGCGACTGGGCTGCGCGACAAATAGCAGTATCGATGTTTCTTTGTGACTAATATCGAGTCTTTTTTGTTCCGAACAACAATGGAGTTAGACAATATCGCTAGCCGATCCGTTCGGGGCTTGTCCCCGACGGATGCGTTTTGGCGTCCTACACAATTGGGCGTCCCGACTCCCGTTCCCCTCAGCTTTGCCCGCCGGAGGCGGGCAAAGCTGAGGGGAACGGGTCGCTTCGCGAGTGCCGGCCCGTTAGAACGCCAAAACGAGGTTGGTGGGGGACAAGCCCCCGACCAACCTGAAAGGCAAGATCGCAGAACGTAACAACACTCGCGTCAACGCATTTTTCATTAACTGCTATTTGTCGCACAGCCCAGGCGGAAACCGCCGTGTCACGTATAATTCAGTCGGATAATACGACGGGGATCTAACACGACTGGGATCATGATGCGATAATAGGTCGTTCCGCATTATGCCTTTTTGGCTGCGTCGTAGCGTTTGGTAACTTCGTTCCAGTTGACTACGTTCCAAAATGCTGCGATATAATCTGGTCGGCGGTTTTGATATTTGAGGTAGTACGCATGTTCCCAAACGTCCATACCGAGAATGGGAGTTCCCTCAATGCCTGTGACTGCTTTGCCCATTAAAGGACTATCTTGATTGGCGGTTGAGCCAATTTCCAGCTTGCCTTTGTTGACAACGAGCCATGCCCATCCACTGCCGAAGCGAGTCGTTCCTGCAGCGCCGAATTTTTCCTTGAATGCATCGTAGCTGCTAAAGGTTGCTTCGATATCGGCTAGCAAAGCGCCGCTCGGTTTGCCGCCAGCATTCCAGCCAATCACTTGCCAGAAGAACGAGTGGTTGACGTGACCACCCGCATTATTGCGAACAACCATACGTTTGTCTTCTGGTACGACGCTCAAGTCTCTGATCAGCTCTTCGGCTGTCTTGGATTCAAGGGGTGTTCCATCGACTGCTTTGTTCAAGTTAGTGATGTAAGCCTGATGATGCTTGCCGTGGTGGATTTCCATCGTTTGCGTATCGATGTGTGGTTCCATCGCATCGGACTTGTATGGCAACGGAGGCAGTGTATGAGCCATGTGAGCTACTCCAGAGTGAAATTGACGGCTTTGCGTTAAAACTAGGACGATTTCGGAAATCGGTTCGCAGCTTCTGTTCATCCACTGCGACTCAATAGTGTACGCAACCCTGGGCCTTTCGCCAGTGGCAGCTAGAGCTGAAGAAATCGGTTCTTGCGAGTTGTTCGCCTAAGTCGTTGCAAGTCACGGAGGAAAACGCTAAAGTTTTAGAGCGTCCTTGACGCGGAATTCCTTCATTTCCTAACCTTCGTTGATTCAAAAAAATCATGGCCAGTGTATTTATTCCATCGCAGCAGAGAACGATTGACAAGCCAGCAGAGATTTCCGAGTTTCTGAAGCCTTTCGGCATTTGGTTCGAACAATGGCAGGTTGCGGGGCGACTTAGTCCGGCTGCAACCGACCAGGATATCTTGACAGAATATGCGCCTGAAATCGAACTGGTCAAGCAAAAAGGGGGCTTTTTCACCGCAGATGTCATCAATGTACGAGCGGACACGCCCAACCTGGATGCAATGCTCCAGAAGTTCAACAAGGAACATACGCACAGCGAAGACGAGGTGCGGTTTACTGTATCCGGCAAAGGGATCTTTCATTTGGATCCTGAAGGAGGACCTGTGTTCGGTGTCACTGTCGAAAGTGGCGATATGATCAATGTCCCATGTGGCATGAAACACTGGTTCAATTTATGCGATGATCAGCACATTCGATGCATTCGCTTCTTCGAGGATATGGCTGGTTGGACTCCTCACTATGTAGAGCAAGGGGTTCATAGCGATTACAGCCCAATGTGTTTCGGCGGGAGTTTTATGCCTCCAAGCAAGCGACTGGAATCGGTAATAGAGCCGTAACGCCAATGGCCAAACTTAAAGCCCAGTGTGTTCTTCTCGACATCGAAGGGACCGTCTCAGATATTCGTTTTGTATACGATGTTATGTTCCCCTATGCCAAGCAGAACATGGAACGGTTCCTGTTGAAAAACTGGGAGTCGCTTGCGGTGCAGGCTGCGATTGAGACCATTGCCTCGGATGCAGGTATCGCATCCATAAATGATTGGCTTGGTCCGGATTGGCAATCCGGTGACATCAGCGCTATCTTAAAACTTTCCGAGCATTGCAAGCAATTGATGGCCACTGACAGCAAGGCGACCGGTCTTAAATCACTGCAAGGAATGGTTTGGCAGTTTGGTTTCGAGAGCGGGGCATTGAGGGCCGAATTGTTTGCAGATGTTCTTCCGGCGCTCGAAGAGTGGAAAGCAAGCGGACTGGATTTAAGAATTTATTCATCTGGCAGTGTGTTAGCTCAAAGGATGTTTTTCAAGCATACCGTGCTTGGTGACCTTACGGATTTGTTCAGTGCTTACTATGACACTACGATCGGAAACAAGAGGGAGTCTACCAGCTACGAACGAATAGCAGCTGAGTCCCAATTTGAGCCCAGTGATATCGTTTTCGTGACAGATATTCATTCAGAAGTGATGGCAGCCAGCCAAGCTGGCATGCAAGTGGTCGCAAGCGTTCGGCCAAACAATCTCCCCCTGCCTGCGGATTTTACCGGTCTTACCATAACGAGCTTTTCCCAACTCGATTTCTCGAGTCCCATTCGCTTGTCTGACACTTAGACTTTGTTAGTATTACAACGCACTCGGGTAATATAGAAGCGGACCTTTCGGGTTAGGTAATATACAAAACTCAATCCAAAGGATTTCCGCTTTTTGGGATGCTTTTTTCCATGATGGAACGGCTCTTGCTCTGTTAAGCATTTTAGATGGCCAGCCGAGAGTGCAAGGATCGTGACGGAAACGATGATCCAATAAACAATGGGCTATCACCGGAAGCCAAATGAAATAATTGCTTTTGGATGGGCGCCATGGAGGGGGTTTTAAATTATGAAGACTTTAATTTCTTTCGTTCGATTTGGTGTTTTTTTGTTGGCTACGACTCTAGCGAGCCAATCGATCGGCTTAGGGCAAGTTGCGTTTGACGTGAACCCGATGGCGCCTGCTCGTGAAACGAGATCGATCGGGCTGCTGAACCAGTTGCCGAATTCACGGATGGTCGATGTGCAGTTGGATGTGTCGGCTTTGTTTACGCCTGGTGACGTAGCGGTTATCACAGAATACACCGTGCGCATCGTAAGCCGACATGAGGATGTCCAGGTTGCGGACTATTCCCCTCGGACAGAACTGCAGAGCGACGTCTTTGGTCCGATGCAGATTAGCCAAGAGGGCGATCGAGTACGAGAAGCCGCGATTCGCGGGGTTGGCGGTTACCCCGGAGTGGGCTCGGCACAAGGCTACGCTTACTATCACGACAATTCGCATGAAACGGTTCACTACGCTAAGAAGCCTTCCATGGAGTTGGTAAACGCCGCCGGTACGCTAGAGCGTCGTCGGGGAGTCTATTTCAAAGTGCGTCAATCGTCCCAAACAACGCTTGAGGGGGCACGTCCATTTCGAATCGTGTTTGAGGTTCCGAATTCTTGGCGTGCAGACTTGCTGGATGTGACGATAGAAGCAGCTGGCTTGGAAAACTCCCATTCCAAACGCCCACGCGTTTTATCGACTCAGCAGTTTGTAGTCGCACTTTATCAAGAGTTCGATGACAATGCCGCAAATGCAGCCACTCGCTATGTTCGTCATCAAGAGAACTTAAAGAACTTCGCCCGGACCTTTGCAAAAACGATCGAACAACGAAGTTATCCCACTCCGATTCACAAGCTGGGTGCAAGGCTTGATATGTACGAGCCATCGATTCCACAACAGTGGTTGGAGACGTTAGTCTACCAACAGGGCGTCTCGTATAACCTTACTAAACTTTCACATTTGCCCGTGGATGTGCGAGTTGCAATCATGAACTACCTCGATCAAAAACACTTGATGGAATCTATGTCCGGGACCATCCAAAATGCGTCGATGGTATCGCGAGGTATCTCCCAAGACTTTGTTCGTCGCTAAGGGCTTTTATGGACTCATGCTGCCTGGTGGATTGATCATGATCGCGATTGGTGCTGCGGTTGGGTTTTGGATTCCATTCCGTCGTACTCAAGAACAGCCATCGAAGCCAGCGTAGGGTAAAAGTCCTCTGATTCTTCCACAGCGAAAACGAGTGAGCCGCCATGTACAACAGCCTTGTTTCAATTTTGATTGTGATTCTGTCGCTGGTCCTGCAAAATCAGAACGCTCGCTGCGATGAAAGTGGGAAATCGATTCGAATCATGACTTACAACATCCATCATTGTGAAGGAGTGGATGGCAAGCTTGACGTAGCACGCATCGCAGACATCATTCGTAAACAAGAGTGCGACCTAGTTGCTCTACAAGAAGTCGATCGCAATACTACTCGCAGTCAGCATGTAGATCAGTTGCTTGAGTTGGGACGATTGACTGGATTGCAACCCTTCTTCGGCAAGACGATCGACTTTGGTGGAGGCGAGTACGGATTGGGGATCCTGTCGCGGTTGCCGGTCGCCATCAGTAAGCCGATCAAGCTGCCGTCGGGTGCTAAACGCGAACAGCGGATTGCCTTGGAGGTTTTCGTTCAACCTAGGGTTGGGGCAGGATTTGTATTCGTTTGCACACACTTGGACCATAGTGCGGGTGAGAACGATCGTGCTGCGCAGACATTTGAGTTGAAAAAACTGTTTGGTGGAGGGCCCAGCCAAGCTATTCTAGCTGGAGATTTTAACTGCACTCCTGACAAATCGGAATTGGAGACTATTTCGGAAAAATGGATGGATGTAGATGTCCAAAAAATGTCGCCCACGATCCCAGTTTCCAAGCCAACTCGCAAGATTGATTATGTCTTTGTTCAACGCGAAAGCTTATGGCTTATCGATTCGGCCCAAGTGCTTGATGAACCTGTGGCTTCGGACCACTTGCCGCTAGTCGCGACGCTTCGCTGGCGATAGTTACGCATTACCAAACGAGATCCAAGCGGAGTTTATTTAATTGATGCCTATTTCATCGAATGCCTTTGCGAGATTTTCCATCTTAGTAGCTGTCTGTATTGTCGGGACCATTGGACCCTCTATTGGACAATCGCAAGATCATCCCAACATATTGTTTCTTTTTGCTGACGATTTCACCTACGAAGCGATCTCAGCGTTTGGGCACACTGATATTGAGACGCCGAATTTGGATCGGCTCGTTGCTCGAGGCACTACGTTTACACATGCCTACAACATGGACTCGTGGAGCGGGGCCGTGTGTGTTGCTAGTCGAAATATGTTGCTCACAGGTCGCAGCATTTGGCGAGCGGAGGCGATTTCAAAATCGACGGAGGAGGAACGGATCAAAGTGCCAAAGAACTTTCTGCCAACGTATCCCCACCACGAAGCGATCGGCTGCGGGCAAGATTTGCGGGACGAAAAACTGGCGCCGTTCCCTAGAACTGAGAATGCGATCAGGGTCCACCGTCGAGAGTATTATGCGTTGATTACGCATTTGGATCAGCAGATTGGACGCATTCTGGAGTCACTGGAAAAATCTGGCAAAGGGGACAACACTTGGATTTTCTTCACTGCCGACCATGGCCTGTCTGTAGGGAATCATGGACTCCTCGGCAAGCAAAACATGTATGACCACAGCATCCGGGTCCCGTTCATCGCTGTCGGTCCAGAGGCAAAACCGAATCAAAAAATCTCGGCGCTGATCTATCTTCAAGATGTCATGGCGACCACTTTGGAATTGGCTAGAGTCAAGAAGCCTGAGTCGGTTGAATTCCACAGTCTCATGCCGCTGCTACGCGCAGAAACGATTCGCTCCGCGTATCCAGCAATTTATGGAGCGTATCTTCAACTCCAGCGCTGCGTCGTCCTCAACGATTGGAAATTGATCGTGTATCCAAAGGCGAACGCCGTACGTCTGTACGATCTCAAAAGCGATCCTTTGGAGCTGCGAGATTTGGCCAGCGATCCAGCGTCCACTGATCGCAAGGAAGCGCTTTTTTCCAAGCTCGTTGAATTGCAGACGCAAATGGGTGATGCGTTGCAGATCCACGACTCAATGCGATGATGAGCCGATCCGTGGGTGGCTATTCCGACCCAGTTTACTTCACCGCGACTGCTATGATCGGCATGATTGCATAATCGGGGATAGTGACACGTGACTCGATCATCCTCGTCGACGTGTTCGTGATTGCGCTACAAACCAAGAGAATTGGCTAGCATTTCGCGGCACTATGATGGGACAGCTAATTCTATTAAGCTAGGGGATTCGTTTCGGATCAAATCTTTTATTGGGGAATTTGTAAACCATGCTTTCGAAGTTACCGGCCGCGTTCTCTTCGGTCTTGAGTCTTCTTTTGTTAATGTCGACATCCTCCCATGCCCAAACCGTCGGCTCCCCGCCATCGCAATTCGCGACCGGCGATCGCAAAGATGGATTGACTATTAATGTGTCGCAGCCCGTTAAAGCCAAACCGAAAATCCTCCGCATTGTTTTCCCATTCAAGGCAGAGGAGGCAACCGGAGAGAAAGCCATTGAAAGATTGGCTGGACATATGAAGTCGATTCGTGATGCGTTGATCGAACTTGAAGCCAACTCCGCGGCGATTGAATTTGCAGAAATGGAAACGAATCCTTCCGGCGCTCTGCAGTCTATAATTTCAAACCCGGCTCCGAATGTTTGGATGAACGCAATGGAGCCGCCCAATGCCTTTATTGCCGTTCCCGCTCAAGCAGCGGTTCCCGCACAGCGCGTTGTCCAAGGTATTCAAATTGCCGCGATGCCATTGGTCGCCAATGTTCGTGGAGTTCCGAATCCAATGCCGCGAGATCCATCAAGAGCGCTTCCCTCGATCGTAATCGCATCGTGTTATGTTGCAGCCGATTGGAGTCTTGATGGTAGAACGCCGGTTGAAATCGCCGCCTTGAAACCTCGTTTGCTAGCTGCGATCGCCAAGCGGAATCTCGATGGCAAAGATCTTTTTCATAAATTCACCGTGGAACAGGAAGATGAGATCTTTGAACTGACTAAAATCGACATTCGAAACGGCGATGCGAGAAGCATTTTCGCCACTCCAATCCCAGCACCCCGAGTATTCTTCGTTGGATCTGTGCCAGAACAAGACTACAACGTGGCCTTGAAGTCAGCATTTCAAACGGCCGAGAAACTCGGAAAGCAAATTACAGCCGCCGGTAACATGAAGCTAGGGAAAATTGAAAACGTGAACATACAATGGAACTCGCGACCGCAACTGGCAAGCAGCTCACCACCATCACCTGTAGCATACAACGCCTTTTCTCCGAACGGCTATCCCCTGAACCCGAACAGCCTATTTCAATCGGATTGGGAGCCCGCGATCACATCGGGCGATTTAAGGGTCGACAACCTGAACCAGTTTCAACAAATCCTTAACCTTACAGCGAGGTACACGATTGAATAGCCAGTGTCAAGCTGTGCCAGTGGTCATTTGGGCGTCGATCACAACACGGGCTATGCTGGACGCGACAGGCTCCGATGGATCGTAGTGGATCTAGTTAAAGATCCTTGCTTTGCGCGATCTTTAACAAGATCCACTACCCTAAGATCAAGCCCCTGAAAAAACGCTATCAAACGGCTTGCAGCCCTTGTTGTGATCGACGCAGTAAAGCCAACGGAAGCGATGCATTCAAAAGAGCTGCATCCTGGCGATCAGCATGAAGTTTCTTACATACCACGGTTAATGGTCCAGGTCGTTCCTTCTTTTCCGTCCTGCAATGCAATCCCTATTTGGGTCAGTCCGTTTCGAACCGAGTCGGACATTGCGAAATCTCGCTTGACACGTGCTTCTGCACGAACCTGTATCAAAAGGTGCATCAGGCCCTCGAGAATATCATTGGTCCCGTCGTTATTATTCGATTGCTTCGGGGGCCTGATGAATATTCCTAGAATGGCTGCAAGTTCTTTGAGGATACTCATTCCGCTAACGAGTAATCTCACGTTCTCTTGAGATCGTTTGGCCGTTTCCTCAATCTGCTCAGTATCGATGAATCGATTCATCGATCGCGCGATTTCGAACAAGTCGCCCGTGGCGCCTCCCGTATTGAAGTCGTCGTCCATTTTGGTCAGAAAGGATTCTCTCAATCTCACCATTTCGTTGATGGTCTCATTCTTTGTGACTGGAACAGCAAATGTGTCTCGATGCTGGTTGTAAGGCAATTGGTTTGCATCATAAAAAGATAGGCCCGTGATTCGCTCGAAACGCTGGATCAGACGATAAAATGCCTCGAGCGAAGCCCCGGCTTCGGCCAACGGTTCTTCGCCAAAAAGAGTTGTCGATCGGTAGTGGGATCGCAACAGAAAGAATCGTATGCGTTCGCCCGTATGGCGTTCAATCAATTGAGCTAACCCGCCTGCACCCTTGCTGCGTGAGATCTTGGTGCTCGCGCTGTCGGCCGCTACCTCGGGCGCGACAGCCGAGGGAGACTCTGCATCGTCCCGGTCGTTCTTGCCGCCAACTTTGCCTTTTGCATCTGCGGCTTGCATAAGTCCGTTGTGAAGCCAATAGGTGACCATGGGTTGCCCGTGGCAGCAGCGGCTTTGCGCGAGTTCATTCTCGTGATGCGGGAAAACGAGATCCAAGCCACCGCCGTGGATATCGAAGGTCTTTCCTAGAATACGGCGACTCATGGCCGAACACTCGATATGCCAACCAGGTCGACCTAACCCCCATGGGCTTCGCCAGCTAGGTTCGTCCGTTTTGGCGGATTTCCATAAGGCAAAATCGCCCGGCGACCTTTTTCGCGATGCTGCATCCCCACCGTCCCCCTGTTGTGAATCGACGGAGCGATTGCTCAATCGTCCATACTCATTGTCTTTCAATACATCGAAGTACACATCGCCACCGCTGGCATATGCAAAATCAAGTTCGATGAGCTCTTGAACAAACTTAATGATCTCATCCATATTGTCGGTCGCACGCGGTAAATGATCGATTTGATCGACACCGAGCGATTGAAGATTTGCCAAGTAGTCAGAGGTCATAGCCGTCGCGAGTTGGAACATGGATATTCCTTTCTCGCGAGAGCGGTTGATCAGCTTGTCGTCCACGTCCGTGATGTTTACAACCCACGTCACTTCAAATCCACAATAAGTCAGAAAACGCTTGATCGTGTCAAAAATAACGGGGCCAACCATGTGTCCGATATGAGCTTCTGCATATACCGTGGGTCCGCACAGGTACATACCCACTTTACCGGGCCGCAAGGTTTGGAAAGGCTCTTTGTTTTTGGACAGTGTGTTGTAGATTCGGATCGTGTTGTTGGTCACGGTGCGCAAGCTAAAATAACAAGAGAATACGGTTGGAAAGGGAGGCTAATTCTAGCAAATCCAGGACAACCGGGGGATGGTATGCCCGCATCAATGCCATGTACAGATCATTTTCAGATGCAATGCAAAGTAGATATGCTAGCAGTCCTGACATCTAAGGTGAAGCAGGCGTTAGGCATTGCAAAGCATAAGGGACTCAAGCCAGTCTCGCCATTGTCTTGCAGAGACGACGTCCATCAATGGGTCTGTCAATAAAGGGATCGACAACTGTTTATTACCGGCGAGCCAGATCAAGGAACCACTCCAGATGCCACTTGTGTCGATGTCAATTCGCAACTGGAGCGGATCGGTTTCGAGACGGCCTGGGAAACAGGTTTTTAGGTCGAGCATCCCCAGCCTGCTCCATGTGCTAGCACCTAGTCTCGAGCCCTCGACAAATTGAAGCTGCGGTTGTTCTTTGCCTTCGCGAGCGAAGCGAAGTGCGCGACTACTGTATGCCGGAGTTGGTGTGTCTTTGCCGATCAACACCTTTGGCTGGCTTATTCGGCTATTGTCTTCTTGTATAATAACCGCCAGATCATAACACGTAGCGGCGTGCGCGACTGGTGATTGCGGATCCATAGGTGGCATGATGTTTCTAGCTTGAATCGCCGCGCCCCTAGCCAAGTCATTGGATTTGAGCATCGTTAGTTTAGCGTGGGGACCAACCAAACGGCTCAATTGACTTTGTATTACGGGCATCCATCGCAAATCCCCTAGGAGGAGAATCGAGTCGATCTTGGAAGTATCGACTTTGGCCCTTTCGATTGCTTCACGAGCAAAAGACTCGCAATCGTTTTCAAGATCACCGACCCATTCCCGAAGTCGTTCTCTATCCAATTGCCCTTCTATCTTCCCGCTTCGCGTCTCAAAGACGAATGGAACCGTCGCGCTGGATCGCAATCGATCAAAAGCTTTTTCCATGGTGCGTTGCAATCGAGAAGCGATGCTCAGGTCGTCGCGAGCGCTCGTACCCAATTTCGTTTCGACGTCGAGGGCCAATCGCTTCGTCGCTCGGTCGTGCCAACGTGTCGAACCTCGTTTCCAGTCCCCAACGGAACTGAGCATCCGTATCGCGATTCCGTCGACAGATACAACGGAAACTTCACAGGCAGTTCCGTCAAGCATGGCCACTAGGAAAATCTTGCGGAATTCGTTTCCTTTGCCGGCGGCCTGAATCAGTCGCGTTTCGATTTCGACATGGGCGAGCGTCGCGGCTAGCGATTTATCGAGCAACTGTAGCACTTCGAACCCGGCTATCGAGCACGCCGTCTTGGTGCTTAGCCGATGCATCTGGTCATAACACGCGGGTACTGTGACCACTGCGTGAGAAACATTCGGCAATTTATTTCGAGCTGAAACGGCCAATTGACGAATCACACAAGCGACCAATACTTCGGGCGGAACTTGTCGACCACCAAAGGGGCGTTCAAGCAACGGCAAGCCGTACCATCTTTGCATACCATAGAAAATATGGTTTGGTTTGGTCGCACGGTAGTCCACTGCTCTAGCTCCGACCGCAATATTCTCACCGTCGCTAAAGATCATATTTCGAAGTTCGGTTGCTTCGCCATCCACCAGAACCTCTTCCACTTTGTAATCCGCGTCGATATAGCTAACGCGAGAGTGAATCATGCCAAGTTCTATCCCAACAGCGGCAAACTCACGATGGGATGTGGATCTGCCTAAGCCAACACTAGTCGGGTGCTCGAATCCTATTTTTGGCAATCGGGACTTGGATCCCCCCACTCGGTTTTGTACGATCGGTCGTTCGATCAAATTCATTCCAATCATTTTTTCCAAGAGGTCACTCGCAGATTGGCACCTGGCGGCCGGGGCTTTCGCGACAAGCGATTGAAAAACGGAATCGAGCCGAATATCTACGTCACCTCGAACTTCGTACAAGGCTGGCGGCTTCGTGTTGATTTGAGCCATGGCTGTCTGAACCGTCTCGCCCTGAAACATCGGTCTACCGGTCAACAAGAAAAAAACGGTAGCACCCAGCGAGTACAAATCGCTTCGATGATCGACCGTATTCGGTGCATTGATTTGTTCCGGCGACATAAATTGTACTGTGCCGACCAATTGCGTTTCTATCGTTGCGGTGTTGTCCAAATGGCCTCGTAAAACGGCCAGGCCAAAATCCAAAATCTTCAGTACGCCAGATGGAGTGATCATCATGTTGCTCGGCTTGATGTCACGGTGCACGATGCCCTGGGAATGCGCGTACTCGAGTGCGGATGCGGACTGCTTTAGAATCTCGACAACTTCGGGTGAGTTCATTGGGCCGGATTGGCTGATCCGTTGCGAAAGAAGTTCGCCTTGAATGAGTTCCATTACCAAGTAGTGAATCGGTTTTTCGCCCGATCGATGGCAACCTGCATCAAAGGCAGTCACGATGTTCGGATGCATAAGCCGAGCGGTGGCCCGCACCTCCGTGTAAAAACGGTCAACCGCCAAATGGTCGTCCGAAACGGAGCGAGGAAGGATCTTGATCGCCACCTGACGGTCCATCGTGCGATGCCTGGCGCGAAAGACCTGCCCCATTCCGCCCACACCAATTAATTCCTCGATCTGGTATTCGCCAAGAATCGGCAAAAAAGACGACTTGTCAGATATCGGCCCTCCGTCGGTGACTTCGAAGTCCAGTTCCGCATTTGGTACGTTGTCGAAGGGCCCGTTGTCGGAGGGCCCGTTGTCGGAGGGCCCGTTGTTTGTTTCGTTCATCGAAAAAACACGGGTTGCACCTGGGCTCGGATTTGCATGGTTGTTTTCATTGTTCGCCATTGGATAAATACCTGTAACCGAAGAATTCTACTTTGGATCGGCGTTTGGTGATGGCCCTTGTGCAGCGTTTTGTAGGTTCAAGGCATCCATCTCGGCTTGAAGCGGCCCAAGGTCTAGAATGGGGACAACACTGGGCTCTAATCCTTGAGGACGCGATGGACGCTGCTTGCATGTGAAATACTCAGCAACGTATCTTAATGGTGCTGTTTCCTCGGGCACTTTGAATCGGTCCCCTTTCTGAAGGATGGGACGATAATCGTGCATTTGGCCGAATTGACGATCTCCCGCAACTTGGCAGGGAAACCAATGTCCCTCGCCTTGAGGGTCCTCGAGGTAGAACTCCGGATAGCTGTGTTCGGGAACCCAAACGCAGCGGGCGGGGATGTTACTGGCTCGGCACAACGCAACGAAGAGGCCGGTCATTTCCTCACAGTCCCCTTTCTTGTCCTTGAGCGTATCTCGCATGTGGCGAATCTTGCCTTTTCGGTATTCAATATTCTCACGCACCCAATCGTAAATGCGCTCGACGTGTGCCCATGCGTTTTCGGGATTCTCGGCTGCTATTTGCTTCGCAACTCGTTTTACTTCGCCTAATTCATGATCGATGTACGGACTGCCTCTGCCAACAAAAAACCTTAATTCGTTGGCAAGCTTCTTCGGATTCGGAATAACGAAGACAGTTGTGTCGGCCGGGGCGTTAATAAACGACTTCTCAATTTCAACATTGACCAACAGTTCCAATTCACTATTTGGACCAAGCGCAGGAATGCTCACGAGAAGTTGTCTTGCTAGTGCATTCTGTTTGGAACCAATCGGCAAATCCCGGCGATCTAAAACTCCGCCAGGCGGAATCTCTTTGTTTAGTACTGTCACCTTTTGTTCGGGCCAATTCATGGGAAAAGGGATCGTTGCGTACAAATTGGTGCAGAAGTTGTCGTTGGACAGAAATCGCATCCCGAACTGCATCTCCATTTTCCTAGGCGCAAACAACTCGATCCCAGAGGTTGTCATACTTTCGTCTGGCATCGGTTCACTGCCATCCACCTTCGACGGTGTCGCTTTGCTTTTAGTCGATTTGGCCGATTTCGATGTGGATGTCGATTTGGTAGTCGATTTGGTAGTCGTTGACTTGCCAGGTGCGACAGGCTCTTGCCCACTCAGTTGAGTCGTCACGATAGCACCACTCAACAGAAAAGGGATGCAAAAACGAAGGTAAGCAATAAAGGGAAGGATCATTTTGCACCTAGCATGATTTGGATCAAAAATCGATCTTCTTCATTGTGATCGCGAAACGCTCATTCGACTTTAAAAAATCCCCAAAACCCAATTTGAAAAGCGTGTCCTTGCACTACCGAGGAGGTGGGACAAACGATTTTGCAGATTTTGACGGTTTTTAGTCGCTTGACTTAGCTAAGGACCGTTCGATAAATAACTGTCCAATTTCAAACGTGGCGTAAGCTTCCAGCTTGCGTTTTTCTGCTCGCAAGCTGGAAGCTTACGCCACTTATTGAACGAACGGCCCTAAGAAGGTCCGACCCCTCGGCGTAAAGAGAGTAAAGCCGACGGCATTCTCAATGCAAAATCTTTGCCTCGTCAGCAGAATTTGTGGGTGGTTTTTGGCTCCGGAAGGTTCCCTAGCTGGTGATATAACGCTGTTTTTATGGTTTCATACTCCTTGAATCC
>JAYVPJ010000047.1:0-29705 GCA_043757445.1 Pirellula sp. | reverse complement strand
AGCCGATGATAGTGCCCACCAGTGCGAAAGTAGGTATTGCCGGATTTTTATACAACAGCAAAGCCCGATTGCAGAAATGCAGTCGGGCTTTTTTTTTTGCCCAGCGAAGCTGGCAGGAGGAATCAAGACCAACGCATCAGCCCAGACCGACGAGAGTGCGCGACTATCGCACACGGTTCGATCCATTTGAAGGCGATTGGACGACCCTTATTGAATGGCTAGAAAGAACTGGGTGTCGCTGCATCCTCGTTGCTTGAACGACTTCGAGCGGCGCAACCGGAAAGGTACGCGGACGACAAAACACTTCGAATACTACAACGACGAATAGGTCAATGGCGATGTGTCTCCAATGCGAGCGTAACGGTTTCTCGCATTGTCTTTCCGACTGGGGCAATCCCAGGTTAACGCATTTTTGCGATAGCGAAAGTAACTCGATGGAGTACGATGCAACCTAGTTCACGCTGGTTTTTTTCTTGCAAAGTGTGGCGCCGTGGTGTTCGCTTTAATTCCAACTCTTTCGCATTCCATTGAAAAGGTAACAAAGCAATGTGCGATTGGCTTGAAGTTGGGAGTAAAGCCCCAGCATTTAACTTGGTTTCCGACTCCGGCAAGAAAACAAAATTGAGCGATTTCATGGGCCAACCGGTTGTGCTCTATTTCTATCCAAAAGATGATACGCCTGGCTGCACTAGAGAAGCTTGCGCTTTTCGAGATGCGAGCAAGCAGTTCAAAGAACTAGGGACGGTAGTGCTCGGGGTGAGTCCCGATGATGAATTTTCTCACGCGAAATTTCGAGACAAGTTCTCGCTCAATTTTCCGCTGCTTGCCGATCCCGATCATAGTCTCGCGGAGTCTTATGGGGCTTGGCGTGAAAAGAATATGTATGGCAAGAAGAGCATGGGAGTCCAGCGTAGCACCTATTTGATTGATGCCAACGGAAAGATCGCGAAAGTTTGGAAAAAAGTCAGCGTTGATGGCCATGATTCGGCTGTGCTGGAGGCCTTGAGGGCAATGGCTGACGAATCGTTGTAGAATCACCCATCGACTAACTCGATACTAGCTTGATCAATACGTATGAACCCACCTCTCCAACTTGCAATTCATGGTGCCTCCGGTCGTAATGGCAAACGACTTATCGCTCTGGCCAGTGTCGATCCTGCGGTCAAGATAACGGCCGCAATCGTGCGGGCGTCGTCGAAGTATATCGGTGAAGACGCAGGGTTGCTTGCAGGAGTGTTTGCTAATGGTGTTCCCGTCGCCAGTGAGTGGCCGTCAAACATTGATGCGGCCATTGACTTTTCCTCGCCTGATGGGTGCATGAAGGCGCTTGAGCAATGCGTAGCTAAAAAGATACCCATCGTGATCGCTTCAACCGGACTATCGCAACATCAAATCGATGCGATCGCTAGTGCGGCCAAGATTATCCCGATATGCTATGCACCGAATCTGAGCGTTGCGGTCAATTTGACGATGAAGCTAGTGGAGCATGCGGCTGGGGCGCTCAGGAATGTTCCAGGCGGCGCTGACGTTGAGATCATCGAGCGACATCATCGTTTCAAGGAAGATAGTCCAAGTGGAACCGCACTCAAATTTGGGCAAATCGCCGCCAAGGAAATGGGTATTAGCCAGCATATTCATGGCCGTTTCGGACAAGTGGGCCAACGACCACATGGCGAAATCGGATACCATGCAGTTCGAGTTGGAGATGATGCAGGCCAGCACACTATCATCTTCGGGATGATGGGCGAGACAATCGAACTCCGAGTGTCTGCCTCCAACCGAGACTGCTACGCTAGCGGAGGAATTGCGGCAGCAAAATATTTGGTCGGCAAGCCGGCAGGTCAGTACTCGATGATGGATGTGTTGGGGCTTGGGGTGGTTGATAGTCATGGCTAAATGTGATCAAGGATATTTGTGTCGAGTCTGTGGTGAAGAGGTAGAACATATCACGGACAGTCAGCTTTACCTGAGCTTTGTGATCGGTGAAATCGATCCGGAGACTTTGCACGCGTCGCCCGAGTGCCATTTAAAATGCGCGCCTGTCTTTTCGCAGTTCATTAATGACAAGCGATTTGAAACACTCCCCGAAATAGACGGAGCGTTCGCGAAAGGCCAACTCGACCCTGATTACGTCGAGCTGAGAATGAAGCTGATTTCGCGAGGCTACGATCGACTTTGGGCAATTCGAGACCAGCGCCGCAAACCGTTGACGGTGATCGAATACCCACTGCCCGAGTTCTCGCAAAAATGGCATTAGTGGCATGGTTTCTCCACCAATCAACGGATACCTGGAAAACAGCCAAAAAGACTCCAGTTTCAAGCGTTTTACGGGAAAACCGTGGTGTGTATGACTCGCGCCAGAGTCCCGACAGGGACCATTGCGACATACTTTTGCTAGCTTTTTTACTTGATTTGTCTGATTTCCCACGTAGGATAAATCAGGGTTTGTACAAGTTAGTCTTCATGAGTTGTTTTCTAGGGAGAAATCCGATGCTTTGGTCGGTTCGTAAAAAGTTTCTTTTTGCATTGGTAGTTAGTCCAGTTTCCGGAGGCATTGCAGTCGCACAGTCGCCTGTTTCAGCCCTGACTGAAACCAATTTGGTTAACTCCACCAGTTTGGTTAATTCCCGCGCGACCGTATCTGTGCAAACGAACGACCTGTTTGTGAATCAGTGGGTTCACGTTGACCAGTTCGGTTCGATTTCAGGATCTGTATCCGCGTTGGTAGGACAAGATAGTCTTTCGCTGCCCAAGATGAAGGTTTCATTGAGCCAAGGCGGCACGATCATGCAAACGGACGATACGGACGTCGGAGGCGATTTTTTAATGGAGAAGGTGAGTCCTGGTCTTTATACTTTGACGGCAGAAGGGGGCGGGTCTATGGCTATGTTCTCCGTGGTCGTTCTAAATGGGATCGCAGGCAAACATCTCCCTGGCAAAGTCGGCATTAGCGTGATGCCAGCTAGCGGTCGCGTTTCGGAGATTATTCAGGGACTAACTATTCCGAAAACAACTGCAACGGCATCCGCGATAAGCGAAGATCCGCTCGGCAGCAATCGAAAGTTTTCTGAAACTCATCGGGTAATACTGGATGGACAAGGCACGTTGTCCGGTCGGCTTGGAAAAGCTGCATCTGCCGTCGACATGAGTAAGATGACGGTTTTTATCATGAAAGATGGTCAAGAAATCAAGCGAGCTAAAGTTGCGATGGATGGTACCTTTTCGGTCCCTGAGTTGTCACCCTCATGCTATGGCTTGGTCGCAGCAGGTGACCAGGGAGTTGCAGTCACAGGATTTTGTGCCGTCAATCGAAGTGTTGCGAGCAAGGACACCTATAAGGAGCATTTCGTGGCCCAGAGCAATCAGCTCCCTTCGAGCCTGAATATTGAGGTTTGCGATCAACCAGGGGACTTAGTGCCGACCAACAATGCCGCTGTTGTGGCTGACACCTCAGTGGCTTCTCCCATTGGAATGGCACCTGGATTTGGTGGCGGTTTGGGTGGCGGAGGGAGTTTTGGAGGTGGTGGCGGTTCTGGCGGTATTGGTGGCGGTATCGGTGCTTTGGCCGGCATCGGCGGACTGATCGCCGTAGGGATAATTGCCGCTGATAAAAACAAAAAGGCAACGGTTACTAGTCCGATTGCACCATAGCACTACGAATCAATAGGTTGTACGTCGACGGACACGGAAAGCTGAGTAAATCCACCGCCGACAAAAACGCCATGGATCGGAGTGACATCCGCATAGTCCCTGCCCCACGCCACGGTAATATGTTCGAGCTCCGGAATTAGGTTGTTGGTTGGGTCGAAGTCAATCCAACCCAAGCTGCCTGCGTAGGCGCTGAGCCAAGCATGAGATGCATCTGCGCCGATGAGCTTTTCCTTGCCAGGCGCCGGGTGCGTCAGCAGATAACCGCTCACATACCGAGCTGGAACGCCAAGCGAGCGAAGGCAACAAATTGCGATTTGCGCAAAGTCTTGACAGACTCCTTGTCTCCTGGCCAAAGCCTCAGCCGGCCTCGTTGAAACTTGCGTTGCTTCTGGCGAATATTCCATCTCACAGAATATCTTTGAGTTTAATAGTTGAACGCATTCCACGAAACTGCGGCTGCCTAGAACAGTGTCTTTTGCAAATTCCACGAATGCTTTGCCTCGCTGGCAATGACGAGAATCGTATAAGAATTCGCTCGCTTGCCGGTCGTTTTGCCCGCAAGGATGGCGTGCTGAATGCGTGACTTGTTCCCACGTCGGAGATTGATCGAGCGAATAGTTTGGCATGCTTCGTTGGACAATAGACTTTGCGGTGACAGTAAGGTGAGGGTGGATCTGCTCGATGCTAAAAAACTCGGCTCGATTACCAAAGCTATCGAACCATTGGAATCGAGAATCCGGAGCCGGAGAGACTTCTATCTTGGAATGCTGTACACGCTGGTACGGAAGGTCTCGTGGCTGCAAGTGCATTTGATTGTGGCAAAGGGAGCTAGCGGCAGAGTATTCGTAGTGCGTCCTATGGGTGATCGCATATTTTCGAAACAGTGCGGACATTTTATTAGTTGCTAGTTGCTAGTTGCTAGTTGCTATGAACTAGATTCTAGCAACTTTCTTATTCCTTGCCGTAGTGCTTTACTTTGTCCCAGTAGGCTTCAAAAGCGTTGGGTTTGTGGAAATCTGGACTGTTGTCGAAGTCGTGGCATACGGCGCACTTGTCGCTGGCTCGATCCAACGGCAGTTTCATTTCGTTTCGAAGTTTTTTGATCATTTCGTCATCCGCTTCAAAATCGCCCAGTTCAGCGCCAGCGTGCTTTGCGCCTGGGCCATGGCAGTTCTCGCATCCATTGGCAACCATATGTGGCGTTGTTTCTAGCGACTCATATCCTGTTCGATAAGGAGCAAAGTTTTGAGGGTTCCAGCCCGTAACGTGGCAAGCTAAGCACTCTGGGTCAAAATGCCTTGCCATCGCGCGTTGCGGAGGTTGGACAATCGAGTCCGTGGCGTGCGCATGAGGCGTTTTTTTCCAGATTTCAAGGGCGGTCGTGTGGCACTCGCCGCACTTCTCGGAGCCAATGAACTCACGAGTAGACGGATGCGTCATTGGTCTTTTTCCGAGTCCCTCGACCGTGACCATTTTAAGTTCATCTTGATATTTCCCAAACAACTCTGTAATTCGTGGCGAATCTTCGAATTGGGAACTGAGCGCGACGCGCTGGTATTTCCACGGTTCCCTAGGATTGTCAAAAACGCCAAACAATCCTGCATACATGCCTTTCGTACCAACTTGAACCATCAGGCTCGATGCGCCTATTTTCTCTGGCTGAAACGTTGGTTCACCGAACCCGCCAGACGTGACAATCAATGAAAAATCGGGAACTGCTTTGGCGATGATTCGTGATTCTTCGAGCGATGCGTGGGAAATGAGTACCATAAAGTCACACTTCTCAGCCTTCATTTGAACTGACACCGCTTTGAGCGACGGAATGGCCTCCGAAATCTTGATTTCCTCGTTGTTTACGTTTCTTGCGTTCTCGTCGCCAAGCACTGCCGTAATCCCGATTTTCCTGTTCTTAACCGTGACTGTTTTGTACTTAACGTCATAGTCATTAAAAATGTCGACATTCGCCGAGACGAACATCCCCTTCTTGTCAATCAATGGCTGTAGCAATCCGTCACCGACATTCAGCAATAAATCATCCGCACCAAACGCGACCGCCTGGTATTCTAACAAACTAAATGCAGATGCCGTCCAGCGAAATTTGATGTCCGCTTGACGACCTCGTCGCGGGTCCGAAGAGTCCTTCGAAACTCGGAACACTTGGCCGCCACCGTCAATCGGCAGTACGCTCCAGCCTCGCTGTCGTATGGACGTCAAAAACGTGTCGCGACGGCTTAATCCACCTTTTTGGTTTTCCAAACCCGTGCACCCGCAAGGTTCGATGTAACCTGTCTGGCTACCCGTAACAAAAAAAACAAACAGCGGATCCTTCCAATCGACCGCAATCTTCTGATTCTTTTCTTCGTCCGTGGCAACGGTTATGGGAGCGTCATTGCCACGCTTTGGCGAATCCTGCGGCGAATGAATTCTAGCCACATCCGACGCAACATCGGACACATTGGTGGGAAATCGGATCTGCACCTTGGATTCCTTGAATTCTCCCTTGGAACCCAACGATCCTTTTGGTGGCTCGCCACGGAGATTGGGCAGGATAATTGAGGCGCCCAGACCAATGCTCAATGCAAGCAAAGTTTTGAAAGAACTTCGCCTGTTCGAAACACTCTGATGATCTGCCACAGTTCCAAGCTCCTGCCATGCAAGCATTCGTTTCCATTATTCCAAAATGCGGAACTTGATGTACATCGGAAACTGTGGAGCGCTTTCCATATTGGTTTCCAAAACTATTTTCGCAAAATCCTTGGCGAATGCTCCCGCGAACTCAATAGGCGGAGTGCCTGGTGGGATTTCAAGCGTAACAGAGTACATTTTCTGTTTTGGGGTTACTTTTACCTCGGCAATCGTGACTTTCAATACTCCTGCCGCCGCAGCGGGAATGACTTTAGCAACTTTGAGTTGGATATCGCCAACATCTTCATTTTTGACCGCTAGCACAAAACTCTTTTTCAATCCCTCTTCGGGTTTGGCAGTGCCCAATACAAATACGTTCTTTTCTTCGCTATAATCGGGTCCGGCAATCACGCGAATGGGCGAAACGGATCGGCCCTGTACTGGGAAGTTGATCGTTTCTTCGAGGCCATCTGGTTTGTCCGGTTTCTTTCCAAAAATCATATTCCCAGAAAACGGACCGGATGGAATGCCTTTACCCAAGTTGATAGTGAAGTCCACGAAGTAGCGAGCGTCCGAAAATTCAGGAACCTCATCTTTCTCAAGTTTTTTCACACTTTCCGCTACGCAAGTAATCTTTGAATTGAGCGAGGTATCCGACCAACGAGTGAATTGGATTTCAAGTGGCGATTCCTCAAAACTGTACAGCCTAGCCCTAAATTTGGTTTCTTCGCTGGCAAGGACAGTCCGCAGGTCTGCCGTGGGCGGATCGAACACATGTGCTTGTCCAATTTTTCCTTTGATCGTTAGCTTGATTTCTTCCTGATCGATGGCGCTGGTTGAAATGGTTGCCGTTTGTGCAAAATCAGATAAAACGCCTTCTGCCAACCATTCCAATTCAACTTGAGTTTCTTCGCCTGATTTAAGCGATTTTGCATCGAGTTTTCCGACAGTACACTTGCAGGAAGACGTCTTGAATTGCAATTCAACAGGAGAATCTCCGACGTTCTTGAAAACAAAATTGTGCGACCGCTTCGTACCCAGCCGCATCGTACCAAAATCGAGCTCCGTCCCACCGATTACCTCGATTTTTCCCGGCTTTCTCTCCGAAGACTTGGCTTTCTCAATTGCTCCCTCCATGTCTGCTTCAGCACCCATGACGTTTTTGATGTCAGCGATTCGATTTTTGAATTCATAGAATGCGATCCCATAACCAATTCCGACACACACAACACTCAATAACAACGTTCGCATTTTAAGGCTCAAGTAAACCGGATTTCGGTGGCAAAGGGATTTGGGGTGGAGACTTTATGTTAGCTAAGGAAGGTTTGTACGCAACCATTGTAGAACGGGTTCGCCTTTGGCATAGCCAGGTTGTTGCCCCAATCTTGCCCGTCCGTCGAGGGGGTTGGCGGAATTCTCAAACTCTTTAGGAACATAGATGACGACTCCGGACAGTTTCCTATCTAGGTGTGGTGTTTCGCGTTCAATGCTTTCCACTTTACTCCGATGTTGCATGGCCTCGGAGACCTTTCCACACCACGCCGCACCGACAGCAGCCTGCAATTGAGTTGAGGCGGAGTTGGGGTAACACTCAGCGGCTTTGGAAAAATATTGGTACGCAAGTTTCTTTTTCAAAACGGCAGAGGAGCTACCTTGGTCCCGAATGGGTTCGGAATCCACCAGAACAGCATTCCATATTCCGCATTGAGCGTAAGACATCCACTGGTTTGGGGCTCTTCGGATGTACTCTCGGCAACATGCCTCAAATACCTCGACGTACTTCTGTTTCACCGTGGAGGAAAAATTGTTTCGACGAAGCAATTCGACACATTGATTCGCAGCATTCGATGGCAAGTTTGGATCAAAGGGATCCACCTGGATGATTCTGAGCCATTCGCTTGGCTCTTGGATCGCTAGGTCGTTTTCTGCAATCGGGGTGGTAACGGCAGACGAAGCTAAAACTGGCAAGCACATGGTCCTCGTAAAATCGGCCGCTACAAAAACGATGAACAACAGTCCGGACGTTGAATAGCTCCTCGCCTGGATCGTGTCGACTTGAGCCGCATCGCATTTAGTCCTTGAACTATTAATACCAAAAGCAAGTCCGACCAAAACGCAAACAGAGTTCATCAAGCCGGGCTGCATCCATCCTCCAGAAGCGAGCAAATGAATCAAAATGACACTTGCCGCGATGAGACAGACGGCCGCGCACGCTCGGTTATTTACGATCCATTGAAGTCGCTCGACCATCAGGAACACAGATATGGTTACCATAACAAAGAGAAAGCTCGACACCAGTGAATCGGCATCGCTCAAAAAAATCCCGAACAGAAATATTCCAAGGCAACCAACAAGACCTCCCACGGCGATAGGCAGTCGACCCTCATAGAGCAACGGAGCTTTTGGTTGAAATGGATTTGCCGCATCGATAGCGGGGAGTCGGCTTAGTTCGAGCATTTTCAAAAACAGGACAACCAGGATGACGACGAGAATCAGGAGTAGCGGCAATCCGCCTGCGGCGGCGGTTTCCAATAGGAAGTTGTGGGGGTCAGCTGGCGATTCAGATGCAGTAATCACTTTGACACGAGTGTAGTTTTCTTGGAAGTTGGCTATTCCATATCCAGTCCATGGTTTGGCTTCAATGAGCGCAATTGCCCCGCGCCAGTAATCAAGCCGATACGACATAGACTTCCCCGCCTCGGCTACTATCATCGGATCACGCAATAGAACCGCACCTATTGCGACAACGCAAACCGTCATAATCGCGGCGACCGAGATTCGAAATCGTTTTGCAAGTTCCCGTCCCCGTTGTCTGAGCGCGGGATGAGCAATACACGACGCAAGCAAGCTGACGATGCTAGCCAGCCAAGCCGAACGACTCTTCGTCAATAGCAATGTCACAAAGAAACCTGCTATCAATACGGCCCAAAGAATCATTGGTACTAATTTTGCTTTCTGCTCTTTGGAATGAAAGCTGAACGACGCCCGTTGACTGGAGAGCGACACTGCTAAGAACACCAGCCAAGCGGCCATGAAGCCAGCCAGGGAATTGGTTAACGCAAAGGGTCCAAGAGGCTCTAAGCTTTCAAGTCGATTGGTGAATTGCATCGCTTCAGCGGAACCCGCAACAATACCCAACTCGTCAAAAAATGAATTGGGATCGGATGCAAATCGCTCACGGAGGACAGGCATGCTAATAAAGTACTTGTAGCCAGCATGCGCAACCGTTCCTGCGGCGCAGGCCAGCATCCAAGCCAGCAACGAACCAGCGATTCGAACTCGCAAGCATAGCCTTGCTACGGCAAGCATCAATATCCCTTCCGCAATCCACTGCCAACATCCGTTGTAAGCAAAGCGAGCGTTTCCTTGGCCAGGCACAAAAGAGGTGCAAAGCCACAACCACACCGCGAAAACCGCGGATGTCACACTTAACCAAATCAAGTGGTTGTCTGGGCCACGTTCGCCGCGCATCAATACGCAATCAATCGCCGTAAAAAATCCAATTCCCATCGCCATGAGAATAAACGTCAGAGAATAACCTAATGAGACGCTGGTCGCATCGCATGGATTGATCTGTGAGGAAACAAGACAGATTGCCAACATGAAACAGGCGAGATGCAACGGCAGTCGGTAGATCCACGACTTCTTTGATTCATCGATTTGATTCACATCATCGCCTATTGTTCAATTCATCGCTCATTGACTTTCAACTAGGAACTACTCGATTGACTCGGTCCCGTAAGGCTTTCTAGTACGCCGACTAACGCGAGCATGCAGAATACAATCGACAATACAATTACGGCTCCCCAAATGTCGGTTCTTGGTAACAACAACGCTCCTAACGAGCAGGTGACGGTAGCCAAATAAATGGTAACCACCGCCTGCTTCTTGGTCATGCCAAGGTCTACCAGACGGTGCGAAAAATGCCGTTTGTCGGCTTGAAATGGACTGCGTCCCTCGCGGATCCGAATCCAAATCACACTGGCCATATCGTATAAGGGGATCGCCAACACGCACAATGGAGCAAGCACGGCATGGGGCGTTACGCCCTTGGCTCCAGTGTAAGTCGACAATAGCGTTGCAATCGCGATCCAATAGCCTACGAAGTAACTGCCGGCATCACCCATAAAGATAGTTGCCGGTGGCCAATTGTGCTTTAGAAACCCTAACAATGCACCCAGCAACACTAAAAGCATGGCAGCTACAAACAACTGAGGCTGCCCCAGCGATGACTCAGGCGTGACTAACAACATCAGTGCCAGCATCGCACAAATGATGGCGGCAACACCTCCACTGAGTGCATCCATATTGTCCAACATGTTGAAAGAATTGATTAGCATTACGATCCATATAACACTCAGCAGGGATGTCAACCATGGTATCCCGATAAAGGCGGTCAGTTGCAAATGTTGCCAATAAACGACGAACCCAGCGACGAGGAACTCCACCGCTAATCGTGCTTGCCACGGCAATGAAAAACGATCATCCATTAGCCCCAAAAAGGTCAAAATGGTGCCGCCCCCTATGAGCACCCAGACTTGAAATGCCCTCGATGCCAATCCTGGCAAATGCTCTTGCAAACGTGTCGGTAGCCAATCCTGGCTTAAGGCGTCGTTGGATTTTAGACAAAATAATCCAATCGTGCCCAACAAAAAGGTCCCCATTACCCCCATCCAAATTCCTAGCCCACCGCCAAGTGGAATAGGTACCGTATGGACTTTCCTCGCGTTCGGCTTGTCTAGAAGCCCCAACGTTTGAGCATATCTTTTGACAAATCCAACGGCCAACACCGAAACGACGAATGCAGGGAGAATCGTCACAAGCGATATCGCGCCCATTTGTAGCCAAAATGAGACTGTCGGGTTGCTATCCATAAATGCCCAAACTGGTGGCATGTTCCAAAGGGGATTTCATTCGTGTTCGGAGTTCATGAAGGGTGATTCGATTCGCTACGCTCTGTAAGGCGACCCGCGAAAGGATTGTTACTGTAGCTAGGCCCTGGCTCGAGTGTCACACGGCCCCGGAGGCCATGCTACTGGCTAGCAGATTTTATTATGACGGTCGACTAATTGCGATTTCTTTTGCCAAGTGTTTCCTGGCTTCATGAAAGAATACTCGAAAGTCCTGGCGTTGGTAGTCGGGATAGGTCCAGGGCAGATGTTGCCAATGTTGATCGCGAAACGCGAGCGTTACCTCCGCATAGATTCCGTCCCTAAGATAAATGCGATGCTCACGATTTTTGGTCGAGGCGAGAACCAACTTAGTCATCGACATGTAGCCCGGGTCGATGTTGAGAGGGCGCTCGACGTCGAATTGGATACTCTTTGCAACTTCGCTTTCCCAGTCATGCGACATTAACTTGTGCGTCGCCAAGTCCGCAGGATCGTACCAAGTCGATAGAATCGCAAATTGCTTTTTAAGTAGATCCCCCATCGAGGCTCGGTAGTACTTGGACTCCAAAAACGGATAAATCGGGCTGATCATCGCAATCGGCGAGAGTCGAACGGCTACTCGATCCCACAGCCATTCAATCGCCGATTCGTACCTGCTAAATGCCGCAATAACTTGCAAGCAACGAGGATGCTGTTTTGCAATACCCATTCCTTCCTGGTTTACATTCCTGGTGTGGACTTAGAGTCGTTCTTGGGACCGAGAACCACTTGGAAATTTCCCGTCGGAAGCTTGGGGCTAGATTGGTCTTTTGGATTCGTAGCAAGGCTTTCGAAGGCGGTCGTTACTACTCTTCGCAGTTTTGGTGAGACGCTATTGTAAACGCCGTCTTTGCTATTCAGCTCCTCGTTGGAAGCGAAATAAAGTTGGGTTTCGAGAATCTCGCGTTTGGGTGCGACAACGCGAAAATGAATATGGGGTGTTCGACCAGGGTACTTTCCCGGTTGAATGGTCTTGAAAGAAAACGATCCGTCCATGCCGGTTTGCATTCGTCCCCAATATTGAAAGTTCGGATCGAGTGGACTATCGCCCTTATCATTTGGGTGATTGTAGCGACCCGAAGCACAGGCTTGCCATACTTCTACCATAACACTGTCGAGGGTTTGGCCTGAAATATCGACTACATTTCCACGAACGGCAATGATCTCGCCTTCTGCCACCGAAGCGCGTTCCGATTTCCGTGTAAGGTCAACGTCGAAGAACTCCTGTTTGTCGATTGGCGGAATCGGATAAAAAGGGCCACGAGTTTGCGACGGAGTTAGCAATCGGTCTTCGGCAATGGAAGGCCGGGCCAACCACATGCTGCCCGCACAAAAAAACGTTAAGCGTTGTACAAAACTCCGGCGATGTACCATAATAACACATTTACTTTTCCGTCATGACCGACTACGAAGTGGTATCGATTAAAACGATTGTACTCACAATCGCATTTGCAGAAGAGATGTTTGAAGGAGCGAGTAGAAAATTACTGTCATATTGCCGCCCGACAATTTATTCTGACCCATGGTTTGACGGAGTTTCCAAATGATTCCGCCCAATCCTATAATCGATGCTAACCAGGAAGACGATGTTGCGCCCTCGACGTCAAAAGCATAAAAAAAACCATTCCGAACATCAATCCGAAGCAAATCCTTCGGCTGGATTGCGGCTCGCACATAAGCAAAACGTCGACGGCCAGAGACCAACGCGATCCTCGCCACGTCCATGGAATTTAGCTGTACCAACGCATCGACGCGAGCGGGCAACAGAGGGATTGTTAATGGGATGTGCGGTCGCGGAATCATTGTCGCTTGCTCGCAACGGGATCCATCCTCGCGTGGGTCTAAAGTTGTTCGGTCGAAATCCACTCCAGTTTCAGTTTCAACCTGGTTTGGGTGTAACGAGTCATCGTACCCACGCATTGCTAATGTCGTTTCAAGCAATGCTACAGTCTAAAACAGATCCCAACATTTTTTCGGCCAACGTAAAAAAACGAATCGCTTGGTACCAACGAGCATTTCCTCTGCGACATGCTAAAGTTCACTTGAGAAGACTGTTTAACCTAATTAGCTCAAGGCAATTCGATGATTCAATGACTGTCGGATTGGGGGACGATCCTTTAGTACGATCCTTGGTCATGAGCATCATGCTCCAAGGATGCGTGGATTCCGCAACGAGTTGGTTTCAAATGAGCGTCGCTGTTTCCCATACGGACTCGAGAGTCCTTCACGCTAGCACGTTGATTGGATTTGCTGCACAACTCGCTCAGTTGACTGAACAGGCTGACTTTGACTCGGTCGAAATTCTTAATCGCTTGATTGAAGTTACGGAAGAGCCAACACTCAAATCGATGCTTTCGAATCTGCGCGATCCACTTTCGAGAAACCAATCGTTGGTCGCTTTCTCTAGGCAACAAGGCTGGGAGAATGGAATTCCCTCAGACGTATTTGCCGCTGCCATCATCGGTATTTACGCATGGCTACGACATCCGAAACGATTCCGCAATTGTGTTGAACGAACCGTATTGCTGGGCGGACACTGCAGCGGCCCAGCTGTGATCGCAGGATCGTTATCGGGAATCACTTTGGGAAAAAGAGGGATTCCAACGGAATGGCTGCATATGGTTTCAACCTTTCCACACAACAGTCAGTGGCATGAGCGGTTGATTGAGCGGGTCAAGGATTGGCCTCATGGTGTGGACGACATTCATCAGACGTCGGCATTACCGTCCTCCCTTTTGGGTCAAGTTGCACGAAATGTTACTTTTTCGGCTTTAAGAATGCTTCACGCTTTGATCCGGCTCCCAATGCAATTGACGCAATTCAGTGTTCTCAAACGTAGATCAAGAACATTTGTGCCTCAGACCATTCGCACTTCCTAGGTTACTCATGCCGAAGAGCTTCGATTGGATTCATTTTTGCGGCTCGCATTGCAGGGTAAATTCCAAAGACCAATCCAACGGCCAATGAAATAAAGAATGCACCTGGTATGCTTTCAGGAACGATTGCAGGTTGAACGGTTCGCACCACGTCTGGGAGCCCCGCCATCTGTTTTGCAAACCATAAATTTGCCAGAATTCTAGCGCCATTGACGGCTGGCCCGCAAAGCAACCCAAACAAGATTCCTGAAATTCCGCCGGCCAAACTCAAAACGCTGGTCTCCACCAAAAACTGACGAATGATGTCGCGTCGCTTGGCGCCTAAAGCACGCCTTATGCCAATTTCACGCGTGCGTTCGGTAACCGTGGCGAGCATGATGTTCATGATTCCAATACCGCCGACTAACAATGAAATGGCTGCAATCATTCCCATAAATGCCATGAACATAGCGCGTGTGGTCCTGGCTTGCTCAAGCAACTCGAGCGGGACCACTACCGCGACGTCTTCCATTTTATCGTGGGCGGAAAGGGCATCCTGGACCAATTCGGCGGTTCGTTTGACGTCCGAAACCTCTCTTACACGTAGAGTAATCTGATTCAACTCAATACTCTCGCCCTCACGCGAACTGGCACTAAAGCTCATGACCACATCCCCGATGCGTTGCTGTAGCGTCCTTATCGGAATATAGACATCGTTTGAGAAATCTTGTGCGGCCATCGATCCACCAATTGCAGCGGTAGCGCTCTTCGGTTCAAGCACGCCAACCACCAAATAAAAATTCTTGTTCTCTGGCATGTAAATGCGTTGCCCGATTGGATCTTCATAAGGAAACAATCTGTCGGCCACCTTCGCTGCGATCACACAATGCGTGTCCATCCCGAAGTTCTCGGCGTCCGTGATGAAATGCCCTGATCTTATTCTGAGCCGCGTTACATCCGCATATTCAGGTGTACAGCCAACCAGTCGACCGTCTAGTTTTCGATCTTTGAATTGAAACTGGCGACGCATTTCGCGAATCGGCAACGCACTTCGGATCGTCGGCACCGTGGAAACAAGCAAATCAAAGTCTTCACGTGTGAGTCCGTAAGGCGTTAGGCCCGTCGCCGACATTTTTTGGCTAGGCGGCTTGATCGTTCGGATCATGATCGTGTCTGCACCGAGACTCTCAATTTGTTTTTGAGCTTCGTCGCCGATCCCTTTGCTGATGGCCAGCAACCAAATCACGCTCGCAACCCCGATAAAGATACCGAGCACGGTCAACAGTGACCTAAGTGGGTGAAGCCAAAGACTCTTGACTCCAAGCTGTATTGTTCCTATCCAGAGACTCATTCTTCTACCGGCATGTTATCTAATGCATATTTGGCAGCGGTCGCACGGACTTCCGGGGTATTTAGACGATCCCACTGCAACCGACCGTCTTTCAGACGAACAACTCGTTTGGCCCGCTTGGCTACTTCGTCTTCGTGCGTAACCAAGATGATAGTCTTTCCCTCATCATTTAGCTTTTCGAACAACTGCAAAATCTCTTCCGCGGTCCGAGAATCGAGATTCCCAGTTGGCTCATCCGCCAGGATAAAGAAGGGATCATTTACCAGCGAGCGAGCGATGGCAACGCGCTGCTGTTGGCCACCGCTCAGTTGTGTTGGACGGTGGGTGAGGCGTTCTCCCAAGCCTACCAAATGAGCCAACTCGATACTCTTTTCTTTTTGCTTCTTTGTTAACGACCGCCCTTGATAGAACAAAGGAACTTGGATGTTTTCCACCACCGTCAACTGTTGGATCAAATTGTAGGCTTGAAACACAAATCCAATTCGCTGCGATCGAATATCGGCAAGTTGGTCATCGTTCATTTTCGCGGCATCGTCAGTACCTAACCATAGGCTCCCAGATGTCGGCTGATCCAAACACCCAAGCATGTTAAGCAAAGTACTCTTGCCAGATCCTGACGGGCCCATGATGGCGACATAGTCACCCTCAGGCACATCGAATGTAACGCCTCGCAGTGCGCGAACCGTTTCGCTTTTTAAGACATACTCCTTTTTGAGATCTGCGACGCGGCAAGCAAATCGGTTCGCTTGCTCAGAATTGGTTGCGATCATCAGTTGGACGGTGCCCCGCGTGCCGTGCCACCACTTCCACCGCCACCTCCTCCGCCTCCACCGCTCGCCATTCGTTTGCGAAGCTGAGACACTATTTCCGAAATATCAATCGAACCATCTTTGTTGGTATCGTAGTCTGAAAAACTATTCTTCATGCGTTCGTTATCAGCAACTTCGAGGGGGCTCAACTTTCCGTCACCATTGGTATCCATTCTCGAAAGCATGCCTGCAGCGATTGTATCCGGGTTCATGCCACCACCGCCCCCTGGCGCTCCATCGCTTGGACCATCTGTCCCGCCGCCATTGCCTGATCGTCCACGGGATTCCGTTGCCTTCGGGGCCGCAGAAGCGATTTGCGCCATCTTGTCTCGATCATCAACTTCCTGGATTTCAGGAACCTTCATCTTGTCAAGATGGTTTCGAGGATCAAGAACGACCATGTCTTGCTCTCGGACTCCGCTATTAATTGTTACGAACTTATCGTTGGTTGCACCGATCTTGATTTCCCGCGTATCCCAGCTTTCACCTGTTTTTACCAAAACAAAATGATGCTTTTTGGTTTCGTAAACAGCATGGACAGGCAGCTGAAGAACATTTTCAATTTGCTCAACAAAAATTCGGACCTCGGCGGTCATGCCTGTCCTAATTTCTTGTGGTGGCTCGAGGATCTTGACGATAACCACGTATTCTTTCACACTTGGGCCCCACATGTTACCCTGTTCAGCATACTTATTGACTTTTGTGACTTGGCCGAGAAGCTCGTCAGCTGCCGCGCTCACGCTTATCTTGACCGGCATGCCATCGCGTATAAGAGTAATCCGCGACTCGTTCACCTTGGCTTTGACTTGCATGCGACTTGGGTCCGGCAGCAAAAAGATAGTTTGCTGCTCTCTAACGAGTGCTCCGGCCGTAACTGTAAAATCGGAACTTCCGCGACCCCCTTGCTTATTCGCATACACCACTTGACCATCCGCAGGAGCAAGCACAGCACAGGCTTTTATCTGTGCCTGTATTTCTTGTAGCTTTTCCTTTTCCTCCACAAGTGTGCTCTTGTCAGAATCCAATTTGGCCCTCGCTGTTTCAATGTCGCTATTGAGCTGAACCAGCATCTTCTCTTTCGTAAGTTTGTCGAGGACTCGCAGTTTGCCCTGTTCCGATTCAAGCATGCTGTGCGCATTTTGGACAGCGAACTGCTCCGATTCGATTTGCAGAGCCTTGAGCGTACCCTTGGCCGCAAGCCGCTCTGCACTCTGTAGCGACAGCTCCGCTTTTCTTAGGCCTTGTTGAGCCACTGCGATTGCGCTCAATATCGTCTTCTGTTCCGTGATGTAAGTTCCTTCGAGATACTCTTGCTTAGCGATCGCCGCTTTGCTGACAGCTGCTTCGCTATTGATCACATTCGACTCTACTGTGCTAACGACAATTCGCTGATTTTTGACGTCCTGCTCTAACGCGGACGAATCTAATTGACAAAGCTTTTCCCCTTTTTTGACATAAGCACCTTCGGCCACAAGCGAAAGAATTGGGGTGCCACTGCCACCTCGCCCCTTCACCTCGCACTTTACTTCATTATTGCTGCTGCTTTCGATTTCACCTTGTTCCAATACGATATGATCGAATGGACCCTTGGCGACTTCGTAAAGAAGTGGATCTTCCTTGGAAGCCGAGTAGATCCCGGTTCCCTTGGACTGCCACCAAGCGTAGCCCCCTAAGCCGCATATAGCTGCCGCAATAGTCAAGAAAATCATAAGCTTTACGGCGCCACGCCGAGGTTGCGAACGCTCGCGATGTTGAAGTGACATTTTGATTGGGAGGGTTGTTGGAAGGGTGGGCTCGTCAAAAAACCAGAAAAAGCAGCTGGCTGAATGGACATTATCCACGACCGTCAATCGCAATGCCACTGGTAAATAGTTCCGAAAAGCTATTCGACCAGAAGTTATGTCCTCAACCTGCACTCAACCCCTCAGGTACCAGTAAGTTTCGCTACGAATCGCTAAAGTTCTATTAGATGTGCTAATTTAGCGAACTGAAACTCGGGCCAGGGGCCTTAGCTACGGTAAACCTACGCCTGCCTCTCGCCTTCGTAGTAAGCGGTCGGATGAAAAGTTAGATAATCAGGAGGAAATAGCAATCCAAAAATTGGAAAGTCTGCGCAAATTAGGTCGCCTGGGTATTATGGTGCTATATGGCCGTGTTACCAAAAAACTCTTGCCAGTCGTGTTCGGTACAGCCGATTCCATACAGTCGCTCTTTGCTTAGGCATTGCAAACCAATTGCCGAGTTAGCGAGAAAGCGCAAGTCGTCCGGTCGCGCATACCGAAGGGCTTGCTTCCTGACGCTACAACTCGAGTTCGGTGGATCGTTTCGCGATGCCTGAGCAGTTAAAAAAACCACACTCGACGCAGACCGGCAATATACAAATGGCCTCTGATTTTCGACTCAAGGAACAACTTCCTCGCCTGACGGATGCGATCGTAAGCACCTACAACGCTCGCGATCGAATCAATCACTTAGGGCATTGTCCACTTCCAAAGTATGAGGTGATCGTCCAAATCCTCGAGGACTTAAAGGACTTGCTTTATCCAGGTTTTCGTCGTCGAGAAGGGTTGCATGCTGGTAACGTTACCTACCATGTCGGTAATTTGGTGGACTCGCTGCACGATCGCATGACGACTCAAATTGCTCGAGCCCTATTGCATTCGGACCGCGTGGACGCCAAGTCGCCTAACGAGAACCCTTGTGACAACGCGATCGACTACGAGGCCAAAGGACAATCCATCGCGATCGCTTTATTGGAAAGAATCCCGCAGCTGAGAGCGACATTGGCCAAAGACGTCGAGGCCGCCTTCGACGGTGACCCTAGTGTTTCCAATCGCGATGAAATCATTTTCTGCTTCCCGGGTTTAGAAGCCGTGACGATTTACCGAATAGCACACGAACTGGTTCATTTCGCCGTCCCATTTATCCCTCGCATGATGACCGAATGGGCACATAAGCAAACCGGAATCGACATTCACCCAGGCGCGAGGATTGGAGAAAGCTTTTTTATCGATCACGGAACGGGGGTGGTCATCGGCGAAACCTGCGAAATCGGCCATCGTGTCAAAATCTATCAAGGGGTGACACTGGGCGCGTTGAGTTTCGCCACAGACGCCGATGGCCAATTGATCCGAGGCACAAAGCGACATCCGACTATCGAGGACCGCGTCGTCATTTATGCCAACGCAACCATACTCGGAGGCAGAACCACAGTTGGGCACGATAGCGTTATCGGTTCGAGCGTCTGGGTCACCAGCAGTGTTGCTCCCCATTCGACCGTGGTATTGGAAAAGCCAAAGCTACGAATCCGAAGTGGCCAGGGTGATGAGCTGGTGCACGACTCGAACTATCAAATTTAGGTCGAGCGATGAATTCTATGGAGCATGCCAAACCAGATGACATCATGATTACCGGCTATGGTGCTATCACGCCTCTAGGCCATGATGTCGGCGTGTTTTATGAGTCTTTGGTTCGTGGTGAGTCAGCTGTGAGGCTACTGCCTCCTAAATTGGCAATCGACGGAATGCACTGGATGGGTACAGTCATTCCCGACTTCGATCCCAAAGAGCATGTTCAACCGCGGAAGATTATCAAGGTAATGTGTCGGGAAATTCAATTGGGGTTTGCCGCTGCAATGCAAGCGTGTCGCATGTCCGGTATTGCGTTCTCAACCGTCGACCCGGATCGTCTTGGGACTGTTTTTTCGGGCGAAATGATTTTTAGCGAAACGGTCGACGTAGAGAGCATTGTTCGATTGTGTGCTGTCAACGGCCAAATGAATCATAGCCGATGGGCTAGGGAAGCGATCGAAAACATGTATCCGCTTTGGATGTTAAAGTCCCTCCCGAATATGGCTGCGTGCCACGTCGGGATTGCATTGGACGCACGCGGTCCAAACAATACGATCACGACTTTAGGTACGAGTGGATTGAACGCTGCATTGGAAGCCATCAACGTAATTCGTCGAGGAAAGGCAGACGTCATGGTGGTTGGCTCTACCGCCTCGCAAAACACGTTCACGCGTTTGCTCCAACGCTTCGAAGAAGATTACTCCACGTCATACACAAATCCTGAGACCGCATGCAAACCGTTCGATGCCGATCGCAACGGCTCCGTTTCAGGAGAATCCGCATCGTCCGTTATCCTCGAGCGACGCTCGCATGCGGAAGCTCGCAACGCGTCGATTCTAGGCTCAATAACCGCTTGGTCAAACGCATTTGGTACTTCGACGGGGACCCGATGGAGTGGTACGCAGAGCGCCACCGAAAGAACGCTCACCGCCTTGCTCCAACGATCCGGCCTAAGCGCAAATGAAATCGACCACGTGAATACCTCTGCGAATGGAACACTTGCCTGCGACGCGGGAGAATCGCGCGGCATTGCCAACATTCTGAGGGATGTTCCTGTCGTTTCCTACAAAGGGGCTATCGGCGACTCCATAAGTGGGTCCGGGCTCGTCGAATGGATCGCTTCGTTGGCGGGCATGAGGGCGGGCGCTATCGCTCCGACAACAAACCATAACAGGACGGGTGGCGATTGCCCGGTCAACGTCATATCGAAAACCGCGAAGCCAAGGACGGCGACTCATTCCATTAAGCTTTCGCAAACGCACCAGGGGCATTGCGTTGGCATTGTCGTTTCGGCGGCCAATTAACCATGTCAATCTACCTAGACAATCATTCGACGACTTGCATTGACTCAGCGGTAATTGCCGCCATGCTCCCTATGATGGATATGTATTATGCAAATCCCGGCAGTACTTCACATGAAGCAGGTCGCGTGGTGGGCCAACTCGTCGACGATGCTATTCAACGAATCGCGACTCATTTTAATGCAAGCAGCGACGAAATTATTGTTACGAGCGGCGCTACCGAAAGCAACAATCTTGCGGTGTTTGGCGTGGCCTTGCATCCCAAACAGAAGCGACGTTCCATTGTGTCGCTGGTGACTGAACACAGGGCGTTGCTCGATCCGCTAGCCAGGTTGGAAAAAAAAGGTTTCGAAATCATTCGGCTTCCCGTATTGCCAAACGGTCATCCGAAAGCAGGAACCGTCGAGCTCGACCGACTCGCAAACGCACTCAGCGACAACACGGCTTTGGTCAGCATGATGCTTGCCAACAATGAGATTGGTACCATTCAACCGATTGCCGAAATCGCAAAACTGTGTAGGCGATTTCGGATCCCTTGTCATACCGATGCAAGTCAAGCGGTAGGGCGATTGCCGATCGATGTCCAATCGCTTGGTGTGGATCTTCTAAGTTTCTCGGCTCACAAATTCTATGGCCCAAAGGGTGTAGGTGGGTTGTTTGTTCGGCAGTCGCCTATCTCCGTTTTGTTACAGCCTCAAATCGTCGGTGGTGGCCAGCAATGGGATCTTCGATCCGGGACCCTCAATAGCGTTGGGATTGTCGGTATGGCAAAAGCACTTGATGTCATGCAACAGAATGCAGCTGCTGAACGATCGACGCAAGAACGCCTTCGGAATTTGCTTTGGCTGTTATTGAATGAACGCATTGACGGTCTTCTTTTAAATGGCCCCAACTTGAACCCGGATACCATCCGATTGTTCAATAACCTCAATGTATGCTTTCCAAAGGTTGAGGGGCAGTCGTTGATGCTGGAGTTGCCTGAGCTAGCTGTGAGCAGCGGTAGCGCTTGCACTTCTGCCCAACCACTTCCTAGTCATGTTTTGACGGCAATTGGTCTTAGCATCGACCACGTCAGGTCAAGTCTGAGGTTTGGTCTTGGCCGCTTCACCACGGAAGCTGAGATTCGGACGTCGGCGGAATGGATCGGAGAGGCCCACGCCAAACTTGTTTCATTTGCAGCTTGACCAACAATTCCTGCGGCTCGACAATAACGTGAGCAGCTTGATGAGATCGAGGTCTCGTCTAATTTCGCTTGTTGCTCGGGACGATCGTCCCAGGCTATGGCTCCATGCACCACGCTTTCCCCCCCATTTCTCCAACGATGTATGTCACCCAATGAGCCGTGCCCCATCCCACAAAATGTCTACCAAAGCTGATGATGTGACCGCAACCAAGCGGGTCCCGGACCAGAGTGGCCGATTTGGCGACTTCGGAGGTCGCTATGTCCCCGAGACTTTGACTAGAGCGTTGGACGAATTGATTGTTGAGTACGAGCGGGCGATGAACGATCCCGACTTCCACGCCGAGCTCAACGAACTACTGCATCGCTTTGTGGGTCGGCCATCGCCGCTCTATCATGCGAAGCGTCTAAGTAAGCAACTTGGCGGCGCACAGATTTGGCTCAAACGAGAAGACCTCAATCACACCGGTGCGCACAAGATCAATAATACCCTTGGCCAAGCGCTGTTGACTTTGCGGATGAAAAAGACACGCGTTATCGCCGAAACTGGCGCTGGACAACATGGAGTTGCGTCCGCGACCGCATGCGCTCACTTTGGGTTGCCCTGCGTCGTGTATATGGGGTCGGAGGATGTTCGCCGTCAAAAGCCTAATGTCTTCAGCATGCGACTTATGGGTGCCGAAGTCCGTCCGGTCGAAAGCGGGTCGCGAACTCTACGAGATGCGGTCAACGAAGCCATGCGAGATTGGATGTCCAGCGTTGAGAACACGCACTATATCATTGGTTCGGTCATAGGACCGCATCCCTTTCCAATGATGGTTCGCGATTTCCAAAGTGTCATCGGTCGTGAGTGTCGGGAGCAATGCCTGTTGGCCATCGGTCGATTGCCCGATACGATAGTGGCATGTGTGGGTGGTGGTAGCAACGCGGCCGGTATGTTTTATCCATTCGTAGATGATGGAGATGTTCGGCTCATCGGAGTGGAAGCCGGCGGTAGAGGATCCGCCCCAGGCGACCACGCGTCGCCGCTCAGTTATGGTTCACCTGGAGTGCTGCATGGATCCTACAGCTACGTCATGCAAGATGAGGACGGACAGACGAGCGATGTCCATTCTATGTCTGCCGGCTTGGACTATCCTGGTGTTGGCCCTGAACATAGCTATTGGAAAGATACCAAACGTGTTGAATACACCTCCTGTCGCGATGACGAAGCCCTCGGTGCGTTCGATTTCTTAGCTCGCAATGAAGGCATTCTTACTGCCTTGGAAACGTGCCACGCCGTCGCAAAAGCCACGGACATCGCCAAGACCATGTCTCCCGATCAACACTTGGTTATCTGCCTTTCAGGACGGGGCGACAAAGACGCGGCAGAGCTGGCGCGGCTGCGCGGTCAAGAATGGTAGTGTGGCGCGGTGGTCTACACCTTGAAATAACTATCTAAAAAACATACCGAACAACTCACGACGAAGACCGTCGTGCCACATTAAACTAAATATCGGAATAAGTAATGACGGCAATTGATGATCTGTTTGGAAAGCTCAAATCCCAGGGCAAGAAAGCTTTTATGCCATTTATCACGGCAGCCGACCCTAACCTAGATTTCACACGCCAAGTCCTTCGGAGGCTAGACCAACTTGGCTGCTCAATGGCGGAAGTTGGGATCCCGTATAGCGATCCGATTGCGGACGGGCCGGTTATTCAAGCGTCGTACACGCGTGCCCTTGGAACCAAGGTGAAGCTCCATGATATTTTCGAGCAAATCGCATTGGAGCGACCCAACATCTCCATGCCGATGGTCTCGATGGTAAGCTATGCGATCATTCATCGCCAAGGTCCAGAGCGATTTGTCGACGATGCGATGGCGGCAGGTTTTGCAGGTGCGATAGTTCCCGATTTGTTGGTAGAAGAGAGTGCTTTATTGGCGAGCATTTGTAAGGCTAAGCAATTTAACTTGATTCAATTGGTCACTCCGACAACGCCGCGCGAGCGCGCCCTAAGGATTGCGGAGCTTTCCAGTGGTTTTCTTTATTACGTTAGTGTGACAGGAATAACTGGAGAGCGCAATGAGCTTCCACCCGACTTGGTGGATCGCGTTTCTTGGTTGCGAGATCGTACCCCATTGCCGATTTGCATCGGATTCGGAATCTCTAAACCAGAACACGTCCGATTGTTGGCTCCGGTTTCAGATGGTTTGATTGTGGGTTCAGCCATTGTTCGATTGATGGAGCAAGCGGCCGCATCGGAGGCGATTGCCATTCAAGCTATCGACCAGCTGGTGTCTAGCCTGTTGAAAGCAATGGGCAATTAGCAGAACAACGCGAGCGGTCCGGTTTTTGAATGTTGTCAACCTACGTTTGCCTTCTGCGAGCGGCCGGTTTCTTTATGATTGAAAAATTCTTGACGCGGGTTCGATGAATCTGGACAATGCGGCGAATCGATTTTCGTTTTGACTCCAGGTAGATCATTCCAATGGCTCGCCCGTCCAATTCGCAACCGTCCTCGCAGGAGCTTTTGGAGCGCGGGAGACTGACCCTGCAGGCGATCGAATATCATGAGCGGGCTGCTAGGTACAAAGCTGCAGCGGCTAGTCTCAAAGCCGCTATGGTCCAAGCAGAAAATGGCGATGTCGAGAATCTTCATAAGTGGCTCGAATCAGAAGCCTACCAATTCAATGAAGGTATTGGTGGTAAGGGGAGGCGAAACAACGAAGATGCTGAGGATCCGATTTCTGAACGGAGCAGTACGGAACGCTCGATTCGAATTGATCAACCGATAGTCATGGAGCCGCTCGTGGCCGATGCTGCTAGCATCGGTTCGGATGCTAGCAGCATCCGCCACGAATCGGTCGAAATGGAATCTCCCTGGGCCAGGATGGAAAAGGCAGCCATCGAGCGACTTGCCAATACGCTATCCGTAAATCCTATGGAGTCGGAATCGACAATTGCTACGGCAGACTCCAAAGAACTCATTGACACCTCCTCCTTAGCCAACGCGCTGCGAATTGCAATTTCAGTCACGGAACTTCCAAAGGAAAGCAACCATTTCAAGGATTGGTGGAAGGCTCCACACCTATGGGTGAGTCTGATGGTGCATTTAGTCTTGGTCCTTTGCCTAGGGCTTTTCGCAATCTCCGTAGCGCATGAGCCGCGACTACTCTCGATCGTTTCTGCGACCGCCGAAGCCGAAAACGTCCTGCTTGAGTCACCCTTGGAAATGGCGTCCGAACTTGAGTCGGCTGCCGAGCCATTTCAATCCGAGCCATTTCAATCCTTGCTATTGCCAAACGTAACGTATTTGGACACAGATACATCTCTTTCCGAATCTCCGATGGAAACTAGCTTAGCCGTCTCGTCTTCCGTGAAGAGTTTGGTATCGGATTCGGTTCGAGCTTCCGTGATTGGCAGTAAAATCCTTAACGGATCCGAATTCTTCGGAGTCAAGGCAACCGGCAACACCTTTGTTTACATTGTGGATAGTTCGCCAAGCATGCGGCGCGACGGAGCCTTCGAAGAAGCCCGGAAGGAAATCGTAAGGTCTCTGACTTCCCTGAAGCCAATGCAACGGTATTTCATTAGCTTCTTTGGTAAAGTGATCGACCCGATGGTCTTCGAAATTGGGGTGGTCGAAAAGTTTCCCGTCTGTGCAAAACCCGAAAACTTGGCAAAAACCATAGACTGGATAAGTCGAGTTCAGGTACAAAAGGAAGGACTGCCTCCCAACAACGCACTTTCGGAGGCAATTAGCATGCAGCCTGACGGGATTTTTTTGTTGTTCGATGGCGATACCAAAGCGGACGTTGCAAAGTTTCTTCGACGTGTCAATCGAAGCGATGATATTCTGACCGCTGGAGTGCCCAAAGTCCCAATTCATGTCATCCATTTTTTTCAAGATGAATTCCAAAAGCAAATGAGGCAGATTGCTCAGGAAAATGGTGGAACATACCGATTCGTTCCACGTCCAGATCGTCCCTCCAAAAGCAATCGGTAACAAGGCGAGTAACGATTGGCAATGCAACTCAAACTTAGTTGGCTTACTAAGCCCAAGACTCAGTCGCTGATTGCATTTTCGGTCAGCACGGTTATCCACTTCGGCATTTGCTTGACGCTTGCTTTCATTTTGATTTCCACGCTTGGCGAAAGCGGCAAATCACTGCAGCTCGCTATGGTTTCAAAAGACGAAACGGAAGAGATGGCCGAGCTTGATTTTACCGTGGATTCGAACTCGTTTAGTGCGGACGCACCGTTCGATTCCAGGACAGAGCTGTCGGCCATGTCGAGTGATATAGCCACACCCAGTTTTGCAGTTGTTTCCTCGATCGGTCTCGCTGATTCCATGTACAACGTTGCGGCTCAAGCGGCTGAGGCTGCAAGAACCGGCGGAGCAGACGAGGTCGTCGCTCATAAGTCGAAATCGCGAGCCTCCTTTTTTGGCGCAGAAGCAGACGGAAATCGATTTGTATTCGTCATCGATTCATCCGGCTCGATGCGTGGCCCTCGGTGGGAGGCTCTTTGCAAAGAGTTGATTCGCGCCATCCAGTCCTTGTCCCCTGATCAGGAATTTTTCGTGCTCAGTTTTGACTCGATGGCTCATCCCATGTTCGGTTTGGCTCCTCCGAAAGGAAAGTTCCTTAAAGCTGTCGATAAGAACCTCGATCGAATCCGCAATTGGCTCCGATCGATCCAGCACGGTAGCCAAACATTGCCTTCATCCGCTGTTGGCATCGCTATGAAATTGGAGCCAGATGCGATCTTTTTGTTGTCGGATGGCGAAATCAACGATAGCACTGTCGACGATCTGAGGATTTGGAATCGAAAGCAAGACGAGGAGGGCAACGTGAAAACGCTCGTTCCCATTCATACCGTTTTATTACACAGTGCAATGGGCTTTGCTACGCTTGAAACAATCGCACGGGAAAATGGTGGTACATTTACGCCTGTTAGGGCTCGGTGAGCGAGTTGATCTCATTTTCCAAAACTAGATTGGTTCGCAAAGACCTTAGGCAACTATGAAAGTGGTCTTGCAGCGAGTGTTATCGAGCCGTGTCGAAGTGGCCGGGAAAATCGTAGGACAGATAGATCGCGGTTGGCTTGTATTGATCGGCCTAGGCAAGAGCGACACCCGAGAAGTGGCGGAGTACGTGGCCGATCGGTGTATTAAGTTGCGAGGAGTCTTTCAAGCCGACATGCAGGTGACACTCACGAACGATGGCCCAGTAACGTTTATCATCGAAAAGAATGCCTAACGTGCCACTGATTTAGGCGGCCGTATCGCTAGCCCATCCGTTCGGGGCTTGCCGGCTTGCCCCCGAAAGATGCGTTTTGGCGTTCTACAATTGGGCGTCCCAACTCCCGTTCCCCTCGGCTTTGCCCGCCTCGGGCGGGCAAAGCCGAGGGGAACGACGGGTCGATTCGCGAGTGCCCTTCGTTAGTACGCCAAAACAAGGTTGGTGGGGGACAAGCCCCCGGCCAACCTGAAAAGCCAGATCGACCAACCTGAAAGACCAGATCACAGAACGGAACAAAACGCTCATCAACTCATTTTTCACCAACTGCTTTTTTCGCACAGCCAAGTCTATAGCTTCCGTTGTTGACCACGCGCTGGCGAGCGTAGCCGGGACCATGCTACACGTAAAATCCCGTCTCCCGATGATCTTAGCGCTAATTTCTTCCGATTCCCATTCGACTGAGCGCTGTACTTTTATTGGGAATATGGGGGGCTGGATGCGCGGTTTGTTTAATCCCCATGGTTGCGGCCTTTCTTCGTCTACAGCAAATAGAAAGCGTTTTTGCTAACAAAAGTACGGTTCCCCCAAGGATCGTCAGACGAATCTCGAAGTTCACAAATCAAATGGCAATGAAAATTCCTCGGGTCATCATTGGCCCTCCTGGAGTCATGCCGATGGTTTGGTCATTTGGTCAGTCGCGATTGTTTCTACCGTCTGACATCGAGAGGTGGTCACCGATGCGGCTGAACGCAGTCTTGTTGCATGAATTGGTTCACCTGAAGCGGCGCGATCCGACTTGGTTTTTGGTGGCGCAGCTAGCTCGCGCCGTGAACTGGTTCAATCCGCTTGCATGGTTCGCGGTCCAGCGCTTGAGGCTCGAATGCGAACGCGCTTGCGATGATCATGTTCTGCGATTGGGGGTCGATGCGAGCGAGTATGCGGGCCATCTGCTTGCGTTGTCGACAAGCGTACGAACCGCTTCTGGGACTGGATCATTGGCTTTGGCGATGGCAAACAAACCCAACGTAGAAAATCGAATCATTTCCATCCTAGATGAACGAATGAATCGCCGTGGAGTTTCTTTGCGCCGAGCGATGGGAACGCTTGGCGTGGTATCGATCGGCGTTGCAATGCTAGCAACATTAGCCGCAACCGCTAGCGACAAGACCACGACCAACGACCAAAATGCGGAAGTGCCTTTTCGGTATCCTTACTGCGTATTGGCTGTCGCCGACCTCAAGCCGCGATCGCTCGCCGATGCTATAGCTGTCTTCAACAAAGAATCGCAAGAAAGTCCGACGGGCGTACTTCAGTCGCCGATCACCGAACAAGAAACGTTAGCAGCCATTCTGGATTTCTTGAAACTCGAACATGTTCCTGAACCGGAGCGAACCAAAGGTGCCAGGAATCATTGTTTTGAATCTCCGCCAGAAATCCGAAGTCACACAGGGTGGCTATTCGATAGGATTCAATAGGGGCCACCCAGCCAGATTGTCATTCTGAAATCGCCGGTCAGTCAGGATGACCAGAGACTATCGGTCGCTTCCAGCGAACGGGTCAAAGACACCAGAGACCGGCGGCTGGCTACTGAGCGTTTATCGTGGCTGGTGTCAATATTATGCTGTGCCTGGCAACTATGAACGTTTACGGCAATTCAAGGAAGCTCTACAACAGATGTGGCTCAACGTACTGTGGAGGCGCAGTCAACGAGGAAGACATCTGACATGGGCGAAATTCTCCAAACTCAGTCGAAAATGGTTACCGACGCCGAAGATCCTTCATCCTTATCCGAATGTAAGGTTTGCCAGTCAACATCCAAGGTAAGAGCCGTATGCGGTAGTTCCGCACGTACGGATCTGTGCGGGGGGCGGCCCGCAATGGCCGTTCCTGCCGCGATAATCGTTTTTATTATTTTTGGGTCTGCATTGGGGTCGAAGGATGCTTTGTAGGCCGAAACGAGCAACGATCTTTGCAGGTTAAGATTCTTTGCAGGGACAGCCTCGAGTGACGCTTTTTTGAAACGTTACCAATTCGGAATCCGTCTGCGGCTCGTTGATCCACTCTAACCAATTCGCTATGCGGCAAACCGTCCAAGCGGAAAGTAACGAACCTGCTTTGACACTGCAAAAATAGTCATCGATGTCAAGAAATGACTCCTGACACCTTTGTTTCTGACACAATCGCGAACTTTGTAAAAAACTATGAAACGATGGAAGGTTTTTTTCCGTGGAATTCCCGCCAGTAAACACGCAACCAATGCGCCAGCCAAACCGCAAAAGTGGCTCAGTTTCTAATCGGAATTGACAACATGAACCGCTTCTGCTAAATAGGTTCGAATCACAAGGGTTATCCTCAGGCGTTGTGGAGGGCTTCAACAACAAGGCGAAATTGACCATGAGAAAAGCTTACGGATTCAAGGAGTATGAAA
>JAYVPJ010000046.1:0-77915 GCA_043757445.1 Pirellula sp. | reverse complement strand
AGTTTTTGGCGTAGGACCAATCGGCTTTGGCAGTTGAGAGAGAAATCTCGAGCGTTTTAAATAGGCTTCTTCATCGATTGGATACGCGATCACGACCGTCGAGGCGGAAGCCGTTATCACATCGGCCACAATCGCCACGGTATCGCTTTTGATTGGGAGAGTCGACCTTAGTCTTGCTTGATTTTGAACCAGCGTCGGACGAGTTGGAGCCGATCGGCAGCCAAGGGGGATAGCCAATACAATGAACAGTCCTGCGCAAATCTGCTTTCGCATTGTTTATGCCATCCATGGCTTGGTGGGTTCTGAAGCGGTTGTCGAAGACAAGAGCTAAGCAAAAGTCAAGTTGATCTTGCCATATTTACGATCCGAGGTGTGAGCGGGGCTGCGATTCCTCGCTTATGCTTCGGGTTGTGATTCCGCCAACTCGTCTCATCGGTCTGGATCTCCGTCCTGTTCCGGATTTGATGAAAGAACTGGCCTTTGCGCTCAAGGAGGTCGGTTTTCACCGTTACAATCGTTAAGACTTAGAGGACGGCTGTTTACTTTTTTGCTGTCATTGTAACTTTTTGGTCTTCCTTGAAGGCCGCTGCGTTGGCTGAGATCACATCGTCCGACTCTTCCAGCCCACCGATGACCTCAATGTCTGAGGTAGTCGTAATCCCGGTTTGAAGAACATGTCTCGCGATAGTGCCATTTGCAGTTACGACAAGACAAGTTGGCTTGCCATCTTGCTGAACGATGGCTGAACGTGGGAGAGTCAAGATGTCTGATTTTTGAGCGACTATCAGTTCGACGTTAGCGTACATACCGGGTCGGAGCATTCCCTCCTCGTTCGCAACTTCAATCTCACACTCGAGCGTCCGCGTGCTAGTGCTAAGTACCCAGCTAGTCCTAGCAACCCTTCCTTCAAACACACGATGGTTCAGAGCTGGCACCTTAATAAAAGCTTTCCCGTCTTTATTCACCAAGACCGATTCGGCTTCGGGTACGTTCAGACTAACGCGAACTTTCTCGGTTTGTACGATAGTGAACAAAGGATTTTCATCGTTTGCCTGAGACACTTGCATTAGCGACCCCGTATCAAAATTGCGTACCGAAATGATCCCAGAATAGGGAGCCCGAATCTGCATGTACTCGCACAATGACTGGACTCGCTGATATTCCGCTTGAGCGATCTTCCGTTTTGCTTCGATCGATCTCAAGTCAGCATTGGCTTTGGAAATGGCAGCGTTGGAAACGTTTTGCTTTGCCTTCGCAGATTGAATGCGAGCAACTACTTCTTCGCGGGCGGCGTCGGCCGCTTTCATTTGCTGTACGGTCTCGTCGGCCAGTTTGGCGGTAACTGTTTTAGTGGATGCTAGCACGCTCATACGATCTGACTCAGACTTCCAACGTTGGTATTCCGCTTCGACCTTGCGTTGCCCTGCGATAGCTTCGGCTACGTTCGCAACGGCGGAAACAGCCATCGACTCCGCGACTTCCACAGCCGCCTTGGCCTGATCAATATCTGCTTCGGCTAAGGCGATCATTGCCTTTTTTTGGGAAAGCTCATCCGATAGTTCAGGTGCGACGAGTATTGCAAGGAGTTGACCAGGTTCTACGATATTGCCTTGTTCATCTTTCTTGGGACCCGTCACGCGATCGCCGATATCAACCAGCATTTGATCGATAAAGCCGTTGACCTTCGCGTGAATGCGAGTCATCGCAAAGGCTTCGATTTTGGCGGGCTGCTCTGTCTTTTGGGCTAGACTCATTCTCTTTGGCTTGACGGTAGCAACCTTGGGTAGCTCCATAGTTGGCGATGCAGCTGTTGTGTTCTCCGATTCCATAGGCTTGGAACATCCAACAGGGAAAGACATTAACGCGATGAAAACTAGCCATGTCAGAATGGAAAGGGCTTTAGGAAATGGATGGCGGACTCGGGAGGCGGAGCCTCGATGACAGTGCGTTCCCAGGCAGGAGCCTAGGAACGAGGGTTTTCGTGGTGGTGTTGAGCGAATCGTGTCGAGATGCGTCATGATTTCGTTTCAGAAGATGTATTGATTGGTTCGTCGATGTAAATCGCACTTTCCCGATCGAGAGGGTGCAATGAAACAGATTTTGTCGAGCTATTGGATTGTACCCAAGCAAATACGGCGGGTAGGACGAATAGCGTTGAAAACGTGGCGGCCAACAAGCTGCCGATAACCGCGAGCCCAAGCGGCGCCGTTTGTTGGCCTGATTCACCAAGGCCAATCGCCATGGGTAACATCCCTGACAACATAGCACAGCTAGTCATGAGCACGGGTCGTAAACGGTCGGACGCGGCATGACGAGCCGCCGTTACGGAATTCTCTCCCGATTTGCGTCTTTGTTCCGCAAACGTGACAACTAGAATCGCGTTCGCCATCGCGACGCCCAGTCCCATGATCGTGCCTATAAAGGATTGTATGTTCAAGGTTGTGCCTGTGAGCCATAGCATGCAAGCGGCGCCAGCAACGACTGCCGGAGCCGTCGAGATGGCTACCATCGATAAACGGAAGGATTGGAAATTAGCGGCCAGAAGTAGAAATATCGCGAGGAGGGCCAAGACCAACCCAACTCCAAGGCCGCTGAGCATTTGCCGAAGCGGAGGGATTTGACCGCGTATCTCGTAACTGATTCTTCCCGGTTTTTCGCCAGCTTTGACGAGCACGTCTTTGGCTGAGTCGTCGTCCTTTTTCACTTCGATGAGGATCTTGCTGATTTCGCCAGAGATGCTTCCTAAGTCTGTGCCGTCCAAGTTGGCTGTTAACGATAACTCTCGTTTCATATTGTAACGATCAAACTCTCCAGGCATTGTCGATTGTGAAATTTGCGCAACATCTCTCAGCAGTAATGCAGAGCCTTCGCGATGAAGAACAGGAACGGTTCCCAGATCCGACAGGGACTTCATTGCCGGCTGAGGAATTTCCACTTGCACCTGATATCCGATTCCGGATTTAGGGTCCGGCCAATAGTTCGGTACAACAAATCGGCTCGACGAGGTCGCTGCGAGTACGGAACGACCAATCTGATCCATCGTTGCACCGGCTAGGCCAGACTTTTCGCGATCGATTCGCACATCCACGGTTGGATAATCTAGCGATTGAACAATTTGGACATCCTTTAGTCGTCTATTTGACTTGAGGGCTTCTTGAGCTTTCTTGGCAAAGTCTTTGTTTTCTGAAAGCGAACCTCCTCGTACTGCAATCTCAACCGGAGTCGAGGAGCCAAAGCTCATCACATCGCTGATGATATCTGATGGTTCGAACGAGAACCTCGCGTTTGGAAATTGGGTAGCAAACTTGATTCGCAATTCCCTTTTCAGTTTTTCCGTATCGACGCCCGATCGGGACTTGAACGCGATTCGCAAGATAGCCTCTTCGGGGCCGCGCGTAAACTGATAGACTGCGTTGATGGGAAAGGATGCGGGTACGGTGCCAACGTATCCCAACGAAAGCGCTACCTTGTCCACGCCTGCGCTTTCCTTGATCGAATCCAACACCTGCATTGCAAGTTTCTCGGTAGTATCAATATGAGTTCCATCTTGTGCTCGAAGCCTTAGACGAAACTCGCCCGCATCTATCTTTGGAAAGATGTCCACGCCAATGTGGGATAAAGTAATCCAAACGAGACAGCTACAAACAGCGAGGTAAGCTGGAACCACAATCCAACGTAGTCCGATCACCGAGCCAATGAGATTGTCGAACCCAGTGACAAGGAAGAATCGAGGGGCATTCGCCCGTTTTCCAGCCTGTTTATCTTGTAGCAACCAAATGCAAAGGATTGGAACCAGCGTACTCGACAGGATGTACGATCCAATCATGGCGAATCCAACCGCCAACGATAGAGGATAGAAGAGTTCCCGTGGAGCACCCTGCATAAAGAAGGTTGGGACAAATACAGCGAGGATACAAAGCATGGCCAGTAAACGTGGAACAGCAGTTTGATGATTCCCATTCCAAACCGCTAGCGCGATCGACTTCGACTTTCCCATTTGCGTATGGATGTTTTCGATCTCGACGGTTGCTTCATCTACCAAAATGCCGACGGCCAGTGCCAACCCACCCAGGGTCATGAGGTTGATCGTTTGGCCTGTCAGCCAAAGGCCAACGATAGAAAAAAGAATGGCAAGCGGTATATTCAGAATGACAACGAGCGCACTGCGCCAGTCTCTGAGAAATAAAAGCACCATCAGCCCGGTGAGGCAGGCTCCGAGCATGCCTTCAGCAGTCAAGCTCGCGATTGCTCGAGTAACATAGGTTGATTGATCAAATTCAAAAGCGACCTGGATGTCATCGGGCAATTCCTTTTGCATGGCAGGCAACGCTTGTTTGATCTCGTTGATGACATTCATCGTCGAAGCGTCTGCCCGCTTGGTAGCTAAAATGTACACGGCCCGTCTGCCATTGACGAGCGCGTATCCGGTAGTCAAGTCCGCCGAATCCTCGATGCTTCCAATGTCGCGAAGATAAACTGTACCCGCACCTGTTTTGAGCGGGATCTGTCCCAAATCACGAATGTCCTTGACCATAGCATTCGATGGAACTGCAGGGAAAAAATCCCCCAAGCGAATATTGCCGGATGGGTTGATCGTATTGCCTTTTGTGAGTGCACCAATGACATCGTCCGGAGAAAGTCCAAACGCGCGAAGTCTGTCGGGGTTGGCGCGAATAACGATACTTCGTGCAGAACCGCCAAAGGGTGGAGGGGCAGAAACCCCAGGCAACGAGGAAAACATTGGACGCACTTTAAAAAGCGCTTGATCCTGAATTTCAGCGATCGTCTTGGTTCCGCTGGAGAGTACGAGATAACCAACAGGAACGCTACCGGTATCGAAACGCATCACAAACGGCGGCACCGTGCCGGGAGGCATCATGGCTCGCGAGCGATTCACATAGTTGATTGTCTCCGCCATCGCTTGGGCCATATTAGTGCCCGGATGGAAGAGCAACTTCATCAGGGCCGTTCCCTGTACGTTGCGACTCTCGACGTGATGGATACCGTTGATGTAGAGAAAATGGTACTCGTAATAGTTGGTTAGGAGGCCTTCCATCTGCGCTGGGTCCATTCCTCCATACGGCTGGCAAACATAGATCACAGGGAGATTCAATGACGGGAAGATATCGATCGCCATCCGCTTGATCGGTAATTCAATTCCTCGCGTTTTCAACCAGTCATCGAGACCCTTCGGGCGGATGACGCTAAAACCGACGAGCACTAACGCGATCAAAGCCACGACTACGGTTTTGGGGCGTTTCAGTGCAAAACCGATAGGATTCATTCAAATCACCGAGTGACTTTCTCAATTGTCAACGAAACTTCGATTGAGCTATTGTAGTCGGATTCCTCTCAACATCGACTTTCAATTGGAATGAAGGACAAGAGCAAAGACAACCTCCGGCATAATGCCAGAAAAAGAGTGCAATGCCCACGCGTTTTAAACTAGTTTTAGTCGGCGGAGTCTGTCGTACTAAGGCGGAAAAATTGGCACAAACTTTGCAAATATGCTGGTTCGACCGTTTTCGTTTTGCTCCCAGAAAACGAAAACGGACTTGCCATGAACTGGATCGGCTACAATCACTGCATCGCGTGCAATTGTAGTGATCGAATGCACTTGCTCGCTGGACAGGTTTCGCATCTTCAAATCGCCATCGCGACGAGTGGACCAAACAGCAACTGGTCCGACTTTTGTGGACGCGATCCAAGGTTGTTCGCCTATACCGAGCAGTTGCTCGTCGGACCCATCATTCGCCGCCATGTATATCTCGCGACCGCGTCGCCAGACAGTCGATACCAAACCCTTGGCATCGATCGCGAGCATGCCGCCATCCATCGGACAGGCGTTGAATTTCCAATGCTCGTTTCCAATCTCGATTGAATTTGCAAGAAATTCTCCGTTCACTTGCTCTACCGAAGTCAAATACATGTCGCGATTGCCCGCAAGCGAATTGCGAAACAGAACTTGAACCGTCTTGTCATGTATGGCAATGGATGGATGGCAGCATTCGCAAATGCTTTTCTCTGGCGAGCGATATACGAGTTGATTGGGGGACCAACTCACTCCGCCATCCATTGATTGAGACGCGTACAGCTCCGTTCTCTGATTGCGAAGATCCAACCATGTACACCAAGCATTGCCATCCGAAGAAACAGCCATCGCATGGAGACCTTCTCGAGCGGAATCATTGGAGTCGTTGACTTGAACAGGCCCATTCCACGACTCTCCTCGATCATTCGAACGCCAAGAGAGCACATCTCCATCTCGTCCTTTCCCTTGCTTGCCGCCGATTGCCGTAATAATCAACGAATCGCCAAAGGCCGTTATTCGTGGACCGCGTCGCATGCCTAGTGCGAGATTCGGAACTCGAAAGGCAACGGAGGGTTTGCTAAAACTCTTTCCGCCATCGTTAGAATGGCAATAGGAAATCTCTTCACCGGAACCAAACACCAAGTGGATAATACCGTTGGACGAGACTGCTGCTTGCGGCTGCTTCGGTCCATTTGTCTCCCCGGTTGCGATCAAAATGGCTTCGTCCTCACGCGCATGGGACAGTCTAAACAACAGCGATACGCACGATAAAACAAACAAAAACCGCAACATGGCAATCAAGACCTGCATTGTCGGTATGGGAAATGGATACTTGTTGACGAACTGGAGTCGGTCACTTTTTCTTAAAGATCGTGTGGTTTCCTGTTTGACGGTACCCGAATCGGTAAAATAAGGCAGGCGTTACCAATTGATCCAACAGCGTTGAAGTTAACATACCGCCGAAGACAACGAGGGCAAGCGGATAGAGGATCTCTTTCCCTGTTTGACCGGCTCCCATAATCAATGGCAGCAAACCAATGAAGCTGGTCGTGGCCGTCATCATCACTGGAGCCAAGCGTTCCAGGCTCCCTCGAATGATCATCGCTTCGCCGAACTCCTCCCCTTCGTGCTCCATCAAATGCATATAGTGCGAAATCATCATGATACCATTGCGACTGACTATCCCGATCAAAGTAATAAAGCCAACCCAGTGAGCAACGGACAACGTTGTCGTTCCAATCCAAACGCTAGGCCACTGCCACCATGGTGTCGCAGCTAACGTATCTGCCGTCGGCTGGTTAACGATCAAAAGTGTTACGATCGAGCCCATCGCCGCCAATGGAATATTGACTAAAACCTGCAACGCACTTCTCCAGGATTCAAGGCATTTGACCAGCAAAAGAAAAACGCCGACCACCGACAAGCTACCGAGCACGAGCAATCGCAAGTTTGCGTCGCGCTGTGCCTCGAACTGCCCACCATATTCGATGTGATAATCGCCTGGCAATTTGCGAAGCCGCTCTTCGATGGGCTGAGTCAATTTCCGAATCTCTGCTACCACGCTGGTTAGGTCGCGACCTTGAACATTGCAGAACGCGACAATCCGGCGCTGGACATGCTCTCGATTGAGCGTGTTCGGCCCGGTTGTATCGAGGACATCGACGACTTCGGCCAGTGAAACGCGACGTCCCGAAGGTGTGTCAACAATCGTTTGAGCAATTACATCGGGATCGCTTCGGGCAGCTTCGTCGTACCACACGACCATTCCAAAGAAGCGATCTTCATCCAAAACCTGCGATACGACTCGGCCTTTGTAAGCCGTCTCTAACAGGTCAGCGACATCGCCAGGCGCAAGCCCATATCTAGCAGCGTCTTCTCGGCGAACTTGCAATCGAACTTGCGTCACTTCGACTTGAGGTTCGAGTTGTAAGTCGACGACACCCGAAACCTGACTCATGGCAGTGTAGATGTCTTGACTAGCATCGCGCAGTTCACGCAGATCATTGCCAAACACCTTGACTGCAATCTGAGCACGCACACCGGACATGATATGATCTAAGCGATGGGAAATCGGTTGACCAATGTTGGCTTTGATGCCTGGTATGAGCGTCACTTTGTCTCGGATATCCGCCATCACGGCTTCGTTTGGGCGGCCAACCGTCTCGAAGCCCCACAGGTGAGCAATCGGAATCAAACGAATCAATGAGGCTACTAGCCCTGGTTTCATGCGTTGATGTCCTTGCACACGTACGTCGATCTCTGAGGCGTTGACACCTTCGGCATGCTCGTCCAACTCCGCTCTTCCAGTTCGTCGGGATACCGCAATCACCTCGGGGATATCGAGCAGCAATTGTTCCGCTCGCTCGGCGAGCCTTTGGCTTTCGATCAAACTAGTTCCCGGTTCACTTTGAAAGTTGATCGTGAAGGTCCCTTCATTGAATGGAGGGAGAAATTCTCCGCCCATCCAGTACAACGTGAACAGTGAAAGAGTGACGCAAAGCATTGTCACGACTAGAACGGCATTGGCATTTCGCAACGTCAATCGCAAGACTCGACTAGCAACGCTTTTTAAGATCCGAAGCAAGAACGGATCCTCCTGTTCGTCTAGGAACTTTGCACCAGGTAGTAAATAGAACGCAAGCACCGGTGTGAGGGTCAGCGATACGCCGAGCGAGGCCAATAGGGATACGATGTAGGACAATCCCAAGGGAGCGAACATCCGCCCCTCGAGTCCGCTCATCGAAAACAAAGGCAACACAACCAATGCGACAATCAGTGTTGCATAGACGATCGAATTGCGAACCTCACACGATGCATCGTAGATCACGTCGAGCACAGGCCGTTGCTGTTCTTTTGGTAATTGCCGATTTTCCTTGAGTCGGCGATAGATATTCTCGATATCCACAATCGAGTCGTCGACAAGATCACCGATTGCAACTGCGATTCCGCCAAGTGTCATGGTGTTGATCGAGATCCCGAGCCAATGAAAAATCATGAAGGTCAGAAAAATCGAAATCGGCATTGCCGTTAGCGAACTGATACTGGTCCGGAAGTTCCACATGAACAGGAAAAGAACGACGATAACCCAAATCGCCCCATCGCGAACAGCCTCGATCACATTGTCGATCGCGGAGCGAATGAAGTCGGCCTGCTTGAAAATCCTTCGCTCGATTAGCACGTCCATTGGCAAGTCGGCTTGCAATGCGTCCAAGACGCTACCAATCTCACGATCCAATTGAAGCGTATCGGCGCCGGGTTGTTTTTGGACAGAGAGAATAACGGACGACCCACCCTCGACACCTTGAGCGGTTTTTACGCGGACGCTTCCATCGCCACGTTTTACGGGACCTCCGAATCGGACCTCAGCGACTTCTTTTATAAGAACGGCCCGCTTGCCTCGCCATACGACCGGCGTGTTTTCGATATCCTCCAATGACAGACTTTGCCCGCTGATACGAATTAAGGATTCTCGCGGCGGGCGAACCATAATGCCACCGCCCGCGAGGACGTTGGCTTTCTTGGCGGCATCGGTCAGTTGCAGGAGCGTGATGTTTTGTGCCGCCAATTTAGCTGGAGACGTGATGATTTGGTACTGCTTCAACGTCCCGCCCATGACAGTGACCTGCGAAACTCCTTCCACGGCGAGTAGCCGATTCCGAACCGTGAACTCTCCGAGCGTTCTCAATTGCATCCGCTGCATCTCCGCCTCGGACTCATTCTCGGGGACCTCGCGAGAACGCAAACCGAGCAGCATGATTTCGCCCATGATCGAAGAGATCGGTGCCATGACCGGACTGACACTTGCGGGCAGTTTCGCGTTCAAAATTTGCATTTTTTCGGCCACAATCTGCCGGTCACGATAGATGTCTGTTCCCCATTCGAATTCAACCCAAACGATGGATAGCCCGATCCCTGAGGCCGATCGCACCCGCTGAACTCCGGTCGCTCCGTTAAGCTGATACTCGATTGGACGAGTTACGAGCACCTCGACTTCTTCAGGAGCCAAACCGGGAGCTTCGGTCATGATGGTGACTGTCGGTCGATTCAAGTCGGGAAAGACGTCGACTGGCATTTGGCTTAGATTGAAGCCACCGTAGAGAAGAATTAACATGCCGCCGATAAGCACTAGGCCTCGGTTATGTAGTGAGAATCGGATGACTGCGTTGAGCATGAATTGAGTTGGAGTCAAGCTTAGTAGAACGGCTGTCCTCAACCGTTTCGGTACATCATGAACTACCCAACAGTTGAGGACAACTGTTCCACTCTGAAGGTCTGCACGACTGAGTTTACTTCAAAGCTGCATAGCCAGACTGCAGTGCGTTTGCGCCACCCACCGCAATCGACTCGCCAGGTGACAGTCCGTTGACGATTCCAACCTGCAAATCATTGGCACGCCCCGTGACGACTAGTCTTCGTTCAAACGTTTGATCGTGACCCTCGACAAACACAAACGAACGCATTCCTTCATGCACGATGGCTTTCAGTGGCACCGACAAGGCATGTGAAACTTCTCCGGTTTCGATGTGGATGCGGGCAAGCATGTTGTGCTGCAACGGAAACGACGGCTTGTCCTGAAGTTCGATCCAAACCGAAAGCGTTCGGTCACCGGCTGAAATCGATTGCCCGCTTCTTGATATGGTTCCCAAAACGACTTCATCGGGTGAAGTTACGAACCGTATGCGGACCTGTTGCCCCATTCGGACTTGCGGGAAATCGCGCTCTGAAAAATAACCTTGAACCCATGCGCGACTGAGGTCATGGATTTCAAAGAGTGGTTCATCGGGTCGAACGACATGCCCCAAGAATTTATCGAATCCCACAATCACTCCGTCGATCGAAGCTCGAACAGGCAAAGTCAACAAGAGTTGTTTTCTACTCAGCAAATATTCAATCTGTTGGTCCGTGATGCCGGCTGTTTTCAATTGCTGCGCGATCATATCGCGACGGCTTGCAAATTGATTGAGTTGGCTTTCGTTTTCCCATAGTTGCCGTGGAGCGATTGCCTCCCTTGCGGAGCGAAGGTTCTCAACCATCGCTTGTTTCATGTCGAAGTTGAGGCTAGCCTGCAGAAAATCGATTTGCAAGCTTTGAAACGCTTGGCTTGCGATCTCGGCCAGGACCTGGCCGCTGCGCACTCTTTGGCCACGATCGACTAATATGCGGTGGATTGCCCCGCTGAGTTGCGCCGACGCAATGCTGCGATGGGTTGGTGGAACATCGACCACACCGTCGATCGCAATCGTCCCGATGATGGAATCAGTGGATACTGTTTCGGCCCTTAAGCCAATGTCGCGAGCCGATTCGGGACTTACTCGGAGGACCCCTTTCGCAAAAAAGCTTCCCAGCTCATGACCTCCGCGTGTCACCACGCGATCGCCGGGATACAGGCTTCCACCTAAAACTTCGATCCACTCACCGGACCGTTTACCAAGTACCAGCGGCTGCCGATTATAGGTCGACGCAACGGCGGTTTGCTCTTGCTCGACGAGCACAAAACGTTCAGCCCCATCGCGAATCACCGACTGGATCGGGATCACCAGACGATTGCTCCCCTGAATGGAATGTATTTTCACTTGGCCAGTCATACCAGGTAGCAACATGGATTGCCCATCAACCTGGTTCTTTATCGTTGCCCAAACGGTGCCTAAGTGAGTTTCTGGATCCAAATAGGAATCAACCACATCGATCGTTCCTTGAAGTGGCGGATACGCGTCGTTCGTCCTTAGGAATTCGATAGGTTGACCCACCGAAACACGCGTTAGGTCCTTCTCTAAAACTTGGACGTTTAGCCATACACTTCTTAGATCGAGGATCTCGAATAGATGTTCCTTGGGGTCGACAACCTTCCCGATCGACAAATCTGCATGTGTCACGATTCCGTCGATCGGTGATCGGAGCTGTAAGAGCTGCCTATGGTTTAGTTGAGGCGACTGTAGAATCGTATCGAGCATCTCACCCGGAAGCTGCAAGGACTGCCACTTCACCGTTGCTAACTCGACTGCCACCTTGTCTTGATCCAGCTTCAGCTTGGCTTCGATCAAACGAACTCCAGGGATTGCACCGCTGCGACTGACTTGCCCAAGGTTCTCAACTATCTTCGACGACAACAGCAAGTCTACCTTCGCGGCTCGCAACTCGAGAACAAGCTGTTCAAGTTCGGGGCTTTCCATTTCAGCCATCACTTGCCCGGCTTTCACAGTATCGCCAGGACTTACTTTTAAGGCGACGATACGGCCAGTCAATGGCGACGAAAGCACGGCATGGCGATCCCATGGCATCACGATTGAACCATAGGCATCCAACGATTGCGAAAGCTGCTTCGCTTCCGCTTCGACGGTTAGTACGTCAAGCGTCTGGCGAGCTGCCTTGGTTAGGATCATGCTACCGGTCTCGAGGTTGACTTCCATGCCGCGAGTTGGCAATGGACGGTGCCCTTCGTGCGCACGGACAGGCGAGTCGATGAGGCAGATAAAAAAAAGGAAAAAGGAACGCAATGGAATGGCTGTTGTCATCGATCTTGGGTAGTGGAAAAAGAGTGACACAGCGGTCCTACTTAGCTTAGCGTTTGGAGCCATTTTCAGCCCGAAGTTTGGCAACCGTTGCCAGGGTTCTCTCTGCATTGCGAAGTGCTCTAGTCTTGCAGCCGTCACAGCACAAGAAAATGGTCTCTCCCTTGACCTGGACCTTCACCGGCGTCCCCATGGATCCGAGCAAACTATCTGTTGCGACTGCGCAGTACTTTTGCGAGTCAGCCAACGGTCGATCTATCGTATCCAAGCCTGCAAGTGCTTCGGCGATTTCCGGATCGAGACCAGCTGTGGAAGAAGTTGGATTGGACGAATTCGATTCTCTTTTCTCAACTCTGTTCAAATTGCCTCCCGCTCCCGTTTCTCCTTGCAGATACTCCTCAGGTAACTTCAGATTTTCGGGTTCCTCCTTTGCCATGCGAACGAATTCGTCAACGCAAGGAGGGCAGCAGAATAGATATTTCTTTCCGTCGACCTGCCATTCTATTTTCGGATTCGCTTTCGTAAAAGTGACAGGGCAGATGATATCACCCGGACCGGGAGACATGTCATGCTTCGACATGAAACCTCGAAACTTGGCGCTCGCCGGCAGCCTGCCGTTGGCATCGATATCGGCCTGCGTGTATTTGCCACTCGGTGTGAAGTAGAGCTTTTGTTCCTCGGCACCACTCACGGCAGTTGGCATGCCACTTTCGTGTTGCTGCACCGCGGTAGTAAAGCCAACGCGGAATCGCTCTATACCAATTCGCAAATTCGGAATGGTAACATCGATCGCTTTGCCGATTGCTGACTTTGGCAACTGCCCAACGAACTGCGATGTCTTGCCGCTAGCATCTCCATCTTGCGGAAGTGCCATCATTTCAATTGGCGTTGCCTCAGTCTCCCCTGTTGCTTTGATATAAGCCTTCATGGATTGGACATCGACCTCCTGGATGCGAGTTTCATCGGCTCCTAGAGTTAACAAACGAAATTGGCCGTCTTTCTCGATGACAGCTTCCGCATGATAACTATCCGAACCAATTGGAATCACGATCCCGCCATGGGCACCTGGGATATGAGAATGCACTTCTTCGGAAGGCTTGCTAGTCGCCTTCTTTGCGGTCGAATCGACTACTGCATTCTCCGGTAGCTTTGCAGTAGACGAAGCTTGGTTGCATCCGACCATGACCAACGCGGCTAACGAACAAATCGATGTTGTAGTGGCAAGGATTCGAATGGTTAGACTCATTTTAGCATCCTGGAATGAATTGTAAGATCGACTTATTATTTAGCATTTTTGAGGCTTAGCTTAGCAACAAAGGGTTCCGGCTACAACTTCATGGATTCGACCCATTGATTGATCTCAGCTAAGTCGGAAGCACCGATCATGGTGAACTGCCGGTCCTTTTGACGCCAACTGACTGCCAACTGCCCAGCAGATTCGATAATAAGGCACTGCGTGCCTGAACACTGTGTTTGTATAGAAGGCAAATCTCCGAACCAGACTGGTTGTTCGTTTTTGTGCTCGAACACGATCAACGAACGGCCGTCTTGGCGGGCACAAATACTCGCCGTGCACTTGCAGCAAGGCATATCAAGAATATGCGTTGAAACACGACCAAACCCCACTGGGATGTTGTTAAATAGCGATGGCGAATATCCTATTAACCTAGTCGCATCCTCAGCCTCTAGTAGTTTGCCGCTGTACTTGTCGACCAGACTGGCAATAGCTTTTTGCGGAGAAGTTTGAGCAAGTTCTATCACATGGCGAAAGTCAACTGCGAGCGAGTCGCGATCGTGCGCATGTTGGCCGTGCGACTCATTTTCCAAAACGCTCTGATCGCCAATGGTTTTAAAAACTGAAGTGTGTTTGAAAACAGAATTAGCAAATAGAAAAATTGTGGAAGCGGCGACAGCGAGGATGGGTGCACCCCAAATCAGAAACGATCCAGCAATGAAGCGTTTTTTGTTTGGAAGAGCGGACTCGATTCGACTCCAAGTGGCTTCGGTATCGACCGTCAATTCGTTTTCCCGCATCCACTCGCCAAGGCGTTGATGAGATTGCAACTCGCATTGGCAAGACATGCACGAAACGATGTGGAGCGAAATCAACTCCGAAGACTTCAAGTCCAATTCGTCATCCATGTATTCGGACAACTTAGTTGAAACATCATCGCAATTCACTGTTATTAACCCTCCCAACCTAATTGAGTGAGCGCGGACCTAAGTTCGGACCTCGCATTATTGAGTCGCGAGCCGACCGTTCCTTCGGGCACTCCAAGAACTGAGGCAATCTCTTGATAGCCAAAACCCTCGACTTCTTTCATATGCAAAATGGCGCGCTGGTCTCCAGATAAATGGTTCATCGCGATCCCAAGCATTTCGGCGTTTTCGCTAGTCGAATGCTCATCGGGAATGCCGTTTTGCAGGCTAGAATTAGCCGCGAATTCGCGAACCCGCGTTTGCTCACGCTTGGATTGGCGGAGATGCTGGAGGGATTGATTGACGGCCATACGATGAACCCACGTCTCAAAGGACGACTCAAATCGAAACTGACTGACTTTCGCAAACAGACTCATGAAAACTTCTTGGACTACATCGTCGACGTGGTCTTGTCCAACGATCCGCCGCACAATGCGGAACACCTGTTCTGCAATGCGCTGGTAGATTCTCTTTTGGGATTCTTGGTCGCCGCGACAAGCACCGCGAATCCATTCAGCCAACTCTGCTTTCGATTGCTCGTCACACTGATACCTATTTTTTGATGACACAATCCGTCCTAACCTTCACGCAAATGGAAGAATTGTTTGGACGTCTATGCCTATTGGAAGTGCGAATAGAAATCCATCCAAATTCACTTGATCGATGGAATCACGAAGTATTCGATCGAATCAAGATTTCCAGACGCAAGCTAGGCTTTGCCAAGAGGGACCAGCGGGCCGGATAAAAATAGGGGGTGGATAGGCAGCTTTTGCATTCGGTGAAGTGGGCAGGCGATCCAATAAGTTTGAAATGTTAGGAAGCGGAAGGAGCGTAGCCAGCTCGAAGCCCGAATAGGGCCTTTCGTCCAGTGAACATATAGATACATGGCGGACGCAATGGCATTTGCCGTCACCTGATATGCTAACGGCCCGACATGTTTGAGACGAAGGACTTAAAACGACTGCATTCGTCTTCGATTCCATACGATGACGGCAGCATTTTGGACAAGTATTCTCGTTTGCCGGCTCTCCTGCCGAGATCTGAGATGGAATTTTCCACGGAAGAGAAATGCTTATAGCTGAGGCGAGAAATCGAGGAACGCAACAGCACGAGGTCCCCCCCGCAATTTGGCTCACCGAAACTGCAACGATTAGAGCTAATTTTAAGGAGTATGAGTGCATGTTCTTGCTTCCAACACGAAGTACTTGCTGAAGATACGTCAGGTTGGATGCTTGAGTCGATGGGATTCTTCAGGAAAAACAGGATTTCCGGTAGATTCCGAATACTTTTTCGGTTTGGTGAAGGATCACGCGAGATCGTGCGTCCAATAAAGCACTCGGTCGAAACGAGCGAGCGATTAATGTTGAATTTGAACCTTTTTTAGGGAGTTTACCAATGAAAACGATAGCTGTTTTGGGTGGAGTTGGGCTGCTTGGAATTGTTTTGGCAGGTCTGTCATTCGCCATGAATTCCAGTAGATCGCTGGAGGCTCCGTCCAATGGCAAGCTGGCTGCTTGCGAATGTACTGCATGTTGCCCTGATGGAAGTTGCTGCTGCTCGACTGGAGAGTGTGCATGCGACACGTGTGACTGTGACTGCTGTGAAGTGGACACAGGATCGTTCGTTGCGAATTGCTGTGAGGCGAAATCAACTACGAATCCAGTTCCGTCGGACAAGGGCAAAAGGTGCTCCATGGGATGTTGCTCAAAGTAGTTTAGCAAACGGTCTCCCAAAGTTCGCCCACGTTCAAGCCAAGAAATAGCGCAAGCCAAGAAATGGCGATTTGGCCGAACGTTGATGTTAGGACTTTAAATCAGTATCCGTTGTCGTTTGCAGAAAGCTATTAGGATCGGCATCAAAGCGCTCGGCGCATTGCGTCGAGCAAAAAAAATAAGAAAGCTCATTAATGTTGCGGCTTGAAACAGCGTGCGAACGACTCATTCGCATGCCACATACAATGTCTGAAACGGCATCCTCTTCGAAATCATCGGTTCCCCGATCGATTCTCAAATAGGCCTGCAGGAATTCCAACAATCGTTCTTCAACCCACTGAGTGACTTCATCGTCTTTAACTTGATCCAAGTGGAAAATCAATTTGTCGCGATCATTCAGTTTGATGAAGGCAGGCATCATGGACGCTTCAAAACATACGACCACGTTCTCATAAGCGACGTCGTGTTCGACCGATAAGGAGATTTTTGAAGATGACGGAAACCGCTCACAGTAACCAAACCGGCACGAACAACGGCCGGCCGGTTCGTCCGATATAAGACTTGCATTTGAAAAGAACCCAACCAAAGTTTCAAGGCGAGGTTGAATCAACTCAACATTAAGTCGCACCGACAATTGAGAGAAACTCTCACGTCGCATTGCCACTTCATTCATGTACCGCGCAGCTTCGCTTGCGTCCCAATGCGGTTCACGATTTGCGATCGATAACAATTCTTTCACGCGGGTAGCGAATTCACTCAATTTACCCATCTCGATTCCATCTTTCCTGCTTCTGGCTACGTTACAAGTCTGCGATCACCTTTCATCATATACTTATTCGCTTCGCTCGAGCCCCGGGAGCGATTTTTAAAGTTGGAATCGAACGGACACAAATTGCTTTCGTTTAGTGGAGGCTTTGAGCGCCTTTATCTCCAATTTCCACTGACTCTCCAATTCACGAACGCCGTCGATTTGATAGTGACGATGGAGTGCTGCTTCGAGTGCGTTCTTGGATGACAAAGCATCCATGTAGTCCCTTTCATGGAGCATCTGCTTGTCGTGAGTATCAGCCAGCATCGCAACTCCCTCGTCGAGCCAAAGTGGTGGCTGACGCCCAGCAAAACAATCGGCGAGTACCACGTGAGTCAATTCGTGCGGCAGCGACGTCAAAGCCCCTTGTTTGTCCACCAAAAGGTCGATTCGCCTGTTTGCAATAACACCTGATTTAAGCTGCACGAAACTGCTTCCGTTGGTCAGGTTGCTGCCTGGGAAATTCGTCTGCTAAATTCCATTGAACGTCAAATGCCGTGCCGTTAACCTCATTGTGCTTCAGCTTGACTGTCCGCAATTTGCGCAAAGCTAGACTGATTAGCGTGTTAAAAGAATTTGCAATTCCGACGCGAGTTCAAGGGAATGCGCACGGTGCAAGGATTCTAAGCGAGTATGCAAGTGAATTGAGCAGGCGAAGCTGGCCTGCGCGACAAATCGCAGTTTCGATATTTCATTCTGCCTTCACCAAGCGTTCCTAACAATATGGTAACAGGGACAGCCGTGGTTCCTATGCAACCAACAATCGCCAATGTCATTCCTCAGACATTCAGCTCAATGCAGACCTTTGTGCCGCAGTATCGGACGTATGACCAGACAGCTCCCATGCAGAGCTACCGAAGGTTTTCTTATCAACCAACGCAATCGACTTATTCATCCACCCATGCAACGGATCAGCCATGGCGATATTCAAAGAACGATCCGCGGCGTTACCGCTAAATCCCTATGGTGATTCTTTCGAAATAATCGTGAAGGATCATGCTGAATGCGCTGCAATGGCGAAGATGATGAAATAGTCTTCTATCCTGCCTCTGGCGAAAGCATCACTACCCGATCGTGTCGAGTGATCAAACAATTTCTAGGTCACTCGGCTTTTCTTCGTTGTTGGGTTGCATCTCTCGTCGGAGCTAGGGGGGAGTATTAAGAATTGAACTGCGTTCTAACGAATGGTGTTACCAAGAGAGCTCGCATCTGTACAATGTGTCTATGAGTGATCATTGCGAGGCCTCACTTTTTCCACCTTTTTTCTGGATTTTCGAATGCCTTTATTGAATCGACGATTATTGGTTTGCATTCTCTTAGGTAACTTCGTGCTGCCGACATTTTGTTCGGCAGATGATTGGCCGCAATGGCGAGGCGTGGCACGGGACGGAAAATGGAACGAAAACGGGATTCGCGATGATCTTCCGGAAGGACAATTACCTTTGGATTGGTCGGTGGAGATTGGGCCTGGATATTCAGGGCCAACGGTTGCAGGCGGTCGAGTGTATGTTATGGATAAGCAATCCGAAGATCGCAACGCATCCGAGCGGATTTTATGTTTTGATTCGGCGACAGGAAAACCGCTTTGGAAACATGTGTATCCGGCGGATTATCGAATCAGTTATACCGCAGGTCCGCGGGCTAGCGTAACGATTCACGAGGGTCAAGCCTACGCGGTCGGCGCTATGGGGCATTTTCATTGCCTGGATGCGAAGTCTGGTGAAGTCCTTTGGAAGCGAGATCTTCAAACGGACTATAGTATCAAAATGCCGATTTGGGGCATCGCCGCTTCACCGCTTGTTTATCGCGACTTGGTCATACAGCAGGTATCTGGGTCCGATGGCGCTTGTATGGTCGCGTTCAACAGGACTGACGGCAAAGAGGTATGGCGAGCGTTGGCCGATCGAGCTGGCTACTCATCGCCAATCATCATCCAGCAGGCCGGCCAAGATGTCTTGGTTTGCTGGACCGGCGATAGCCTATCTGGCCTCGATCCAACCGCTGGCAAAGTTTTTTGGGGACACCCGTTTCCGCCCAAGAACATGCCCATTGGGGTCGGTGATCCAATTCTGGACGGGGACCGGTTGTTTGTCTCCTCGTTTTACGATGGTTCGCTTATGATTCGCGTCCCAAAAGACAAGTTGACTTCGAAAGTCATATGGAAAGAAATCGGGCAGGATGAACAGCATACGAAATCGTTGCATGCGATGATTGGAACGTGTTTGATGCAGGATGGACATGTTTACGGTGCAGATAGTTATGGCGAATTGCGTTGCTTGGATGCCGAAAATGGCGAGAGACTATGGGAAGACTTGACCGCGGTACCGAAGGCGCGGTGGGCAACCATCCACATGGTTCGACAAGCGGATCGAGTTTGGATGTTTAATGAGCGAGGCGAATTACTGATCGCAAAACTTTCAACGGACGGATTGAAAATTATCGATCGTTGTCAATTGATCGAACCCACCAAGGTGCAACTTGGACAACGAGGCGGCGTTTGTTGGTCGCACCCAGCGTATGCGGAAAAGAGCGTTTTCGCTCGCAACGATAAACAGTTGATTCGTGCCTCGCTTGCGAGCACGAAACGCAAAGGCTTTCAATAGTTTTCGAATTGAAATGCGGGTAAAGAGGAGGATTTAGGGCCTAGCGACGGTACCTATTTGAAACTGCGTCCGAGTCCCTATACTATCGCTACAGCAGTCAGGGATACTTACCTTCTGCTCAATCTAAAAAAACCACCTTGTTTTAAGAACCACCCTCAGGAAAAACACATGCACCACGAGTCTTCATCTACGAATCGTCGAGTATTTATGGCATCAGGCGCTGTGGCCGTTGCTGCTGCTTCGTCGGTCGGTTCATCCATACAAGCGATTGCGGCAGATATGCCATTGCCACTTGTGGTGCCGCCCGCCGGGAAAAGAATTTTGCTTTCGTGCAAACTCGGGATGATCGCCAAAGAAGAAGCTGGCAAAAAATTGACCTTGGTCGAAAGATTGAAGATAGCTGGTGCTGCGGGCTTCGATGGAGTCGACTTCGATGAAGCGGGTTCGTTCACGGTAGATCAAGCCAAGGCAGCTGTTCAAGAGGCACGTGTTTTTGCCCACAACGCGATCAACCATGACCATTGGAATAGCCGGCTAACCAGTCCCGACGAGACTTTACGTGCCAAGGGTGTGGCGAACATTGAACATTGTTTGCGGATTTCGCATGCTATCGGTGGTAGCGCTGTTTTAATCGTGGTTGGCCATGGTGAAGATGGAACAGCCGTTGAAATTGATAGTCGAGCTCGCAACGAAATCAAGAAACTCATTCCGCTCGCAGCGTCACTAGGCCAGACGATTCTTTTCGAAAATGTTTGGAATCAAATGCACTACGATCACAAAGCGCCGCCCGAGCAGACACCGGAACGTTTCATAAACTTTGTCGACAGTTTCAACAGCCCATGGGTAGGCATGTACTATGACATCGGTAATCACTGGAAGTACGGTCAACCGCGTGTGTGGCTAAATGCGTTTGGCCGCCGAGCAGTCAAACTCGATATCAAGGGTTTCAGCCGAGACAAGAACAAATTTGTCGACATTGCGTCGGAAGATGACGATTTGCCATGGGGCGAGGTGCGACGAGGTCTCAAGGAAATCGGCTTCGCTGGTTGGACAACTGCAGAAGTAGGTGGCGGTGGTCTTGAACGCCTGACCATTGTCCGCAAGCAAATGGAAAAAGCGCTTGGATTGAGCTGAAATCCAATAGGACGAGTCGCAAATCATAAGCACGACTAGAGTTCGACAATATCGCTAGCCCATCTGCTCGGGGCTTGCCCGGCTTGCCCCCGACGGATGCGTTTTGGCGTTCTACCATTGGGCGTCCCAATTCCGATCCCCTCGTCTTTGCCCGCCTCCGGCGAGCAAAGACGAGGGGATCGGGTCGATTCGCGAGTGCCGGACGTTAGAACACCAAAACAAGGTTGGTGGGGGACAAGCCCCCGACCAACCTGACGGGCCAGATCGGCCAACTTGACGGGCCAGATCGAAGAACGGAACAAAAATCGCATCTACGCATTTTTCATCATTTGCTATTTATTGCTCAGCCCAAGTCGAGCCTGGGGACGAGCCGCTAAACGCACTTGTCGCTATGCAACCTGCTTGAGGAAGCCTTCAAGCATCCTTGCACGCACGGGATTCTGAAGCTTGGCGACTGCCTTGGCTTCGATTTGCCGAACGCGTTCTCGGGTCACCTTGAAAATGCGTCCGACTTCTTCGAGGGTATAGGAAAAACCATCGGTCAAGCCGTAGCGTAGGCGGATAATCTCCCGTTCTCGGTACGTCAGAGTCTGCAAAAGCGAATTGATGCGGTCGCGTAAAACTCCGTTGCTGGCGTTGCGAACCGGGCTGTCGCTCGACGGATCCTCGATGAACTCGCCGAATGCGTTATCTTCACCTTCGCCTACCGGACGATCCAAACTGATTGGGCTGCGACCGATATCCAACACGCGTTGTACTTCTTCGATCGTCATTTCGGCGACTTCCGCGATTTCGTACATGCTCGGCTCGCGTTTGTAATCTTGGGTCAGTTTCTTTTGAATGTTTCGAAGCTTGCTCAGCACGTCGATCATGTGGACAGGTATGCGAATGGTTCTCGCCTGGTCAGCAATGGCTCGCGTGATCGCTTGACGAATCCACCAAGTAGCATAGGTCGAGAATTTGAATCCTCGTCGGTATTCGTATTTATCGACGGCCCGCATCAGGCCTGTATTTCCTTCTTGAATAAGATCCAAGAAACTTAAGCCACGGTTACGATACTTCTTTGCGATGGAAACGACGAGTCGCAAATTCCCGCTCGACAATTGGCGTTTTACCGCTTCGTACTCTTTGAAGTTTCTCTTAAACTCTTCGACTCGGCCTTGCAATGAGCGAGGGCTTTCTTGCGTGGTCATGATCAAGTGCCTGAGCTCGGAAATACAACGGTTGAGTTCGGCCGAAGTGGACATAGTTTCCCGAAGGTAGGAAATGCGAGTTTGCAGGTAGTCCATGCGTTGGGAAAACTGCTCCAGTTGCTTCATCAATGGGATGACTCTTCGCGAGCGAAGCGAGAGTTCCTCAACCAACACCAACGCTTTGAGGCGGCGTCTCTGATAGTTTTGACGCGTCCTCGTCTTCTCGTTTTCAGAAGTGCTCTTGCGAACTACTCGCTGGAATTCACGGCGGTTCTCTTCGATCAGTGCATCGAGGGTTTGAAGGTTGTGGGGCATGCGGGCACTTACCTGTTCCTTCGTTAACCGCTCGGTCAATGACACTTTGATCGTTCGATCGAAAGGCAAAATTCCGGCAGCGACTTTTCGCAGAATTTCGACGGTTTGTCGGAGGGCGAAATCGTTGCCGAGAACTGCGCGGCGAAACTTGCGACGGGTGATTTCGATCTTCTTGGCCAAGGCGATTTCTTGCTCGCGGGTAAGCAAGGGGATCTCGCACATTTGACTCAAGTACAACCGAATCGGGTCGTTTGTAAGCTTCGGTACTTCGGTAGATGTCGTCGAAATGGACTCCTCTCCGTTGAATATTCGGAGGTTATTTCGAGCATCGATTTCAACGTCGGTATCGTCGACAATATTTACCCCCGCGCGCTCTAAAGCGATCAAGAGGTGATCTAGCTTTTCAGCTGTGTTGGCTTCGTCGGGCAAGTACTCATTGACTTGATCGTAAGTTAGATAGCCTTGCTGGCGACCGATCAAAACCAATTGTTCCAAATCATTAGATTGCGTTTCCACGAGATCAACTCCTTTTGACAGTGGTACTCTGTTGTTACTGACCGTTCATCCGATGAACAGTCGCTTGGGTCAACAACATGAATTTTTTGTAGTCGAGAATGCCTCGACGTTGTCATTCCTGGGGAGGAAACAAACCGTGTCGTACTCGAGCTTGCTGGACGATGTCGTGAAGCAAGCTTAGAGACGTTTCTTCGTCCAGTTGTTTTCGTTCAAGCGATTGAATTTGCGAACGTCTTTGGGCTCGGTCATCTTGACCACTCAGTCGTTCGCAAAGTGAATGCAATCGTTCGTCTGCCGTCATCATCGACAGCGGCGTTTTGCGGGTCGCGTGTTCCTCGATACTCACAAGTACACTTTTCAGACCAGCATCTTCCGTTGCTGACATCAGACTTTCAAAGTCTAACGCATGTCCCTCAAGTTCCAAGTCCAAAACCAACTGAAAAAGTTTTTTTGCGGTAGTTGTGCTCAAGTTGGCAACTGGGAACCGTTCGATAGCCATCGGAGCTAGCTCTGGGTGTGTCGCCATGATCTCGAATAGCTCGCATTCCGTCGGTGTCATTTCGCTGTACTTGTACGAAACAAACTCCGGTGCAACAACTTGTTCGCTATCGCAAGGAGCTCCAACCGTGGTTTGGGCAGTGGAGTTTGGGCTCATTGCGATGGAAGCTGGCAGTGAACGGCGAAGCTCCTTTCGCTGCTTTTCACGCTCTGCTGTTTGCTTGCGTATGGATTCTAGCCTCAGGCGAATTTCTGATTGTTCGATACCAAACTGACGTGCAAGTCTGGCGATGAGTTGATCTTGTCGCAACCGCATGGCTTCGTTCGACAAAAGCGAGCTGTGCGAAACATGGGACAGCGTAGAAAGCACTTCTTCCAAGGCGGTATTTGCACGGTGGGTGTCGAGCAGTGGATCGAACCCCTGACACACTTGCCGCAGCTTGTGTTCAAGAGCGTCGAGTGCTCCAGCGATCTGGACTTTAAGTTGTTCGCCATTGTACTTAAGCAGGTAATCGCATGGGTCTAGGCCATCCGGTAGGGTCAAGATACGAAGGTCCATTTGGGCCGTAACGAACAGCTCCAGGATTTCACTTGCTCGCTTCTGGCCGGCACCGTCGCCATCCAGAAGCAAAACCACCGAATCGCAGTAGCGTTTGAGTAATTTGATTTGGCTTTCACCGAGGGCGGTTCCGCAACACGCGACAGCATTATGAATGCCATGTTGGACAGCCATAATGACGTCCGTATAACCCTCCATCACCACTGCTTGCCGTGTCTTGTTGATGGAATCTCGAGCTAGGTCCAGACCGTAAAGCTGATGGCTTTTTTGGTATAGGCGTGTTTCGTTGCAGTTGACGTATTTGGCTGAGTCTGGGGCAGCTCCTGGCAGGATGCGACCGCCCACTGCAATCGGTCTTGCTTGCGCATCCGAGATGGGGAAGATTGCGCGACCTCGAAATCGATCAATGCAGTCACCAAACTTATTTCTCGCGACCAGCCCGACATCTTCCAAGTCTTTAGGTTTCCATGCATTGGCGGCTCCGCGGTCCAGCAACCAGGACCATGATTCGGGGGCATAACCAAGTTGGAATTTGAGAATGCTTTCCTCTAAAATCCCTCTATCCCTGAGGTAATTGCGAGCATGCTCGGCGGCGGGATCTTGAATCAAGCATTGATGGAACTCTCCGACTGCCCACTTCATGGCTTCGAGCAGCGAATTCTTGTCTTCGTTTGAGCCACGACCTTTTCGGTTTTTTGGTTCCTCGATTTGGATGCCGGCCTTTTCTGCAAGCATTCGAAGAGCTTCCGGGAACGACACGTTTTCTCGTTTCATGATAAAACTGAAAACGTCGCCACCGATATCGCAAACCCAGCATTTCCATGTCTGCCGATCGGGATTGATTTGCATGCTCGGCCGTCGATCGTCGTGGAACGGACAGACCGCGACGAATCCTCGACCTTGACGCCGAAGCTCCATGTAGGTACTCATCAGGTCGACGATATTGATCGCCAGCCGGACTCGATCTTTGACTTCGTTGTCGATAGCGAAAGACACAGATTTTCCTAACTAGACGCGTTCAGGCAGATTGAATACGCGTATCTCTTCATGGAGGGCTGGAGCGGGGTTCCAGGCAATGCCTTGGGGACAAGTTTGGGCCTTGAACGCAAGAGCATTTGAGTCGTCCGTGACTCGGGGGAAGAGTATCACTGGAGTTATGGTGACGCGTCAACATCAGTTTCTCCGAATAATATGTCTTCCCCTCCTCAGTTTGAATAAGAGATTGTACCCTTAAGATCGGAAAATAAGGCGACGGGCGTCATGCAAGATACCTTCGACGCTCCGGCGGGCGTAGTTGCGGTCGCCAGAGCGTGGTCACATAACACATAAAAACGACAATTCCATGTTTGAATTCCTTCCCATTGCACCACCCGATTCCATTCTCGGACTGAGCGATGCTTTTACGAACGATCCTCGTCCCAACAAAATCAATTTGACGGTTGGGGTATTCAAGGACGATTCTGGCCGAACACCGATACTCGCAAGCGTAAAAAAGGCGGAGGAAATTCTGCTTCGATCCGAAACGACCAAGAGTTACATGCCGATCGAAGGGCACCCTGGCTATCTGAAAGCCGTCGTCGATTTGGTGTTCGGAAAAAGCATCGAGCACGCGCGAGTAGCCTCGGCCCAAACACCAGGTGGAACAGGTGCCCTCCGCGTTGGCGCCGATACCGTCGCCAAGCACTTTCCAGGCACACGGATTTGGTTGAGCAATCCAACATGGGCCAACCACGCCTCGATTTTTCAAGCGGCTGGATTAGAGACTCCCGTCTATCCGTACTTGTCCGCGGACAAGACAGCCTTAGACTTTTCGGCAATGATCGGCGAACTCAAGTCGCAAGGGCGCCGAGGCGACTTAGTCTGTTTGCATGCATGTTGCCACAACCCTACCGGTGTCGATCCAACATTGGAGCAATGGCGAGAAATCAGTAAACTGTTGGCTGAAAAGCAAATGGTTCCCTTCGTCGATTTCGCTTACCAAGGTTTCGGCGACGGGCTCGAGGGCGACGTGCTACCGCTTTATGCGCTCTTGGAAAAAAACCACGAGGCAATTGTTTGCAATTCGTTTAGCAAGAATTTTGGCCTCTATTGTGAACGCGTTGGTTGCGTCATGCTTGTTGGCAAAGATCCGTCCACCACGGAAGCGGCTTTGAGCCAGCTTCGACAAACGGTCCGATGCAACTACAGCAATCCGCCGCGTCATGGAGCGGCGACCGTTGCAACCGTACTCAACGATCCCGCGTTGCGAGCCGAATGGCAAGCAGAAGTCGACGCCATGCGAAATCGTATTTCTAAGATGCGGGAAATGTTCATCGCGGGTATGAAGGCGACTAACGCTTGCCGCGACTTTAGTTTTTTAAGTCGCCAGAAGGGGATGTTTTCTTACAGCGGTCTCAACAGTATGCAGGCCGATTGGCTAAAAAAAGAGCGCGGCATCTACATCGTTGGCACAGGCCGCATCAACGTTGCGGGCATGGCGATGACCACTATGCAGGCACTATGCTGTGCCATAGCAGAGTGCATTCAAGCGACTTGATGCGGAAGCATTGCATGCTGTCGTTTCAGCCCGTTTAACCCGTTTAAACGGGCTTAAACGTGGCTTTACGTCTTCTTAACCTTGGTTGCCTTCGTCAAGATGCGGTCCAAGGTCGATGCAAAAGCGCTGCGATCCTTTGGGCTGTAGGGTGCTGGTCCCGAAAACTCCATTCCGGCGCCTCTAGCCGCGTCGAAAAGGTCGCGAGCGGCGAGTCGGCCAGCCACATTCCTGTCGTCGTACAGTTCGCCCCGAGGATCGACGACATAGACTTGTTTGTTCACCAATTGAGCAGCTAAAGGGATGTCTGCGGTGATGACCAAGTCGCCGGCGTCGGCGTGATCAACGATGTACTGGTCCGCCACGTTCGCGCCATCTCGAACCTGTACACTTGAAAAGAGCGCGTTTCCTGGTGGTACAAATAGGGACTGGTTTGCGACCAATACTACGGGCAGTTTTAGTCGGGTCGCGGAGCGGAAAACCAGCTCTTTTACTTCGCGCGGAGCTGCATCCGCGTCGATCCAAATTCTCATCAAGTGGAAACTTTCTTCGGCTTTGAGCTAAGACATCGATCGCGTTTCAACGAATGCTCGCTGGCACGACCGCTCACAAATGGATTTCCGTCGACGAAGAATCGCAACGGCAGGTCGATTGCTTGACTGATTCCTACAGTTCATCGTAGAAAAATGTGTAGTCTGATTTCGGTCCGGCATGGAGGGTGTACAATGGAGCAGATGGAGTCGATCACTCAATTTACATCAAAAGACCAGGAATCCAACCTAGCAAAGCCGGGACTTGTCTACCATTGCGTATGTGGAATAGAGTTTCGGATTGACCCTGCAGTGGGAGGTGAATGTACGAATTGCAAGCGAGTTGTCCAGGCCGAGGCAATTCAGCATGCAATGAGTGCAACCGTTTCGATCAGCAATTTCCAAAGCCAAGAGGATGTGCATCATTTTGAGCTCGAGGAGGGCGAAAGTCTAATCAACCGCCTCTACGGTCATTTTCGCATCGATCGGAAATTAGGGTCGGGTGGTATGGGGGCCGTCTACCGCGCTCTAGACACTTCGTTGCAACGCTACGTCGCTGTCAAGGTGATGAGGAATGCGAGTCAATGCGTCGACTCTCGTATCGAGACAATGCTCAGGGAAGCGGTCGCGCAAGCCAGACTGAATCACCCGAACGTCGTTACCATCTATTACGTAGGACGCCAAGACGAAGAGCCGTTCTTGGCCATGGAATTGCTAACAGGCCCAACTCTATCTGAGAAATTAACTACCGATGGAGTGTTGCCGTATGCTGATGCGATCCGATACACCATTCAGGTTGTATCTGCCCTCCGTCATGCGTCCCAGTTTGGAATTGTGCATGCGGACATCAAGCCCGCAAATTTGTTAATGGCGGGAGCCGGGCGAATCAAGCTGTCTGACTTTGGGCTCTCTAGAATTCAGAACGAGCCTGGCCAACCGACCAACATCTCGGGAACTCCTGCGTATGTTGCCCCTGAATTGATCAAAGGTAGCCCAATCAGTATTCAGTCCGACATGTATGCGCTAGGGGTAACCCTTTATGAATTGGTATTCGGCAGCCTACCGTTTGAGCTCGTTGGGGCAACGGTTCGCGAGCGTATTGAGACACATCTAACTGCGGAGATTTCCTTTCCCGCCATTTGGCCAAATGCAATCCCTCGCGAGTTTGCTGGACTCATTTCTCGTTTGCTTGCCAAAGAGCCAGCGAATCGTTATTCGACCTACGACGATCTTCTCTCCGACCTGAAAGCGGTTGAGCCCGTCTCCACGACCACTGCCGGGCTCGCGTCCCGTGCCGTAGCCTTTTTGATAGACCAATTTTTCCTTTTGGTTTTTATTGCTCCATTTGCGACACTCATATTCCTGATGAATTCATCATGGACCGACCTGTCAACGCTTCGTAACTATCGTTGGTCGACACCTATCGTTGCGTTTGTTTCTTTGATCGTACCAGCGGTATACCTAACCCTGATATTTCACGGTTGGAGATCGATAGGGCGCTATTTATTTCAGCTACGAATAGTCGAAGAAAATGGCTTGCCACCTAGGCGAGAGCAATTGGTTGCACGTGAAGTTATCAGAAACGCATTTGCATTGTTTTGGCCGTTGGCCTTTTACGTGAATTCAAGTAATCCTAACCTGAGCAGAGTTCTCGAGGTAAGTATCGTCTTGTTCCTTTGCGTTGACGCAGCATTCATTCTCCTCCTCAAGAGTCGCAAGTCGCTACATGATTACTTATGCAATTCGCGCGTCGTTCTAGCAGTCGATCGCGAGAAGGAACGGTAGTAGTGCATGCAAACTGTTCAGGTGAATTTAGTCGAGCGAAGTTATCCGATCTTCATTGGAACAAAGACTCTAGATGGAATTACAGCGAAACTTGGCGAGCTACTATCTGGCTGGTCGCACGCGATTCTCATTTGCGACGAAAACGTGGCTTCCACGATTGGAAAAACCGTTTCGGACAAGCTGGGCCAATCGGGCAAACGAACTACTTTGCTCTTGGTTCCGAGTGGAGAGGAGAACAAGTCGTTAGCGAATCTATCGATGCTTTGGGGTCGAATGCTCGAGGAGAAAGCCGATCGAAAAAGTGTCGTGGTCGCATTGGGTGGCGGAGTTGTTGGCGATCTGGCTGGTTTTGCGGCTGCTTCTTTTATGCGAGGTCTTCGATTGGTTCAGGTACCAACGACCCTTTTGGCGATGGTCGATAGCAGCGTTGGAGGAAAAACGGGTATCAATATGCCAACGGCTAAGAACATGATCGGCGCGTTTTGGCAACCGCATGCGGTGTGGATCGATACGTCGACGCTCGATTCATTGCCCGATCGCCAATTCAGAAGCGGCCTAGCCGAAGTCGTCAAGTACGGCGTTATTCTTGACGAAACGTTTTTTGTGTACATGGAAGAAAACGCTGGGGCAATTTTAGAAAGAAACCACGATTGCATCCAGCATATCGTTCGTCGCTCCTGCGAATTGAAGGCGCAAATCGTTTCTCAAGATGAACGCGAAACCACGGGGTTGCGAGCCATTCTCAACTACGGGCATACGTTTGGGCATGCGATCGAAGCCAAGACTTCCTATGGGACGTTTTTGCATGGAGAGGCCATCGCTATCGGAATGACCATGGCGGGGCAATTGGCATGTCGTCTAGAGCTTTGGCAAAAAGAATATCAGCGAAGGCAAACCTCGCTGCTTCATAGATTCGGACTACCCACCAGCTTTTCCGATGTGCCCTGCGAGCAGCTTATTGGAGCCATGCATTTGGACAAAAAAACCGAGCACGGCAAACTCAATTTTATTTTGCCAACGCGGATTGGAAGTGTTAGGACTATTTCTAATTGCGAATACGCTGACATCGCAGGGGCAATTTTAGGAAATGCTACTTAACGGAAATAGAAATGGATGGATCCAAACTGTCAAACAAGTCGAAGAGTAGAGATTCAAGAAACACCAAGGTCGAATTCGATTCCATGTCGATCCCTTGGTCGAATCGAATCAATCAGACCTGGTTTATTGCCGCGTTGGGTGCGTTTTTCTATTGGCTTTCCCAGCCTCCGATGAAGTTTCCTTGGGCGGGTTTTCTTGCGTCAGCGTGTTGGGTTTCCATTGTCGCGAGGGAATGTGCTCCTACACGTCGCGAGTTTTGGAGTATCTGGGTTGCTGGCGCCGTGATGTGGCTTGCGCTATTGCAAGGAATTCGGTTGGCCTATTGGCCGCTTTATGCTGGCTGGATTGCCTTGTCGTTGTATCTGGCTGTCTACTTGCCAATGTTCGTAGCCATGGCGCGTGCATTGAATCGCACATGGCGCATTCCCCTGCCACTAGCGGCAGCGACGGCTTGGGTCGGCTTCGAACTTGTCCGAGCTTATTTCGTGACAGGATTCGCTGCGTGCATGCTCGCACACAGTCAAACGCCCTGGCCGTGGATGTTGCCCATTGCGTCCCAATTTGGATGCTATGGCGTTAGCTATATGGTCATGTTTAGTGGTGCGGTTTTGTATCAGTGGGTTAGCTGGGGCTTGCGTCGCGAGAATTGGGCCGATGCGAAATCAAAGCGATTGTTGCTAGAGATTTCGGCTGGTACATTGTTCTCTTCGTTGGTTATTGCCACTTCGGTTTGGTATATACAATCACATGACCGTTGGCTCCAACGTCAAGAACCAATCAAGCCGTTGTGTGCCGTGTTGCTGGTTCAAGAAAATATGCCAACGCAATTCGATGGCAACGAAGACGATGCGGTTTTAGGATGGAGGCGGTACGAAAAACAAACGGCGCTTGCGGCTAAAACAAACGGCGCTTTAGCAATCGATCTCGTTATTTGGCCAGAAAGCACGTTTAGTGGTGGCCCAGATCTCGAATTTATAGGATTGCCATGGTTTGACTGGAACGAGGGCTACGGTTTTCCACCTGACCTTGAGATTTCCGAACCCAAATTTACAGCAAACATGGGAATCATCAAAGAGAACTTGGCATACAAGTTGCGGAGAATCTCAGCCCCTTTTCTGCCCAGGCAACCGGTGTTCTTGTTAGGTTCGGATGTGTTGGAAATGCGCAACGGAGTATCCAAGAGGTTCAATGCTGCGCTCTGGGTTGAACCGAACAAGATTGCAGCGTTTGAGTACTATGCCAAACAGCACTTGGTCTTGATTGGTGAGTACATCCCTATCGTTTCAAATTTTCCTAGCCTACTAAGTATGATTGGACTTGGACAGATTCAGGCTGGAGACAAACCGAAGGCTTGGCAATTGTCTTCGGGAGCAACCATCGCGACAAGTATTTGTTTTGAAAACGTCCTTCCACACTTGATTCAATCGCATGTGAGCAAGTTAAAGGCGATGGGAAAGTCGCCGGACATGTTGGTCAATATTACAAATGATGGATGGTTTCGAGGTTCGAGCATTCTTGATCATCATCTGAACAATGCGATCATGGCGGCAGTAGAGAATCGAAGACCCATGTTAGTCGCTGCGAATTTAGGCATTTCGGCTTGGATCGATGGCGACGGGCGGGTAGTGAGATCTCTTCCGCGAATGGAACCCGGGTCCATTCTAGCGGAACCAATACCAGATGCTCGTTCGGGTTGGTGGCAATCGATTGGAGACTGGCCGGCCAGAATTTTAGCGATGGTAACTTGTTGGCCTTTCTTGGTTGCACAAGCCAGGCGAATCTTGCCAAAACGTACCATTCCCCATTGAATTCCGCCCGCGCTGGCTCAAGATGAGGTCCAAGGATATACTAACCCAGTCCGTCAGCAACTCTTTCTAGATGATTCTTACTCGCCCTTTTTCGTTTGAAGCCTGCCATGAATAGCATTCTCTTCCAACATCAATTTTTGCAAACTCGCCGCCAGTTTTTTGGAGCGAACGGATTGAGAATGGGTGGACTAGCCTTGGCCACAATGGCGGGATCGTCCTGCATGGTCCATGCAAAAGATAGGCACTTCAACGCGAAGGTTCACCCGCCTTTATCAGGCTTACCTCATTTTGCGCCCAAGGCAAAATCAATCATCTATTTGCATATGAACGGCGGTCCGTCGCAAATCGACATGTGGGACTACAAGCCAGCGATGCAAGAGCAGTTCGACAAGGACTTGCCAGACTCCATTCGCAATGGGCAACGCATCACGACGATGACTAGCGGCCAAGCTCGATTTCCGGTTGCACCGTCCAAGTTCACATTCGCTCAACATGGTCAAAGCCAACGCTGGGTAAGTGAGCTTCTACCGCATACAGCCAAGATCGTTGACGAACTGGCCGTGGTGAAAACCGTGCACACCAACGCCATCAACCACGATCCTGCTTGCACGTTTGTGATGACAGGTAGTGAAGTGCCTGGAAAGGCAAGCTTGGGTTCATGGCTTGCATATGGTTTGGGGAGTGAAAGCGATAACTTGCCCGCGTTTGTTGTATTGACTCCGACCTGGACGAGCAGTGCGGCCGCTCAAGCTTTGTTTACTCGGATGTGGTCAAGTGGATTTTTGCCAACTCGTTTTGCCGGCGTTGCACTTCGAACGGGTGGAGATCCAGTTCTTTATCTTCCTAATCCTGATGGCGTTACGACAGCAGATCGGCGTGCCATGTTGGATGCACTTGGTCAGCTAAACCAACAGCGGTTTTCAGAGCTACATGATCCGGAGATTCAAACCCGAATCGCGCAATATGAAATGGCGTTTCGTATGCAGAGTAGCGTGCCGGACTTGGTTGACTTGAGCGACGAGCCGAAATCGGTCTTAGACTTGTATGGTCCTGAAGTCACAACGCCAGGTACGTTTGCGGCCAGTACTTTGTTGGCCCGTAGAATGGTGGAGCGAGGCGTGCGTGTTGTTCAGATACTACATCGTGGCTGGGACCAGCATGGCAACATTGCTGCCGATCTACCTGCCCAGTGCCGAGACGTCGATCAGGCGAGCGCAGCCCTGATCACGGATCTCAAGCAGCGAGGGCTCTTGGATTCCACGCTGGTCGTTTGGGGAGGTGAATTTGGTAGAACGGTATACTGCCAGGGCAAGTTAACGAAAGAGAACTATGGGCGCGACCACCATCCCAAGTGCTTCACCGTTTGGATGGCCGGCGGAGGAATACAAGGCGGGGTAGAGTACGGCCAGACGGATGACTTTAGCTACAACATTGTCGAGAACCCCGTCCATATAAACGATCTCAACGCAACGATACTGCATTGCATGGGCGTTGACCACACACGCTTTGCCTTCCCGTTCCAAGGCTTGGAACAACGCCTGACAGGTGTCGAATCTCAACGAGTCGTGAAAGAGATACTCAAAGTCTAAAGTGTCGTAAAAGTTTATGAATCCATGACAATGAGAACACGCGGAAACAGATGTAGGTTGCAATTCGAGACGCTTGACGAGGTTGGGTGGAATTCGCTTGCGATCGAGAACTTGGTTGACACCCATGACGAATTGATGTTCAAGGCGCGTCGCCGCATCTCTCTTAGACAACCCAAAGGCGCATATCCCGCGAGATAGGGATAGCGGTATTTTTGCCCCCTATCTCTCGGAGGCCCCCCTATCTCTCGGAGGCCAAGGTTAGCCAAAAAACGGGAATATTCCGCCGGTCAGGCCGGCGGAATCCAGGAAATGACGTACCAGTGCTGATCGCTTTCTTGGGTAACATGGTAGATTAGTGAGAAGAGACTCACAACATATCCCGATGAGGAGATTTGGTTAGTGATTTGCCAGTGAATTCGATACTCGAGTCTTGAGGTACGTTATGTCTGCCGCAGACAAAAACAAATTGGATCCGGAAAAGGACCAGGACGAACCGAAGGTGCGGGGTTTCGAAACGATGGATTTTTCCACGTCGACCAATTCCAGTCTGTCCGATCCGCCATCGACACCAGTCGACGCATATGCTACGCAATTTGGAGATCGAAACTCGCCGAATGCGGAATCCAAGAAACTTGGAATTGACGCACCCCTTGCCTCGTCAGAAATAAAGAATTTCCCTACGGATATCCCGGGATTTGTTGTGGAGAGTGAGTTAGGGCGCGGGGCGTTTGGGGTGGTGTATGGCGCTCGCGATCATTTGTTGGACCGCAAAGTAGCTATAAAAAGGCCCCTCATTAGCAATCCAGTGCATCGGCAACAGTACATTGACGAGGCCCGAAAGGCGGTCAAACTAGACCATCCATCGATCGTGCCCATTTATCAGGTAGGAATGACTACCAACGGCGAACCCTTTGTGGTTCAGAAGTTGATCGAGGGTTCGACACTTCGCCAATTGCTTCAGAATGGCGATTCGCGATTACCGATTCCGCAAACGATGGCCATCATGCGGCAGATTTGTTCGGCAGTCGACGCCGCGCATGCAGCGGGCATCGTTCACCGGGATTTGAAGCCCGAGAATCTGTTGGTCGAACCGGACGGACGGGTTTATGTAGCGGACTTTGGACTTGCGATCCTCGAAGATGACGAGCAGAACAAGAAAGGGCGAGAGGTCGCAGGCACGCCACTTTATATGTCTCCCGAACAGTTTGCAGGCCGCGTCGAATGGCTTGATGGGCGATCCGACATATGGGCTCTAGGCGTTATTTTGTACGAGTTATTATCTGGTAAGACACCATTCACGGGCTCGTCGCTGAGCGAGTTAAAGGATCAGATCAAGAATAAAGATCCAAGGCCGATACACCAACGCGACCCCAAAATACCTGGAGCCTTCGACGCGTTGTTTAGAAAGTGTTGCGCCAAGAGTGTTGGAGATCGGTTTGCTAGTGTAGGCGAGATGATAGCCGAAATGGATACTATCACAGAATCGTTGCCTTTCTTAGATACAGTCAATATGCAGTCGAATTCGCGAACCAGTGCCTTCAAAGCATTGAGTTCAGCCAATGCATCAGGAGCCAATTCGAATCAAGTAGGGCTAAGCTCAAGCGGAGGAAGCGGCTCGGGCAATTCCACGGTTCGTAACTCTTTAGGCGGTGCCACTCTTCGGATTTCGAATACTCTTTGGAGACCCGTTGCACTCTGCTTAGTCACTATTGCGGTCTTGGGAGGGCTTGTAGGTTCTGCCTGGTACAACAAGTTTGGTCCGTTCGCCACGGTTGAGTTGCCAGGAAAGTCGAGCTCGCATTCCAAAGGCAACTCCCCCGAAATGCCACCGGACATCAAAAATTCTTCGAACGATCTGGGTGTGCCAAACGAGCCGGAAAAGAAACAGAGTCCTGCCAACGTAGAGCCGACGGTACCGCCGCCCAGCAAACCTTTTATGGTTTCCTTAAGCGGAAAAGGAACCCACGATTCGATCGCCTCAGCGATCGCCCAATCCTCTGCTGGTGACACGATCAACATCCTCGCCGGAACCTATCGCGAATCGATTGTTATCGATCGTGCAATCAAGTTGGTTGGAGAGAGTGGGACCAAGATCCTATCGACGGAGCAGGCATGCTTAAAAACACAGGGTGATAGCAATGTCGAAATCGAAAAAATTACCTTCGACTCGCAAGCTCCGAACTGCAACGCAATTGAAATATTAGGAGGGAAACTGTCCATCCTAGATTGTGAAGTATTTGCAAGTTCACCAGAATCCCACACCTGCGTCAAGGCGAGAGCTAATGCCACTTTCGTTGCAGAAAAATGCAAGTTTCAATCGACCGTGCATGCCGCTGTTTCCGCGGAAAAAACATCGACGATCGCCATTCGCGATTCAGGCTTCAATTTTTCTGGCAACCTGGACCGCGGATTGAAACGGATTGGAGTTCAAGGGATCGGGGCGAAGGGTCTAATCCAACGATGCCGATTTATTGGCCCTTGCATGGGCGGCATTGACTGGCTTGACAGTCCGGACCAAGTGCTAAGGATTGAAGGATGTGAATTTGACAATTGCGATATCGGCATCCAAACCAAAGGATGCGATCTTGTCTCCATCAGGGGATCTGCCGACCAACCTTGCGAGGTCAAGAACGCAATTTACGGATTGAGCATCAAGCAGAGTAAGGTGGACCTTTCGATGGTCAACTTGGAAGGATTTAGCGAAAAAAACAAGGTCGGATTGCAGGCTACGGAAGGCTCAGAGGTGAAGTGCAAGGATTGCAATTTCTTTGGATTTGCGTGCGGGATTTTGGTCAACCAGAGCACTTTCCACGCCGACAACATTTCGACACGCGAAACAAGCTTCGTCGGTATGATGGTTGATGGCGGCACAGTCGATGGCAATGAATTGAGCCTTTTGAATGTTTCTCACTATGGCCTTGTTGTGTTAAGCAAGGGAGCGACAGTCACACTAAAATCATTAAAAGTTGAAGCAGAGTCAAACGTTGGGGAAAAGCTGACACCAGCAGTTTACGTCGCTTCGGGTCGCGTAGAGTTCGACGACGGCTTGTTCTCCGATTGTCTTTGCGGCATATTCACCGATCCGAGCCGAACAATCATAAATGGAACCGGATTCCCTGAAAGGAGAAGTCTAGTCGATCTGATTGGGAATCCAGATAAAATCAAATTGACCCTTACTCCAGTCGAGGTCCTGAGTGATCGTATGACTTTGACCAACTGTGATCATGCATGGATTTTTAATGGAATCGGATCCAGTCGAGTCAAGTTACTTGATGGAAACTTGAAGGCGAGCGAACGCCTGCCTAAAATGCTCGATCCGACCTTGCAAATGAGCAGCCAAGATCTAACGAACTTTGAGGTTGTAAAAAAGTCCGGAAAGAAGTGATTTGCTCTGAGGATTTGCAGCTAGCATGGACTCTCAAAACGTATGTTGACAGAAGGCTTCGAGCCAATTCACGGATACCGACTTCTGAACTTTCTAGGACGTGGCCAATTTGGTGAAGTTTGGCGTTCAACGTCTCCTGGTGGTACCCATGTCGCGCTGAAATTCTTGAACGTGCGCGAAAAGCAAGGGCGGAACGAGTTTCGAGCGATACAGAAAGTGAAGGGTATTCGATATCCGCATCTCGCCCCGACTTATGCACTTTGGCTCCTCGATGAGAACATGCAAGTCATAGAGGATGCCGCGTTTGATTCGAATCAGACGCTTACTAAAGAGATCTTGGGCGGAACATTGATTTTGCAACCTGCGATGGAATTGGAATCGCAACGGGCCTCCATCTTGGTAATAGCGACAGTGCTGTGCGAACGAAACCTGATGGAGCGTCTACGAGATTGCAACCATAAAGGCGAAAAGGGAATCTCCATACCTGAATTGATCGGATACATCGAGGATGCAGCCAAAGCGATCGACTTTCTCAATTCCCCTCGCCATGAACTGGGAGATGGTCCAGTCGCGATCCAGCATTGCGATATCAAGCCAGAGAATATCTTGATCTTAGGGGACTTAGCTGTCGTATCCGATTTCGGCGTCTCTCGGATTCTCGGTTCAGAAGGCGAGTCACGAGCCAAGTTGATGGGCGGGTCGGTGGCCTATGCAGCACCTGAAACCTTCGACAATCGAATGGCGTCAACTTCAGATCAGTATTCATTGGCCGTTACATACTACGAATTGCGCACAGGCAAGCTCCCGTTTCCCAAAGAGTCTCAAATGCAAGTGATACGAGACAAACTTGCGGGCAAACTCGACTTTGGTGAGGTTTCCATCCCCGAAGCAAATATCCTTCAGATAGCGACTGCGGTTGATCCTACCGACCGCTTCCCAACTGCTCGTGCGTTTGTCAATGCACTGCGTGAGGCGGTGGGAATAACAACAAAAACGCCCAGAACTCAATTGAGGTACGCGCCAATTGTCCTAGCAGCGGTTGCGAGCCTAGTCGCGATTTTAGCTGGTGTTTGGTACTTGAATCTTGGTCCGTTCTCGACGCGTGTCCAGCCCCTGGGCACTCTGAACGAGCCAACCTTGAACGAGCTCATTCAGATTGAGGTTACACAGAATGAGGGTACACTTGAGACGCTTCAAAGGGATACAGGTCCAGTTGTTGCGACGGTTCAGCAAGATGTTTTGGCAGTCAGATCGGAAGAGTCTACCGTAGTTGTTGGTGGCGACGAGACAGTATCTAAATCAAAAGCGACCGAACCAAACGTTGTGCCGAAGTCTTTAGCCCCTATCAAACCTTTTCTGGTTTCGATAGATGGTAGTGGAACGCACGATTCAATCTCAAAGGCGATTGCCGATTCCTCGATTGGCGAAACGATTAAAGTCCTTGCGGGAACGTATCGAGAACACATTGCAATCGATCGTTCTATCAAGCTAGTTGGCGTGGGCGGAGGTGTTGCAAGGGTCGTCCCGTCGGAGAACACGTGCATCAAGATTCTTGGTGGCAGTCAGGTTTTCATCGAAAACATTACTCTTGACTGTCAATCATCGAATTCCAATGGAATCGAGATCGTTGCGGGCCGATTGGTTCTCACGCAGTGCAATGCCTTTGCAAGCTCGCTGAATTCCGATCAGTGCGTCAAGGTGAGAGCTAATGCGACCTTTGTTGCGGAGAAATGCAGATTCCAAACTACATTGCAAACCGCCGTTTTTGGCGAACCGAATTCGGTTATTGCAATTCGTGATACAGATTTTAGCTTTTCTGGCAACGCTGGCTCAGGTTCTAAAAGAATAGGAATACAGGGGTTTGGTGCGAAAGGTCACATTCAACGATGTAACTTTAACGGACCATGTTTGTGCGGAATCGAGTGGAAAGACACCCCACAAGAACTTAGGATCGAAAGTTGCCGTTTCGACAACTGCGATATAGCCATTCAAACCAAGGCCTGCAACGCGGTCTCAATCAACGGAACTACCGATAAGCCTTGCGAAATCAAAAACGCAGTTTGGGGCTTGATCATCCAACGAAGCCGCTTGGGCATGTCAATAGTCAATGTGGAGGGGGGCAGCGCTAGGAATAAAGTTGCCATGCAGATCACCCAAGAATCGGACGTGAAGTGTACTGATTGCAATTTTGTTGGTTGTATGTCTGGTATAGCGATCAACCAGAGCTCCATCACGTTGGACAATGTATCGATTCGCGAGTCGAGCTTGGCGGGAATACTCGTTGACAGCGGGATTGTTCATGGCAGTCGAGTGAACCTGTTGGATAGCGCTCGTTATGGATTGATCGTTCTCAACAAAGATGCTTCGGTCTTGTTGAACAGTTTGGAAGTTAAGGGCTCAAAGAATCAAGAGTTTACGGTTCCGGTTTACGTTGCCTCCGGTAAAGTTGAATTCAAAACGGGTGTGTTTTCAGATTGCCTTTGCGGGATCATTGTCGATCCCACCCGAGCGCTATTGGATGGAGCAGATCTTGCAGAAAAGAGAAACCTAAACGAACTGATAGGGAGCTCAGCAAATGCAAAAATAACGGTCACACCCATTGAGGTACTAAGCGATCGAATGACGTTGAACCATTGCATGTTAGGGTGGTATTTTAATGGGGTCGGTTCTAGCCGAATTAAGCTTATCGACGGTGACATACCGAAAAGCAATCGTGCACCCAAGCTAGCTGAGGATTTGGAACTAGATGGGACGGATTTAACGAACTTTGCGGTCATTCCTAAAAAACGTCGCAAATAATTCCCAGCGACTTTGCGTAAACAAACGTCTTTTTTGAGGCATATCTGGCTGTTTTGCCTTGAAAGCAAATTTGGGTTTTGCTTGCACTATTCGTTTTTGCCTAGCTATAATGCGGGAAGTTGCAAAAAGCAAACAATTCGTCCAACGCGTTTCTGGTTGGGCTGACGTCGATTTTCATCGTGCAAAACAATAGTGAGGACATCGTGTCTAAGACGTTATTTTTTCGTAGTTACAGTGATTTAAGAACGCTCCTTTTCGTAGCAGGGCTTGTTCTCACCTTCGGTGTGGCTTTTCTTGGTTTGTCGAATGCACAAGATCAGCCTCGTTTCGTAAAAGTTCAGAGCCAAGATATTGAGCTTCCTGAGGATTTTATGGTGCGCGTTGATGGTAACAAATTGCAAGTTGCCTTGGTGTCACTTGGTGCAATCGACTCGCAAATGTCGACTTCAAGCGTGTTGGTGAGATTGCTCAATTCCAACGGCGATGAAAAAGAAGCGACGGCGAACAACCAAGGAATTGTTGAGTTCGAGGGTGTGCAGCCCGATGAACTGCATGCGTTATTGGTGGTAGATGAAAAAGCCCACGCCGCTGTTCCTCTGATGACGGTCAGCGCGCAGACCGCTGCTAAGAGAAAGACCACAGCCAAGAACATCCGACTACCTTTGATGCCCTCGAATCCGCAAGAGATTATGGCTTCCATCAATCGCGGCATTCTCCCTAATTCAAGTACACAAGGTGGGGAATTGTATGCTCCAGGTGACTATAGCCTTCTGCCGGTCAATCCGTACAGCGTCCGCTTGCAAAGAGACGGAACGCTGCTGGGGAGGGTCGTAGTTGCAGATCGAGACCTAGCCGAAATGCTTCGTTATGCCAAGTTGACTTTTTTGCAAAACAACAAGGTTGTGGCAAGAACAGACTCCAATCCAAAGGACGGAAGTTTTAGTGTCCCGGGTTTCTCGCCTGGAATTTACGGCGTGATTGCCGCGGGTCCAGCTGGCTACGCTTCATTTGCATTCGATGTCCTTCCCCCATCTAGGCCTGCCCAATTAGGCGAAGGCATCCTAGGGAGACCTGTTTCCTTGGTTCAAGCCGATTCAAACGAAAGACTATATGTCTTCCTGTGCCCTCCAAAACTGGTTCCTAAAATCACCGATCTGTGTCGCGAAGTGTACGGCCAACCAATCGCCGATGCGGCAGGTGTTCAACCCGTTTCTGGCCTAACTGTCGGTAATGGAGCGAGTCTAGCAGGCGGCGGCTTCGGTGGAGGTGGATTCGGCGGTGGCGTCGGTAGTGGTGGTGGTGGTGGCATAGGCGGTCGAGGTGGCTTAGGCGGGTTGCTTGGAATTGGCGGGCTCATTGCCGTTGGAGCAATCGCTGGGACGAACAATAACAAATCAGCATCCACCACCGTCTCAGCGATCACTCCGTAATTATTGCGTTGACGCGAGAGCGGCACTCCTTGTGAGAAAGTCGCTGATCTAAGAGCACAACATGAATGCCGTCTAGTGAGCTAGTGAATCGGAGCGATCACTAGCTCGTCGTTTTTGATCGTTGCAACTACCGAAGACTTATGGAGTTATCCTATCCCATCGAACTTTCGAATTGTCAGCGTTGCGTATGGGTCAGTCGGAGGCTCGCTATCAATCGTTGAGTGAGGGTCATGGGAAGACTGAGTGTCCATCCGTGTCTTTTCGGATATTGCCGTAGGTAAGCTCGACATTGCTTCCCCAATCATAACTACAAATTGCATCACTGCGGGGTTGTTTTCGGCTGAGGTCAACATGTCGTCATATACTGTTTTGACCGCCTGATTTTCCCTGATCGCAGGTTGCCACTCATTTTGAAAACGTTCGTGGAGGCAAGATAGATCAGACGAAAGTCGTTCCAATTGGCTTTTGGTAAGAAAGGCTCGTTGGACCAAAATCTCTTCGAGTTTCAGAAATCGGTTCATCAGCCAAGCCCGAAAGCCGACTAGGAACTGTTGACGCGTGATGAACTCTTTTTGAAGCGCCATTAAAGCCAATAGTAAACCGCGGTCCATTTTGATTTTCTCCCTGACTTGGGTACCAAAGTAATGCATGAGAAACACGGAAACCCCAAGATGGAATTTTCGTAACCGACATTTCGGGAGACGACGCTACAGGATAATCGATTGGAACGGGTTGTCGCAAGCAAGGAAGATACTTTTTGCGAAGGAGGGGCCGACACGTAGCATTGGATGCGGAGCCTCGCATTACTCAAACCATGTGGTAAAGTGACTGCATAAACAAATCGGGCAAGCACCTACACAAGGCAAGTTGCTCGGCTTTTGTTGCTGATGCATGAGCCTGGCCCGGTGGCCAAGCGGCTGTGCTTTGTGCCAGTCCAACAATCGGCCAACAACTTGGGGGAGATCTCCTTTCGATCGTGTCACTAAAAGTAACTGTCGTTCGAAACGGCTCCGATGTTTACTCCGCGTTGGTTGACGAAGCAGTCGAGATCGGGCGTCGGCAACTTGGAGAGCCAACAGATCCCCTGCTTTACCGAAATCCAGTTGGTCAGTGGCGACTCATCATCGCTGAGCTCGAACTAAGGACTGTTCCGAGGTCGTTTGCTCAATTGGAACCAATAGACGGAGGCCGTTGGCGAATTACCAACCTTCATAAAAGTGCGACAATTTCTGTCGCTGGCTCCAAGGTACTGGCTTTTGGCGACAATTGCATTCTCGATTTGCCCGCAAGAATACAATTGCCGGACGGAATATCACTGTCGTTCCAATCAACTTGGGTGAAGCATCAACCCTTTGTCGACGACGCTTGGGAAGGCAGCCTTTGTGCATTGGGTTTATCGCCGTTCAGGTCGTCCAGGAACGAACAGTTTGAGCCGCAACAAACTCTTTCTCGGCTTTCAATTCAGGGAGGCAGCAGTGCTCAGCTTGATGTGCAAGTGGTATTGGAGTGGCTTGGACAAGCGGTCGCAGCAATGCAGCGCCCTGTCTCTTCAGCCGAATTTTATTCCGGCATCGCCCAAGCAGTGGCCAATATTATCGACGTCGATCGAGCGGAGATTATTTTATGGAATGGCAAACAATGGGAATTGGACTCGGGTCGGCGTTTTATCAATCCGAGAGTTGATGAGACAAACCTTCGGCCGCCCTCAAACACAATGCTAGAGCAAGTACTAACAACTAAGCAGATAGTTGTTTACCCAAGTCCCAGAAGGGGTTCAGTGGAACTTCAATCGATCAGTGTCAAATTGCTTCACACGGCCATCGCGTGCCCTATTCTCGACATCGTCGATGGAAGCAACGAGGTTCTAGGAGTCCTCTATGCAGATCGAAGCCTGAGTGCGGAGTGGCAGATGGGGGGAGTTATGGAGGCTGAACAAAAATTAATTGCGATCCTTGCAACCGCGATTGCGTCGAGTATCGCTCGCCGAAAGCGAGAGACGCTCGTAACCAAATACCAACAGTTCTTCTCCCCCAAAGTGACGGAAGCAATCAGCCTTAATCCCGCATTGCTTGAAGGGGAGGATGCCGAAGTCTCGGTGTTGTTTTGCGATATACGGGGTTTCAGCCTCACGACGGACGCGATCGGTTCCAAGGCAGCAATGACGTGGATGGGTGATACGCTCAGCGAACTGTCTGCATTTGTGTTGAAGTCGGATGGCGTACTTGTAGATTATGTCGGAGATGAAATGTTCGCGATGTGGGGAGCCCCAGAAAGTACACCGGATCATGCATTTCGAACGGCGATGGCAGCCATTGAAATGATGGCACTTCGAAAAGAACTGACTGAGCGATATAAGTACTCTATTCCAGGGGGTGTGGATTTTGGGATTGGCATTTGCACTGGCCCAGCAAGAGTGGGAAATACTGGTTCCAAGCAAAAGTTCAAATACGGACCCATGGGCAGGACCGTGAATCTAGGAAGTCGAATTCAAGGGCTAACCAAGCACTGGAAGGTCTCGACACTGATGGACGCAGAGACCGCAAAATGCTTACCACCAGATTTGCTCAAACGGAGGCTTTGCAAAGCGAAAGTCGTAGGACTCGCAGGCGAGTTGGATCTCTTTGAGTTGATGCAAGATCCTGCCAAACTCAATGCCGAACTTGCGATCGCCTATGAGCAAGCCCTCCAGTTATACGAGTCCGGCCAACAATTTCGGGAAGCCGTTCGCGCGTTTGGCGAACTTGTTCAACGCTTTCCAACCGACGGACCATCCTTGATCATGCTAGTTCGGGCTGTGAATGAATTGGTTGAGCCATCGCAATGTTTTTCGCCCGTTTGGTGCGCAACCAGCAAATGAGTTGCCCAAGGGCCATACACCACCATCAAGAATATGCTTCATCGAGCAACTGAATCGTATGTACAACACGGATCGTTTCGCCAGTCGATTTTATTTTTTGCAAATGATTTCGGATTTGAACAATGCAGCCAATATTTCCCATCGCGACCACGTCCACGTTTAAGCCAAAAATATTCTTGGCTTTGGTATTTCCCAATGTGTTCGCAATATCTGGCTGTTCGATGTTGTAAGTTCCGGCTGACCCGCAACATATTTCGCCGTCCGGTATTTCGCACAATTCGAGCCCTACAATCTTGCCAAGTATTCTCCTCGGGGCTGACTGGATCCCCTGCGCGTGTGCTAGATGGCATGCATCGTGGTAAGCGACCCGCATCGACTTTTGGAGCGGCTTCATCGGAACCATCTCGATCGAATTCAAAAACTGGCTGACGTCTTGGATTCGATCTGAGAAAGCCTTTGCCTTTCGCTCCAAGCGATGTCCGCGAAAGAGCAGGTTATACTCCTTCATGCCACTGCCACAGCCTGCGGCGTTGGTAATGATCGCGACCAAGTCTTGCGAAAACAGGTCGAGATTTACAGCCGCGAACGAACGAGCTGCTTCGGCGTCGCCCGTATGCATACTCAAAGAGCCGCAACATCCCTGTCCAATTGGAACGATAACGTCGAATCCATTTGCCGCCAAGACTCGAATCGTCGCGGCATTGATCTCCGGTGCAATAGCCTGCTGCACACAGCCAGCTAAGAGTCCGACCCGGCCTCGACACTCACCTTGAGCGGGAGTGAACTCAGGAAGCCGATCCGCGTTTGGAAGGCTAGCTGGAATGAGGCCAAGCATCGCGCGAAGAGGCGATGGGAATACGCCAGCAAACGGCTTAGCCATTCGACCCAAGGCAGCCGCCCATCGGAACCGCGTTGAAAACGGCAAGGTTTGGCTGGCCATTTTCCTCGCAACCCGATCGACTATCGAGCGATGCCGTTTTCCTTCGGAATATGCCCGGAAGCTCGAAAGCAATTCGCCATAGGGAACTCCCGAGGGACATGCTGTAACGCACCCTAGACACCCCAAACATCGATCCAAATAAGGAGTCGCAGCATCTAACGGTAGACTTTTTTCTAACACGCCACGCATCAAGACGATTCTACCTCGGGGCGAGTCCATCTCTTCTCCAAGGACTTGATAGGTTGGACATGCGGGCAAGCAAAAACCGCAATGGACACAAGAGCTTATCGCATGAGCCATCGCATCGGCTTGCGGTAATCCAATGGAATGGATGTCAATTTTGTGCTCCATGTAGGTGCCGCCTTTATTTTGATTTGAAAGCTATTTGGAGTACCCGTGCCAGAGGCAAAGGCGACGATTGCGATCGGTCGAAGCTGTACTGACTGCGTTGATGTACGACCGTCGCCTACGGCTCGGGGTTATAACAGGGTTAAGCAGGGTTAAACGAATTTCAACATGGGATCGAGAGCGCGTTGGATGGCTTGGCCAAAGGGGCCTTGTTCGGACGGTGTAGAGTAGCCGTTGGGTTGGCCGAGAAAAATCTGAGCTGCCCCAAACTTGCTCATCCAATCCGTCGTCCACTCCATCGCAATCCAAACTACATTCCCTCCCACACTATATCGGCGAGCGATGTTGTCGTTTGCCAAACGGCGATCCAGTTCCGGAATGGAAGTCGGCGTTATGGGCAGCTTGAGCAACGATATTGCATCGCTTGCCCATTCGAAATGTGTGGCCGCTCGCCAATACAGGTTGTCATCTTGATCTCGAAGGACCTTCGATGAGGCTACTAACTGTTGCAAACGCGACAATCGGTTCGGAATCGCTGTCGCGATGCCACCTATGCGAATTGCAATTTCGTACCCGATTGCAGACCCTTTGTTTGGGATCAAATCAAGCGACTCAACGTCCATCGCGGACGAAGCCAGTTGGTTCATGCAGTTCAATGCTTCGTCCAGTCTGTCAAATCGACCGATCAATGTCGCATAGGATTCTGGACGCGGAAATACCTTGAATGTCAATTCGTAGATCAAACCCAGTTTGCCCCGACTGCCAACCAATAATTTTGGGTAATCAAACCCTGCTGCGTTCTTAACAACTTGCCCTCCACCTCGAATGCAATTCCCGCGGCCATCTACAAAGCGGACCCCCAACAGAAAATCGCGAATCCCGCCGAATCGAAAACGGCCCGGCCCCGATGCATTGCTGGCAACTGTCCCACCGATCGTGGCTCCACTTTCCGCCAACAATGGATCAAACGGAAGATATTGACCTTGTATTCCTAATGTCGCAACGACCTCGGAAACCTTCGTTCCAGCCAACATCGTAACCACAAACTCTTGTGGATCGTAAGTGACGATCCCTTGTAAAGATTGAGTCGATACGTACGTGACTCCATCGTCCATAGGATGGAAACCACTCTTGGTTTGCGATCCGCAAACATGAACTTTGGCAGATCGCCGAACAATGTCCTGCAACTCGTCCAAACTATTCACGGGAAATCACTCCGGCTTTCTCCAATGGATGCAAGCCTGACGTGGTCATGGCCGGAGCTTCCCCGTCAATCAGCATCTTTCCAGGATTCGCAATTTTCTTTGGGTCGATCTCTCGACGAATTTGAAACATTGACTCCATGTCGTTTGGTTCGTACATCTTTGGCAAGAAGCTACGTTTCTCAATTCCTACCCCGTGTTCGCCCGTGATCGAACCACCAAACCGAATGCACAGTTCAATGATCTCGGCAGCCAGCAACTCGGCTCGCTGCAAGGCTCCCGATTCCTTACCGTCGTACAAGATGAGCGGATGTAAATTGCCATCTCCCGCATGAAAAACATTGGCTACTCGAATACCATGCATCTGACTTAAACGATGGATTTCCTCGAGGGCTTCACCCAGTCGCCCTCGGGGAACGACTCCATCTTGCACGATGAAGTCGGGGCTCAGTCTGCCGACAGCCGAGAAGGCACTTTTGCGTCCTTTCCAAATTTGTTGACGTTCGTATGCATCTTGGGCTTCCTTTACTAAATAGGGACCAGAGGAATGGATCAGAGGCATTAACCGCTCAAACTCTGCTTCTACCTGCGACGCTTCTCCCTCCAATTCAACGATGAGCAAACCGGCGGCATCGAGCGGATAGCCGGGATGGACCGCAGCCTCAGCAGCTTGAATACTCAAGTTGTCCATGATCTCCATCGCTCCAGGGAGCAGGCCTGACGCGATGATTTGGCTCACCGCATCGCCGGCCGCTTTGATGGATCGATAAGCGCACATCACGGTTCGATAGGTCTCCGGTTTCGGAATCAATCGCAAGGTGATCTCCAAGGCAATTCCGAACAGTCCTTCCGAGCCGACAAACATCCCAACGTAGTCAGGTTGGATACTCTCAAGACTACGGCCACCGAGCTGATCGATACTGCCATCTGGAAGACAAATCTTTAGGCCGAGCACATGATTGCTTGTCATTCCATACTTGAGGCAATGGGCTCCACCGCTATTGAACGCAACGTTCCCTCCGATTGTGCATACCGTTTGACTCGAGGGGTCGGGCGCGTACAAAAGCCCATAGGGTGCCGCTGCCTTTGTCACGTTGAGATTGATAACACCCGGCTCAACCACCGCGGTGCGCCCGACTGGATCGAGTTTTAGAATTCGATTCATCCGGTTTAAGCCAATGACAATTCCGTTCTTTACGGGGAGCGAACCGCCCGAAAGGCTTGTTCCATTGCCTCTAGCGACGAACGGAACTTCAGACTCGAAACAGCATTGAACAGTGCGAATGACATCGTCTGCGCTCTCAGGCAAAACGACCGCAATCGGCTTTTCGCGAAAGGCGGTAAGCCCATCGCTTTCGTAAGGCACGAGGCCGGCATCATGCGTAAGCAGACGCGAGCTAGGATAGATCGATGCAAGATTTAAGAGGAATTGCGATACCATGATTAACCAATGGTTGTTAGTCGATCATAAATAAAATACGTTAGCTGCAGCGATGCTTGATCCCGCTTGAAAAGGAAACTTTTGAGCGGCCAAACAGTTTTCAAGCGCTGCTAAGAAATTTAAAACATTGCGAGGACTGGACGTCTCTCCCATTAAGCCAATTCGCCATGTCTTGCCCTTCATCGGGCCAAGTCCGGCACCGATTTCGATCCCAAACTCGTTGAGCAAACGCCCCCGAACAGCCGCGTCATCGACACCTTGCGGAATAAAGACGGCGTTGAGCATTGGCAATCGGTGTTCTTCAGCTACAGCAAATTGAATTCCGAGAGCAGTCAGACCTGCTCGTAACGCGTAGTGGTTCTTGAGATGCCGCGCGAAGCGAGCTTCTAGGCCTTCTTCTAATACGATTCGGAGCGCTTCGTGCAGCCCGTAATTCATGTTGATCGGCGCGGTGTGATGATATACTCTCGATGACTCTGCCCAATAGTTTCGAACCATGCTCAGATCGAGATACCACGATTGCACCTTGGTCTTTCTGGCGTCGAGTCTCTCTAAGGCGCGCGGGCCAAAAGTCAATGGAGAGAGTCCTGGCGGGCAACTCAGACACTTCTGCGTACCGCTGTATGCCGCATCGACACCCCACTGGTCGATACAAACAGGTCGACCGCCGAGGGAAGTCACGCAATCCATAATCAACATGGCTCCCGCATCATGGACGATCTTGGAGATACCCTCCATAGGTTGACATGCACCGGTTGAAGTCTCGGCATGGACGATGCCGACAACTTGAGGTTTGTGCGTTTTGACGGCCCTATCAATCTCCTCCAGTGTAAAGACTTCACCGAATGGGCGTTCCATGGCATGAACTACTGCCCCGGCTCGTTCGGCGACATCCTTCATTCGACCACCAAAGACACCGTTCACCCCAACTACCATACGATCTCCTGGTGAGACCAAGTTATTGACGCAGGTTTCCATGCCAGCCGATCCGGTTCCACTGACGGCGATAGTCAATGGGTTCGTCGTCTGAAACACTTCACGAAGCATCGCTTGAACTTCGTTCATGATCTTTAAAAAGTAAGGATCCAAGTGCCCGACAGTCGGCTGAGCCAATGCAGCTAAAACGCGAGGATGCGTATCGCTTGGGCCAGGCCCCATCAAGGTACGACGAGGCGCATTGACCATTGGCGGAATCGTGGCGGACATGATCGAAACTCCTTTTGAATTGGTTATATAGCTCGACGCTCTGTGACGAGAATCACGGCACGCATTGCCATGCTAAGTTGGATTGAAAACTTAATAAATGCAGAGCAAAGCATAACCGTGCCCCGGGTCTTAAAAAAGCCCACGTGGGGCCCCAGCACATCGCATCGCTTAACACGATCAGTTTGAAAAGATGTTGGGCGATCTCCAAGCCGAGCCACGCAAAATACAAAAAGAGAGAGTGCTGGTCAGGCGACCAACACTCTCAACTTGTTTGATGAGTATTCTAAATCGTTACCGATTATTCACTTGGTTGAGCCGGCTGAATAAGTAGCCCTTCGCTGCCGAGACCGCCCTTAAGTTCCACTTGCGGCTTATCTGACTTCGGCTGCTGTGCTTGTTCCTTTTCCTTTTCGGCTTCAGCCAAGTGCTGTTCTTCCGACCAGTCAACTCGTTTGCGAGACAAGCCAATCTTGCGCTCTTCACTGTCTACTCGCAGCACTTTGACCTCGATCTCATCTCCAACCTTGACGATATCTTCTGGGTTCTCGACCTTGTGGTCGGCTAATTCAGAGATATGCAACAAGCCTTCGAGCGAATCTTCCAGACCAACGAATACACCGAAGTTCGTGATCTTGGTTACCTTGCCACTGACCAATTGCCCTGGTTGGTATTTGGCCGGAATGGTGGTATTCCATGGATCGTCATCCAATTGTTTGAGACCGAGTGCAATGCGGCGGCGCGTTTGGTCAACGCTGAGTACGCGACAACGGACCTGTTGTCCCTTGGTAAGCAATTCGCTCGGATGACTGATTTTGCGAGTCCAAGACATATCGGAAACGTGGAGGAGACCATCGATCCCTTCCTCAAGCTCGATAAACGCTCCGTAATTGGTGAGATTGCGAACCTTGCCAGTGACTTGCGCGTTCTCTGGATACTTTTCCAGAACGACATCCCAGGGGTTGGATTGCGTCTGCTTGATACCCAATGAAAGCTGTTGGCCTTGAGCGTCCACGCCCAAAATCTTAACGTCGATCTTATCTCCGATTTGAACCATCTCACTTGGATGATTGATGCGACGCGTCCACGACATTTCGCTAATGTGAACAAGCCCCTCAATACCAGGTTCGAGCTTCACGAATGCACCATAACTCATCACGTTGACGACTTCGCCAGGAATGGTTGTGCCGACTGGATACTTTTCCGCGATGTTGGTCCAAGGGTTGTTTTGCTTTTGCTTGAGTCCCAACGCGATCTTCTGCTTTTCGCGATCGATCTGCAAAATCTTGACTTCGATTTCTTGATCGATCGAAACCATCTCGGTCGGGTGTCCGATTCGTTCCCAGCTCATGTCGGTGATGTGTAGCAAACCATCGATACCGCCCAAGTCGACGAACGCACCGAAGTCGGCGATGTTTTTGACAATACCCTTTCGAACCTGACCGATTTCGAGTTCGGCCATGAGATGTTCGCGGTCTTCTTCGCGCTGCTTTTCGATGAGCGAACGTCGGCTGACAACAATGTTGCGGCGAGTCTCGTCGATCTTAAGCACTTCGCATTGAACCACACGACCGATGTAGTCACCGATATCGTTGGGGCGACGGATGTCCACTTGGCTAGCTGGCAAGAAGACAGGCACACCGATGTCGACGAGCAAACCGCCTTTGATCTTGCGGGTAACGGTACCAGTGACCACTTGGCCTTCCTGGACCGAGAGCATCATCTGTTCCCATTGGATGATCTTTTCAGCTTTACGTTTGCTGAGACTGATCATAGCACGAACGTCTTCCGGAGCTCCATGCTGATCTTCGACTTCTTCGATCAGAACCTTGACAGTTTGGCCAATTTCTGGCGGCGGTTCATTTTCGTCCCACTCGTTCTTATGGATCGCACCTTCGCTCTTGAAGCCGACGTCAACTACGACGAATTCGTCATTGATTTCGACAATCTTGCCCTCGACAATTTGGTTTACATCAAATTGCTTGTTGGCATCTAAGAGTGACTCGTCAAACATCGTTTCGGCTGTATCGCCGAACATGAGTTCGAGTTCCTGCTCCAGGAGTTCATCCTCGAGGGAGCGAATGAGGGTACGATTGACCATGCGTAAAAGTCCTTGGATATGCTAGCGGGAGAAAATCGGCTAGACGCATGAGAAAGAGTAACAACCGACTAAAGATCGATTTACGTGATTCCTTCTTGGCGATAAAGTTTTGGAACCGACTCTCGACGCAGCGTAAAAAAAAGAGGAATCAGATTGGTGGAGGGACTGGCAACTAGCCGAAATCCAAAAAACTCATACAACCTAGGGTCAGGGAGTGTAACAACGTTTCACAAGGACGGCAACAGCGACTACTATGCTGATCTACCAGTTTGTTAGCCACGCTCCGCAGTCCCGTAACCAAGGCCTAACACCGTTGCTACGCTCGCCGAAGCGTGGTAGCTATCATTCAAGACGTTCGTCGCCGTAGGCCAACCCTCGAAAATCTCTCATCACTCGTGCGATCCCCTTTCCTGTATCAAGAACTTTTTTATGACACATGCAGCTCCCCTCCGGTACGCAATTGGCGGTGACCACGCTGGATTCTTGCTCAAAAACGATGTTTATAAACTGCTAATTGACCAGTCGGTGAACGCGATCGACTGCGGATCACACACGGCAGACCCTTGCGATTTCCCGGATTTTGCCGAAATGGTGGCGGTCAAGATCCTCAATGGGGAAATCGATCGCGGAATACTTGTTTGTGGTTCAGGAGTTGGAGTGAGCGTGGCGGCGAACAAGTTTCCCGGAATCCGAGCCAGTTTGTGCCATGACACGTACTCCGCTCGCCAAGGCGTCGAGCACGACGACCTGAATGTCCTCTGCATCGGCGCACGGGTCATTGGTCCTGAGGCTGCCTTCGAAGTCGTCCGATCGTTCCTCGCAGCTCGCTATACTCCCGCTCCCCGACACGCAGCTCGTCTGGCCAAGATCGTTGACATCGAACGACGCGTTCTGTCGGGCGAGTTTTCGAAAGGCGAGCATCAAAGCTAGCACGGAAAGAGGCAGCACAGCCATCCAAAGAGGAGCGGGGCCGATTCCAAATCGCGATGTGAGCGATGCGATGACCGTCGCTGTTGTGTAACCAATCGACTGGGCCAAAGTCATCGATGCTACCCCCATGACGCTAGGATTCATTCGGTGCGCATGTTCGTTGGTCGAGATTTGAAACGGGCAATTGAGCGATAAAGCAAACGCGAACAAACCGAAAGCTCCAAAGCCTTGTGTTGCCAACAAGCATCCGCTGAATAAAAGTATCCATCCGAGCGGACCAACAAACAATAAACGCCGCCTTAAGCTGGGTACAAAAGGCAATGCAATGAGCAAAGCGATTTCAATGGCAACCGCCCCCGCAAAAACAAAGTAGCCGTAGTTTCCATAGGTCATCGTCAAGAATTCGTGCGCATATAGTCCATAAGACATCTCACAAACCGCAACCATCCAAACGAGCAACAACAAACCTAGCCACTCCAAACGGTCGGTACTCATCTCTGTTCCATGGAGTAACTTCGGAGGATTGGCCACTAAGGTTGGTTGGGGCGATTCGAATTGATGAGGTATCGGTAACAAACGCCAGGCCATGAATGCAAAGAGTGCATGACACATGCTGATTGCCGCGCCAATAAACAAGTGAAACTCGGCAATCGATTCTGCATTGCTTCCAAACGAGCCCATTAATATCAAAGCGATCATATATCCAGCTGAGCCTGCTGCGCGCACCGAATATGCATAGCTCCCCATGGTCGCGACGCCAATGTGGTTTAACAAAGTCATCGTGCTGGATTGAACACATCCCAGTAACAACATACACATCGCTATATCCACGATAGGCCCGACAAAATCGTTGCCGAGAGTTGTTTGTTGCATTCGCCATCCCAATAGCAATTGCAATAATGCAACTCCAACTGCTACATAGAAAAGAATCTGACGCGGCGACTTGGTCCAACCTCGCGATTCTGCGTACCGAAAAAAGAAATAGGTGATGCAGGCGGCAATCGGCGCGATGCTAGCAACCAAACTCGCCGAGGCCGGAGTCAGCACTTTCCGTAAATGAGTTTGCAATGGAAAAGAACTAAATCCCAATGCTAGAAAATGAACGAAGTAAGTCGCGCCAGAAAAGAAAATTGCACAGGCCGTTCGTTCCGTCGGCAGAGAGCTAGTATTCACAGTTTGTCCAAATCAATAAGTAGTTTGCCCCGATCACATCCTTGTCCCCCTATATTGCATCAAGTGGCTGTCTGCGTCCAGGCATATTTAGGGACAATTCAAACAGGACTTGCGACCTTATGGATGCGGATCAGTTAGACGCCAAACCGTTGCAATTGGTTCGCAAAGGCAACAGGCATTTCGGAACCAATGACCTTTTTAGAACCAAGAGAATTCTGTTTTGCCTTAGGCGTTCCAGAGGGCTGGCCTTTTGAGGTTGGTCGGGGGCTTGTCCCTCACCAACCTTGTTTTGGCGTACTAACGGTCGGCGCTCGCGAATCGATCCGTTCCCCTCGGCTTTGCCCGCCGGAGGCGGGCAAAGCCGAGGGGAACCTGGTTGGGACACTCAATTGTGTAGTACGCCAAAACGCATCCGTCGGGGCAAGCCCCGAACGGATGGGCTAGCAATACTCAATTCAACTTCCAATGAACTTATTTTAAATCTGCTTGACTCCCTAAACTCCGCACGGTATCCTTCGAATCGGCAACGTTAATAGAGGAGTCATGAAATTAACAAAAGTAATAATAGAGCAGCCAGTTCGCACGGAGCTGTGCATATTCGATCTTTAAAGGTCTTTTATGATGTGGTTCGGCGCCGAAGTTTTTCGCAGGCAGCAAGCGATCATGGAATGACCCAGAGCGCGGCTAGTCAGAGCGTGCAGCATTTGGAAGATTTTTTGTCTGTGCAATTGATCGATCGAACCAAGCGACCATTTGTTCTGACAGCCGAAGGGCAAAAGTTTTATGATGGATTGGCAGGAGTTTTGCGGCAATTCGATACTTTGGTCGATGAAGTCCGACTTGGTGGAGCAACCTCTGGTGAGGAAGTAACCGGCCACATTGTCGTTGCTTCCATTTATTCCATTGGACTGAGCTATATGCCGGTCCTCGAGGAAAAGTTTCAAAAGAACTACCCTTCGGCGAGTTTTGCTTATCAACTTGCTCACCCTCACGAAGTCTACCGAATGGTGGAGCAGGGAACTGTGGACTTCGGAATGGTTAGCTACCCGGATCAAAACCATCCCAGTTTGCAGACAACGTTATGGAGGCATGAACCGATGATTTTGGTCGCTTCACCTCGGCATCGGCTCTCTACACTTGGTCGCATTTCACCTGAGGCGCTCTCTCAAATCGGATTGGTGGCCTTTGCGAGCAACCTGCGGATTCGGCAAGAGATTGACAAGGAGCTTCGCAATTTAGGAGTAACCATGCGAGTGGTGGTCGAATTGGACAACATAGATTCAGTGAAACATGCGGCCATCGTCAACAGTGGCGTTGCATTTTTACCTATGTTGACGGTTCAGAGTGAATTGGCATCGGGCTCGCTAAAAAAGATTGAGTGCGATCGTTTGGATCTAACTCGTCCATTGGGAATCATTCAACGACGAGAAGTAACATTGAGTCGGGCCGCTCGAAGCTTCATGGATATCGTGATGAAGAATCGAGTTTGGGATCAAGAGGCTTCTAAATCCCTGGAGGACTCAAAAACCATCAATACAGAATCGGAGGAAAGCGCCCCGCCAGCCAGTGGACAGTTAGCACCCAATCCGTCCATGGCGTCTTAGTGGCATTGTGACATGCAGTCACACTCTTCGAAAATAATAGCGATCAAAGACCAATAACAAGGATTCACAAAGCATGAATGCACCATTCGGTTTTCCAGAAAAGCAGGGACTCTACGATCCCAACCTCGAAAAAGATTCGTGCGGCGTCGGGTTCGTGGCCCATGTCAAAGGCAAAGCTAGTCACCAGATCGTGCGTGACGCCGAAACGATCCTGAAGAGCATGTATCATCGGGGTGCTTGCGGATGTGAGAAGAACACCGGTGACGGTGCTGGGATCCTCGTAGGCATGCCGGACAAGTTCTTGCGACGCATTGCGCTTAGCGAACTTGGAGTCGATTTGCCTAAAGCTGGACTCTATTCGGTTGGTAATATTTTCCTGCCTAAGGATGCCACCGAGAGAGATCATTGCAAGCAAGTTCTTAATCGACTCATTGCAAGCGAAGGGCAAAAGCTCTTGGGCTGGCGGTTGGTTCCACAATCTGCCGACTCAGCGGACATTGGCCCCAGCGCTCGCAAGTCCGAACCCGTCATCGAACAGGTTTTCGTGGCTGCAAAAGAAGGACTGAACAACCCCGAATTTGAACGCCAACTTTACTTGATTCGAAAGCAAGCCAGCCATTTTTTGCGCAATGACAAAAATCTAAAGCAAGCGACGCTTTTCTACGTTTGCAGCTTGTCCACCAAGACACTCATTTACAAAGGGATGCTGACACCGGCCCAAGTCGTTCCCTATTACGGAGACTTGAGCGACCCTGATTTCGAGACCCATTTGGCAATGGTTCACTCGCGATTTTCAACGAATACCTTTCCAAGTTGGGATCGGGCTCAGCCTTTGCGCTTCATGAGCCATAATGGCGAAATCAATACGGTTCGAGGCAATATCAACTGGATGCAAGCTAGACAGGGCATGGCGGAAAGCTCAGTTTATGGAGCAGATCTCAAGAAATTGTTTCCCGTCGTTGAGCCACTATGCAGCGACTCAGGGACTTTCGATAACGTCTTAGAGTTCTTGCTTCTCAACGGTCGCACTCTCCAAGAAGCGGTCATGATGATGGTGCCGGAGGCTTGGCAAAAACATGAAACCATGTCGCCAGGCAAACGCGCTTTTTACGAGTTTTTCAGTTGCATGATGGAGCCATGGGATGGGCCGGCATCGATTGTCTTTACCGATGGTCATTTTATTGGTGCGACGCTCGACCGAAACGGTTTGCGGCCCAGTCGATACTATCTGACAACGGACGACCGAGTCATCATGGCTAGCGAAGTAGGAGTGTTGCCTGTCGATCCTGCAATTGTTAAATCCAAAGGTCGACTTCAGCCAGGTCGCATGTTCCTCATCGACTTCGAGGAGGGGCGTCTCATCCCAGACGAAGAGTTAAAAGAGACCTTTGCAGCCATTCGACCTTACCAGGAATGGCTTAAAGCCGAACGAATCACATTGGACCAATTGTCGACAGACAAGGAATCGCACGGCTTTTACCCAGATACGCTGCTGCCGCGCATGCAGGCTTTTGGATATACGCTTGAAACCATGAATTTCATGTTGTTACCAATGATTCGAACTCAGATTGACCCTATTGGCTCGATGGGCAATGACTCTGCATTGGCATGCTTGAGCGATCAGCCTCGCTTGATCTACGACTACTTCAAACAATTATTTGCCCAAGTAACCAATCCAGCGATCGATTCGATCCGCGAAGAAGTCATCATGTCGCTGGAATGCTACGTCGGCCCAGAACAAAACTTGCTAGACGCGACGCCAGCACATTGTCACCGTCTTATGATCCCTCACCCAATTCTCACCAACGAAGAATTGGCAGCAATCCAGCACATGACGAATCGCGGTTGGAAAACGAAGACTATCGACATCACTTTTGATCGTACGCTCGGCAAGGCTGGGGTTACAACAACTCTTGACCGCATCTGCAACGAAGCGGAGAAAGCAATCGATGACAAGTATACGATGATTGTGCTCTCCGACCGTAACATTGGTCAGGACCGCGTCGCCACAAGTAGTTTGTTGGCCTGCGGAGCAGTCCACCACCATTTGGTTCGAGCTGCCAAGCGAACCCAAATTGGAATCGTATTAGAGACTGGCGAAGCTCGCGAAGTTCACCATCATTGCTTGCTGGTTGGGTATGGGGCTGACGCAATCAACCCTTACCTCGCCTTTGAATCCTTGTGGCAAGCCAGCCGCGACGGCGTCCTCGAAGGGTTGGATGACAATAAGATTGTCGCCGGTTATCGCAAAGCGGTCGCCAAGGGCATGATGAAGGTCATGGCGAAAATGGGTATCAGTACGCTTGCGAGTTACAAGGGAGCCCAGATCTTCGAAGCTCTCGGATTGAAAGATGAAGTGATCGCTCGTTGCTTTGCAGGGACGAACAGCCGAATCCAGGGCTGCAGTTTTGACATCTTGGCTGAAGAGATATTCCGACGCCACGCACTTGGCTACCCGACGATCAAGCCGAATGCCATGCCTATGCTTGCGAACCTCGGGGAGTTTCATTGGCGTGCCGAAGGCGAACGGCACGGTTGGGACCCAGCGGCTATTGCGGACATCCAAGTGGCTGCGCGAGCTGGTGACAAAAACGCCTATAAGCGATTTGCTGACCACATCAATAACGACTCCAAAATGAGATATGCCCTTCGAGGACTACTTGAATTCAAACCAAGTGCATCAGGGCAATCCATCAGTCTTGAAGAAGTAGAACCAGCCAAAGAAATCGTAAAGCGATTCTGCACCGGCGCCATGAGCTTGGGTTCGATTAGCGCCGAAGCCCACGAAACGGTGGCCATTGCAATGAATCGACTCGGCGGGAAGAGCAACACCGGTGAGGGCGGGGAAGATCCTGTCCGATTCAAGCCACTTGCAAACGGTGACAGTAAAAGATCCGCCATCAAACAAGTTGCGTCCGGCCGATTCGGTGTCACGATCGAATACTTGGCGAACGCCGACGAACTGCAGATCAAAATCTCGCAAGGAGCCAAACCCGGTGAGGGTGGCGAACTGCCGGGAAAGAAAGTAGACAAGTACATCGCCAAGATTCGCTACAGCACGCCCGGCGTTGGTCTGATCAGCCCGCCTCCGCATCATGATATCTATTCGATCGAGGATCTTGCTCAACTCATCCACGATTTGAAGAACAGCAATCCAAGTGCTCGAGTTAGTGTCAAGCTCGTCAGCGAAGTCGGTGTTGGCGTGGTTGCCTCTGGAGTCGCCAAAGCACATGCTGACCACATCTTGATTAGCGGTGATACAGGCGGAACCGGAGCGTCGCCGCTGACGAGCATCAAACACGCTGGGCTGCCCTGGGAACTGGGGATTGCGGAAACGCATCAAACGTTGGTATTGAACAACTTAAGAAGTCGCGTCACGTTGCAGACCGACGGTGGACTCAAGACTGGTCGCGATGTCGTAATAGCCGCCTTGTTAGGGGCGGAAGAGTTTGGATTCGCTACCGCCCCACTCATTACGTTAGGTTGCATCATGATGCGCAAGTGCCATCTCAACACCTGTCCAGTCGGGATTGCGACGCAAGACCCAGAATTGCGTGCGAAGTTCACCGGCAAACCAGAACACGTCGTCAACTATTTGTTTATGGTTGCCGAAGATGCCCGTCAAATCATGGCAGAACTAGGATTTAAGAAAATCGACGACATGATTGGACGCACCGATTGCCTGATCGCGGATACCGCCATCTCGCATTGGAAAGCCGACGGATTGGATTTGTCTCCGATACTCAAACCGGCCAAAAAGTCGAGCCCAGACGTTGGCGTTCGATGTTTGCAGAAGCAGGACCATGGTCTCGAAAAGTCGTTGGACATGACTGAAATCGTGCCTCGCTGCCAAACAACCTTAGAAACGGGCAAGCCCGTGAAGTTCGAACTGCCGATCCTCAACATCAATCGCACGGTTGGCACGATTCTCAGCCATGAAATTGCCAAACGCTTCGGTCAAGCGGGATTGCCAACAGGGACTATTCACATCAAGTTTAGCGGTTCCGCAGGCCAAAGTTTTGGTGCGTTCCTTGCCCATGGTGTTTCCCTCGAATTGGAAGGGGACGCAAACGACTATGTCGGCAAGGGGCTTTCCGGTGGACGAATTGTTGTTTACCCCGATAAGCGTTCGACCTTCCCGCCTGAGGATAACATCATCGTTGGAAACGTTTGCCTCTATGGAGCGACAACAGGCGAACTTTTCATTCGTGGTCGAGCTGCGGAACGATTCGCAGTCCGCAATTCCGGTTGCTCCGCGGTTATCGAAGGGGTTGGAGATCACGGTTGTGAGTATATGACCGGCGGATGCGTCGTCATCCTGGGTCCGACTGGTCGAAATTTTGGGGCAGGAATGAGCGGCGGCATTGCCTACGTTTTGGCCGATGTGGATTCATTTCGCATTTTATGCAATCTCGAAACCGTTGAACTAGAAAACGTTGACGCTGAGGAAGACATGGAGCAACTCTTTTCTTTGGTTTCCAAGCATGCCGACTTTACCAAGTCCTCCGTTGCAAGAAAACTCCTAGAAAATTGGCCAAGCAGCGCGGGGCATTTCGTTAAAGTCATGCCGACCGATTACAAACGAGTTTTGCTCGAAATGAAGCAAGAAAAGAAACTGCAATTGGTGTAAAAAAGGCTCAAGCCTCAAGCCTCAAGCCTCAAGCCTCAAGTAACTCCTTACTCGTTAAGAAAAAATATGGGAAAGCCAACTGGTTTCAAAGAATTCGATCGCAAGAAAGTGGAATGGCGGTTACCCATTGTTCGCGTGAAAGACTATGGAGAGATCTATACCGAGCCCGAGGAAGAGCAACTTCGAACACAGGGGGCTCGTTGCATGGATTGCGGCGTGCCGTTCTGCCAGTCGGCTACGGGTTGCCCAATCGACAATCTGATTCCTGAGTGGAATGACTTGGTCTACCATGGTCGCTGGCGTGAAGCTGTCGATCGATTGCACAAAACAAATAACTTCCCCGAGTTCACAGGCAGAGTTTGTCCGGCGCCGTGCGAGGGCGCATGCGTTCTTGGAATCACGAACCCTCCCGTTACGATCAAGAACATTGAGAACGCCATCATCGACAGGGCATTCGAAGAGGGGTGGGTGACGGCCAATCCTCCTCAGTTGCGAACGGGTAAGAGCGTCGCGATTATCGGAAGTGGGCCGGCTGGCTTGGCGGCGGCTGACCAACTAAATAAGGCCGGACATACAGTAATTGTTTACGAGCGCGCGGATCGCATCGGCGGTTTGCTGACATACGGTATTCCCAATATGAAACTCGACAAGGGAGTTGTCCAACGCAGATTGGATCTAATGAGCGCAGAGGGTGTGAAGTTCGTGACCGGAGCCAATGTTGGTAAAAACGTTGACCCCAAGCAATTGATGGCTGAGAATCACGCGGTCTTGCTCTCAACGGGTGCGACCATGCCTCGTGATTTGCCGATCCCAGGTCGACAACTCCATGGCGTGCATTTCGCAATGGAGTTTTTGACAGCGAACACATCGAGCTTGCTCGACAGCAAACATGCGGATGGAAAATTCATTTCGGCTAAAGGAAAACGCGTCGTGGTGATTGGCGGCGGAGATACCGGCTGTGATTGCATTGGTACAAGTCTGCGTCACGGATGCACACAGCTCGTCAATTTTGAGCTGTTAGACAAACCACCCGAAGATAGAGCGTCAGACAATCCATGGCCACAATGGCCCAAGACGTTTCGTGTCGATTACGGTCACGAAGAGGCCGAAGAGAAATTTGGAAATGACCCGCGCGAGTATTGCATCTTGAGCAAGGAGTTCATCAATGACGGCATTGGAAATGTAACCGGCATCAAAACGGTTCGTGTGCAATGGATCAAAAAGGATAGTCGGATGGTCATGGAGGAAATAGTAGGCAGCGAAGAGGTCATCGGTGCGGATCTCGTGTTGCTTGCGATGGGTTTCCTCGGTCCAGAAAAATCTGTATCCGAATTGCTCGGCATCGAACTTGATCCACGCAGCAACTACAAAGCGGAGCATGGCAAGTTTACGACCAACGTACCCGGTGTATTTGCTGCCGGTGACTGCCGACGTGGACAATCGCTTGTCGTTTGGGCCATCAACGAAGGCCGAGGAGCCGCGCGATCTATCGATATCTATCTGCAAGGGAGCAGCACATTGCCGGCCCCTGGAGTAACTATGGGCTCCGCGCTTTTGAGTGCCGGCAGCTAGAATTCGTTTAACAATCATTCGTTGTCTATTTTGTCATTGAATTGCTGATGGATCGCTTCGATGGCTCGTTTCAGTTGGTGCCATTGGATAAATGCCATATGCGTATCGATGACTTCGCAGTCGTCGCGATCAAAGCCCTGTTCGCTAATTTGAATCATGTCATCCAAGGCAAACATGCCGACGTCGGCATCTTCGTCTCCTTGGTAAATGGCCTCGTCGCTTATCGGTGAAAGCTGTTCCATCACGCGATTTACAATCCAGACAGCCGCACATTCGGAATCATAGCAATCCACAATTCCTCGAATCGAACCACTTTGAATATAGAACTTGGCCATTTGGTTTACCCCTGTTGATCTGCGAACTGGACGGTCGAAAAAGTTCACAACCACTTCGCAAGCCTGGTATCGTATTAGCGTGTGCTGTGGCTGAGACAATCGTTTTATCGCCGATCCGTTTGACACGACCGGTCACGCCGAACTTGTTTTTAGGTTAGTCAGGAGAATATTTTCGGGAAAAGCGGAGTTCCTGAGCTTGGAAATTGGTTCGATTCTTGAGTTTCCAGGTGCGGACCCTCTATACTGTTACTTGAACGGAATTCGATAGGTTCGGTCCAACTGCGACAGACTGTTTTTGCGGTACAGCAATGATACGCGGTCGGCCCAGAATTGAACTTTAGATCAAGTCACAGTGTTAGATCAAGTCACAATGGTTGATACCAGGAATTGCCATCTGCTATGAGCATATCTCAGACAAAGAACCTTATTGCCATTCCTACTTCTTTGGTCACCCAGTTGTCTGAGTTTCGCAGACGGGTCTGGACCATCAAGATGCTAGAGGCGACAAGCATAGCTTTGTTTTCGATCTTTTTCGGGGTTCTTTGCGTGTTCGCCTTGGATCGGTTCTTCGATTCGCCGGCCTGGATTCGGGCCTCTGTATTACTATTAACGACTGTAGGTGTTGCTTCGATCCCTTATTGTTTTCAGAAATGGGTCGTTCAAGTTAGAACTGCCGAATCGGTAGCGAAACTTTTGGGGCGACGATTGCCTGCGGTTGGAGACGCATTATTAGGTGCCATCGAACTTTCCCATAGCGACTCCGAACAGTTGAGATCACCAGCCCTTTGCAAAGCGGCACTTATCCAAGTAGCGGAAGATTCCGCAAAACGGGATTTCTTAGCTGCCACCCCGTCTTCAAGTCACAGAGTCTGGGGATCGCTTGCGGCGACAGGCCTGGCACTTGTCGCCGGGCTTTGGATTCTTTTTCCGGCGGCTATATCCAACGCTTGGGCTAGGTTTGCGGCACCTTTAGGAAACGTACAACGATACACCTTTGCTGCAATTGAAACACTTCCGAAGAGTGTGATCGTTCCGCATGGCGAGTCTTTTCCAATTTCTGTCAAGTTGGCTTCGGGGTCAGCTTGGACCCCAAGTAAAGCAACTGCGATCATCGGAAATCAATCCGAATTGGAATCCAAACTGCTCGATAGGGAGTATGCATTTGAGTTTCCACCACAAATCGAATCGGGAACGCTGTCGCTTTCCATTGGCGATGCAACGCCTAGCCTGCAGATCGAACCAAAGCTTCGTCCAGAGCTTGAAAAGATCCATGCGAATATCGACCTCCCTAAATACTTGCAGCGCGAGCAGCCATTGAGCAAAGATGTGCGAGGCGGCGGGCTTTCGGTCGTTTTAGGTTCAGGCATTGGCTTTGATGCAACGGCGTCGAGAAGCCTTGTTTCAGCCAAGGTCAACGGAAACGATCTGTCTGTGCAAGATCAATCCTTCCATCCGCAGCGCGAAGTAATGCAGGAATCAAAGAAGTTCGAATTCGATTGGATGGACACTTATGGACTTTCCGCGAAGTCACCTTTTTCGGTCAACGTAACAGTCCGAAACGACGAAGCCCCAGCGGTTTTTTCGGATGGTCTTCCTCGATCTCGCGTCCTTCTAGATTCCGAACAACTGCAGTTCACCGTTCGTTCCGTTGATGATTTCGGCGTAAAGCAAATTGGGATGGAATGGCGAACTGCCGAGGGCTTCGTTGGAGCGGCTCCCATTAAAGGCGAGCTATTGCTTTCGGCGGGCAATCCAAATGCAGAGACTTTGGATGCGATGGCGACATTTCAAGCCACCGCCCTCAAAATACCGGCACAGCCGCTCGAATTGCGAATGTTTGTGGAGGACTATTTACCCGAACGCGGTCGAATCTATTCGACACCACATTTACTTTATGTTTTGAACCCGAGTGATCACGCTATTTGGGTGCTCGAGCAATTAAGCAAGTGGCAACGTGAATCGCTGGAGGTCAGAGATCGTGAGCTTCAATTACTCGATACCAATCGAAAAATTCGCGATCTGTCGGAAGACGAACTCAACAAGGAAGACACTCGTCACAAGATTGAGCAGCAAGCCTCTGCGGAGCAAGCCAATGGCCGTCGACTAAAGAACTTGACTGGCAAAGGCGAAGAACTGCTCCGACAAGCGGCACGCAACTCAGAAATTGGCGTCGGTCATTTAGAAAAATGGGCTGAGATGCATCAAATCCTAAAAGACATTGCAGCCAATCGGATGCCCTCTGTTGCCGATCTATTAAAGCAAGCCAAAGACGAGAAGAGAATCGCCAAGAGCGGCTCTCAACAATCAAAATCTGGCCCGATGGTCGGACAAAATAAGGACTCGGCAGGCAGTCCGGCTGGTCCTGCCAAGACTGAGCCTCAACCCCCTAAACCACAGGGGCCAACGATCGCAGATCGCGAGTCTTCTCAACAACCCCCGATAGCAGCGGAGGAGGATCCAAACCTAGCACCAAAGAAGGCTGGTGCTCCCGCTCCTTTACGGTTGCCTACTACGACGGTCATGGGCAAGCCTCAACCCAAAAAACCCGGTGAAGAAGAGGACGCGACACCAGAAGAAAACAAAGTCGAAGAAGCGGTTCGAAAGCAAGAGGAGTTGTTGGCCGAATTCGATAAAGTTGCTGAAGAGCTGAACAACTTGATGGCGAATCTTGAGGGGAGCACTCTCGTGAAACGACTCAAGGCGGCTTCGAGGGAACAATTGCAAATTGCTGATGCAACCTCCAGTGAAATCAACGAAGCATTTGGCTCAAGCCTAAAGAGACTCAAGAATGATCAACAAGTGCGAATCAAGCAGTTGAAAACTCGCGAGGAAGGGGCTCTCAACAACGTGGGACTGATCATCGACGACTTAGAAGCGTTTCATGAGCGTCGGCCATTGGTCAAATTCCAGGACGTGCTCGATGACATGAAGAAAGAGGATGTGCTAGGCGGTATTCGGTTATTGTCCAATCGAATAGTCGAGTCGCAAGGCATGGCGATAGCCGAAGCGGAATTCTGGTCCGACACAATGGACCGTTGGGCCGAAGATTTGGTCGATCCAGCTTGCAAAGGTGAATGCAAAGGGAGCAAATCCAAAAGCTCGCTTCCTCCATCGATCATACTCGAAGTCATGAAGATCCTTGAGGAGGAGATCAATCTACGAGAGCGGACACGCGTTGCGGAACAGGCCAAGCCCATTGCCGAAAACGAGAAGTACTTGGACATGGTTGATGAATTGGCAACCACGCAAATTAGTCTTCAGGAAAGAATTGTGGTCGTTTGTCAAAAAATTGAGGATTTGCCCGACGCGCAGAGCGAATTTGGCAAAGAGATCGCCTTGATGAATGAAGTGGATCGAGCGATGGTCGACGCGGCATCTATTCTTGATCGGCCTGACACGTCTAAATTTGCGATTGCAGCAGAGACAGAAGTTATCGAGTTGTTGCTCAAGAGCAAACGAATCAATCCAAAGAGTGGGGGGGGCGGTGGTGCGGATCCAGGTGGGGGCGGAGGTGGAGACACTCAGGATGCGGCCATCGCATTGCTTGGACCAGGCATCAACGAAAAGGAAGCCCGCGAAGACCATGGAGTTCAACAGTCTACTGGAACATCTGGTTCGACTTTTCCTGAAGAGTATCGCCAAGGATTGGACGAGTACTTTCAAAGGCTCGAGCGCAAGGCGTTGCCGTGAGTCTTTCATACACTCGGCTTGGCGTGGGCTGCGTACGATCGTCATTTCTACGTTTTGCGTCTGCTATCGCGACGATCTTTGTTTGGCCTGGAATGATACAGGCCCAAAGAGAGATTCGCGTTCAAGACGTTTTGATCCAAGACGCACAGGTCCTTGGTCTGCAACCAGGGCTACCGGGTCAGGCGCCGAACTCGAAACCTCAATTGCTTAAACAAACACGTGGATTGATTCAAAACGAGCTAACGATCATTGCGGACGTTTGCGGTTTGGACTCAAAGCAACAGCAGTCGTTAGCGGAACTGGCAGAAAATGAGTGGCGCCCAAAGACCAATGCATCTATTGTCAAAAGAATGCAAGAGCATGTGTATGGGATGATCGATCTCGATAGTCTCGCAGAGAGGTTGGTTCGGTCCTGGCTCGAAGCAGTTGCAACTGCAGTACAATTGAGCACGTACGACCAAGAGCTCGCTGACCGCATGAAGTGGCGGCAGAAGGCCTTAATTAGTAAAGTTCTGGAGACGCTCGAGGCGAAGTTGAATCTTAGCGGCGTGCAGATGGAGCAGATCGAAGTGATCCTGAATGAAAAGTGGAAGGACCGTTGGTACCGATCCTTGGAAGCAACTTTTGACAACCCTTCGCTTCTACCCGTTCCTGAGATTCGACCGAGTTGGATTTCGCCAATCCTATCTGATTCTCAAAAGGCCGCACTAGTCACTCGCGAGTCGCAACCGAAATTCGGGACGGTGCAAAGTTCAGCAGATTCGCCATTGATGGCTATCGACGAGCCATTTCGAGTTGGGTCGGCAATGAGCTTTAATGCAATCGAAACCGATACCACCAGTTCAAAGAAGGAAAAAGCTAATGGAAATGGGATCATTGATGGGATTCTGAGGAAGGCAAAAGAGGAAGAAGAAGAAGGGCAAGTGGATGCAAAGAAGCCTTGACCCGTCTTTAAGCGATCAGCTGAGAATTTGTAATCGTAGCTTGGGCCCCTGGCCCGAGTTTCGCACGGCCCAGGGGGCCATGCTACTGGCGGATTTCAGTTTGCCACTCCACTTAGTTCGAACGATTTTGCATTGGTTTGTTGGCTGCATCCTATGTTTTTTCCTATGGCACTCCCTTTTCATAACTTCCACATCGTTCGCGCAAGGCGTGGCTCAAGACCAGGAAGAAGACGAGGCTGCCGATGCGGCGGTAGTGCGAGGTGCGTTGCCGAGAATGAACCGACAGCAGATGGAGGAGTACATGTACGGATCATTGGGCGGCTCGAAGGCAGCTTTTCATAAATTGAAACGGGATAGCATTCGCAGGGAATTGGATCGCGTACATAGTATCTGTACTTTGACCGACGAGCAGTGGAGTAAACTAAACGAAGCGATCGATGTGGACATTCAGCATATTGAGATTCGAATCACTTCCTTGCTCAGCTACGATGGGAAAATGACGCCGCAGGTCTTACAGGAAATGCAACGAAAGGTATGGCAATTCGCTGCGTCCATACAAAGCGAAAGGGAAGACGACAAAGCGGTCTGGCGTAAGGTGCTAAATTCGCAACTCTCGAAAGAGCAGTCATTAAAGATAAAGGCAGATGAATCCAAAAAGCAAAGCAACCAAGAGAGGACGGCGCAGTTGAAAAACCTGTTGAGTTTGCAACGCAAGTTAGGGCTTAATGAGACCCAGCGTGTGAAATTAGATGAATGGCTCTGTAAAGAGGAAAATCGAGAACTAGACTTTACTGCAATTTGTCGCAGGCTCCGCAATTCTGCATCGGCAGTAGACATACTGAGTCCAGTTCAGAAGATTGCTCTTGAGACCGTTCCAGCATCTGTACCCATTCCGCTAAATCGGATACTGCCCCCTTTGGATATCCTACGATGAGCGTTCCTTTATTAGGCGAGCGGCAACAGGAAATCTATCATCCAAGCTCATGCGACCGTAGCTACGGTCGCCAGACGTTGGTCAGCCAAAATGCAAATGCCATTCTGCGTCTCTCCTTCGTCGATTCATTTTTGATTCGACGTTGGGCGAGTCTCTCTTTAGTTCTCTTCGTATTCTCGTTGCATTCCAACGCGCGCGCTCAACCGCCGCGTCGAGATGGGGCGGCAGTACAGGGGCAAGCAGTTGCTCGCGAAGTGCGTGAGATATACGATCGAGGGTTGAGTTGGCTGACCAACAACCAGGACGAAAACGGGACTTGGAAGTCCACCGGTGGCGAGGGTGCTGGCGCTGGTGGAACTGGCCTCGCGTTGATGGCCTTTCTTGCATCGGGTGAGGATCCTAACTTCGGTCAATACAGCACTCCGGTTCGGAAAGCAATTCAAGCTCTCATTCGTGAACAGAGTGCCGCAACGGGGTTCTTTGGTGGGAGCATGTATCACCATGGATTTGCGACACTCGCCTTGGCCGAAGCTTACGGTGCTGTCGACGAACGTAATTTTTGGCCAGAGGGCGCGGACAAAAAACGGATTCGTTCCATTGGGCAGTCACTCGAACTTGCTGTTCGAACCTCGGTCACTAGTCAAAACAAGAACAGAGACGGCGCATGGAGATACTCTCCAGATGGAACGGATGCTGATACGTCGGTTGCCGGTGCAGTTCTTATGTCATTGCTTGCAGCAAGGAACGCGGGAATCGAAGTGCCCGACAAAAATATCGACCTTGCAATCAAGTATTTTACTGGCATGACCTCCGACAACGGTCAAGTCGCATATGCCGGTGGCATGGGCGGGATGGGCGATTCACCCGCACGAACGGCAATCGCCTGTCTGGTGTATTCCATCGCGGGCCGAAGGGACTTAAAGCAGTTCAAGGCGACCTCATCGCTCCTGAAAGCGAGTGACTCGAATTTGGTTGGAGATCATTACGGAGAATACACAGCGTACTACAAAGCTCAAGCTCTCTTCCAAGCAGACATAAACGCTTGGGAAAAATGGAACAAGAACTTGATTAATGAACTCAAGCAGAAGCAAAAGTCGGACGGGCATTTCGATGGTAATTTTGGGCCGGCGGTAGCTACCTCTATGTCTCTGTTAGCGCTCGCCCTAAATTTTCGATTCCTACCTATTTATGAACGATAGATCAGCGAATTCGCTTTGATATGAAACCACGAATCGACAACGTTCGCTCATCACTACCAGCGTCTTCGTTCCCAAGATCCAGCCTTGGAATGCACGGCCATCGCGGATCTGTCTCAAGTGGATGCACAATGAATGTATTAACGCTTATTACCACCATCTTGATAGCGAATTTTTGCGCCGCAATGGATCCGCCCGAAGTCGACCGGAATGACGCCGATAAGTCGTTGGGAAAGCTTCAACTGATTGGTGGCGATATCTATCGAGGTCAATTTGGGAAAGCTGAGGATCCCAACGGTTCGCTCGTTTGGCAATGCCCTGCATTTGTTTCGGAATTAGTCGTTCCTTGGAGACTGGTGGACAACATCGTCCTGCCACCTCCCAAGCAGAAGATGCAAGATCCTGAAAAAGAGACTCAATTTATTGTCGAGTTGCAGAATGGTGAAGCGATTACGGGGAAAGTCACGAATATCAGCGATCAATTTGTCGATGTGGATAGCGAGTACGCTGGCAAGAAGCAGGTGCGGATCAGTTCTATTCGTAGCATCCTACGAACTTCCGCTGAAACGGAGTCTGAAAGCGGCGAACTCAAGCTTTCGGATTGGAAACAGAGCGTGCCAGTGGTCAAAAAGGGCGGACGTGGGAATTGGTTTGAAGGGATTGGATCGTACGATACCGAAACCGCAGGTACGGTTATTACTCAATCGGTAAATTTCCCAGACTTGGCTGCAATTGACGTGAATGTTGCATGGCAGTCAACGAGCCCGAATTGGCTCATTCAAGTTGGTGAGCCTCATAAACTTGAAGTGCACGTTCGTAAACCTGAGAACAAGAACACGCTTTCGATCACTGTACTCGTTGAGGACGATACCACGGCGGACATTGCGACGGCCTATTTGCCGCTGGATGGATCCAATGCCCTTTCATTGAGAGTGCTCTGCGATTCCGTTCGAGGGCGATTGGTGGTCATGCAAAACGGGATCGCCATCTCGCAATTACGGTTGAACAAGGGATTGCGATTAACGGGACGTCAAAAAGTTCTGTTCACAAATAATGTCGCTGGGCGTCTTTCACTGCGATCTCTTAAGATATATCGCTCTATTTTTTCGTCCCCTGTACTGGTCACCAATGGCAAAGAATCGCAGGAAAGCGGCAATATCCAGTCTCCAGAAACACTTTTGAAGAATGGGCAAACTTTCGTTGGACAGCCAACAGGTTTTGATCTAACCGATCGAACCTTCGGCTTTCCAACTTCGTCGGATGTACTTGGGAGAGTGTCGCTCGATCAGGTGGATCGAATCGAGTTTCCAGCCACAGTAGACAGTGCTTTCCGACCGAACGAGAAAAAGTTTTATTCGATACAATTATGGTCGGGTGCGAGGTTCGTTGGCCAATCGATATCTATTCAATCGAATCACGTCATAGCTTCACTTGACGAATCTCAGGCAGACGTCAAGATCCCACTGGTTGAAGTCATGTCGGTTGGTCAAAACGGACCAGTCAAGGACGCGGTTACGAACGAAACGAATAGCGTTCAAGGTACCTCCATGCGATTCGTTTCTCCGTGGGTCGTTTCCTACGGTAGAATCGTTGCGATGGATGCTGTAGCTGGTTCAAATGCTTTTGCTGGGTCGAAGGTGTCGCCGCCGTCTTTTCGAACATTGAACTGGCTTCCTTCAAGTGCAATCTTTCCGGTTGCAATTGCTGCAGGTGTGACCGGCACCATTGAGCCCACGTCTACAAATCCGAAAATTGAAAAGATTGTTAAGCAAAAGACGACTGCGGACTTTGGTCGTAGGCTCGAGGCAGACGAACCGTCGCTTTATTTGAAGAGCGGCGATTGCTTTGCTGCCAACATCCAAAGCATAAACGATGGGGTCCTAACATTTCAATCGGCATTATTTAGTGCGGATAAGATCGATGTCGAAATGGTTCGGGGTGTGCGAAGGCTTGCGTATACGGGAACGGAAACGATGGAAAAAATTGGGCGCAAGCGATTGCTAACACTCCCGCGCTCTCAGCGAAACAACCCGCCCACGCACTTGGTTGTCTCAAGCGAGGGCGATGCAATTCGCGGTCACTTGCTTAGCATGGATGTGGATGACCTAGTTTTGCAAGTTCGAGGAGAAGAACGCAAAATCCAAATGAAGAACGTGGCGGAAATCATTTGGCTTCAGAATGCACCCGAAATTGTTCCAATTGGAAAAAAGGCCATGGTTACCGTTGTTCCACCAGATGAGAAAACACCGAGTGATGAGCCTGCAAAGATGGACTTGAATTGTCAGGCACTGGATCATTCCGGTACGAGAATCAGTATTATTCCGCAGCGAACAGAGGGGGATATTTTGTATGGTCAACATCCACAGTTGGGCGCCTGCCATGTGGACCTTTCAAAGATATCCAAAGTCGTTTTGGGCGAGGCGATCGCGGACGATATCAAACGCAATCGGTTCGGAAAATGGGCTTTAGAGAACGCGCCCGACCCTAAATTTGTTAATGATTTGGATTCGCCTGACGCCGATGTCGGAAACGCACCGGATTCGCCACAAGCTAAAATGATCGGAATTGCTGCCCCCGATTTTGAGTTAAAGAAACTTGATGGCACCGTGTTAAAACTCTCGGATCTGCGTGGTCGAATTGTCGTCTTAGACTTTTGGGCGACATGGTGCGGTCCTTGTGTCGCTTCCCTTCCCAAGATTACCGAATTGGGATTTGAGTACAAAGGCGCCGACGTGGACGTGATTGCAGTCAATATTGAACAAACATCAGCCGAGGTTAAAGTCCTATTAGATCGTTTGAAGATTAGCCCAACTGTGGTTTTAGACACTGATGGGGCAATCGCCCGAGTTTATCAGGCTCAAGCAATTCCGCAGACAGTGATTATTGATCGCGACGGAAAAGTGAAAAGTGTCATTGTTGGCGGTGGCGGGGCGACAGAAGCCAAGATAAGAGAGTCTCTCGACAGCATGTTGAATTTGAAACTCTAAGTTGAGTACTCAAAACGAGGTGTTTCCATTCAGCGAGTGGCAGGTCTGCCGATCGCCTTGGTGTCAGTCCTTGACGAAACACTATGATTTCCTCATGAGCAGGAAAGACCTTGAAATACAAAAGTGCTTGGACGAATTACCGATCCATCTGGCCGAGCGTACTTATTTGAAATCCAACGGTGGACCGGACCATGTGGGCGAACGCGTTCTCTACTGGACTCATCACGCACTGAGGGCGGATGAAAACCCGGCTCTCGACGTCGCGATGCTTTTGGCTCAGCAACTCCAGTTGCCGTTGCTGGTATATCAAGGCCTTTCCGAACAATACCGTTTTGCTTCTGATAGACATCATACCTTTATTCTCGAGGCAGCCCGAGATCTTCAGTCCAAGTACGCGCAGCTTGGAATCGCGTATGCTCTGCATGTCGATCGCAACGGAGAAAGGCATCCTCGCTTGGCTCGCTTGGCTAGATCGTCCGCTGTGGTGGTGACCGATGATTTTCCAATCGAAGCAACCAAGCAATGGACCGAACGTCTTGCTCAAGCAGACTGGTGTTCGGTCGTTCTGGTGGATACCGCTTGCATTGTTCCATCACGGCTCGTGGGAAAAGCCTACGATCGCGCCTTCGCATTTCGCGACGCAACCGCAAAACGATACCGAGATCGTGTCAACCGCGAATGGCCGGGCTGTACAGCAAAAAATATTCCAGCCACGATACCTTTTGAGACACTGGAGCTAAGCGGGCAGAGTCTAGCCAAACTGGTGTCGCAATGCGAAATCGATCACTCGATCGGTCCAGTCGCAGATACCCGAGGTGGTTCCGAAGCAGGCTACACTCGTTGGGAAGCCTTTCGGAAAAATGGACTTCGCCGTTATGCAAAACTTCGAAACCAAATCGAAATGGACGGAGTTAGTCGGATGTCTGCTTATTTGCACTACGGTATGGTTTCACCGCTACGGATCGCGAGAGAAGCATCGGCAGATGGTGCGGAAAAGTACCTAGACGAATTATTGATTTGGAGGGAGTTGGCCTACGCGTTTTGCTACTATCGACTAGACCTGGAAAGCGAGGCAAGTATTCCTGCCTGGGCAGTCGCTTCCCTTAGCAAACATGCCAATGATCCACGTCGTCACTTGTCCTGGGAAACACTGGCACGTGCGAAGACGGGCGAACGATTGTGGGACGCGGCCCAACGTAGCTTGCTCAAACACGGCGAGCTGCACAATAACGTCCGTATGACTTGGGGGAAGGCGATTCTTGATTGGTCGAGCGGCCATCAACAATCACTTGCGAGACTCATTGATCTCAATCATCGCTATGCGCTCGATGGTCGTGACCCAGCATCGTACGGTGGGATCTTGTGGTGCCTCGGGCAATTTGATCGACCCTTCCTGCCGGAGCAACCGATCTTCGGCTCGGTGCGACCACGGCCTATTGCTATCCACAAGGCTCGAATCAACCTCGATGCTTACGAGAGGAAAGTAGATCGCGCTGTGGCGCAGCCGTCACCCCGCATCGCGATGATTGGGACGGGACTTGCGGGGCTAATGTGCAGCCGGATCCTATTCGACCAGGGGCTTCAAATTCAATGTTTTGAAAAATCGCATCTCCCCGGAGGACGAGCATCAACCCGAATCGTGGATGGCGTTTGCCAGTTCGATCATGGAGCTCAGTACTTCACGATACGAGATCCTGTGCTGAAACCGTATCTTGAGTCCTGGTGCGAGGACAAACACGTTGCCCAATGGGATGGCCATGTCGTCGCTATTGAGCAAGCAGGCTCGCACACCGACGTGGCTTCGCTCAAGCGATTTGTTGGCACTCCCAGCATGCAGTCGCTTGGTGCGCATCTGGCAAAAGAGGTACTCATCGAACTTGAGACGGAAGTCGTCAGGGTGGAAAGTGGGCCGAATGGGTATCAGCTACTCTCCAAGACGGGTAGCGATCTTGGCCAATTCGATGTGGTGCTATGGAATTGCCCGCCCGCACAAGTGGAAAGGCTACTCCCTTTGAAATGCAATTGGCGAGACCAACTTTCCAAAGTTGAAATGGTTCCATGTTGGTCTGTCATACTCGCCTTTGAAAATCGGTGGAATGTTCCCTTCGATGGTGCATTCATTAATGATGGTAAGCTTGGCTGGATCTCGCGTGACTCAAGTAAGCCGTTTCGGTCAAAGGCTTCGGATACATGGATCCTGCATTCCACGGCCGCTTGGGCAAGCGAGAATTTGGAAGTGACAAAAGAACATTCCATCCAATGCCTTATCCAAGAAGCGGAGAGAGTGACTAACAGTACGATGCCGGCACCAAGTATTGTCATGGCGCACCGTTGGCTCTATTCTAAACCGATCGAATCGCTATCGGACAAATCGATTTGGGACGAAGAGCATCGACTTGGGGCGTGTGGCGACTGGTGCGGAGGCCCTCGCGTCGAAGGGGCGCTCCGAAGCGGAATGTCCCTGGCGGGTCAAGTGTTAGGTTCGCTGCATGAACGTACCCTTGCCAGAGTCGCGGACGATGTTTTGTCGTCAGACGTAGTACAGTTAGAACTGTTTTGAGATGGCCTACTTGGTTTTTAACTTGAGCTCGGGGCAAAACAATGACCAGTAAATCGGCTGCGATCGTCTATCCTCACCAACTATGGGAGAAAAATCCTGCCGTTGCGGCTGCCGACGTGGTCGTTCTCGTCGAGGACCCGTTGTTTTTTACTCAGTACCGGTTTCACGTCCAAAAACTGGTACTGCATCGCGCGACGATGAACGAGTTTGCTAAGCATTGCGAGCAGTTGGGCAAGCAGGTCCATCGCATCGAATCGCAAGCCATATTTCATTCGGCTGATATCGGGACAATTCTCAAGTCCAAGAAGATAAAAAAAGCATTGGTTGTTGAACCAACCGATAATTGGCTACAAAAACATGTGATCGCAGGTTGTCTCGCCGCAAAAGTTGATGTGGAGTGGTTGGAGGACCTTTCGTTCTTGACACCAACCGAGGTGATGCAGCAATGGGCTGAACAGCGAAAGCACTATCGCTTTACCGATTTCTACATGCAACAACGCAATCGCCTGAAGGTGCTACTCGACGAGCGCGGAAAGCCAATCGGAGGCAAGTGGACTTTCGATACCGACAATCGAAAGCGGCTGCCTAAGGGTACTTTCGTTCCTCAACTGAAAATGCCAAGCGAGCGTCCGAGTGTGTTGGAGGCGAAACACTATGTAACCAAAACGTTTCCAAACGCATTAGGCGAAGTGGGCGAGTTTTGTTACCCCGTAACGTTTAAGGATGCCGCGAAATGGTTAGATGCGTTTGTGGAAGAACGTCTGGGGTCGTTTGGTGACTTCGAGGATGCCATCTCGAAGCAGGAGACCTTCTTGTTCCACAGCGTGTTGACTCCTATGCTCAACATTGGCCTCTTGACTCCAGAACAGATCGTCACTCAAGTTGCGGCACAAAGCGATCAGGTTCCACTCAACTCGTTGGAAGGATTTTTGAGGCAAGTCATCGGATGGCGAGAGTTTATCCGGCTGATTTACATTCATGCAGGATCAAGGCAACGAACGACCAACGCATGGAATTTATCCCGCTCGCTACCGTCATCATTCTACACCGGATCGACCGGAATAGTTCCGTTTGATCGCAGCGTGCAGCGAACGTTAAAGCATGCATATTGCCACCACATCGAACGATTGATGGTGCTTGGGAATTTTATGTTGTTGTGCGACATTGCCCCTGGTGCGGTTTATCGATGGTTTATGGAGATGTTCATTGACTCCTACGACTGGGTGATGGTACCAAATGTCTATGGCATGAGCCAACATGCGGACGGAGGCCTGATGACAACCAAGCCGTACATCAGCGGTTCAAGTTATGTTCTCAAAATGAGCGACTATGCCAGGGGTGAATGGTGTGAAGTTTGGGATTCACTTTATTGGCGTTTTATTGATCGAGAACGTGAGTTCTTTAGTGCTAATCCACGCATGCGAGTCATGGTCGGGCAGCTTGATCGCATGGGGAGCAAGCTCGATCACCATCGATCGGTTGCCGAACGCTACTTAGAAAAGCTTCATGCCTAGAGCTAAAGCCATTCCTGAAGGATGGCTTTGGTTGACGGAGTCCGAACTGATGGAACTTGGTTTTATGCGAGCGGGAGGAGTTGGTTTGCCGTAGCTTGGGCCCCTGGCCCGAGTTTCGCACGGCCCAGGGGGCCATGCTACTGATAGACTTCAGCCTGCCGCTCGCCCAAGGGAACCTTGGAGAGGTCTCGGGACGCGAATGCCGTAGCACATTTATATGATTCGACGCAGGACGGAAGTAACAATCCAAGCATGACATCGACGACATCCACTTCTGAACCATTAGCAAGTCTCCGTCCAACAGAGACCGCGTTTGCATCTAATTTGGCATTCGGAATTACCGCTTTATTGCTTGCGAGCGGTTTCCTTCACCTAGCCCTATTTGCAATTCTTGGAGCAAGCTGGCATGGTCCGTTATCGCTTCGCAAACCTGCGCTTTTTGGGATTTCTGGTGGCATGACGATTTGGTCGATCGCTTGGGTAATAACTCAATTGAGACCGAAAAGAATCGATCTGTTCATCGTAGATTCGCTTGCGATAGGATTGCTAATGGAGGTAGCTCTTATTACGACGCAGTATTGGCGAGGAGTTGCGTCTCATTTCAATCACTCGACAAATCTTGACGCTGCGATCGAGATTGCGATGCTCGGATTGATCTTGATTGTAACAGTAGCCATCTTTTATTTGACATTTCGCACTGTTCACGTTCGGGCAATCGAGCCAGCGATGGCCCTCGCGATACGCGGTGGGATGTGGTTGCTGTCGATATCATGTGGACTCGGGATCGCCACATCGATTTTAGGCGAGGTAAGTATTTCTGCCGGGCAGTCGTACTAATTATGGGGACGTTCGGGCGTTTTGAAATTCCCGCATGGGGTCGCACTTCACGCCATTCAACTCTTACCGATTGTGGCGTGGCTTGCACGCTACGTTAAGTTGACGAATGCGGTGCTTGTCGTTCAGTCAACCCTTGCATCTCAAGTGCTTTTTATGTTTTACGCGGTTTGGCAAACTGGCCGTGGCCGCGATCGCTTTGATTGGGACGCGACGGGTGGCTGCATGCTCGCCGTCGCCGCGTTTCTTGGGCTTTTTCCGGCGATCGCCATCGTAAGGGGATACATCAGGAATACTGATCACAATGCATAACGGCAAGAGTTAAATTAGCCATAGGGAGAACGCCGCCCTCGTCTTTCCCAAAAATCTTCATCATCGCGTTGTCCTCGAATTCGCCAAGAATTTGTGGCTAGATTTGGTGAACGACGCAGAACATTTTTGCTTTGGTGCACTTTTCCTTGAAATCAATTTGGTAAAATCGCTCGCGCGAGGGAAAGTTTTACATAAAGACGTTCAGAGAGGGCTGGGAGCTGTGGCAAGTAAAATCCAGGGGACTGTCGTACAAGTCAACGCTGATGGTGATTTGATCACTGACATTGCCGAAGAGCAATTGGAAGGAGTTGGACGTACGAACGACACCAAAATCATAGTCGACGATGAACACGAGACTTTTGGCTTATACGATGCTAACCACAATCAACCCTCGATGACACTCATTGCGATTGTTGATCCAATGCAAACGCTGCGACTTCATCTTGTATCGGATTCGGCCGCTTCCATGCTCGGAGTTAGAAAGGGCGCCATTGTGGAAGTTCGCTGGTAAGTAGTCCTGCCCCAGATTATTCCTAAAGATTTACACGGTTTCTTGCCATGGAAAAAGTACTATGAATACGACCACCTCAATACAGCATTTCCACGCTTCAAAGTTGCGACTTGTCTCTTTTGTCGGAGGGCTATTACTGATCGTCTTCGTCGTGTATCCCTATTGTCTCGCTCAAGAAAAGTCAGCCAAAATGCTTCGCCATTTCGTGATGTTCAAATTTAAGGAAACGAGCAGCAAGGAAGATATTCAAAAGGTTGTTGACGCTTTTCGTATGCTGAAAGTGACTATACCGCAGGTAGCTGCATTCGAATATGGTACCGACAATAGCCCTGAGGGGCTCGCCAACGGTTTCACTCATTGCTTCTTGGTAACCTTCAAATCCGAAGCGGACCGAGAAGTCTACTTACCGCATCCCAAGCACAAGGAATTTGTGGAAGTCCTCAAGCCTCACCTCGAAAAAGTACAGGTAGTCGACTACTGGGCTGCCGAGTGACGCGTGGCACGGCTGTCGTGTCTGCCAGGTGCCCTGCGTGCCTGGCACCTGTGTTTAACTGATTCTTCCACGGTACGACGATACAAGACTCACTTTCGCTTGATCGATCTGCATCCCTTGCAGCAGCGAATGGACTGAAACGTGAAGTAGATTGTCAGCGGAAGAGTAATTGGCGCGAGTAATCCAAAGGACACAATTGTAAAGCAAAAGACCACGACTCCAATGGCTTGGTAGTGCTCTCGCCTTTGATGGCAAGTAGGACAATCCCTATTGATACTAAATTGTGGCACGGCGCAACTTCATTGAAAGAACGACTCCCGGAGCCTCGACGCTACCATACTTTACTTTAACAGATCTTGCATTCGCTTTCCAGTTGACAAGCTTTTCGAGCCACCGTTCAACGACTCGTCCAGGATCAGTTTGGATTATCAGCAATATGGCGATTCCGATAAACAACAGCCAATAGGTAGTGATCGTGCTCCAAATATGGCATCATTGAAAAGACGAACGGACCACATCACCGGGTTGCCCTAGTCATGCCGCTATCAAGAAACGGGTGATGGCAGCTCCCGATTGTGATTGTTCGTCATCTATGTTCGTGTGCATGAATTGCCCAGCGATCGAGTTGAGTTCACAATCGCCCTGCGAATGTATCCGATTCCGAGTGTGGTATGCAGGTACTTGGGGCAAGTCGAACTTCGAGATGGACGCGATTATCAATTTGCAATCACTTTGCAAAGTCCCAATATCCTCTTCTTGCGTGGACTCATTAAGCTTCGAGCGATTTTG
>JAYVPJ010000045.1:0-77915 GCA_043757445.1 Pirellula sp. | reverse complement strand
TGCGTTTGGGATTCTTACGATTCCTCTTCAGAAGCATGCGACGTAATCGCCGCCGAATCATGGAATCGTATTCCCCAAAAATGTTCCAGATACAGTGAGCGTGCCTTCGAGCTGTTTTGCGGCGACATGTCCTCGTTGGGACTAGTGCGTTTCCGTTTGTTGCCTGACCGCGATCCGCTAGATGCGGCTTCGATAGAATTTGCATCGCGTCTTGAGACTACGTGCTTGGTCGAAAATTTCCGGCCTGGAAAATCGCACCATGATTCACTCCGTCGAATGAGCCGATGAAAGCTTTGGAAACGTCAGGATACGAAACCCAAATCCAGATCGCAACTACCCACCTGATTTAAAGCTGTGTCCCTATTTTAGCTACTTTTGCCGACGAAGCTGCTATAATTAGGTAAGGAGTCCGCGAGAAGTCGCGGTTTGAGTACGAATTCAGGAATCCAAGACGCAATGAAGCCGAGGGAAATTGAACTTTCCAAGCTGAGACCTTCCCTCTCCAAAGACTTTGCTGACCCGGTCAAACTGGAAGCTCATGGACCTTTTGATTGGAACAAGTACTCGCCGATCATTATCGAAGATATTGGCCGCGGATTGTTCCGTGTCCAGGAAGGAATGACCCGATGGGAGAATGCTTTACGAGCTGGGATCAAAAAGCTCCCGGCCTACGTGTTTGTGAAGAGTGGGGGTTAAGATGAATGAGTTAGACGTTAATTACAAAATGCTACTCAATGTGGGGTTCATCGTCCTCCGGGAAGCATTGCAGTCAGGATCAGCCGATTGGGTGAAAGCGGAAATTGAGATGCTGCACAATGTTCCGAGTCTCATCGGAGAAACGAATGCACTCCGTCATAAGTACTTTTGGGAAAAGGAGCGAACGGCCTACGTTGAGTGGATCAAGAAGTTCGGCAACGATTATGCGCAATCACGTATGGCCGTTTTCTACGAACCGATTTGGGAATCCATCAGCAAAGAAGTCGAATCGCTGACACTCTTGAAGATCGGAGCGGTTTCCGCCTAGCAATACGGCTTTGCTTTGTTGGGGTCAGGGCTTCTCACTGTGCCATTCGCTAGAGGCCAATCATTTAGAATGTCTTTCTGAAGTCGCCGGTCAGCCACTATTGCGGATATTCGAGGGTCATAGCTTTTGTACGGGTAGTCTGAGTCGGAGGCAGTTGTTACGCGGGATATTTAGCTGGATTTGCCTAGCCAAGTCGCCATTGACTCAATTCGCTTCTTGAGATTACGCGCTCGGTCGAAAATTTCCGGCCTGGAAAATCGCACCATGATTCACTCCGTCGAAAGAGCCGATGAAAGCTTTGGAAACGTCAGGATAAGAAACCCAAATCCAGATCGCAACTACCCACCTGATCTAAAGCTGTGTCCCTATTTTTGCTACTTTTGCCGACGAAGCTGCTATAATTAGTAAGGAGTTCGCGAGAAGTCGCGGTTTGAGTACGAATTCAGAAATCCAAGAAGCAATGAAGCCGAGTCAGATTGGAAGTACTCGAACGCGTGATTTAGACTCGTCGACGACCACGAGGGCACCGGCCTCAAGGTCTTCTGCATGCTGGGCTAGAGCAGCGATCACTATCGTTGACATGTGTTCAGGAAGTACATTTTGACCTCGTATTTGAATAATGCTCGGTCCTACAGCGTGAGTCAGAGCAAGCATTGCCCCAAAGTCCAAGTCGTGCGTAAAAACCACAAAACCATTCGACCGTGCCCATTCCATGATATCGTGATCCATTGCTCTTGGATCGCCGACTGTCGACCAATGAACTGACGCCAAGCCAAATTTAACCAGTTCGTCGACCCAATCTGGCGAAAGGTTCATATCGATCAGAATTTTGATGTTCATGCCGTTGCCAGCGGTAAATCGCGTTCTTCCATACGCCATGCAGCATAGGCTAAGCACTGATCAAAATCTGCAGCTTCAAGATAAGGGTAAGCTCCAAGTATCTCGTCACGCGGGCGTCCAGCAGCGAGTAGACCGAGTATCGTCGCCACGGTCACTCGCAAACCTCGAATACATGGTTTACCTCCCATCACAGATGAATCGACGGTGATACGATCAATTTGAGCCATTGTCAAACTCCGATTTCTGTCGGCGAAAGAATCCATTGTCCGAGCCCGAACTTAGTGTCCAATGGATTGTTCAAGTAAGCCGCTAACGCGGCAGTTCAGTAATCGATGGTAGCGTATTGGCTTTGCCAATGTTTTGGTGCATCTCTTCGTTTTATTCATCTTCTCGGAAGCAATCTGAATTCCTGCTGGTGCCAGCCGATCTCACGACAATCACTTCGAATCGTCGTCGGTCGGTAGCGTTCCTTTAAGGAGTTTCACGATGTCCATCGACAAAGATACTTTGTCTCCCATCCTCATTCGCTTCCAACCAGATCTTCAACTTAACCGCCGAGGCGAGCGGACGCAACAATCCTACGTTCGTAATATGTGCAAGTTCGCCGAATTCTTTAAATGCGATCCCGATTCCGCCACCGAGGACCATCTGCGATACTATCTGCCCTTCATTAAAAATGATCGGCACTGGTCTGCAAGCACTATCAACGTCGCTCTGCAAGCTCTCAAGAAATTCTTCACCTTGACTTGCCAGAGAGATTGGCCCACTCTGAAGCTCGTCAGATCGCGAGGCGAGTTCAAAATTCCCGTCGTCATCACGGGTCACTTTGTTGGGGTCAGGTTTGGTTTTCGGTTTTTGGGCTCGAATCGTTCGATTTACAGTCGTCATCGGATAGGATGAGCATGCGTTCGAGCTGTTTTGACGGCGACATTGAGGCTTCCGACTGCAAGACATTCTAAATGAATGGCCTCTAGCGAATGGCACTGAAGTCGCCGGTCAGCCACTATCATCGTGATATCTGCGATCCGAACGAAGTTGGAGTTGGCTGCTTCCTTGCAAATTGACTGTCTTTCCTTTGCAATGATGGTCCATCATGTTCAAGTTATCCTTCGCAACTGACCTCGAATCGGCAGACTCTGGCTGGCATAATCGCTTTGGAATCTGGGTGATCGTACGTCAGCCCGGGGGGAACTGGAGAATGGAATCGACATGGAGTAGAATGTAGGCGAGGGGCGTGCCGCTCTCAAATCATCTACCAGCCGAGGAGGCCGATGTGAGTATTGGAGATCGCATTCATTTAGAATCCGAAACGCGAATGGTTTTGGAAAGCGTCGCCTGGGATACTTATGTAGCACTCGCCGATCAACGCAGGGGCAGTGTTCCTCGTATGACGTACGACAACGGAGTATTGGAAATGATGTCCCCTAAGCGAGAACACGAAAATATCGGACGTCTAATCGGTCGGATGGTTGAGACCTACTCCGAGCGAAAAGACATTGAAATCATTAGTGTCGCGTCCGTTACGGTAAAACGATCCGATTTACGCAAAGCCTTCGAGGCTGACGAATCCTACTACATAACCCACGCGGCTCAACTTTCGCGAAAGATAGAGCTCGATTTTGAAGTCGATCCGCCCCCCGATTTGGTCATCGAAGTAGAACTCACTTCCTCCGCGATCTGATCGAATCCAGCTTGCAACTGCCAGGATTGACCGCGCATCGAATCAACGAGACGCTAGCGCTGCGCGATTCGATCGGGGAAACGAAACTCATTCAGCGATTTCGCAATTGCGTTGAATGATCTCGATCGATCCCAGTGGGATTCCGAATCCCATCCGTGAGAATCAGTGTCGATCCGCGATCAAAGGTCAAAGGCAAAGGCCGGATTCTGCGACGGCCCCGCGGACGCAGGGTTGATTCCAAATTGGGTCTTCTCGCGATCGATTCCACCCACCCCTCGTCTGGTGCTCTTGCCAAATCACTGGCAATTCGTTTTGCGTCACGGTCAAGTCGGTGAGATGGGAAGGACATTGCGAAGGGTCGCCCAAGTGAACCGAGATGGGCGACTTTGCGTCTTCAACGAGACTCGTTGCGAATGGAAGTGATTTGAAAGGCACGAAAACAACAGGTCGATTCTATAATTTGCGGCGAGAACTTTGAGTTTGTCTTCGAATCAGCGTTTGCGGTAATCGAAGTACTTTTCTGTAAGTGGTCATCCCCCATCACCATCGACACGGACTTCGGTGGACTGCTTTGTTCGCTGACGTATTGTTCGAGTCAGATTGGAAGTACTCGAACGCGTGATTTAGACTCGTCAACGACCACGAGGGCACCAGCCTCAAGGTCTTCTGCATGCTGACGCCAAGCCAAATTTAAACAGTTCGTCGACCCAATTCCTGTGCGATTGAATAGTGATCGCTTTCATCTATTCTGCTCTTTCATTCGATTCTTCTTGCAGTTTACTAACACAAACACAGCGGACTGCCAGGGAGCCATGTCCAGGTACAAGCCCCGGCCAACAAGATCGTCGCCACTCCATTCGTGGTTGGCCGAACTGAGTTGATCTTGCAGTTCCCAATTTCTTCCGGCAAGGTCATTGAATGGCAACCGAACATGGCATTGGCTCTGATTCGGCGCGTAATTCACCGCGACAACTAGGGATTCTCCCTGCCGGTTGTGCCAAGCGAATACTAGAAAACAGTTATTCGTTAAATTCCCAGCCCAAGCCGGAGTGCATTCTAGCAACTGCCATTGACCGTCGCGAAGGACAGGGCGGTGAAGGATGTTTAGCAGACGATCATAGAACTGCGTTTGTTTCTCATCAACTGGCTCGAGCGGTCCTCGCACTAGGTGAGGCGAGACTCGCTTCGTTTTTCCCTCGAATTGTCCTTGATGAAAGAACCGCAGGCCGGGTGACAAAAACGACAAGATCGCAGCCGCTTGATGAACTTCGGGAGAAAATGTGGCTGCTGCTCTGGGTTCGTCATGGTTTTCCAAAAAGCGGGCTAGCTTGTCCTGGTAAACGAGCCCCGCACGGAAATGATCGCGAACCGCTGGCGCGTGTCGTTCGCGAAGTCGATCGTATAAGCGTTTATCGTAGGCATAGTTAAATCCATGCTCTTGCAGTGTCCACTCAAGGTCCCAATAGACTTCCGCCATGAATAAAAAGTTGGGGGCTTGGGCACGAACCCTTTGGATCGCCGTAGGCCAGAAGTCCGGCGGACGATGGCCCCAGGTCCGCTCGAAGACATCTGGCAGAATCAGCATCGCCATATCGCAGCGGACTCCCTCACACTGCCTAGAAATCTTCAGTAGTTCGCCAATCATTGCCGACTGCAGGGCTGGGTTGGCGTAATTGAGTTGCAGAGTGTCCGGCCAGCCAGAGAAATACGGGTCGCGTCCATATGCGAAGATTTGTTCGCCATCTTGACGCTGAACCCGAGTGTAATTCTGTGGATAGCGAGCCAGATCAGCTTCAGTCCCTTGAATGAAGTAATCGGGATGTTCGTCGATCCAGGGATGGCCGAGCCCCATGTGATTGGGTACGAAGTCGAGCATCAGTTTCAGACCACGCAACCCAGCCCGCTCACGCAGGCGAGCCAAAGCAGCATCGCCACCAAGATGCGTTGGGACCGTATAGCCAGTGATTGCGAATCCCGAACCGGCGATGTCATCTTCTCGCAGATCGGGAAGCGTCTCATGAAACTCTTGTCGCCACTCAGCCTGGTGTCGCGAAACCTCTCGAGACTGTAGACCGGTCTGCCACAGGCTCAGGAACCAGATCCAGTCGAAGCCCAACTCCGCCAGACGATCCAATTCGACGTCGGGTATGTCATCCAGTGAAGCTGGCCGGTCTAGGGATCGGGAAAGCTCAGTTAGCCAGACACGTGTATTAATCTGATAAAGTGATGGGTATCGGACCGTTGCCATGTGCGATTACGTTGCCTTCTTTCCCTTGGATGCTCTGACGCCGGTCATCGATTGGGTACTCGCAGTCGTAACTGGCGTTGCGACAGCCGAACCCGTTTTCGGATTGAAGGCTGTCAACTTGCCAGATTCGAGCGCTTGCTTCGCATCTAAAGAACCAAAGAGCTGAATGAACTTGGCAACAAGACCGGTCCAACCAGTCTGGTGACTTGCACCCAACCCGGCACCGATATCGCCGTGAAAGTACTCGTAAAACAGGATGTGATCTCGCCAATAGGGATCGGACTGAAACTTGTCCATGCCTCCGTAAACGGGACGTCTCCCTTGCTCATCACGCAGAAAAATTCGGGTGAGCCGGTCGGAAAGTTCCTTGCTTACCTCGAACAAGTTCATCATGTTCCCGGACCCGGTCGGGCACTCGATCTCGAAGCTGTCGCCGTAGTAAAGGTAGTAATTCATTAGCGCTCGAATAATCATTGCATTCATCGGCATCCAGATAGGGCCACGCCAATTAGAATTACCCCGTGCTCATCCAGCCAATTGTCTCCGTCAAAGAAGAAGAACTGCTTGCTCCACAACATGCCGGCCAAGGCCTGCCGCATCACGTTCGCGGCGTCGGCACTCACGGATGGAGGCGTAACCGATTTGTAAAATGCGTCGGCTTCACGTAGCCTATCATCGAAGATCCCATCGAATCCCTTGTCAAAGGGAGTTACAATTTGACCGTGTGTATTCTTAGTCAGACGTAAGCGAACGACTTCGGACTGACCAGCACCGACATCGAATCGGTAATGGGCTGCTACTTTGGTTCCGCTTTGTTCGGGATTTACTGCGTCTTGCTGGCCCTGAACGACATAGTCGTTGATGCCATCTTTGACGTAGCGACTTTCATTCTTCTGCCCTGGAAACAACCTTTCGTGGTTGGTCTCGTTCTCAGTAAAGAGCAACGGCACGCCACTTTCACGATAAAGTGTGAAGTCACCTAGAACGGGATGCGTTACTGCAATCTCGCAAAACTCTGCGTTTGTGCCTTGATGCTTCAAAGATGGTTTTGACGTGGCTCGGTTCGATTCAGCGATCCATTTTGACCAATCGTTTCGGAACCACAGTGTAGGAAGTAGATGCAATTCGGCTTCAGCGGGGCCTCGATTGATAGCGGTAATTCGTATAAGAATGTCTTCGGGACCGGCCTTGGAATATTCTACAAAAACTTCGAAGTACCTATCGTCATTGACCACGCCCGTGTCAATCAACTCATATTCGAACTCGTCGCGGCTACGGTTGCGATTTGTCTCTAGTAAATCAGCGTACGGAAATGCGGCCTGCGGATACTTGTACAGATATTTCATATACGACTGGGTCGGAGTGCTATCGAGGTAGAAGTAGTACTCCTTTACATCCTCGCCGTGGTTCCCCTGACTGTTGGTAAGGCCAAACAATCGCTCCTTCAAGATGGCATCGTTGCCATTCCAAAGAGATAATGAGAAACAAAGGTGCTGCTGGTCGTCAGAGAAACCTGCTAAGCCATCTTCGCCCCATCGATAGGCGCGCGAGCGAGCGTGATCGTGAGTAAAAAAATTCCAAGCATCACCGTTCTCACTGTAGTCTTCTCGAACGGTTCCCCACTGCCGTTCGCTGAGATAAGGTCCCCACTTCTTCCAAGCGATCTGTCGGTTGCGAGACTCTTCGAGTCGATTGTGTTCGTTAAACATTATAAAAATTCATGATGAGGAATGAGGGGATCAGCCCAATCGGGATACATCGGAAAATTCAGATCGAAACGAAGCCTAGTACATACCATTCTTGGCTCGTAAAAGTAGCCGTTCTATAGGATGAAGCGACTCGATCACTTTCAACTGTTTGTCGATTTTAGGGGTGTCGTCCGTGATGATATTTTTTACTCCAGCATCGATTAACTTTAAGACTAGACTGGGATCGTTCACTGTCCAGGCATGAATATCGATCCCTCGCGCCCCAGCTCGTTCAACGACTTGTCGTGAAATTTTGGTTTGCGAAAGCATCAAGAAATTCACATTAAGCTGAGTCGAGTCGCCGAGCGAGGTTACGGCAAGTCCCCAACGTCCGAACCATACGTTCCCAAAATTAGTTCAATCACTTAGAAGCGGATCCTTTCTGCGAAGTTGCGACCGATGCCAGCGAGGGATGCAGCTCTAGCTGCAAGAGGCGACGTTCTAGTTCCGTGATCTGATCCGATACTTTATTAGTTGGCGGAATAGAAGACGGTTTATCCGCCGAATGAATGCCTTCCTCTAGCTCTTTGTGAGAAAGCGCCCAAATGTAAACCAATGGCCAGATCGCATGAAGGGTAAACAAGCTCAACCAGCACGCCACGTAAATCTATCACTTTCCGAAGAGTTCCAGATTTCATTTTGTCGCTTAAGTTTATCCATACTGTGCCTGCGTCGAGCTTCGCGGCGGCTGACATCTACATGCCAAAACGAAGTTATCGAGTTGGCAGTTCGTAGCATGCGGCTTCTTCGGCATTGCGAATAAAGATTCGATTGCCCACGACAACCGAGTGATTCCATGTTTTTCCCTCGATCGCTCGATACTTTGCAAGCTCCACCATTTTTTCAGAGTCCGCTCTCAACAATACCAGGTCGCCTTCTTCGGATGTAACAAGCATTTGGCCTGCGTCGCATAACAAGAGAACTTGCCCGTTGCCGTACCGCCCCTTTTTCCATTTTTTCTCTCCAGTTGCGACATCGACACATGCAAAAATACTTCCATCAAAGCCGTAAAGATATCCTTGATGCTCGACGAAGTCATTGAAATCAGGCTTCATAGAGCGAGTTGCCCACTCTTCTTTTACCGACCACTGGTCCCCATTTCGAGATACCGATAGTCGTTTCGTCCCTTCTCCCAAGCTGTTCGCTAATAGGACCGAATTGCCGAGCACCAAAGGTTGAAGCGTGCGGTAGTTTTGGCTTGGCGAATCGAATTGCCAGATGATACTGCCATTCTTGGCGTTGATGAATTGCAGACCAGCATTGGTCTCCATAAGAAACCCTTGGACTGAATCGAAGCTCGCGACTTGAGCTGAGCTGTAGCTGTGATCCCCCGAGGCAGTCGACCAACGCGATTCGCCGGTCTTCGCGTCGTAGGCCAATAAGCCTTTGTCGTCCGCACCACCGGCGTGAACTATCGCAACTCCGTCAGTAACTAAGGGTGATGAAGCAAATCCCCACATCGGAGGCTTTCGCTTGGAATCAACTTGTATGTCGCGTTCCCAAATCTTCGCGCCCGTGCTCGCATTGAGGCACGTCAAGATGCCATTGGCGCCCAGGGAGAATAGTCCTTCGTCGGCGATGGTTGGGGTAGCCCTTGGACCTGCCCCTGCGACTGATTCCCAAAACCGACTCGCGTATTCGTACTCCCAGATTATTGCCCCAGAATTGGCGTCCAAGCAAACGACGGCTTCTTTTTCTCCTCGTTGCTCTTGTGTGAACAAACGGTTTCCCGCGACCGAAAACGACGACCAACCCGGACCAATCTTAGACTTCCAAATAAGTTTCGGTGGAGAGGTTGCCCAGTCCTCCTTGAGGGACACACCGACTAACTTTCCATCGCGCGACGCACCGCGAAAACTAGGCCAAACCGACGACGCCAGCGTGATCGCAGCCTCATTCGTTTCCATGGTTTTCGCAGGCGACTTGTTCGCAAGGCTTTTTAGATAGGTCTCTTCAGGGGTCGCTTCCCATCGCCATGAAAAGTCCGCTATAAATTTTCCTGATACTCCCCCAGATTGCAAAAGATCCCAATAGCCAAAACCGATCACGGTGCCAATGATAGCGACGGGTAGACGCAGGGATGGTCGATTCGCTAGTAGTATCAGCGGAAGTGCAAAGGAGGCTATTCCAACCGGAATGACAAAGATAACGACACTCATGCCCTGCAGCGTGAAATGGCAAAGTGAGGCCGCGACGAAACCAATGATCGCGACCGCGACCAAGCCGATCAGTTTCTCTTTCCAACTGGCTCGGCTGGCAACGACCCACCAAAGCATGACCAAGATTCCAAGCGCTGCGGGCCCCATGAAGCCAAGCATAAAGATAGGGAGGCTTGGCGCTTCCATCGTGTCAGGAAGTTTTCGCAGCAACACCATCGCAATGACCAACAGGGCTGCGGGCCACCATCGCAGCGTTTTCATTACAGGATTCGCATTAGATTGCACGTTTGCCTGGCCAGTCATATTTATGATTATCCTTGATTTACCTAAATCGAATACTAAGGTTTTCGCTATAGTTACAGCTAGCTCGTCCATTCTAAGGAATAGTTACGCAGGATGCGAGCCAATATACCGTGTTCGTTGCCAATCGTTTAACCCGAAGCCATAAGCGACGGCCGTACGTCGACGCAGTCAAGTGGGACCGAGCTGGCGTGGTGCAGTCGTCGCCTGCGGCTCAGGGTCAGACGAAACGACTCCTCGAGCCCTGTCGCTCGCCTCAAATCGAAAATGCATCGCACGGCATAACGCGACAGCGATTGCGGCTCAAGTCGTTAGATGCGCTGTAGCACCAAGACCGTGTCTACTGCTTCTGCATTGAGCTTTTGAGTTGACTCTAGGTCGAACCAAAAATCGTGAATGGCTATCAGCTTGAGCTTTTTTGCTTTTGCTAAGAGGCTTTTCAATTGCGATGCCGTATAGATTCTCAGTGTGATGTGATCGGACAATCGAAACGATTCCTCCTTCTTCTTTACCAACATGGAAATCCTCAATTTTTCCAACCTCGTTTTCATGCTTGTTTCGACGACCGTGAGGGCGTAATAAACGGAAGTGTCCTCATCCTTTGCAGCCCAACGTTCTGTTCCCCAAAGATCTCCGTCGACGGGCAACAGATGTAGCGACAGCACAAACACACCTCCTGGCTTGAGGTGTTCTGCAACACATTCTAGGTGCGCGAGTGCAGCGTCTTCCGACTCCAAATGGCGAAAGGTATTGATGGCGTTTACAGCCGCGTCGAATGGCTGATCGAACTGGAACTTAGTCATGTCTCCGACAACGGTCTGTCCCTTGACTCCTAGCTTCTTAAGCTTTTTTTTGCAGTATTCCAAGGCAGTCGGATTGAGGTCCAAGCCCGTCATCGAAAACCCTCGCTTAGCCATTTCACAGACCAACCGGCCTGAGCCGCATCCCAGTTCTAGGACGTTTTTGACTGGAAACGGTACATACTTCTTGAAGACGGCTTCTAGGAACTTAGCTTCCTTCGGAGTGTCTTTCAAGAACCCGAGTTCGTAGAGTTGAGGATAGTCATACCAAGACTTGATCGTCTCGTCGCGGACATTCTTGCCAACGTTCGGCTTCGTTACGGCTGTGACGTTTGCTTTGGCGGCGGTTTTGGTTGCTGTCTTAACCACGTTCTTCTTCTTCGCTGTTTTTCGAGTCGCAACGATGTTCTTAGTCAATATCCACTCCCTAAAGAATCGTAAAGTAATGAGACGGCCGACGGACCCAACAATACCGGCTGGTTGATCGTGGTCGGGTGGACGTAGCTACGCCCACCAAGCCGTAGATGGTATCTTTGCATTAAGTCTGCCGCCCTACAGGCACGGATTGTAGAACGATTACGTTGTCAGCGGCAGCGGGCTATCCGAAAACTCTGTGCTACGATCCATCCAATACGCTGGAGTCTTGGGTCCGCTCGCGACGATTAACCGAAATCGCATTCGACGGATGACACCCTTTTCCATGAATCGACCAAACACTCGCATCTCAAGCGAGTCATTCTCCAAACCAATTTGGCAATCCGCTTGGTCGAGCGGATGCACCAATAGACCTATTCGCGACGACTCACTCGTCCAACCATTCTCCACCAACTTTTTGAACCGATCCTCCATGAAACGCAATTCGAGTTGCGGATGCGTGTCGAGAAGCGACGTCTGGATACTCAACCAAATTTCCATGGTCAATGCATCTAGATGTGATTCCGCAATCATTCGCATGTCGACTTGATATCCAAAATTCCAATCAAAGGCTTGTGGAAACATAGCGATCAAATCCCTTTGTCGCACGTAAGCGTCCGCAAAAGGTATTCCAGCGGCGGAATGATTCGCTTTCTGCTCGCGAGGCGTGATTCCAACCTTAAAAATCGTTTTTTTTGAGGCGTCGTTAAATTGAATCAACGGCTGATAGGAACCGTTTACGAAGACAACCTTTATCGACCAATGCGGCTCATGCCAGTTTGCGCCGCTTCCTTTTAGTTCCCAACTCATCGACGTAAACTCTAAATGATGCGAGTAACAAAGTCATAGCAAAGCGCACAGGGCCGTGCGTTGCGTTATCATGGCGGAGCAATTCCCCCGGGGCCGTGAGACCATAGAATGGCCTCCAGGGTAGTGTGTATTTGCCGAAGCTACCGCAAGAATCTTGCAATCTGTTGCTCAAGCAGCTTTACACGATAGCAAAGCCGACTCGATGAAACAACTAACGTTTTGATAAACCGCCAAATGTCCCGCTATCCACAAAGGTCCATATGGATTTTTCCTTACAAGACGCTATGAAAGTCGGAATGGATACGGCTCAAGCTGCAGGCAAAATATTGTGCGAAATGCTTGAAACTGCGTCGGTTCGAGAGAAAGCTCCGAAGGACCTGGTGACGGACGCCGATCTTGCTGCTCAACATTGCATCGAAAGCCGAATTAAGACCGCCTTTCCCAATCATCGGTTTTTGGGAGAAGAGTCCTCATTTTTAACCGATCGATCTAATATTTCAACGGAGGATTGGTTGTGGGTCGTCGATCCACTCGATGGAACGGTCAACTACGTGCATCGCATGCCGAACTTCGCTGTATCGATTGCGTTGATGAAGGAGGGGAAGATTGTGCTAGGTATCGTTTTTGATCCCATGGCCAACGATCTCTATGCTGCGATTCTCGGACGTGGCGCCACTGTCAACGGCAGTAAACTGCGATGCAGTAACTGCACCTGTCTTGACAAGGCGTTGGTTGCGGCCAGTTTTTCGCCTCAAATTCAAAAGGATTCCATCGAGATTGCACAGTTCATCGAGGTTTTAGTTCGAAGCCAAAGCATTCGCCGTCTTGGGTCGGCAGCCTTGAATCTATGCTACGTTGCCCAAGGTCGACTCGACGCTTATTGGGCCAACGTCTTAAAAGTTTGGGATATTGCGGCCGGATCACTTATTGCGACGGAAGCTGGCGCCGCACTCACCAAACACGATGGCAACCCGTTCGATCCCTGGGATGGAGAATTGCTGGCCGCCGGTTCGAAAACGCTCAGCCGGGAGTTGAGTACATGCTTGGAAACGATTCGAGCGACTCATTCCGTGAAGCTTGGTTAGATGTCCTTTCACGAGCCATAAATGGCTTGTAAAATTTCCACGCAAGAACCATACCATAGGTGTGCGTCCCCCGTCGTGAGTCCTGTTATTAAAGGTGCGAATCAAGCATGGAATCCCTAGCCGATTGCGGATCGGTCACACGCTGAATACGCGACCTGAAAACTGGCAATCAAAATGCCTTGTCAAAGATTTGGGAGCAATACTTCCCAACAATCGCTCGAAGCGCGGAACTCCGTTTTGGTAGCGATCCGCGAATCGTTTGCGACGAGGAATACATTGCTTCATCGGTGTTGGGCGTCTTGCTAAAGCAAGCCTCTATGGTCGAAGTGAATGATCGAACGGGCTTGCCATTACCAAGCATGAAACGAAATTAAGCTTGTACTCAGTTCCATGCAGTTAGATCCGACCGTGTTGCCTGAGCACTTCGAACAAGATAATCGAGGTGCTTACCGATGCATTGAGGGAGTCTATTACTCCATGCATTGGAATCCGCACCGCCGTCACCTCTGGGCGAATCCAGTTTTCGCCAAGGCCCTGGCTTTCGCTCCCTACAATGATGCTGACGCGGCTCTCGTAAACTGGAGCTGTATGCGACAAAGTGCCATCCACCCGCGCGGCATACATCGCGACGGAACGTTCCGTTAACCAAGCTTGAATTTGTTTGGCAGACCCGACTGCCATCGGCACTCGAAACAAAGCACCCAAACTAGATCGAATCGCATTTGGATTCCACATTTCGCTGACTGGGTCACTCAGCATTACAGCCCCAACGCCAGCGGCATCCGCAGTCCGCATGACAGCCCCTAGATTTCCCGGCTTCTCCATCCGATCCAAAACCAAAAAGCACTTTGAAGTACTCGCGTCTGTACTTGGTAATATGCGTTCATCAAGTGTTTCCAGAGCAAGGCTAGGTTGGCGGGCAACCGCAACTAACTCAACGTCGCGATCCCCATACTGCAATTTAGCCATGACTGGCTTGGAAATGAGATTGATACGGATGTTCGGTACCAATGCCTGCCAATCCGAAACCAAATGTCGGTGCGACTCATCCGAGGTTTCCAAAACAAAGAGTTCTGTGCATTCGATTCCACCCGCCTGGGCATGGCGTGCAATCGGATCCCCATCGATGATCATGAGGCCACTGTCGCGACGTTCGCGAGGATCTCGCAAAGAATTGGCGGCCTTGATACGTTGATTGCTCGGGCTAGAAATCGATTCAACAGTCACATAGGCCAACTTTCCAGCGATTGCTGGATTAAAAGAAAAAAGACCTACGTCTCGTTTGGTCTTTGTTGAAAATCTAAAATGGCCGCTCGGGGAGTTGAACCCCGACGCCTCTCGGCACCAGATCCTAAGTCTGGCGTGTCTGCCAATTTCACCAAGCGGCCTTTTTTTCATCGCATCATGGAACACAGTTCCCACGTGGCGACAGTATTTTAATCTCTATTCCGCAATTGTGCGACCGCTGTTTTTAGTTTTAGGTTTTCAGCCTAACACTCAACCATAGGAACGAACCCTAGTCGTGAACCAAATGGAATTCACTTTGAGCCGCAACTCGCTACTAGCTCGTGTGCGGCTGGAAGGCAGGTTATTATTCGCGAATCCTGCCCTCATGCTAGCGCATTGAGGCTCACAACTCAAAAGTGAGTGCCAATAGCCCAGCCAAATGGCGTTTCATGTCTAAGCATCTAGCCTACTAATTCGTTCAACTTGTGGGATAATTAGCCTCTGTCCATGCTCGCCATCCACCGTCGACACTGACCACATTCCGGTACCCCATGCGCTGTAGGTTTTCTGCCGAAAGTGCAGATCGAAATCCGCCGCCACAATAAAGGAGTATTTGCTTGTTAACGTCGGGAACAACCGTTTCGATGTCCCTTTCAATAACCCCTTTGCTGACGTGAACAGCACCGGGAATATGACCCGCCGCGAATTCACTCTCCTCGCGAACGTCGATCAAAACGATCGACTCCCCTTGATCCATCCGCAATTTGAGATCTTCAATCGTGCATTCCAGAACGCGAGCTTTGGCTTCCGCCGCGATTGCCTGGAACCTTGGTGAGTGTTGTTTTGCCATCGTTTTGTCAATATAGAGGGGATTGGTAAAAGTTACCCTCGCTATTCGAAAACAACTTAGTTTTTTTTGCAACAGGGTAAAGAAACCGTTCGCTCTACGCCGATACTACTTCCGACGGGGAGAACCATCCAATGCAACCTAAAAATTGCACGATGCGAAATCCGCGTCAACGTTCATTCAAAGGGAAACCTTTGTTCGAGTAGTTTGATAACCCTATCCCAAGTGAGTCATTCGTTGGGACGTTTATTTGCTGCATGCCTTGGTTGCATCGCTTTGTCAACCACGATTATTCTGGGTCTGATAAGCGGTGAAGTTCCGGATTCGGTACTAACTCACTCCCTCGCTTTTACGGTGGTATTTGCCACAATTGGGCTAGGAATTGGGAAGGTTGCGGATTCCGTGGTTCGCCAAAGTGTCGAAATAAACTACAGGAACAAGTTTGAAAAACTGCGAGAGGGACGAAAAAACTCTCCTTGATCGATCATTTGTCAACCAAGGTAAGCCACGTCCAAGGGTGAGAGCCCGAAAGACAGCCCCGAAAGACAGTAGGGCTAGGCAGTTTGGTTAAGCTTGATCGCAATCGGAACGGTTCTTTGCTCAATTGATGTGGAATTAACCGTTCCAAGTCAGTAGAGTTCGCATCCCAGAACGGATTCCTCGCAGCCGATCATGACGATTGGCCTCGAGAACCATGTGTTGCCAAATGGAATGGGTACACACAAGTTCGCTTCGTTCGCGGAGCAACACCAGAAAACACGACCGTTTGATCCCAGTAGCCGCTGGAGATCATACCCCCTGCCATGTCAATCACGGAGGTTCGGATGGCGACGACTGTAGCATCGAGCATCGACATTTTTGATGTTTGGACTAAATTTAAAGCGGACCTAACAAACGTCGATTTGAGAAATATCCTCATCGAACGCTATATGCCTCTCGTTCGCTTCAACGGCGAACGTCTTCGAGCCAAGCTCCCAGAAGGAGTCGAACTGGATGACCTGATCAGCGCAGGTATCTTTGGGTTGATGGATGCCATCGACGCGTTTGACATGGAACGCGGCGTCAAATTTGAGACCTATTGCGTTCCTCGTATTCGCGGTGCCATGCTCGACGAGTTGCGGACCATGGACTGGGTACCAAGACTTGTTCGGAGCAAAGCTAGCAAGTTGAATGAAGCCACCAAACTTCTCGAAGCCAAGTACGGACGAGCTCCGAGCACGCATGAGCTTTGTTCCTACATGGGCATCTCGATCGATGAGGTCGAAAAGATGAAAAGCGATGCTTCGGCCGTAGGCTTGGTTTCGCTCAACAAGAAGTGGTACGAAACTGACAGCTACAAAGACGTCCGAGAAATCGACGTCCTCGAAGACAAGCGTAGCGAAGATCCAACCCGTCGCGTTAACAAAAGCGATCTCATGCGGCTGGTTACCAAGGGCCTCAATCGCAACGAGCGCCTCATCATCATTCTTTACTACTACGAAGAATTGACGATGAAAGAGATCGGTGCAACGTTGGATCTGAGCGAAAGCCGCGTTAGCCAAATGCACACCAGCATTGTTGTTCGACTCCAAGAACAACTCGGTCGTCGCAGACCAGAATTCGGAACCTAATGATGCGGCACGACGGTCTCCGTTGTGACATCAAATCAGCCACGACGGTCCCCGTCGTGGAGCGTGGCCGACGCTGCTAGCGTCGGTTCGGATGCTGGCAGCATCCGCCACGATTGGCAATACAAACTTCCCCGCCCTACTTCTTCCTCGGTCTCTTAACGAGCAATTCGCCATTTGCATTCCACCATCTGCCATTTGCCATCTGCCTCTTGTTTCACCAACGCAGCGGTTATGCATTTATCCTCGTGGGTGGAACTTCTGGTGTATCTTCTTCAGCTTGCTGTTTTCAACGTGCGTGTAAATCTGCGTCGTTTGAATACTGGCGTGACCGAGCATTTCTTGGATCAATCGCAAATCTGCACCCCCTGCCAATAAGTGCGTAGCAAAAGAGTGCCTAAGCGTATGAGGGCTCACTTCAGAATCGATCCCAGCTCGCAACGCAAAGCGCTTGATTAACTCCCAAATGGCTTCGCGACGCAATCGTTGGCCTGTTCGAGAAAGAATCAACCAAGGTGACACCGCCAGTTCTCGATTGGCTGCCAGGAGGGGTCGGTACGCCGCCAGATACAGCTCGATGGCTTCAATAGCCCGTTCTCCTAGTGGCACCATTCGCTGCTTGCTCCCTTTGCCCTCGGCCAAGCAATATCCGTCCTTCAAGTTCACGTTGGCGATCAAAAGGTTGCTGATCTCCGATACGCGACAACCCGTCGCATACATCAACTCCAAAATTGCACGGTCTCGCATCCAATGCTGGTCGAATTTTTGAGGTGTAGCCAGAAAGCGATCGACTTGTGCTATGCTCAAAACGTAGGGAACACGCTGCCACACTTTGGGTGTGGTCAACAGTTCGGCCGGATTGTCGGCGATCGCGCTTTCCAGTTGCAAGAATTTATAAAACATCCGAATTGCGACAATATGCCTGGAAATCGACGTTGCAGCCAAATTTTTGTTCTTTAGAAAGGCAGCAAACTCGGTTAAATCCGAGATTCCTAAGCCCGTGGGGGAGCGACCATCGAGCCATTCTTTCATATGCTCTAGATCGCGACGGTAGGCTTGTACGGTGTTCTCTGCCAAATGGCATTCGCTCCGCAAGTAAACCACGTAGCGTTCGATCCAGCCGGCCATCGTTTCCGATGGCTTCGATGGTTCCTTGACCGATTGTTGGAGTTTCTTGAGTTTGCTAACAGCCATGCTTGAAATATCCGCTCGCGAACGTCGATCTAGGGAAACAGAATTGTAGGATCCAACGCGTCGGCGAAGCCTTCGATTTAGTAACTATTAGGGGAATTGTAGTATGAAGATATTGGTGGTCGGTGGGGCAGGATACGTTGGCTCGCACTCGGTTAAGTTGCTGCGATCGCTAGGGCATACGGTTTGGGTCTACGACAATCTTTCCCGCGGCCATAGGGAAAGCGTCCCGAAAGAGATACTCATTGAGGGCAATCTGACTGATCGTGCGTTGCTCATGCGGGTAATGCAGGAGAAAGAGATCGAAGCAGTCATGCACTTTGCGGCCTATGCGCTGGTCGGCGAATCTGTGCAGCACCCCGCCATGTACTACCAAAACAACGTGACGGCTACCTTTGAGTTGCTCGAGGCCATGCGGGCTTCAGGTGTTTGGCGATTTGTTTTTTCGAGTACCACTGCCACCTACGGTCAGCCTGAGAAGATGCCCATCTCCGAGGACACGCCGCAAAATCCGATCAACCCCTACGGCTTTACAAAGCTGGTTGTGGAACGAGCCCTTTCTGATTACGCGCACGCCTATGGCTTCGGTGTCGCAGCCCTTCGCTATTTCAATGCATCGGGTGCTTCGGCAGACGGGTCGATCGGAGAAGATCACGACCCTGAAAGCCACCTTATCCCGATCGTCTTGCAAGTCGCATTGGGACAGCGCGAAAGCATTTCCGTTTTTGGCAAAGATTACCCTACCCCGGATGGAACTTGTATCCGCGATTACATTCACGTTGAGGACTTGGCCACCGCCCACGTTTCCGCTTTGCTCAAACTTAAACCCAGCGGCGTCATGCAAATGAACCTTGGCTCCGGCATCGGACACAGCGTATTGGAAGTTATTCGAGCGTGTCGACAAATAACAGGACACGCAATCCCGGTTGTTTACTCCGATCGACGACCGGGGGACCCAGCCTGCTTGATCGCCGATAGTCGATTGGCACAGTCAACGCTCGCTTGGAAACCCAAGTACCTTAAAATCGATGGCATTGTTGAGACGGCTTGGCGCTGGCATCAATCGCACCCGAAGGGCTATGCCACAGAGTAGAGCCATTGTCCCAATGGCTCATTAAACTGGTTTTCAACTCCCTTAATAAACTGAGTCATGCAAGACATCATCATTGAAAAGCCATACCAGTTTGTACCACCTCATCGCGGTAACTTCCTGCCAAAGGCGATTTTGAAGCTCGGATTGGTCCCTTGGTATCTAAAGAAATTCGAAGGGGTCGTTTCGCATCAACTTCACGGAATCGACCATTTGCGAGAGTCTATGCGTCAGGGGCATGGTGTATTGCTTGCACCCAATCACTGCCGCTATGCAGATCCACTTGTCATGGCATTCGTCGCCAGTCAAGCACAGGTGCCCATGTTTGCTATGGCGAGCTGGCACTTGTTCGAGCAGAGTCGATGGCAACGCTGGGCCTTGAGTACGATGGGTGCATTTAGTGTCTATCGCGAAGGCCTGGATCGACAATCGCTTGACACCGCTGTCGACATGCTCGTCAATCCGAAAAGACCGTTGGTGGTGTTTCCGGAGGGGACGGTCTTTCGCACCAACGATCGACTACAACCATTGCTAGATGGAGTCGCATTCATGGCACGCACCGCGGCAAAGCGTCGCGCCAAGGACGGAGGCACTGGCAAAGTAGTGATCCACCCCGTAGCGATCAAGTATGTGTTCCATGGCGATCTTGAAAAGTCAGTGGATCCAACCTTGGACGCGTTGGAAAAGCGACTCACCTGGACGCTGCTCAAGGAGACAACGACGTTGCAACGTATTTATCGCATCACCTTAGCGATGCTCAGTCTCAAGGAGATAGAATACTTGGGAGCAGCACAATCGGGAAGCATCGAGGAACGTCAACAGAGGCTTGTTGACCACTTGCTGTGTCCATTGGAACAAGAGTGGTTGGGAAAGACAGTCGTGGACACGATCATTCCTCGAATCAAATCGTTGCGAATGCGAATCGTACCGGAGTTAACGACGGGGGAATTGGACGATCGCGAACGCGAACGACGTTGGACTCAGCTATCACGAATCTATTTATCACAACAGATCGCCTCTTATCCCCCCGATTACATCGTGTCGCCAACTACCGACACTCGCATTCTAGAGACGGTGGAACGATTGGAGGAAGACATCACCGATCGCGCGGGGGTTCATGGTCCGTTGGAAGTGATCATCGAAATGGACGAAGCGATTGAGGTACCGACCGATCGAGTCCCAAGGGGCGAAGAAGATCCGATCATGAAACGACTTCGAGATCGCATGCAATCGATGCTCGACCGACTTTCGACCCACGCCAACCCGATCGTCTAATCCGCTTGAAACGTGCTATACATAGCTTAAGCTGCCCTAGCCGAGCGGCCGCATTACACATTGGAAAAAATTGAACTCGCGATCCGTTCATTCAACACGAGCAGGATTTAACCAGCACCGCCCATCCGATGCAATTCGTTCCCCCTGTGCGTTGGCACATCCGCCGTTTTTTGCCCATAGGGCACGGCAACATTAGTCAGGCGGACCGAAAAATTGTCAACAAAATGACATTAGGGGTGGACTGGCAGCGGGCATTGAATATCATTGATCCGCGGGATGGAGCAGCCCGGTAGCTCGCGAGGCTCATAACCTCGAGGTCGTCAGTTCAAATCTGGCTCCCGCAACTCCAAAGGTAGGTAGCGAACGAAATCCTACCCACAAGTAAACGAAAAGGCTGGTGCTGTCATGGCTCCAGCCTTCTTTCGTTTATACCCAGTCTTTTCGTTGTCCGGCGCTTTCTAACGCAGCGAAATCGACTCTCTCCGAGTCTCTCTAGCTCATAACCTGGTGGACCCCATTTCGACCTCAAAACGACCGTTTTTGGCCAAAAGTCTCTCGAATCTCTAGTCTCTCTACCCTGGGGTTATGAGCTATTAAGGGAAAGTCTCTAAAGCTCATAACCCGGACGTATTTTCGTGCAGCTTGTTTGCCGGGTTATGACGTAGAGAGACTTTTTGGCGCCTGTTTTTGAAGCGGCAAAAACAAGATGCGTCAATGAAAACATTGGGTTTTCCGTTTTTAGACGTCCGGGTTATGAGGTTAGAGATTTCGCGCTCAAAAAGTCTCTAACCTCATAACCCGGAGGCTGGTTGCGAACAAAATACCCTGGGGTTATGACAAACGTGAACGTAATGCGCAAAGTGACGCCGTTAAATGGCTAGGTGCAATCGCCTTGGTTTAGGAGGCATAACTACGAACAAAAACGACGAACAAAGAGTTGTTCCGAAGTTTTGGAAGGACCAATTGGCGACGTTGCTTTGCGGGGTTCCGACAGAAAAAGTCGGTTTGGACGTGGAAGACCGTTCAGACGGACGGCCGATTCGGTGGAAATTGAATTCAAATGAAAGACAAAGTGGTTTTCTCCGACTTTTTTACTTTCGGTACGGTTCGAATATCAATTGTGAAACACGATTCTCCGACGCATCCATCCCACAGCGAGCATACAGCGCCGTACCTGTTCGTTAAGGCTCAGTAGCTCATAGCTTCAGTGACAACCGGTGTCTAACATTTCGAAACATGCTCGACAAAAACTAGAGTGACTGGAAGGATGTGCAATTCGGATTAGTTGGCGTGCGAGGCTGGTTGGAAAAAACCGGATAACTGCGTAGGGAAAAGGCGCATGTAAGAAGTATCGAAAGTTGCTCCCGAAGCGCCCATGAAAATGTCTGCATTTCAGACGACGGTCACAATTGATTCGATAAAACGCCGCGCCATTGCTCGGATGCTTGGGGGGGTTGTCGAGATAAATGAGCAGGCTAGCGGTCTTGGTGCAAGAATGCTTCAAGATTTTCCGTTAGGAATTCGATTCGAATATGGCGACCGGGGAGTCCCTCAGTTCTTCCCACATGAATACCCACAAGAAATCCCTCGTTGTTAAATACTCCACTACCAGACATTCCTCCAAAGGTTTCATAGCTTCCATCTGTAAAAAAGATGTGCCCCCAGATGTAGGCTTTTGGCTCAATGAGTCTTTCTGGCTCTACCAACATAGCATCAACTTCGACTAGCTTGTTTCCACTAGCCGGGTAGCCACCAAAAAAACACGTCTCGCCGACTTTCAGCTCAGTAGACTTTGCAATGCATGCAGTTGGCCATCTTCCCTCATCAGTAATCCGGACGAGGCCAACATCCAGAATTGGATTTAGCCCTAAAGTCATCCCGTGAGCGATTTGTCCGTTTGAAAAACGAATCGTAACCTCTGTACCAGGTGACCGATTATGGTGACCGCATGTTGCGATTAATCCGTCTCCTATCGATGTACCTGTCCATCCATTGTTACCTTTTTTGTTATCGATCGGACAAATTTGCACGCTGGTATCTCTAACTAACTGCCGCACATCGATAGTTTGCGGGGGTTTTGGGTGGAGCATCTGAGCCTCGCGTAAGGCTTGCTGTTTGTCGATGTTCTGACACGTTGAAAGTTCACCAATCAGTTTAGCGATGATCGACACAGCAGTATGACTGGAGTCGTAACCCGGACCTTTCTCTGAAGTTATGCCGATCAATTTGCCATCAACATCAAAAATCGGAGCAAAACCATCCAACTTGATATCGGTGTCGAACCAAGTTCCATATGTGCGTTTAACGATTCCGTTTGCCCATGACAATGAGACCCTTTCGTTACTATGTATGAACTCGGCGGAAAAACACTGCTCCTCGCTACCATTCGGCGTGTCACGCATCGTGATGTTTGGGAATTTCCCGCTATTGATCCTTGCAACACCAATTCCCCATGCGTCCGACCAACCCACGCCATGTGCGGTCGCTTCATTACCGTTGGAAAAGTGTAGTTTTAGGACTTCGTCAGCGACAACGGTTGGAACACGCAAATCGGTAGTATTTCGAAAAATTACGAGTCCATCGTTTGCGATACAAACGCCGGTCCCTAAGGAGCGTCCGCGAGTGTCCTCAATCCATACAACAGCAGCCTCAACAGATTTACGTGCAGCCTCCGGCAGTTTTATATCATCGCTTCCAAGCAGACTGTTGCCCAAAACGAAGATTGATCCAATCGCCAATGCGAAACGATTGAGCGGCATTTTTTCATGCATGATTGTCCCGTTTTGTATGGGTCGATTCGATAAGAAGCAACCAATCCATGGGTTGGAAGGGGGCCATCGCCAGTCCGTCATATTATATCCGAAGCGTCAGTTACCCAGCAAGCAGCCAGCGCCGTAGCCGTAGCCCACGTAGCTTCTAGCAAAGCTGTGGAAAGCGTCGTGCTCCCGGCTTCTTCCTTGTCCACGTTGTTGCCCGCTGACGCTGACCTAGGTCCACAGTAGTTGGTCTAACTTGTGGAAAGCGGCTGGATCTCGGCTAAGGCTCAGGCCACGTGCGGATAGGAAGTCGGAAGATTAGGATAGTGGTTCGAACCGGAGGGTAAGTCAAACAATCAATGCCACTACCTAATGGATGAGCAGACGTAAAAAATCCAGCGTGAGCATCGTTGCAATGCTGATTCTGCCAGCCGATTCTCCAACGAGTCTAACAATGTAGATGCCGTGGGCACTAGTTTGTTTAACTCCAATTCAGAAACCTCGCTGATGAATGAATGACTTTCAATTGGAATCCATGGTAACGAAAGGAATTTGCCATAGAATTCATCGGCTTCCTGTTTCTCTTTCGCTGTGAGTAGCGAGAAGGCTTCGGGTTCACCAAGGGACCAAGAAAGACTCATCCATCGATGGAAGACTGCCGCGTCTGAAAAACCCGGCATTGACGCCCGAGCATTCACGCGTTCATCGGGATGCACGAGAAAACGTAACGCAAAACACGGTGCACGGATTGCGATTTCTCGTTGTGACTTAGAAAGGATCATGTTTTCGTCGCAGCGTTTTTTTGCAAAATGTGCCAACTCAATCCGTTTAGGCAGCCAGCGCCCACAGTGATCGTGCACCAACTTGTGGAAAGCGCCAGGATCCCGGCTACGGCTACGTCCACGTGTGGATGGGAAGCTTGCGGCCGATCGCAGTCTATCCGACGCATCCATCCTCCAGCAAGCAACCAACGCCGTAGCCGAAGTAGTTTCAGTCCAAACTGTGAAAAGCGCTGTCGCTGGCTTCGTCCACTTCCGCATTGTTGCCCGCTGGCGCCGACCTAGGTCTACAGTGTTTTGTCTACGTTGTGGAAAAGCAACCGATGGCAGGATAGAAGAAAGCTATAGGGTCCCTAGGCCTAGGAAAACATTGTAAAGCAGTCCGCAGAAGGCCAATATACAAAAAACTCGAACGGGAAAGCGTAACGAACTAGGTACAAAAAACGAGGCCGATACTGAGCCGATCAGTAGCCAGAGCCAGAGACTTTGGTAATAGTGCACAATTGAAACCGTCCGAAAGAAGTCGGTGTGTTCGGCAGATCCCCTAACTTCGAGATAGTTCATCACGAATAGGCCGGCGGCAATCGCGAATCCAGAGCAGGTTACCAAAAACTGGCTCGTGGAATACTGAATCGCCTTTGACTCATCGCTCATGTGAATTCCACTCCGCTTCAATTGCCGCAATCCGCTTCAGTCTATCCGACGCATCCATCCTCCAGCAAGCAGCCAGCGCCAACTCCCACAGTGTCTTAGTATGCGCTGTGGGAATTTGGCCGATGGAAGGCTTTGAACCAATGTCCACATGTAGATGGGACGGTCGCGATAGGGAAGAAGCAGGCTTTGGCTATCGCGATTTTTTTTGATGCGACCTGCCACGAATCAAAAAATGAGCGAACAGCAAGCAGTTAGGAAACGCAAAGTACGTGATGAGCACAATGATGATCTCTACGCCGAACGAACCGGAAATTCCACTTAAACGCCATGATCCAGACGATTGAATTCTCATAAAAAGGTAAATTGCGCCGATGAACAGCATGGGAAGTGCGATGATCGCTAAGTTTAGAATAGCGAATGCGAGAAACCAATTGTTTCGCTTTATAAAAGGGGCGATCGTAGCCGTTTTTGCGTCGTAAGGGTTCAATGAAGTCACCGGTTTCAATCTGTCCAATCAGCACCGAATCGGAGCAGAAACGGAATGTTTCAATCCCAATACGCTAGTTTGCCGCTTACCGCTTTAGTCTATCCGCAGCATCAATCTAGCTGGCCAGCACCGAAGTTCACAGTGGGAATGGATCAAACTTGTGGAAGTGACAAAACGCCTAGTAGGCTCCCTTCAATATGGCGCCTTGATTGGTCGAAACTTAATAGGGTTGAAATCATATAGTTCTGTCTCACAAACTAGCCCACGAGATCCCAAGATGCCAGAGAAAAGCCTTCCACCAGCTGCCCAAACAAGACGTTGCCGATCGATTTCTGCCCATTCCCATTCTGGGTAGTCAAGCTTGATACCCATGTTTTTATTGACGAGTCGGTGCTCATCCCAATAACACCCCTTTCCTTCTTGGGAGCCAGTCTGCGCGTGAGCAATTTTGCAAAGCACCCAATCACGATCGAATTGTTTTTCGAAAATGCTGACGGTTTCCGCCTCTAAAACTTCCACGCTGCCGGTTTTCTTCCAGCCGTCACGGAGAAGCCTTGGGTAGTACACCGATAGACACTCTGAACCAACACCGCCAACAGGTTCGAATTTTGTGCGGCGAGTCTCCGCAGTATCGAGAAGCGCTGGACCGCCTCCGTTAAGCCAATAGGTAGTCCGATCAGTCCAGAGTCCACCGCCGTTCCAACAATCGCCCTTTGGGAACATAGCAATCGCCTTCAAAAATGGGGATCTCGAAATAGCTGTCCAGGAACCCTCAGATTCTGTTGACCATTTGCCGTTCATCGCAAAATAGATAAAGTACTTGCCATCTGGCGATAGGTCACTTCGTCGCTCATATATCCGTCCCTTGAGCCATTGACCAACATGAAAGTCATCCGTGTCTCGATTCCACAAAATGGTTGCAACCGATTTCGATGGACCTCGGCGGATCACTAAACCAATTGGAACATCGCGCGCTAGCAATACATGTAATCGAGCTGGGATTTTTGTCATTAGTTTTCAGACCAAAGATTTAGTAACCTTTCCCAACAGTAGCTTAGCGGATCGGAACAGAACCCAACCCCGCGCCAGCCCGGTATCCGCTTCAATCTATCCGAGGTATCCCAGCATGCTGCCAGCGCCAACATCCACAGGGGGTGGCCAATTTGTTGAAAGGACATTGAAGCTTTATCAAATTTCCTCAATGACCGAATCTGGGAGCAATGTCCGCAGCCTCTCAACTCCCACACTCGATAACCCAGTATTGCAAATCTTGATTATCGGTATGCCACGGCAACCTGCCAACTTGAGAACAGTATTATCGTTAAAGCGAGGACCATGAAGCTCAGCGGCAATAACTTCCCCTTGGTCGTCTGTTTCAATTAATACCCCCAAGTCAGCGAGTCTTTTTTCGCCATCCCTATCGAAATTATTTCCTTGGAACTTTGGGAAAATCAAAGCTCCACAGTGCGGACAAATCGCATCACCAAGATGGATGGAAGGCGATACGATCATTCGTTTTCCACAGATGGGACAAGAGCTCGGGATTCCCTCGGATGTCCTGGTCGTAATGTCCACGTACGCACGCTACCAATTTGCCTTTTTGAAATCAACACTAGCTGCAATCTATCTAAGAGTTTCGCAGGTTTCATGTACGGATCTTAAATGCCAACACGCTTCCCCGCCGCCAGCCACTTCAGTCTATCCGATGCATCCATCCTCCAGCAAGCAGCCTTCGCCGTAGCCGAAGTAGGATTCTAGCCAACCTGTGGCAAGCGCTGTCGGCGGCCTGGTCCACAATGTTGCGCTGACGCCGACCTATGTCCACAGTGGGTGGTCTAACTTGTGGAAAAGCGGCAGATGGCTGGATCGAGGTATGACCATATGTGGATTGGACGCTCGTGGCGATGGAAGACGATAGCTATCCGTTACCTAAGGTCGAACATTTGACATAGCGTCGAACTACGGAAACTTCTGCGAAGACGAGCGCAATTGCGATCGCCAGAAGGTATTTGGTCAAACCAATGTCTTGTCTGCCCGTCGTCAAATAGTCGATCATCCCCAGTAACCATGCACAAAGCGGAAAACCCAGACCGAAAAGAAAGGGAGGAAGAAGCGATGCCCGAATCCATGAAAGCCTGATTCGCAATTGGAGCCAGACCGCAAAACTGGCAAATGATGAAAACATAATAGGCAATAGCGCAGATGAGATCTTGGTCACGATCTGGGATGGCGACCAACTGCTGGGAGCATTCAGAATTGAAAGCACTACGAAGGGAGAAAGTGTTAGTATTGAGCCGAAGGCAAAAACAAATGCGCAAGTAATTGTGTGGTGCACACACTTCGGGAAAATCGAATCCGGCGCAGTCGAAGGGTGATTCGGAGGGTGATAAGGATTTGGTGGGATCAGGTGCACTAACGTTACTCCCTCGACTTCAATCATCGTTCGAATCGGCCAGATAGTGAATTCCCAACAGCATCGAGGCACATCAGAAGAAAGCTTTCACTGAGTCAAGGCGTTTCCCCGCTGCTATCCGCTTAAGTCTATCCTACGTATCCATCCTACAGCAAGCAGCGAGCGCCGTAGCCGAAGTAGTTTCTAGTCAAGCTGTGGAGGGGAAGCGGTTTGGCAGCCAGTGCCAAAGTCCACCGTGTTTGGGCAATCGGCGACCACGCATTTTCCTAGAACTATTACACAGTATCCGAGACTTCATATGTTAGCGATCGATTTTGGCTCCAGCGTCGACGAGAGAAGCCATTGCTACTGCGTCGGATAGACCACTTGCCCTAAGGCCAGCAGCGACACTGGCTTGGTTGTGTGGCGGTTGATTTTGGCTAACCTTCCATTTGCCCAACAACTTTGTAATGACCATTTCAATTCCAACGATGCCCGCTATCATTTTCTCAATGTACTCTTGTGGAAGGTCAGAAACCGTCCACGGTTCGGAAAATGAGGCCTCATTGTGCGAAGTGAGGTCTTCGAGTTGCTCAAGTAACCAAGCAGGATTATCAACGACTCGCAGAACACCGTAGGCGTGCGCGACTACATAGTTCCAAGTGGGGACGACCTTTCCGCTTTCTTTTTTAGTGGCATACCAAGACGGGCTGATGTAAACTTTAGGGCCATGAAACACGGCCAATGACTCGATGTTGTTTCTGAGATCATTCACAATTGGATTTGCACGAGCAACATGTCCACGCAATGCGCCAAAAGGTAAAGGCGATTCCGACAAATACAGTGGAATGTGATTTGCGCTCAGCCCGCTAGTAGAAAGCGTGACAACGGTTGCCAACGGTTTAGCACGGATAAGCCCGTGAATTACATCAACCCTTGGTTCTTCAAATTGCTTAGGGATATACATACTCTCCTTTATGGATCGCTAATCGTCTAAAGGCATCCAGTGCGAGAATTTGACTCAACACAAGTCAAAACAGCCGATCGAGTAGATAACAGTCTATGGGATTTAGTAGTGGCAGTCTAATCGGCAAGCGCCAACGCCCACAGTGTTTGGTCTACCTAGTGGAAAAGCGGCCGATGGCTGGAGCGAGCTAGGGCAACATGTGGTTTGGGAAGATTGCGAGTAATCGCATCGTGTCGTCAGAACAAAGGCGCTAAGGGATTATTTCGCCTTTTTCGCGCGTGTTTTTTTAGGCAAGGGTTCTGGTAGTTCGCTCGAAGTTATTCGGATCAGCTCGGTTATCCACTCTCGATTCTCAATTCGCTTTTGTGAGATCACAAAGCAAGGCTTAGCCCCATCGAAGGGAGATTTCTCCAAGCAACGAACCGCGTAGGTTTTACCGACATCCGTTATTTTCACGAACAGCCTGTCGTCGCAAACCAAGCCGACAGTTTTCTTACCACAATAGATCGCGTATTCGCCAAACATTTTTCTGGATGATACGACACCAGCTCCGCGAATTTGATCCAGAATGAATTCAACGAAACTTTGTTTTGATGCCATTGCTTTCGTACCTCGCATGGAAATAGAATCTCGTCAAATAGTTTAGCCAATCTGTGGAGGGGCGCTTTCGCTAGCTTCTACCACGTCCACATTGTTGCCCGCTGACGCTGAACTAGGTCCACCGTGTTCGGGCAAAATCCGTACTGGGTACTTCGGATACTTCCACCGTGTTGCCGTAGTGCTCGACGATGGACTAGGAAACTAGGAACCAACTTTTCGAATAGGGCGTAGGGGCCAGCATGACGACATCGTAAACCTTTAGGCTCCACCCATTCCTTCGTATTCCCATTGCATAAACTTACGAAGTTGTTCAACGATATGTTCCCAAGTGTTGGCTTCAATTGACTCGACTCGATCGTAAATTGCATTGCGGACGGTCATAGCGTCAAATTGATCGACCAGTATTCCCGGTCTTTTCCCCGAGCGCATTATTCGACCAACCGCTTTTGGTGTCGCAATGCAAACCTGAAAGTCATTACCTCCATCGAATTCTGCAGTCCCGACAGTTACGTGGAACCAGCCAAAATCATCGTAGGGATACAGAGATTTGTAAGCCTCGAAGTCATTCCAATCGAGATAGTCATTTGATTCCAAGTGGTGGATTTTGGCACGCATCGGTTTTGCAGAACGCCTTCGTGACTAACCTGATCCGCGAAAATATACCCAGGACAGTTTGGGATTTGGATAACCGTTTCAGTCTATCCGATGCATCAGTCCACCATCAAGCAGCCCGCGCCATAGACCACGTAGTTTCAGGCCAACCTGTGGAAAGCGCTGTCGCTGGCTTCGACCACTTCCACATTGTTGCCCGCTGAAGCTCTAGGTCCACGGTGATTGTGCTACCTTGTGGAAAGCGGCCGATGGATGGATTGAAGTATGACGCCCTACGGCTCGCAGAGCTTGTGAAGCTGATCGAAGCGGCAGACATTCCCGGTCAACCTGTACGTTTTTTGAACCGAGTGGGTGCGGGCAGCCAATATTACTCTCGGCGTTTCTGAATTCTGAGATGATCAAAATGATGTATGTTCTAACCTGAGACTTTTTCCTCCGAACTAACTAGGCCAACAATGAACCCTAATTTCATATCAGCTTTTCTCGGAACTTCACTTCTTGTTGGGAGTGTTCTCGGCGAGGAACCAATACAGCAGTCTAACCTTTTGTCGCTAGTGAGTGTTGCAGGAAAGGACGCCTTTGTGATCTCCACCATTCCTGCATCAGATGCCATAGACCAGTCGGTCAAGACTCGTGCTCTTTTCTCCGAGCATGACATTAAGAATTACCACGTTTGCGGAGTGTATGGTGGCTACCTTATTGTATTGGAGGATACAAACGAGCTTCCGACTCGATTTCTGGCAATCGACTTGACGACGGGAAAGAAAAAGCTGATTTCGCAAGCAGCATGCGAGAAAGCCATATTGGCAAATCGCCATCTGTATTTTCTGGTCGAAGCCCAGAAGCAAACAGACAACCTTGATAAGCCCAGCCATGCTTTGCATATGATGGATCTTCAGACTGGCATTCAACGGGAACTGTGCCTACTAACCTGTTCAGATCCGCAGACATTTTTGCATGGTTATGACATCACATTAGCGGCTACGGCCGATGGTTCGAAGGTCGCCGTCACAGAGTTGGCGCTTGACGATCGAAGGCTGTGCCGAATTGTCATAGCCAATAGTAGCACCGGTGAAGTGACTCGATCGCAACCAAACTTCGCTAGCCGCCTTTGGGGAACTGGCGCCGGTTTTTGGCGGCTGGCCCCCAAGCTGTTTTGGATGGACGACCAGACTCTACTGATTGCGTCTGCCGATGGTTATGAAACGCAGAAGTTGTTCTGTTACCAGCCAGAGACTCAGTCAACAAACGAAATCTGCAATCTTCCACAATATCATGGGAGCGGATTTGATCCCACCTTTTCTCTCGGAAGCGATGGAAAGAAGATTGTTCGCTTGGGATCGCTCGGAGCATTTGAGATACTTTTGCAAAATAAAAAATTAATGGAATATAATGAATCGCTGTCCGGCTATTTGCTTAAGCAAGAAGGTAAGCACCTCTCTTTGCACGATGCAGAGAATGAGCTGGCTTCGGAGATCGATCGCTCTAGAATTTTCGCTTCGCCAGATGCCCAGCAAATTGCCTGGCTGCCTGTTGCAGCACGAAACGGAATGATCCTTCACGAGCCGATGGAGCTGAAAGTGCACGATCGGTCCCGAGGCGTACGAACGGTACTGACTGAAATCTTTCCTTATTGGTTTCAAGCTCCGAGCAATGACCGCTCTGCGGTGTGCTGGTGGTTGTCAGATGCCGACCTCCATCGATCAAACGTCTTCGATCCACTTAGCGACTACTCACCGCCACATCAGACTCCGAGTGTCGACTCTCGACCAGCGATCCATGAGTCGGTCGAACTCTCCCTGAAAACTGATAGGCAGAATTATCTTCGACACGAGCCCATCGAACTGTCGATTACTGTTAAGAATTTGGCCTCGACTCCGATACAGTTCGAATCTCGGTGGCTTAAGGGAGGAACACAGCCATTCAACGATCTGTACCTTGTGACAAAGGACGAAAAGGTGGAGATCAAGTTTAACGAGGGATATTCGGATGAATTGCTTGACGAGTTCGTTACGATAGCTGCCGGCCAATCGCTGGAGTTCAAGCTCACGGTTGAAACTGCGGAACTCGACCTTCACGAACTCCAAATGCGATTTGAACATTATTCATTTTGGCAGGGCCATTTGAAAGCAATTGCACGTTTCCGAGTTGGCGAAGGTGGCAACGAAGCCGAAATGAAGCGAAAGAAATTCGATAGGCTTGTATTGCAATCTCTCCGGGAGTTCAGGAACAACCCGAGCGGAAGCGTAAACAGAGATCGATTTCGTCAATTGGGTTCATCATGCTCGCCATTGCTCGTCGAGTATTTGCAAAAATGCGAGGACAGCTCTTTTCGCCGATTCTTGGGCTGTGGATTGCCAACAATCGCCGACGAGACGACTTTGCCCTTTCTCAAAGGGCTTTTGGAGTCTGATTTGGAAGTCGACGGCGATTTGGTTGTCGAATCTCTTTGGGGCATCTATCGCCGCGGCAATTTCGCATCGCGACCGGTACCAGAGACCACCTTGTTGCTCATTGAAGCTGGCAAACACCGCAATGTCGAGGTCCGTAGGAAGGCGGTGGCGACTCTGTGTCATAGTGTCAACGAAGTCGTCGATACATTCATGCAGCAGGCTGTTGAAGATAGTAATGAGGAAGTTGCACAAAGTGCGGCTAGATATGTTGCCGCTAGACAGCAACTTCCATTGCAAAGCTGGCTTACTGAAGCGAGATTCACAATAACACCTGCTGGTTTGGTTACAGCTCGATCGATCATTCTAGAACTCGAGCAGTTGTCACAGGAGAAGCATGGTAGGGTACCTGATGGCACTTTCGAGGAAGTCATTGCCGATTCTTCGAAAGTGGCAGAGTATTCTGCCACCCTCAAGGCGTGGATATTGTACTGCGCGACACATACGCGTATCGTTGTGGATTTCTTTGACAAAGATCGCATCGCGCGTACTACTTGGCAAGGATGGGGAATTGATCGCTACGCCAGTGGCTCCAATGAGCCGATCAAGTTAAAACCGCGATCACAAAAGTTACTGGACTGAATATCCCGTCTCCAAATCCCTTAAAGCCAGATGATTAACCCTGCGGCGTCTCAAGACATTCTGGACAATTGTGTACGAAAACTCGTCAAGCTGGCAGCCGCTATAGCCTCTTCCTAATCCTCGCCCACATCCTCCTCTGCACCCGCCATTCAACTTCCGTAGTCAGCGGTCTCAGCAACTTCTCATGGATGGTCGCCTTCCCCTGCATGACTTCCGGTAAGTAAAGCAGCTCCTCCTGGATATCTGGCGCCAAGTTCAGCAGGCTCATAATCTGAGTCATCCTTGGCTGACTGATTCTGCCGATCTCTGCGAGCTGCTGAAAGGTTTCTACCTGACCTGAATCAATCATCGACTGCATGCGACTGGCCAATGCGACCAATTTTGCGATCCGTGGAATGCGACCAGACTGTTCAGCCTTCTCTCGCACAGCCTTGGCTGCATCGCGACGTTTGTGAGCTTCGCCTTGAAATGCAATCTCGCGTTTAACTTTGATCATACAAGCACCTCAGTAGCATCTGCGGCCAGTGTTTTAATACCGGATCGATGGAAGGATATTGAGATAGCAATCGCATTTGGGTCGTACTCCACGCGTTCAACTAACAGTTTCATCACCTTGACTTGCTCCCGCTGAGACAGGGATTTCCACAAAGTATCGAAATCACCGAAGGCCGCACGTATCTCTGCATCGGCAAGTTGCGATGATTCCAACTCGGTCATCCGAATTTGTATCTGATGGAGTTCCAATCCGCCTTCGATGCTCGCTCGGTAAGATCGGCAAGACGAGCAAGCGTTGGATCGTTTGGATCCTGCATAGTTGCGATTCGTTTGATCTCGGCATAATCACGAACCAGTTGCTTTTTGTACTGCTTCTCCTGTTGCTGCAATTCTTTAAGTCCGTTGCCAACCGAATTACGGGATTGACGTAGTACCTCCCGCATAAGACCATTATCTGTTGAAATGCAACGAATCTGGTCGACAACGGAAGCCTCCAATTCCGCTGCCGGAAGCGCTTTCGATGGACAATTGTCCCAGCCGCACTCAATGGCTTTGAGACATGTGTAATAACGATACCGTTTACTTCCCCGACTAGACATCGTGTGGACCATGGCTTTGTTACAAGCGCCGCATCGCACCAATCCCTTTAGCAAGGCACCGTATTTATTTGTGAGTTCATTCCCCTTTCCGCGTCCATGCGACGTGAGCATGGTCTGAACAGCATCGAATGTCTTCCGGTCAACAATGGCTTCGTGCTCGCCATCGAAGGCTAGGTCCTTATGTTTGATCTTTCCTGCGTAAATTGCATTGGTCAGAAACGCATGCAGTGACGCCTTGTCAAACTCCCGTCCGCCTGGCTTGACCCCGCTCTTCGTGGTCCATGATTTATTGAGCCATCCACGCTCAACAATCTCTATTAAGACCCGCGTTAGCGATTGGAGCTTCAGATACAGATTGAAAATCTCTCGAACCCGAATTGCTTCTTTCGCGTTTACTACTACCTTCGAGTTGGGAGTCGATCGATCCACATCGTAGCCAAGAACCGGATGACCACCAGCCCATTTCCCTTTGCGTCGCTGTGCCGCGATCTTATCCCGGATCCGCTCTCCGATGATCTCCCGTTCGAATTGCGCGAACGACAGGAGAATGTTGAGCGTCAGTCGACCCATGGAATGGGTGGTGTTGAACTGCTGAGTGACCGATACAAAAGAAGCGTTGTGCTTATCGAATGTCTCCATGATTCTGGAAAAATCCAAAAGACTCCGGCTGAGCCGATCGACTTTGTACACGACCACGCAGTCGACCATGCCAGCCTCGATGTCTGCAAGCAACCGATTGAGCGCCGGTCGATCGATGCTACCACCGGAGATTCCGCCGTCATCGTATAGTTCCGGATTGCAGGTCCATCCTTCATGATGTTGGCTCTTAATAAAGGCCTCAGCCGATTCTCGCTGAGCGTGCAGCGAATTGAATTCTAGCTCGAGTCCCTCTTCGCAGGATTTGCGAGTGTAAATTGCGCATCGGATTGCAGGCTTGCCGGTAGCCATTTGATTTTTGCTAGGTGACTTGATCATTTGGAACTCCCGAGTTGAAAGAAATGGAATCCGTTCACATGGGAGCCGGTCACAAATTTGGCGATCGCTGATAGCGTCTTATATTTTTGACCATCGAATTCGAAGCCATCGTCTAGGACGATGACTTGTATGATGCGGTCTTTGTAGACACGCTGGATGCAATTTCCGGGTGGTGGCAGCCGCTTGTCTCCTCCCGGTGCAAGGACCTTGGTCCCACCTGTGGACACCGTCGGTTTAGTATTCCTCGGCGGCGTGAGCCGTATCTCAGCATCATCCGCCAATTCTTCGATGCGCAGCTTGGCTCGCTCCGATAGACCACCTTCCGCGTTGGCCTGCAGTCGCCATGCGATCCGACGCACCAGGTATGTCTTGTTGCACGACCGGCATGGTTCGCCGAAGATCTCCGCATACCGTTTGGCTAGCTCCCCCGCCTTCATCAATTCCAAATTGCATAATTCCCGCTGTAGTGCCGCTGCGCTCTTCGTACTCTTCATCTTTAAATCCCTCTGGTTTGTTGTCTCGAAGGGGAACGTTCCCCACGTGTGACATTGAGCCGAGTTTCAGAGACAACATCAAGGCATGTGTTGGAGACAGTCGAGAGATTTCCAGAGATTGGAGACGGTGTCGGCCGCATGCGCACAATTGCAGCGGCGAGCAGTGAAGCGACTTGGCTGAGTCGGTCCTCGGAGGTTAGTTCCGCTTCCGATGATTCCTGTTCAAGTTCCATGTGCACCGCAGCCATTTGCAAAAGATTACATCTCCCGTCTACCTGTACTACTACCCGGTTGCGAAGCGATTCGACGGAAATCTGCGCCGATTTCGAAAGATAATTCCCGAACGACGAGTTTGGCAAATGTTGCACCTAACCCGCAACTACCTGTGGCGCATTTGGTTCAACTTCATCAACAGCTTATCCACTGCATTTACCCCAACAGCCAAAAACTTTTTTAGATTTTGTTTGCGCAACGCGGGCGAACAAAGATTCGCATTTTGCGTGGTGAACGAATCTCTTTTCGCTTTCACCATGACCATACTTGTCAACACCACCGACCACATTGCTTGCTAATGGACTCGACACAATTTTTGTGCCTTTGCTTGGAGACATGGAAACATGGTTAGCCCCAATAGTGATTTGACACCCGTGCAACTCAAAATCTATCGCGCGATCAAGCGATTCATGGAAGAGCATGGCTATCCACCAACTGTTGGAGAACTGTCGGAGTCGCAATCGAGAACGAAAGCGAGTATCCACGCAGTTCTAAACAGCCTCATTCAAAAGGGATTCATCCGGCGTACCGTTGGTAAGGCTCGCAGCTTGGAAATAATTCGTTTACCACAGGCAACTGTAATTGGCGTGATTGCTATCCCACGGATGGGCAGTGTTCCTGCTGGGACACCAATGACCGCAGAGGAACATCGCGCCGGAGAGGTGTTTGTCGAAGCAAGCCTTGTTGGCAAGGATACCTGTTTCGCATTGGAGGTTACCGGCGACAGCATGCTAGGCGCGGACATCTTGGACGGCGATACACTCGTCGTGCGCAAACAGCCACTGGCGGAAAGCGGCGAAATCGTGGTTGCGTACATCGATGGTGAAGTGACGGTGAAGCGACTATCAATGATGGCGGGAGTCATTCGACTACTTCCGGAGAACAAAAAATTCCAACCAATCGAGGTAGGCAATGCAAGCGACTTCCGAATTCTCGGGAAGGTGATCGCAACGCGACGCCTGGTATCGAATGGAAAATAGTTCTCCATGAATTGATTGGTGGGCCGAACAAAATTTCGAATCCGTGGGACACCATGACAGACTTTAGCGTATGTAAGTAATATCAGAAAACAGTTTCCACAATGAGTTTTAAACATGACTGCCAAGACCTTCGGCGCACTGTCGCCTGCACAACAACGAATCATCAATCCAATGCGTGAGATGGGATTCGGGAAGATTCGAAGACTATCCATAATCAATGGAGAACCCGACCTGAAAGGGGCTCTCGTGACAACGCGTAAAAAACTGACGAAGCCAGAGTCGGTGAGCCAAATCACGTCTGACTTTGAGTTGAGTGCAGAGCACTTCGAGTTATTCCGAACAATCCGGGAGATCCAGAATGGCATCATCGCTTGTTTGGAAGTGCAACATGGTTTGCCCTGCCATCTAGAGACCGAAGCCGAAGTCCATTAGTCCCTACGTTCATTCAGTACTTGTAAAACACGCCAGACATACTGCCGACCGCGAAGCGGTAGCACTTGTGGGCCTGCTGAAGCCCTCGCCAAAGCTCGACTTGGAATTGTTCCAAGTGGCTTTGACGAGGAGGTAACAAAACAGTCCACAATTCTATTCGCGGAGTAAATTTCCATGCTAGTTCCACGGAGTGTGCCTATCGTTGACCAAGTGGCACTTCGATCTATTCAAGTTGCGGTGAACGCGTTTATCCGCAAATACAGTCTCCCAAAGTCCGACCGAGACGACCTCATCCAAGACGTTTCATTGCACCTGATTCAGCAGGCGCAGAACTTCAATCCCTCGGTTGGTGCCTGGTCGACTTTTGTCAAATGTGTGGTTCGAAGCAAGCTTGCGTCTATTCGCAGAGCGTCAGGCACACGAAATCACCGCAATGAATCGAGAACCGTTTCGCTGAACCAGAAGACACGTGATCGAGATGGTCGCACGGCGGAAATGGGTGATTTAGTTGAAGAAGGGGCTTCTACCGCCAAAAAGCTTCGCAGAATACGAACTGCCCAATCTCTCAGTGAACTCAAGACAGACGTTCACATTGTTATTGCTAGGATGAATCCCGAGTTACGTTCGCTTTGCCAGGAGTTGTTGGCCGATCGAAATCTGACCGAAGCATCCGAAGTCCTCCATTTATCGCGAACGACGGTATATCGTCGTCGTGAGATCATCCACGAAACGCTGATTGAACAAGAACTCCATCAGTATCTCTAGGTCTTTCGATTTTCATCTCTCGTTGGATGAATTGAGTCCTTCTCGCTCCTCGCATTGTCGCTTTTCAGCTTTTACCAACGGAGTGCATCCGTGCGCAATTTTTCAGAAATCTCCGACGAGACAACGTCGCTAACTTCCTTTGATCCAAGCGTCGATTCGTTCACCACGGCCCTTGTCAATCGAAAGGTCAATCAATTTATCGATCGCTTAGGATTCCAACATCAAGATCGAAACGATCTGAAACAAGAACTCTTCGCTCGAGTCATCAAAAGCCTCGAAAGTTTTGATGCTGGTGTTGGGCATTTTTACCCATTCATTACCGCAGTAGTGAATCGGCACATCTCTTCAATGTTACGAAACCGGAAAGCGGCCAAGCGCAGCAGTGGCACTTTGGCAAGTCTTAACATCAATGTCAAGTCTGATGATGCTGGTTCGACCGAACTACTACAGACCATTAGTAACCGAGAAGTCGATCGACGTCTTGGCCGAGAGCGCACCTTGAGCGAAGAGCAACTCAATGACCTTAAGTCCGACATGGGTAATGTGATCGCACGATTGCCTAAGCAACTCCAAAAATTTCTGGAGCTTCGAAAGACACTTAGTCTGAACGAGATTGCAAGCCACCTCGATATGTCCCGAACGACTCTCGTCAACTGGACCGAAGAGATCCGATCCCATTTCGAAGCAGCGGGTCTCGAAAAATATTTTCACAAATAGTTCGGACACTTTTACGTTGTTTCGAGAAGTAATACGGATAGGGAAACGGGCATTTCAACTCCCATCGCAACATAAGGAGCATCAACATGGAACGCGCAGAATCAGATATTACCGAACGCATCAACATTGCAGTCGCCGTTGGCGATTATTTAAGAGCAGTCGATCGCTTCGAGACTGCATCGACGGTACTGAATAGGGCTTGTTCAGAGCTGCGATCTCAAATCAACGGAAGGACTCGATTCGTTGTTCAGGCGGAACATCGGCAATTTCTTGTGACCAGTGACAGTGACGGCAATTTCGATGTTGAGCAGATTGAGTTGCTTTAGCAACGTCGAGTTTACAACGTGAGAAGGAACAGTACCTGGAAAGGCAAACCGAATGGACGAACAAGTAAATCAAAGCAATCCGACGATTCGAGTCTGCCTCAAGTGCAGCGAGAAATTCTCGTCGAAGGGGCCGGCCAATCGCATCTGCAAAAAATGCGCTCGCATCAACGCGGGGCATGGCTCGATCCCGGAAGCCGTACTCGCCAAGCAGCGCGGCTCCAAACGCCACAACGGCTTCATCATCGATGACACCGCTGACGTCCTGTTTGATTAGCCGCAAACATCAGTCTCACCCTGCAAATTCCTTGTCCCACACTCGAAAGTAAACCGTGAATCTATCCATTTCTCCAGCGACCGAAAGCAGCGCAAACAGTGACAAGCTGGTGCTGACGTACTCGGCGCTCAACACATTTCGGAACTGCGCCAGAAAGTATAAGCATCGATACATCGACAACCTACGGCCACGGGAACGAGCTGAAGCTCTCTCCTTTGGCGGCGTCGTCCACAGTGCCATCGAACTTTGGTACCGAACGGTCCATGATCCGAATCGGTTGGCAGCTGTGCTCGAATCAATCGATCAGCAGTTCCCCGAGAGAAATGTCGACGACTTGCAGAAGACACATTGGCATCTGGCTCGGGCCATGTTCACAGGGTATGCCCACCGCTACGCGACCGAAGATTTTCAAATCGTTGAAGTTGAGAAAGAGTTCGTCGGTGAGATTCGCAATCCAGACACCGGTCGGCAAAGCCAGACGTTTCGCATCGCGGGTAAGGTCGACGCAATTGTCCGGTGCCACGATGGAATGTATCTACTTGAGCACAAGACGGCCGCGAGTATCGATGCCAATTACCTAGACAAACTGTGGACCGATACACAGATTTCCTTGTACACGCATTACCTACGTGAAATGGGATATCCCATTGTCGGAGTGATTTACAACGTTTTACTCAAGTCGCGACTCAAGCAAAGTCGCGGCGAGACTCAGGCGGAATTCGAAGTTCGGCATACGGAGCTAGCCGCAAAAAATAAGAGTGGCAAGTCGACCGCCAAGCGTCAGTTGCCAGAGTCCGACGCAGACTATCAAGCGAGACTCGCGGAATGGTACGCACGCCCGGATGCATTCCATCGCGAGTTCATCTATTTGTCCGAAGATCGACTTGCGATGCTGCAGGACGAAGTTTTGGAGATCACCCAGCAATATCTCGATGCCAAGCGCCGTGGCAAGTGGCTGCTCAATACTTCGAATTGTTTTTCGTTCCAGAGGCCATGTGAGTACCTAAGTTTCTGTCAAAGCGGCTTCAATCCCAACGTTGCTGAAAACCTCTATGAGATTGCGATGCCACATGAGGAGCTATCCCCTGTTGAATCTTATACACCCTCGTTCTGAAAGGTTTTTTGAAAGAGATGACTTTAACACTCCCAACTGAGAAAGCAAAGCCTGTGACGGGCTTGGCTGAACAAACGATCTTGCTTTACGGACGCCCCAAAATTGGGAAGTCTGAAATGGCGAGCAAGGCGCCAAACGCGATCTTCTTCGAATGCGAGCCAGGTCTAAATCACCTCGAAGTATTCAAAGTCCCAACCTACAAGTGGGAAGACTTTCTTGACGCTTGCAAGCTCATTGCCAAAGGCGATCATCCATTCAAGACAATCGTAGTCGATACCGTCGACAACGCTTTCAAAATGTGCAGCGATCATGTCTGCGCGAAGCACAACATTGACTACGCAGCCGAGTCTTCCGGACCGTGCACGCAATGTTGTACTTGGGCTTGTCGACATCATTCTTTTCGGCGATTCCATCCCAAAAAAGGATGCTGCAGGGAATGTGACGATTGAGCGCGTTCTGCGCACCAAGCCACATCCGACCTACGAAGCGGGTGATCGCACAGGACGGTTGCCCGATGTTTTACCTCTCGATTATGACGCCTTTGTCAAGGCATTTAATTCACCCGCTCGCGGCCAACAATCCGGCAGTGGCAGCGCAGCGAACAGTTCTACGCCGGCAAGTACCCCAATTGGAAAGGCTAAGTAATGAGCGAAAGCGAAAACTACGAACCAGCGGATCAATCGGTCGATCTCTCATCGTTTGATGATGAGTTCGCAACGGCCGAGGCGCCTGCGTTCGATGAGGTGCCCGATGGGAAGTACCAAGTGCCCATCGACTCGGTGCGATTGGAATCGAGCCAAAAAGGTGATCCGATGATTAAGTGGGATCTGATAATTCTGTCGGGATCCCAAGCCGGGCGCAGAATGTTCCGAAATTCGGTAATCACTGCGGCATCGTTGCCATACGTGAAGGGTGATCTCAAAACGCTCGGGTTGGCTTTTACGAAGTTCAGTGAGTTGAAGGGACGCCTTGAGGAATTGCTGGACTTGACTGTGGAAGTCACCAAGCGAACGAAGGGTGACTATTCGAACGTGTACTTCAATCGCCGGATCGAAATTGCGATTACGACTTCTAGTAATCGTGGCGATCCCGATGCCCCATTCTAGTTTTGAAAATGACCCATTCATTGTGTTCCCTTGGATGCAGGGGTGCGACCCGAACGACGGGGTTTCCACTAGTCGCGACCGCCGGAGAGACGGCACTCGGATCGACGGCGTGGTGGGACACGCTTGCAAAACCAGTCAGGTTCGAATCCTGACCGATCCCATTCTGAATCAATGACCCGGAAATGAAAGGTATGGAATGTCACAACCCGATCAACGCTACACATCCAGTCGAATACATGTTCATCGATATTTTACGTTAGTAGATGGCGTCCGCACTCGCGAATTGCAGTTGATGACGCAACTCCAGGTCAAAACCCACAGTGGCAAACTTGGGAATTTACAGCGGGACCTATTGTACAAGCAACACTTTTGCTTGAACCGTGACATACAGCATCCTGGCCAGTTTGTAAGCCATTTCGGTGTATCCATCTTGTCGATGGACGGCTCTACGCCTGATGACTCGACATTTTTGCGGTGGGGACGATTCAATCATTTCGGACAGGTAATTTGGCGTGCAATTGAAGAAGCCAATCTCCTAGAACTACTGCGATTTGACGTTGATCCTGATTCGCTGAGACAGATTAGCTTTCATCGAGATGCAGCTAACATTTCGATATTGAAGTACGAATTGGATGACCTAGGACAGCCATTACCCAGTTCCAGTATTCAAGAGAGGTTGATGTGAATCCGCCTACGAAAATACGTCCAGTCCTATTCAGCGGCCCGATGGTCCGTGCGATTCTGGACGGCAGGAAAACTCTGACAAGACGAGTCGTAAAACCTCAACCATATGGCTCAGACTTCCATTCGCCCGAATGGTTTTCACCTTGTGTAGTTGGGCGAGACGGTGAGCAGCGACCAGGCCCGGATACGTTTGGCATTTCTCAGTACGACGGAGAGTGGTCAATCAGGTGTCCATATGGAGGGCCTGGAAATCAATTGTGGGTCCGTGAAGCGTGGAAGGCGATGGATGCTGACTGGAAAGTCGTTGAAGCACCAGACGATTTGGACGGAACGCGATGGCCGCATGTGTCATACAAGGCTGACCATATTAACCCAAATGGTGCCAAGCCAATCAAGTGGCGAACATCTATCCACATGCCGCGATGGGCCAGCCGAATCACCCTTGCGATCGAAGCCATTCAAGTTGAAAGGCTACACGACATCAGCGAAGAGGATGCGATCGCAGAAGGTTGCCAAAGTGATTCATTGTCGAGCCGCGAAGTATACGCCAAGCTCTGGGACTCGATCAACGGTAATGGCAGCTGGGACGCGAATCCATGGGTTTGGATGGTTGAATTCAATACGATCTAGCAATAGCAGGGAAGCATGTTCACATTGGAATTGGGATATCCGCCGACGTTTAACCATTACTTCAGCTATTACCAAGGGCGTCCCGTGCTGTCGAAAGACGCTCGCTCGTATCGGCACCTAGTTCGAAAAATCGCGATTGCCGCCGGTATCAAACCATTGATGGGCCCGCTGAATGTTCCTATCGATATTTTTCCACCGGACAAACGGAGGAGAGATATCGACAACTGCTTTAAGAGTGTTTTGGATGCCCTTCAGCATGCTGGAGCCTTTTGGGATGACGGCCAGATCGTTGTTCTGCATGCAGTTAAGCATCCGCCTAATCAGGAAGGCCACGTCGTAGTCTCAATTAGTCAAATGGAGGACCCTGTATGCCCAAAATTACTTTGACATGCGTTCAATGCAACCGCCCGTTCCAAGTTTGGCCATACCGCCTGATGGGAAAAGTACAGTTCTGTTCGTGGACCTGCAAGTCTATCGCAATGCAAGGCAAGCTTTCCCCGAACCGTGCCGACCTTATCGGAAAAATATTCGGGACATTAAAAGTGATTGCCTTTGAAGGCACAGCGGGAGGCCATACGGTCTGGCGATGTCGATGTGCATGTGGAAATGAGACCAATGCTCGCAATGGGAGTCTCCAATCTGGCGGTGTACGATCTTGCGGTTGCTTAAATCATCGCAAAGGCGATCAGCATCCAAACTGGCGACGGGGTTACACGATCAGTACAGAAGGGTACAAGCATGTCTTGATCGATGATTCTGAGCGGACAAATAGATACGAAGCGGAGCATCGCCTCGTTATGGCAGAAGTTTTGGGACGTCCACTGACTAGTGACGAAGTCGTCCATCACATTAATCGGATAAAGACCGACAATAGGCCCGAAAATCTTAAAGTGCTCTCGCGCCAAGAACACGCAGCGCTGCATGCCGCCGAAAATCGACTTGCAATAGAGATCGCGTAGCCATGTCGCAACTAACCCGTTTCAGTCACCCGAGTGTCCGACGCTTGCCAATGCTCAATCTAGCAGTTCGTTTCGACGAATGGGGTATCGCAATTCGCGCAAATCGCTGTCGCCAGTCCTGTCCACACTTTGAAAACAAACAACATCTAAAAGCTGATTTGGATGCTTTGAGACAAGTCAGCGCATTCTGGGACGACTCGCAGATCGACTGGTTGCTGACGGTCAGGTTGAATCCCGTTCCAGACGGTCAGGCAACGATCCAGATTTGGCAATTTAGTGACGGAGCATTACCGCAATATTTTTCACAGCAAGGAGCATCAGTATGAGTAATCTTCTTTTGAATCATCAGGCAGTCAAAAAGCTTACCGTGTGCACGGAACTTTCACAGTTGTTGCCGCCATTGCAGGAATTGGAGCGGGAAGGCTTAGAGTCTGACATCCTACTCAACGGTTGCATATCACCGTTGATCACATGGGGGGATGTGTTGGTAGATGGTCATCATCGTTATGCAATCTGCCATGAGCACGGTATTCCGTTCCAAACAAAGCAGATTCAATTCGAGTCGATGTCCGATGCCCGGAAATGGGCGTTTGAACATCAGCGAGATCGACGGAATGTCAGTTCTTACGTACTTGCGGAACTTGCGCTAGAGTTTGAATCGCAGTTCGCGGATGAAGCAAAATCCAATCAGCGTCTGTCTCAGGGAAGCGGGAAAAAAGGTTTGCTGAATTCAGCAAACCTTAATGGGACTATCGATACCAGGATGGAGCTTGCCAAATTGGCCGGTGTTTCGCCTGACACAATTGCCAAGTCGAAGGTTATTGCACAGAAGGCATCGTCAGAAGTCAAGGATAAGCTTCGGCGCGGCGACGCAACGATCAATTCTGTGTTCACCGACATTCGGCGACGCGAAAAGGAGCAAGAGCGAGAAGCTCAGCGCCAAACTAACCGAAATGACATCGAGCAAACCAAGTCGCTCGACCAGGCGTTCGACACCAACGCCCGATTCTCGACCATCGTTGTGGATCCGCCTTGGTACTGGGGTGACGAAGGGGATTCTGACCAACTCGGTCGAGCTCGCCCAACTTACGGCACAATGTCGATACAGGATTTACTCGAGTTGCCGGTCGGTAATTGGGCCGATGAAAATTGCCACATGTACCTGTGGATTACAAACCGCTCGCTCCCAAAAGGATTTCAGTTACGGGAGCGATGGGGTTTTCGTTACATCGTTGCCCTGACTTGGTGCAAGCCCAGCATTGGTATGGGCAATTACTTTCGCGGCTCCACGGAGCAAATCCTATTCGGTGTCAAAGGCTCGCAGCCGCTCAAACGCAAGGATGTGGGCACCTGGTTTCAAGCTCCCCGCGGGCCGAAGGGCCACAGTAGCAAGCCAACAGAATTCTACTCACTCGTGGAGTCGTGCAGCCCGGGACCGTATCTGGAGTTATTCGCGCGCAGCCAACGACCGGATTGGAGTAGCTGGGGGGCCGACGCAAATGGCGAATAACTTTATCTTTGCAAAACAGCTCGATATCGGTCAGGGCTGTCACGATGCGATTACTGCCATTCTGAAGGAACAGATTTCAGGAGTGGTGGCCGTGCATTCCGCACATACGTGTAATGACCGCCGCGGGACTGACTACTGGTGTGAAATGATGTCGGGGCATCATTTGTCGGTCGACGTCAAGATTCGCACAGAAGATTGGAGCGCCAAGGCCGAACCCGATCGGGAGGATGACCTGGCGTTGGAAATTTGGTCCGTCATGGAAAAGAAAATTCCCGGCTGGACGCGCGATGAGTCGAAGCGGACCGACTACGTGCTCTGGTATTGGACTGATACGCAGCGCTGGTGCCTGGTTCCGTTCGCCATATTGTGCCAAGTGTTTCGAGCTCGCTGGCAATCCTGGGTACAGGAGTTTCGCACGGCCACGCAACGAACAGGCAATTATCACAGCCAGTGCGTGTTCGTGCCACGAGATACCGTTTGGACGGAAATCTACCACCACTGCAACTCCAAAATCAAACGCCTAGAGGGTGAGTATGAACGAGAGGCGGTCGGAATATGAGTCATTCAGCAGTAACTTTATTGACGGCTCTGTTCGAACCATCGGATCTCATCCTCTTTCGACCAGTAGAAACATGGACTGAGAGTCGGCGTAAGCGAAGTCGAGTCGACACTGGCAACGTATGCTACCGGTCTGCCAAACCGACAACTCTAGAGCAGACGGTCGCTCGACTGCAGGAAGCTTCAGAAACAGAACGTACTAATCTGTTCTTTGGCGTGTGTCCACGTGCTGGGGGCAAGGGGCGTTTCGATCTGGCATGGCAGATCCGGACGGTGCGATGCCTTTGGGCCGACTTAGATAACTGCACAGTCGAGCAAGCGATCGAACGTTGCACATCTCAGTCGATGCCGAAACCAACTGCCATCGTCAATAGCGGAAACGGTGTCCATCTTTATTGGGCGCTTGATCAGGCCTTTCTGATTGATGATGTTGGTGTCCCACCGCCCGTCGAAACTCAATGGGTCGAAGGCACCGATGGTCGAAAGAAGCCAAAACGTTACATCCTCGATGGTAGCGATCGCATTTTCTTAAACCGACGACACGATTTGACCAAGCCAAGCCCAAAGGCACTGCAGGTACACGACCTGTTGGCCGGCATTGCGTCAGCAATCAACTCTGATCACACAACAGACCTCACTCGACTGCTCCGATTGCCGGGGACTTTGAATCGAAAAGACCAACGCAATGGTCGCGAGCCCGTCAAGGCTGAATTAGTCGACTGCGATGGAAGTCGTAAATATTCGATCGGCGTGTTTCAGCGTTTTGCGAAGTCCTCTGAAGAAAACAAGCGTCAACATCAGATTTCCGCTATGCCATCACCTCCAATAGATGTTTGCTTAACAGTGGTGCTCGGTGACGATGAGATTATTGAGCTTGCATCCAGACAACGTCGATCTGGCGAGAAGTTCAGGGCATTGTGGGCTGGAGACTGGGCGAGCCAGCAGATGAATTCGGCCAGCGAGGCCGACTCATCAGTCATATTCACGCTCGCCTACTACACCAAAAACGAGGCTCAGATTGATCGCATTTTTCGACGCTCAGCGCTGATGCGTCCCAAGTGGGATGAGATGCATGGCAACGAAAGCTATGGTCAAAGGACCATCGCCAAGGCTCTTAGTAAAGTCGTCAGGCAATACACTCCGAAGCGAAAACGGTCTTCCGCTCGACAAACATGGCCACAAGCTCTTGGATTACCACAATCCGACATCGATTGGGAGTTTAAGAGCGACCAAACAGAAAACGCGATGGCGGTAGAGTTCATCGACTCCAATCACACGAAACTCCGCTATGTTCCGCCTTGGAAAAAGTGGCTGGCATGGGATGGTCAGCGTTGGAAGATGGATATCGATTCAAGTCGAACAACTCGCCTGGCGAGACGTATGGTTCGTAAATATTGGGATCGACTAGAGCATATTCCTTCTGAAGAAAAGAAAAAGAACTGGGCCGAATTCTGTAGATGGGCCAATCGCAAATCGTCTATTGAAAACATTGTGTCGCTCGCCCGCTGTGACGCAAGAACGACCATCGACCACGAAAAACTTAACCAAAATGCGTATCTTTTAAATATACAAAACGGAACCATCGATCTATCAACCCGAGAGTTTCGTGGCCATCTCCAAGCGGACTCAATCACCCAGATCGCAAACGTTGCGTTTGATCCAGATGCACAATGTCCTAAGTGGAAAGCATTCATCGATCTCATCTTTGGCGATGACGATGAAGCCAAGCGATACGTACAAGCATTATTAGGTTATTCGGTCTCTGGTGACGTTGGAGAGCACATCCTACCGATCTGCTACGGGTCTGGTGCAAATGGTAAGTCGACTCTGTGGAATGCAATTGTCGAACTGCTTGGCGACTACGCTATGCTCGCACCAAGCAAGTTATTGCTAGGCACTGCAAATGAACACGATACAGTTATAGCATCGCTTTACCAAAAGCGTCTGGTCGCAGTCAGTGAGCCGGACGAAGGGGCGAAGCTTCGAGAGGCTCGGGTCAAGGAGCTAACCGGCGATGAGCAGATTACCGCTCGACGCATGCGAGAGGATTATTGGAGCTTTCGCCGAACGCACAAATTTTGGCTGAGCACCAACCATCTCCCACAGATTACCGACACGGACGAAGGAATCTGGCGCAGAATCAAGCTGATTCCGTTTCGAGTAGATCTACGAAAAGCGACGGAACCGATCCCAGATTATCACAAATTGCTGGTTCGCGAGGAAGGGCCGGGCATTCTGAATTGGCTATTGGAAGGATTTCAAGATTGGCGAGCGAATGGGTTCATCGAGCCGCAGTCAATCATCAATGAGACCAAATCCTATCGGGGTAGTTCAGACGAACTTGGCCGATTTATTGCAGACTGTTGCGATGTTTCTCCGGAGCTAGTGATCGCCTCGTCGGAGCTTTTCGAGGCATATCGCAACTGGGGTGGCCAGCAATCTCAGACTCGATTTTCGACCTCAATGCAGTCTCGATTTAACTGTGCGACACGCACCTTCGGACCCTATCGAAACAAACGCGTTTTTGAGGGCTGCGAGCTCGCAAAAGTGGAGGTAGTTGAGTAAATGCGACGTCCTCTAAAACCCCCAAAAACATTGGAATTTTGCCAAGTGCGCAGGGTTGCGCAAGGTTATTTCGTTATCCTCCTCGCGCGTGCGCGCATGGGAAACAACATAAATACCCCGCGCAACCCTGCGCACTCGGTTGAAATGGCAGCGGTCGCCGGCCAAAAGTTTGCGACTCGTTCGCACCTCCGAACCGATCGATTCGAACTCTCGCCATCTTGCTGCTGCGTGCGTGAGCGCACCTCCGATCTGCGTGACTCCCAACACGCAATTGCAGTGCGCCCGCTTCCAGCGTTCGAGCCGAATCCAAGTAGTAATCAACACCAGAAGTAAACCAGTAAACAACCGCCAAATCGAAAAGGGATGAATCGATGATTCAAAGCAACCAAAACGAACTAGCCATCAGAAGTACGAACATCCAGCGGATCATCAACCAAGAGATCGATGCCGTTCGCAAGGCTTGGAGGCTTACTCCACCGGAACCAAACTACCGAGAGCCTAAATGGTTTAGGTCAGCAGCTACGGAAGCGGCCAAAACAGGAAAACTTCCCAAACGAGGTTATGGTGGATCAGTCATCAGTCAGCTTCATGGTGCCGGCTACCACCAAGCTCTCGATCACATGGCTGTTGTACGTGTCGATGGTGAGCGGTATGTGATCCTTGAACCCTACGAAAGCTCCTGCAGCATGGATACCGCTACCGATGGTGTAATTATCGTCGGCCACACACGATTGAAGGCCGCTAAAAAGCTCGGTCTAGATCGCGTTCCCGTTCTCGTAGCATCGCACCTGACCCCAGATCAAGTCCGAGCTTATCGCATCGCCGACAACAAGACAAACGAACTGGCTGACTGGAATTATGATCTCTTGCCAATTGAGATCGACGCATTGAAGGAAGCCAACTACGATCTTGGTCTGCTCGGTTTCGATTACGAAGAGCTGGCCAAAATCATGGGCAACGGAATCGAAGAAGGCCTGACCGATCCCGATGATGTTCCGTTGCCGCCAGACGAAGCCATTACGCAGCCAGGCGACCTTTGGATACTCGGAAACCATCGCTTGCTCTGTGGCGACTCATCCAATCCGGATCATCTCGATCGGTTGCTCAATGGTCAACCGATCCATTTGTGCAATACCGATCCCCCTTACAATGTGAAGGTCGAGCCACGCAGTAAGAACGCAATTGCCGCTGGATTGAGTTCGTTCACCAATAATGCTGCATCGAGCAAACTCAAGAACGATCAGGGCATGGCTGCCTTCACGCATGCGATCAACAAAAAGAACAAAGCGAAGGCCGGCGGAGTCGCAACAGTAGACGTGCCTAGACAAAAAATGCGAGCCAAGGATCGTCCGCTGGCAAACGACTTTGTATCCGACGATGAGTTTGACCATTTGCTTGAATCATGGTTTGGGAACATTGCTCGAGTGCTTGTGCCAGGTGGTAGCTTTTATATCTGGGGAGGATACGGAAATTGCGGAAACTATCCACCGGTTCTTAAGAAGCACGATCTCTACTTCAGCCAATCGATCATTTGGGTCAAAGAGCACCCTGTCATGACTCGAAAGAATTTTCTCGGTAACCACGAGTGGGCGTTTTTTGGTTGGAAGCTCGGCGCTGGTCACAAGTTCTATGGTCCGAAGAACATCACTGATGTCTGGTCGGTAAAGAAGGTTACGCCGCAGTCAATGGAGCATTTGACTCAAAAGCCTGTGGAGTTGGCTGTTCGTGCCATCCAGTACTCATCGCTACTTAGCCAAAACGTTTTAGACCTATTCGGCGGATCTGGCTCGACAATGATCGGTGCAGAACAGACAGGACGCAATGCGTTCTTGATGGAACTTGATATGCCGTATTGTGACGTCATTGTCGACCGTATGCAAAGATTTAGTGGCAAGCCTGCGATACTCGAACGGACGGGCGAGTCTCCAATACCGATGGGAACGAGAGAGGAGAACATGCGATGAACTGTTCAATGAACTCGGCGGCTTTCGAAAAACAATGCAACTTCACGTTTTCCTTTTTCGCTCGACGCAATTGCCAACGTGAGATCCGAAACTTCTCCAGGTTTAGCTTCAATTGTAATTCCATTCCATTCAAGAAATACAAGTGCAGCGACTGTGCCTGTGCGCTTGTTTCCGTCGACGAAAGGGTGATTCATGACAATGTGAAAAAGATATGCAGCTGCCATCTCAAACGGAAATGCGTGCAAGTAGGATCCGCCATAGGTTGCTCTCGGTTGTTCGATTGCGGACTCAAGCAGATTGGGATCACGAATATCAATCGAGCCACCGTAGTTGGCGATTTGGTCAACGTGAATTTGCATCACATCGCTGAGTTCGAGAAACTCTATTTGGTCCATCTACTGGGCCAGCCTCCGCAAATCGTCGCCGAACTTTTCGTTGATCGATTTGAGGCTTGCTGCCAGTTTCTTCTGGCGAGACTTGTCTCTACATGGCGTTACCAGGATTTGGTCGCCGTTCGTACTCAACTCGAGAGGCGTTTCGGCGGAAATCTGAAGCATATCAAGGATTGGCTTGTCGATCACCAGGGCAAGACTATTGCCGTGCTTTATCAGCATTTTTTGCATGTTAATTCCTTTACGCAATGGTTACACAAAGTGTATACGCCAAATCAGGTTAAAGCAAATGCGAAATTGGAAAGGGATTGCAATTGTGGTATTCCCAGAAAGTAGTGAGGGGTTCGGCAACATGATCTACCTCGCCAGCCCCTACACCCATATAGATGCAGCCGTCCGAGAGTCACGTTTCGACGCAGTATGCTTGGCTACGTCAATACTGCTGCGAGCTGGCCTGCATGTTTATTCGCCTATCGTTCACAGCCATCCACTGGTGCGCTACGGACTGCCAATCGAATGGGAGTTCTGGCAAGCCCATGACTGTGAACATCTGCGGCGATGCGACGAGGTGGTAGTGCTCACTCTCGATGGACGGAAGGCTAGTCGCGGTGTCCAGGCGGAGATCGAACTAGCCATCGAGTTGGATCTACCGATTCGTTATCTGTCGCCTTCGATGATTTCAAATATGTCGGGTGGCGACACCAACATGAGCTTGCGACCGTTTTCCCAGGAGACCCCAATTTGAGTCCAACCATTGTGGATATGGATCGCGGTTACGACACCTTTTGTACCTGCGGGAATAGGATCCGGATCTTGCGGCATCAATACCAGGCGGATGCGATCACCTATCCTCAGTTGCGTTTGCATAAGGTCCGGGTTGTTTCTTTGCATGGTTGTTGTGATTTCGTAGAGCAGATTGTCGCAAGAACCGTCGTGACGCTAGCCGCGGGTCGGGACCAATACGCAGGCACCCTCGCCCGTAATCGGAAACTCTTGAAGGTCAGCGGTCCTCGCAAACAGACGGTCGCTTCGGCGAATTACAAAGTCAGCAGTTGCGAAGCTATCGGTTTCATCGACACGTCGCAACCGATATTGGACATCAGGTTCCGGCACCGCGATCTGTCCGACGAACAAGTCCCTGATTGTTTTGACTTCGTTCATGTATGGGCCGGCGGGCCGCATAATACTCAGCGAGCTTCGAAACGTGATGCGATGTCCGGTTGCTTGGTTGGTAGCGACGATGCACGTGGTTTCACCGATCCTAGAGGGTTGAAAGATCGATTCGACCTTGACGATAACGGTCGCACCGCAATGGCGAGCTACATATCGCTCGCCAATTCGGATGTCTTTCGATCGCATGATTTATCCTCGCACCGAGAATCGACCGCGTTCGGTTTTGACAAACCGGCTTTCATCTCCCTTGGCCAAGTCGCGGAGGATCGCGCTGTACAAAGTCGCATGCGGCGTCTTGCCACCGGGGCTCGTCCAGTATCCCTTGGTCTCCATCGCGGTAATCAACTCTTGGGCGTTCATCGGATCGCTCGATTCGGCCAGAACCCTCAAGGCCGCAGAGACGCAGCTCAATCGCTTCTCGCCCGCGTCGGCCGTTTCTATTGCGGTTTCGGTAGGAACCGTCTTCGACTTGCGTTGTTTCTTTGGGACCGCAACCGCTGTGGAAGACTCGCCGTCGATAGTTATAACCGTCACCGGTTCGTTCTCGACAACGGTGACGTTGCCATCCGTGGTGACCTTCGCTCGTTCTCGCCGCGCTCCAACTTCGCCCTGCAATCGTTGGGCGCTCTTAACGTGGATCTTTTTGCCGGTCGCAAGGTTGGTCGCATCCCAGCCACCACGTGGTTTCTCAGCAGCGATTTGAATCTCACACCGATTGCCAGAAACATTGGCGTAGTACTTGCCACCAATGGTTACTTCTGCCTTCTTCATCATTCATTCTCCAAATTCGTTCTCGTGGTTGGCTGCCATCGTCAGGCCGATCGAACCACCGATCGACTACGCGGGTTGGTTCCGCGTTTCGGCTTATTGCCCAAAGACCAAGTCCAACAATCCTTCGCAGAGAAAGTCGACCACTACTTGGATCTCGGTGTTGGCTGCTGGCACATCCAACCCGCGATCGAAGTTGAAAAGAGTTTTGTGGTCGGCGGTTCGTTCTATCCAAAGCTTCGAGATCTTGCTCTTGGCCAATTCGTAGTCTTCGCACTCAGCGTGATCGGCGAAAACCAAAGCGTTGAACTTGTATTGGTCGTTGACCGTGCCAATCACCCAGGTTCCGCCACCCATCGTGCGTCGATCGATCTTGGTGATCGTCAGGTCAAGGTCTATGTCGTTTGCGCGGTCGTTGTCGTTATTCGTTTTGGTCATCTTTGCGTTTCCGTTTTGAAAAGGTGTGAGAATCGTTTACGCGATAACACACATGAGCCATGCGGTTCCATTAACCTCAAGCCGAGTCGGCGAGGAATTCGAAAAGATTCTTCAGGTACCCGACCACCTTGGTCTTGTTAAGCGTACCGGCGAAGGCTCGAAACTCAATTCGATTCTTGCCTTGCGCCAGATGGGTCAAATTCAAAAGGTGGTAGCGATCCGATTCGCATCGGCGCTTGGCATTGTCTTTGTCGCCATATTGTTTAATCTGTTTAGTGTAGGTTGCCTGTTCGCGTTTTCGAGATCCGGTCGAAGCGAAGATCGCTCGTTCGTGGTTGCCGACCAAAGAAATCAATCTCGCCAAGGCGGCGGCGTCTCCGTTGAACGTCAGAGTGATATGGAGACCAGTCGATCCGTTTACCCGTGCATCCCGCGCGCTGATCGCGTCGATCGCGTTCTCGACCTCTTTCACACCAGCCCATCCGCAAAGTTTGGGGCTTACAAACTCGCAACCTTTGCGGCTCAAGTTTTCCGGTTTGATACTTGCGTCGCGTTCTGCCTTCCATCCTGTTGGCAGCCAAGGAACCTGTGTTCCGTTGTGGTAAGGACCAATCGGTGTGGTGTCGCTAGCTGGCAAGGTGGTTTCGAATTCGATTCCAAAGCAAATTTCGTTGGCGTTCATCTTTTGTGTTCCTCGTTGGTGGGTTTTGTGGGTCGTTCGCGGCGCGTTTTGCATTCGCGTATGACACACATGAGCCATGCATTTCGAGGAAGCTCAAGCGAACAATCGCATGTTTCTGGCAGGAATATGCATGTTTTTCCAAACCCAACGTGGACCGCATGTTTGGGCAACGGTGGCGTCCAAACATGCATCGCATAACAAGGCGAACATGCAAACAAAACGCCTGACAGGCGAGACTTTCGAGACGCTCTCTTGCTGCTCCAAATTGGGAAGCAAATTTAAAGTGCCCGTGCCGTCTTCCCATTCAAATGCAACGTGCCAACCCAACTTGTTAGAGACCGATCCACTGAGAACCACGGACTTAATGGAACCCATCGGAAGAACACCGCCAACGGATCCATACGCTACCGTCCATTCAACACCTTCGGAAGCGTCAGTTGTGTCGGTACCGCAAAGGATTATAGGGGATTATGAATTGCTATCCGAACTTGGACGTGGTGGAATGGGTGTTGTGTACAAAGCGCGTCAACGTAGTCTCAATCGTATCGTCGCTGTAAAGACAATTCTTAAGTCGAGCAACAACGACTCGGAATCAATTGCCCGATTCAAAATAGAAGCAGAAGCAGCGGCACGACTAGCCCATCCTAACATCGTTGCCGTGTTTGATTTTCAGGAAGATGATGGCGGCTATTTCCTGAGTATGGAATTCATCGATGGAATAACGCTCGCGGAAAAATTGAGAGAAAAAAGTCTCAACTGTCGTGAAGCTGCAAAAATCGCTTGCGAAATTGCAAACGCTATCGAATACGCGCACCAGAACGGTATTATCCATCGGGACATCAAACCATCAAATATTCTATTTGACAGAAGCGGACGGACGAAGATTGCCGACTTTGGACTTGCAAAGCTGCTTTCCAGTGTTGACAGCAATACTGTGACGGGGCAAGTCATGGGAACGCCAGCGTATATGTCTCCAGAACAGGCGGCTGGCAAAACATCGCAGGTTTCTATTGGCTCCGACATCTATTCGATTGGTGCTGTCTTGTATGAAGGAATAACGGGCAAGCCTCCGTTTTCCGCCCCAACGCTAATTGGACTGATTTCCAAGGTTTGTAACGAAGAACCGGTGTGCCCTAGTACTATCGACTCGAATATAGATAGGAATATTGAAACGATTTGTATGAAGTGTCTCGAAAAATTACCCGCAAAAAGGTATCAGTCGGCAAGCGAGTTGGCGTGCGAACTGAATCGATATTTAGCTGGTGAACCAATCTTAGCGAGACCGTTAGGCGCTCTTGAACGGTGGTTGCGACTAGCCCAAAAGAAGCCAGCTGAATTTGCTTTGGCAATCGCAATTTGCGTCGTCCTTGGGTTGGCAACAATTGTGTTGACCGCGCCCTCATTGACTTCACAAAGCGAATCTCAAATCAGCGGATCTGTAAATTCCAGCAGTCGAGCGGCCAATATGATTTTTTTCTGCGCAGCAACAGGCCCAGTTTTTTCGCTTTGTCGTTGGATAGGCCCAAAACGAATTCGAGTAATCGAATCGTCAATCCTTGCTGCCATGGGCATACTTGTTAGGGTTTTTACCATTTGCCTTTCTGCTGCGGCGTATTTTTTCTTAATTTTTCTAATCACGATGCCATTTTTAATACTACACGCTATAGCCAAAACCGTTGACGATGACAGTAGCTTACTAATTCTCGGTATAATTGTTACTTCAGAACTCGGACTCGTCGGAGGAATGGGATTTGCTCTGGGGTGGAAGGAATGGTCTAGAGTTTACTTTTGGTTAACTCTACTACCAGCAGGACTGTTGGCAACTTTTGCTGGCGGTGTGTTGGCGTCTACCAGTCAGAATTCGAACGTCAGCATGATTGGTGGGATTGCTGTGACTTGCGCTCACATAGGTGTTGTACCACTAAGTCTGATTTTTGTAAGTCTGGGCCCGTTTATGGGCATTACAACAAACCATTTCTTTCTGAGAATAACACATCGAGCAATTCGTAAATGCAAACATCGAATCGAATCCTATTTCGGGTTTGCTCCATGGCCTTTCAATGAGATCTCCGACCGTTACGACTCTCGACAAGCCTTGATGACCTACATATCGCTTCCAGTAATTATTTTAAGTATCTTAGGTTCTACGTTTGTTTTGTGCGTTGCGATTGCCGCCTTTGTCCCAATGTGGATTGCGGAGCAAAGCCGACGCATTCTAACTCCTGAAAAACCAGTTTTCACCGACTTGCTTGCGTATGGCGTTTCTATTGTCACACTAGCCATCCTGCTGTTGTGAAATTGAGGTTACTTCAGTTTCAATGCGTCGGTCGCCTTGAACCGAAGCGTCCAAAATATTTTTCTGTCTTCAATAATAAGATTCAGGTGGGCGTGTTGATGGCATGTCCTGACCGCGCAGCTCTGGTTTTGGACGGAAATCTCTGACGACTTTCGTCCCGTTAGTTACGCCAGTACCCGGCATCATCACAGAGGTACCGGATCGGAACCCGAGTCATGATGGTTCCGTTGGGATACATCAGCGTTGCTAAATCGCCTTCGATCGAAACTAGAATTGGCTTTGAGCCCCGCACGTAATGATGACTCAGCGGTACTTCACAGCCGATGCGTGAGCGAAGCATACTCAACTGTGCCTCGAAATCTGCATCGAAGTCAATTTCTTTTGGTTTGTTAGCCATGCCGAATCCATCCTCCTGATTGGATTCTGGCCGTCCTTTTTGACACGTATGGTCATGCTTAATCGTCTACGAACATCTCTACGAGAATTTTTCCTGAAATATTTCCGTCACTTTTACGTCGGACCGGGTAGTAGTACAGATAGAGGAATCAATGTTTCGTTCGTACTCACACTAACACCATGGCAGACGATCTAGAAGACAACATTCGAGACAACGCCAAAGCGCCAGCCAAGGCTTCGGGTGATGCCGGTAGCGTCGAGCAACATAACCTCAAGGATCAAATCGAAGCCGACAAATACCTTGCCTCCAAGCGAGCAACCCAAACCAAGAATCGTGGATTGCGATTCAACAAGATCGTGCCACCAGGCGCGGACTAACCAAACCAGTTCAATCCAGCGTACAAGGCTGTCGGGACAGCGACATTCAAGGAAGGACACGGATGCTCCAATTTTTGTCAAGGATATTCAGCAATAGACCTCGCCGGGCGATCCGTCCGTCGAATGGTGGAAGCTTGTTCCGACAGCCTTTCTCATTCAAACCGCGTGTTGATGCTCGCTACGATGCGGCAGTGACCAACGATGACAATCGAAGGCATTGGTCGGCCGCTGATGGCTTGTCGGCCAAGTCTGCAAATGGGGCAAACATTCGGCGGACCTTGCGCAATCGAGCTCGCTACGAAATTGCCAACAACAGCTACGCCCGCGGCATTTCGCTGACCTTGGCCAACGATATTGTGGGTACCGGTCCTCGCCTTCAAATGCTTACCGACGATCCCGCAGCCAATCGCATCATCGAAATTGAATTCAGTCGCTGGGCCAACGCAGTCGGTCTCGCTGAAAAATTACGAACGATGAAACTGGCTTGTTGTGGAGACGGGGAAGCATTCGGCATTATGACCAGCAACCCTATCGTCCAAACGCCCGTTCAATTGGACCTGATGCTAGTCGAAGCGGATCAAGTGACCACGCCATTCGGTGTGAATGGCTTATCCAACTACATCGACGGCATCCAATTCGATTCTTTTGGAAACCCCGTCTTTTACCACGTACTTAAGTCCCATCCAGGCGATACGGGAACTGCGTGGGGAGAGTTCGGAACCGTTCAAACGGGAGCCATGTTGCATCTGTTTCGTGTGGATCGGCCCGGCCAAGTGCGTGGCATACCAGAGATCACTCCGGCACTTCCCCTATTCGCACAGTTGCGACGGTTTACGCTCGCTGTGATCGCCGCCGCTGAAACCGCAGCCGACTTTGCTGGGATCCTTTACAACGATTCACCCGCAAACGGCCAAGCGGATTCTGCGGAACCGTTTGAGTCGATTGAGCTAGAGAAGAGAACGCTGGTTACTATGCCCGGCGGATGGAAGATGAGCCAGATCCAAGCCGAGCAACCATGCAGTACCTATAGTGAGTTTAAGCATGAGATTCTTAATGAAATTGCTCGCTGTCTCAACATGCCGTTCAACGTCGCAGCTGGCAATTCGTCAGGATATAATTACGCGAGCGGGCGTTTAAATCATCAAACGTACTTCAAATCCATCCGTGTCGAACAGTCGAACATGGCACGGGTGGTACTCGATCGCATTCTAACTGCGTGGCTCAATGAAGCCATTCTAATCGAAGGCTTGCTACCGCAATCGGTCCGAACAATGACCTTCGACGCTTCACATCAATGGTTTTGGGATGGTCAAGAACATGTTGATCCCTTGAAAGAAGCCAACGCGCAAGCAACGCGACTTTCCAATCACACAACGACCCTTGCATACGAGTATGCACGTCAGGGTCGTGATTGGGAAGATGCCCTCTATCAGCGAGCCAAGGAATTGGCCCTGATGTCTGAACTTGGTCTTACTTTACCCGGCGCACCGGTGCCTGTACTTCCCCCCGATGTCAACGAGGAGTCTCTCAGTGACCCAGCTGCTAACGATGAATAGTCCTTTACTAACCGAGCTCAATATTCTCGCGCAGTCTGAGGACAAGCTTCTCAATCTGCAAGCCTGTTCGGTTGAATTCGAAGCTGCACCTGCGGACGGTAACGAGACAGCCCTACGTCGATTTACGATGACCGCATACACGGGTGGTCCGATGCAGTTGGCTGGCTGGCGCTATCCTGTCGTCGTCGATTTGCAAGGGATGCAGATGGGCAAGCAGCGACGTCCTATCTTGCTTGATCACACTCGGGATGTCGATTTCGTGGTGGGACAGACTGATTCCATCGCCGTGATGAACAATTCCCTTATAGTGGCTGGTCAGGTCATGGGCGATTCTCCCAAGGCTCGGCAGGTCATTTCTCTCAATGACAAAGGTTTTGCGTGGCAAGCCTCTATCGGAGCCCGAGCCGACCAAGTTGAGTTTGTTGCCGAAGGCAAGTCAACAATGGTCAATGGCCAGGAAGTGGCAGGTCCCATCAATGTGGCACGTCGCTCGATGCTAGGGGAAGTTAGCTTTGTGGTATTGGGTGCAGATGACAATACGAGCGCTCAAATCGCAGCCACCCAAGATGCGACCGGGAATTTACTAGGTGGCAATTCAACTTCTAGCCAGCCAACTCCATTCGAAGCTTGGCTCGAAATCCATGGTTTTGATTCCAATTCGTTGTCCACATCACAAACGGATTCACTTCGCCAAATGTTTGCGGTGGCCCATAGCAAGATCGAACCAGAAGCGCTCAACGATTCTCAAAGAAACGAGGAAACACCGTCCCAGCAGACATTCACTCCCAATGTGGATGCTGTCGCAACCCTTCGGGCTTCCATGGCAACCGAACTCAAGCGAATCGCTGCCATTCGAAAAATCTGCAATGGACGCGACGCTGCTATCGAAGCTCGGGCCATTGGTGAAGGTTGGGATTCCCCACGAACGGAGTTAGAGATGTTACGATCGCAGCGCCCACAAGCACCAGCCATTCACTCGGTCGATCGGTCTTTAACAGGTCAGGTTCTCGAAGCAGCTTGTATGATAGCTGTCCGGCACACCGATGTGGAAACTTTGTACGAAGCCAAGACGCTCGAGGCAGCGAACCGTCGCTTCCGAGGCGGAATCACGCTTCAAGAACTTGTGCTCGAAGCTGCCTGGGCAAATGGCTACACGGGACGCAACTTCCGCGACTCGCGTGAAGTACTCCGTTTCGCATTCGCTCCGTCGATTCAAGCTGGTCTTTCGACGATTGAAGTCTCGGGCATCTTATCCAACGTTGCCAACAAGTTTCTGTTAGAAGGATTTTTCTCGGTTGAACGAGTGTGGAGAAACATCTGCGCCGTTCGAACAGTCAACGACTTCAAGACGATCTCAAGTTACCGACTTGTGGGTAAGGATCAATATGAAGTTGTGGCCCCAGGTGGGGAGATCTCAACCGGTACGCTCGGCGAAGAAAAGTACACCAACAAGGCAGATACTTACGGTTTGATTTTGGCTATCGATCGACGCGACTTCATCAATGACGACCTCGGTGCCATAACTACTGTGCCTCGAAAACTGGGTCGGGGTTCCGGCCTGAAGATCAACGATGTCTTCTGGACGGCGTTTCTCAACAACGCGACTTTTTTCGCTGCCGGGAACAAGAACTACATTGTGGGGGCCAATACCAGTCTTGGTATCGATGGATTGACGCAAGGTGAAACGACCTTCATGGATCAAGTAGATACCGATGGCAAGCCTGTTGGCATCATGCCTCAAGTTCTACTTGTGCCTACGGCCATTTCGACGACTGCGGCGCAGCTCTACAAGTCGCTCGAAATGAGAGACACAACCGCCAATACCAAGTCGACGACCAGCAACCCACACCAAGGCAAATACCGAGTCGAAGTAAGCCGCTACCTAGGTAACACGACTTATACGGGCTCATCGATCAAAGCATGGTATTTGCTGGCCGATCCGAACGACCTACCCGTTATCGAAGTTGCTTTCCTCAACGGTCAAGAATCACCGACGATCGAAACTGCCGAAGCGGACTTTAACATCCTTGGCGTGAAGATGCGAGGTTATCACGATTTTGGTGTGGCATTGCAGGATCCTCGCGGGGGAATGAAGTCCAAGGGCGAAGCTTAATCGCGTTTATTGTCATATCGGATTCAAAGAAACATCATTACTCGAAAAGGAGATTCGTAAAGGATGTCACACGATTATCTAAAGCACGGGGATGCGATCGACTATGCAAACGGTGGTACGGCGCTGGCTGCGGGAGAGTTAGTGGTTGCCAATAGCAAGCCTCTTGGCATTACCCATCGACCGATCGCTGCCAATGAAACAGCTGGAATCTGTCGCAAGCAGGGGGCAGTTTTCAACTGTGACAAAGCGGGTGCGACGACGTTTGCGGTCGGCGACGACGTCAATTTTGTGACAGCAACCAAGCTGGCGACGAGCGCGGCTGTTGCGGCGGGCATTATTGCACTGGGCCGCTGCGTTGAAGCTGCTGGCAACGGACCAACCAAAGTCAAAGTCGCAATCAACTTCAACTAAGTTGCTTTCAGCTCACATCTCTTCGAGGCAGACCATGTTCTTTTGCAACTCCAAGTTGAAAGCCGAGAACCAAAGGCTGCGAGAAAGCCTGGACGATTTGCGTTCCGACCTATCGGAGATCGTTTCGGCTTACCCGTTTAGCAAGCCAGGCGTGAAGAACAACCGACTGTTGCAAAACGAGTTGGCCAACGCCGAAGCGACCATCGTTCAGATCAAGGCGATTGTTGAACAATCGGGCAACTAGTCAAACCAATAAATGGAGTAGAGGATCAAGACATGGTTCGATTAGCGAACTTGACCGTTTGGACCGTGATCGTGCTAGTTCTATTTAGCATGCTCTTCACTGGCTGTACGGAGCACCAATGGCGAGAGCTGTTACTCACGTATGAGTGCTCAACAGCGGATCGCAGCTTATCAATCCTATGCAGCACGTCAAACATTGAAGAATGGAAGAACCGCCCTCTTGCACCAGGAAATTGGTGAATAATGCGAACACTATTCTTACTATTAATCTGCTCCGAGTGCGTCTCGGTTACGACTGCCGCAGACCTGCCTGCCAATGATGCTGGCAAGAATCAGCTCATCATCGTTGGTCAGCCCGGCGAAGCACCTGCAAAATGGTTCAATGAAGTTCCCGATCTGGTCCAGGTCAAGAATTCTACAGCTTTCACGCTTTTCACTCCGACTTCGAAACTGTTTCGGGAAAGGTATCAGGCGACGCTTGGTACCGAGTTTCCAATCGTGGCCTATCTCCGTCCCGACGGAGGCGTCGTTTATTTTGCGGATCGCAACACACTACCCACCAATGGCGTCGCTCTTTTTAATGAAATGAAGGCGGCTACGTACCTCGCCCGGAATGCTAAACCGTCAACCCGACTGCCTGCGGAGTTGGAAGTGCCTAACGTCCTGCAAGCCGATTGCCTAGATGGATCTTGCTATCCAGACCAAAGCGACCAAGACGTTCGTTTCCCGCGCTTGCAACCATTCAAGCAACCTAGTCGCAATCCATTCGATCAGGTTGTCACAGGTTGGTTCAGCGACTCGATATCGTCTGGTATCTGGCTCGCGTTTTCGGTCATCGCACTTGGTTTCGTCTTATTTTTCTTCGTGTTACTCGTCGGTGCAATGCTGGTCGTTCGCATGCTTTGGAGGTAACCCATGTTTAGCTTGCTTGTCGGACTATTCATGGCAACCTGCGGGCTGCTCTGCTTCGGAGTGTTTTGCGTCGGTATCCTCACCATCCTACTAAAACTGTTTAGGTAAATATTATGGGAACAAGTTTCATTAGCGTCCTATTCGTGGGAATCACTGTCCTGGTCGTGTTCATGATTCTATTGATGGTCCTACTGTTCGTGGGTGTCGGTGCATACCGATTGATCGCGGCTAGAAAAGAACTGTCGGCAATCGACTTATCCGATGGTCTGGACGAGTCGGAAATCCAGATCATTCGCAACGCCCTGCTCAAGAAGCAAACTGCAGATAAGGAAGCAGCAGTAAAAGCCAAGGTTGCAGAAGCGGTCAAGTAGTCCTGTAGTTTCTAGGAGCCGTTTTAAATGACCAACAGGCTGGAGCGAGGCAGCCAATGGCTGAGCGAACAGATCGACCATTACGCTGCGTCAAGCGTACTGTATCGTCGTGGTTCGCTCACGGTCCCGGTCCAAGCGGGTAAGGGAAGATCCACGTTCGAGATAACGGATCGAAGCGGGATCCTGGTTGAAATCGAATCCCGGGATTTTCTCATATCGGCTGCGAATCTTTTGCTAGACGATTTACCAATTCTACCCGAAGTCGGCGATCGCATCATTGAGACTATTGGCGGAAAACTTCAAGCCTACGAAGTTAGCAATTTCGGCGCCGAACAGCCGTATCGATTCTGCGATCCTTATCGATACAAGTTGCGGATTCATACTCGCTACGTCGGGGTGACTGTCAGCTTATGACAACTACAAACTCACCATACCTCGCTGAAGAACGCGACGACGACGATCCTGTTTTACGCGCTTCAGATAACGTTGTAAATGCGGTTGACTTGCTCTCTGCACCCCTCGCCGCACCACTAGCAGGAGGCTTCTGGAATGACATAGGCGTATTAATGGGGGTTGGACCGGATCTAACGCAGTCAATCTCGACGGCTGTTGATACCCTTGCAACTGCGTCGACCAACAAGCTAATTCTATCGTCGATCAATCATGGAACGGCAACATATACCAGGAACGCTAGTTGTTGGATAACCGCAGATAAGACCTGCATTGCCGTATGGAACAGTCGTTCAAACGCCTAGGCGTATTCAGGCTGCGCCATCAGTCCACGGCATATCCTGCTAGCGTTGCATACAGGGATTCAGGTTGGCGATACTTTCCGATTCTTGACTAACGGCAACTTAGTGGTAACGCGAACAATATCGTCGCTGGCAACTGTCTCGGGTGACTTGCAAATTGGGAAATTAGACTCTGACCTGCCGAGCACGATAACACCCGCGAAAGTATTACCCGCCGACTTTACGGCCTTCCTACAATTCAGTACAACGCTTCCATTGGTATGCGTCGATCAAGAATCGAAAATACTGGTTCGAGATTGGACCGCATACACTGCGCCGGATGCGACCCATACAAACTCAGTAGCCGCAGTTCGATTGCCGTTGACTGAGACGATAATCAGCGGGGACAGTGGCGCCCCACTTTTTGTGCTCGTTGGCGGTGAACTGGTACTGCTCGGAACGCACTTTCAGCCAAATGTTTTCCCCGCGATTTCAAGCATTGTCGTAGCCGCAAACGCAGCGATGACGTCGCTCGGGGGAGGGAATGAATTATCGCAAATCAACTTGAGTGGCTACACCCCAATTGCCGTTCGATCCGCAGTCGGTCATACGCATGATCTGAAGACAATCAACAATCAATCGATCAAAGGCACTGGCAATATAAGCATATCGGGTACAGGTGGAGAGATACTGGCAGACGGCACGGTGCCATTCACGGCCAATCAGCCATTGGCTGGCTTCCGGTTTACCGGGCTTGGAACACCAACACCACGTTCAAACGATTCCGCTCGTTCCATAGATGTGTTTAATCATGTCAACGTTTTTTTTAAGCGAATCTACAACGTAAGAGCAGTCGACTCCAACAATGTTGATTTGACCGTGCCGGTGACAACAATCAATGGAATTGCTTTGCAAGCAGGCGATTACGTGCTGATTGCTAATCAGACGGCCCCATCGCAAAACGGCTTATACATCTTCACGGAAATGGTATCGCTACTGACTAGATTTTCCTCAGACTTTGATGATTTGGTGGGCATTTCGGTGTCGGTCTTGGATGGTGTAACGCTAGGCAAGACGCGGTGGATAAATACCAATGTTGTTGGTGGAACTTTAGGTGTGACCGCTGTGACATTCGCAAGAGCGTACATTCCTCCCGCTGGACCAGCTAACAGTATTTTAGTTGGGGCCGGAGTAGACGCGCGTCCTTTGTGGGCTACCCCAGCGACACTAGGTCTTGTCGACACTGCGGCCATGCAAGCCGCCCTCAATGCATTGAGTGTAGGAACAGCTGCCGAATCTTGGGAGTCAATTGCTAAAAACCTTCTGTCATACAACGCAACAATCACCTATTCGTCTGGCCGCGTATCGACGATTGCCTACGCTGATCCTGGCGGAACAGTTACCAAGACGATCAACTATACCGGAGCAAAGATTACATCAATTGCCCTTAGTGGAGCTGGTTTACCGTCGGGAATTCCGCTCACGAAAACACTCGCCTACACAGGAGAGGACGTTACTTCGGTAACGTACAGCTAATGACTGCTTGGGCCGGTACGTATTCTGTCAGTTCAACCTACGGCTCTTATTCTGGCCATTCGGCAGCTTCAGGCGCTGGGTTGCGGGATAACGCGTGGTCGTCCGCAGCATCGGTATGGGGTACTGCTAGTTCTACAGGATGGATCAAAATCGACGTTGGCAGCATTGTCAACATCACCGATACCGACATCGCTCCAATTCCGTCAACGTTCGAAAGTTGGGGAATTGCCTATTTAGAGGGGGCGAAGCTACAAGGTTCTCTAGACGATAGTGCATGGACGGACATTATCACACTGAGCGGGCATGCAAATGATGTTCGTAAATCTTATACAGGCTTGAGCGGTGCGTACAGATATTTTCGAATATACATGGCAAGTACTTACTTGGGGGTTGGTGACTGGCAACTGAATTACACAGCAGTGGCGGCAGGCAATCGACGGCGGCGAACCCTATTGAGGAACAGATAGAATGCTTTTCGCAAAACAATCGACTGCAATTACGATCATCGTTGGTCCGATTTTGGATTCAGCCGGTGCGGAATACGCATCAGCGGTTATTTCGGATCTATCAATTAGTAAGAACGGCGGGACATTAACCGCGATGGCCTCTGCCGCTACGCTGACGTTGATTGCAAATAGCTTATATACGCTGGTTTTCCGAACTACCGACGTAGATACTCTCGGTAGGGCGCAAGTGTTCTGCAATAAGGTAACCTACCAAATGCCGTCCGTAGAACTGATGGTTATGCCGACCTCGGTTTACGATGCGCTGATTACGAACGCGGCGGGCGGGGCAAATGGAATGGTGCTGTCGCTAGCAAACAATCAAGTCAATGTAGGTCAGTGGCTTGGTACTGCGGTCAGCACACCAACGGTGCCCGGCGTTCCGAACGTCAATGCAAAAACATGGAACGATCTGGCTACGGTCGCATTGCCTTTGATACCAACGACGGCGGGTAGAACGCTGGACGTATCCGCCGGTGGTGAAGCTGGGTTGGATTGGGCTAATGTTGGTTCGCCTACGACAACCCTAGCGCTGGCCGGAACAACGATCGCTACGACTCAAAAAGTAGATGTGGAAACGATCAAGACGAACCCCGTAGTCAACGCGGGTACGATCACATTCCCGACCACGGCAACTTTGGCTTCGACGACAAATATTACAGCCGGAACGATTGCGACGGTAACAGCCGTTACGACCGTCAATGGATTGGCTGCTGGTGTCATTACTGCGTCGAGCATTGCAGCCGATGCAATTACCGACGCGAAGGTGGCAACCGACGTTACGATCGCGTCTGTGACCGGTTCGGTCGGTTCGGTCACCGGTCTAACCGCATCGAACCTAGATGCAACCGTTAGTTCACGTCTGTCCACTGCTGGCTATACGGCCCCAAGCAATCTCACAGCAGCGCAAATTGCCACGGGTGTCTGGACGGATATTGTGGCAAGTGATTTCACGACTGCGCTGTCGGTGGGTAAGTCTATCATGAACGGTGTTACGTTAGGTACGGGACTAACCGTTGCGATCGTTTCAGGCGCGGTCGGATCGGTCGCCGGAAACGTAGGCGGGAACGTTACCGGTTCGGTCGGGACCGTTAATGCGTTAGCTGCCAACGTAATAACAGCAGCTAGTATCTCAGCAGATGCGGATGCAGAAATAGCTAGTGCGGTTTGGGATGTTGTATTATCAGGACACTTAACAGCAGGCACGACCGGCAATGCACTCAATGCAGCCGGTGCCGCTGGGGATCCTTGGTCTACGGCCCTGCCCGGTGCGTACGGATCTGGTACAGCAGGAAAAGTCATCGGCGATAATATTAACGCGACGATGGGATCTCGTGCCAGTCAAGTATCGGTGGACACGGTGGACGACTTCCTAGATACCGAGATCGCTGCTATCAAAGCCAAGACGGATCAATTTGTTTTCACCGTGACCAATCAAGTTGATGCAAATCCAAGCGCTATAGCAGTACGAACAGCAGTTGGATTGGCGTCTGCCAATCTCGATACTCAGTTAGCATCCGTGAAAAATATAGTGATTGCTCGACCATAGTAATCCCAAACGACTCGAAAGAACCAGAAGAACAGATCGCCGATGAGCCTAGAATTACAACTACCGCCCGGGAAGACGGCACCGATCCAGCTCTTAGTAAGAGTTGTTGGTACGGACGTTCCTGGCGCGTCCGTTGGCTCTTCAATTGCTGGCGTTCCTGATGGTACAAATCCGACAATCTATCGATACTCCCTTGGGTCATATGTAACCGGGGATTATTGGGCTCAGCTGTCGGGCGTCTCGAATCCAAACGGCCTGCCGTTTCCTTTACGAAACGGAGTCGCCTATCCCGGAATTCCTTGGTCGATAGTCGACGCAACCGTATTCATTCCTCCCGTGATCGCACCGCCGAGCGTTGCCAACGTTTGCCGCGTGCAGTTGCTGGCTCGCCGCGGTGCGATCGCAATTGCAGCACGTTTAGTGATCACCTGCGGGACATCTGGCCGACTGGCCGAGTCTGCTTTTACAAATGTCGCCTTTGATGGCCAAATAGATGACTTCGGTTTACTACTGGTTGACTTGCCATGGTCAAGCGTACCTGGCGAAGGAGTTTACAAAAAATATCATGGTAAGACTAGGACTCAAAGCCAAGCTATATCGAAACACAGGCACCTACGGCTCTCCAACTTGGAACGAAGTCAAGAACGTCAAGGACGTAACGCTGACGATCGAGAAGGGAGAGGCGGACGTCACCACACGTGGCAACGATGGCTGGCGAGCCCTTATTGGAACTCTCAAGTCAGCCTCGATCGAATTCCAAATGGTCTGGGACACGGCCGACGATGACCATATTGCCTTTCACACGGCGTTCTTCGCGGACAGCTCGGTCGAGTTCGCAATCATGGACGGCAAGATGGTCGCTGTTTCGGGTGGCGAAGCCAGCCAGGGACTTCGCGCCACCTGCAGCATATTCAATTTCAGCCGAAAGGAAGAGCTTGAAAACGCCATCATGACCGACGTCTCGATCAAACCAACGTACGCAACTAACGCCCCAACTTGGATAACAGGAACGGTAACACCGTAATCATACCATGCCAAGCTTTATAGACTCGCTGGGCCGAACATGGCCGCTGACTATTTCCTATGCAACTTGCAAAAAGATCCTAAACCAGTGCGATATCAACATCCTCGATGTGGCTCAAATCGATCAAACCATCGGTCGAATGCGGCTCGACAATCTGCTCATTGGTGACATTGTTCTCTGTTTGTGCAGCCCCGAATGCACGGCGCGTGGAATCAGCATGGACAATTTCCAAGATTCTCTCGATGGCGAAGCCCTCGATTCAGCGAGCAACGCGCTCTTGGAGGGACTAGCAAGTTTTTTCCGGAGAGGTCAGAAGGGCAAGCTTCTGACCGAGATGATCAGCAAGCTAAAGCAGCTCGAACTAACAGCAACCAACCAAGCTTTGGCCGACATCGAGCGCGAGACGAGTGGGACGCCTGGCGATTCGGATACGGTCTTGCAGGCATCCTCCACGTAGATCCAGGTCCATTCTCACTGCGTGAACTGGTGTGGATGGTCGAAGAACAGCAGGATCGCATGTGGGACCACACGGCTTCCATCATGGCGATCATCGCTGAGGTCAATCGCGACAAGAAGAAGAATCCGACTCCGTTCACAGCTTCGAAGTTTCATCCACGCCAAGCTAAACCAAAACAGCGTCCGGTCGAACAAGTCGATCTCAAGATATTAAAGACGATCTTTGTGGATAGGAGGCCACTGCAATAAATCATGTCTGCAAACAATGTGAGAGCTGGTCGTGCCTATGTGGAAATCGCCGCAGATTCTTCGCGGTTGGGCCGAGATCTGCGCGCCGCACAGTCACAGATCCGAGGGTTCGGCGATTCGGTGCGTAACATTGGATTGCAAATGGGTGCGATTTTCTCCGGAGCAGCTTTTAGTGGCGGGATTCTGAACTCGGCTAAGTCTTTTGCAGATGCTGGCTCGGCACTAGACGACCTTTCACAGCGGTCGGGTGCACTCGGTGGAATCACTCGGTGCATTGTCGTTGGCGGCCAAGATTTCCGACACGAGTATGGAGACCCTAGCAAAAGGGTTTTCTAAGATGCAAATCCTCATAGTAAAGGCATCCAAGGGGAACGAAGAAGCGATCGATACCATCAAATCGCTTGGTCTCAATTTAAGCACCTTGGCACGCATGTCACCCGACAAGCAATTTGAAGCCTTTGCAGGTGCCATTTCTAAACTCAGTGATCCAGCCTTGCGAGCCAATGCTGCCATATCAGTGTTTAGTAAAAGTGGACTTGAATTGCTTCCCATGCTGATGGAAGGAAAGAATGGGCTCCGTGACTTAGCCAAAGAAGCTCGAGACCTTGGATTAGTCATGTCTTCGAAAGATGCGGCATCGGCTGCTGTCTTTGGGGATACACTCGATAAATTGCACATGTCACTATCAGCCGTCTATAACAAGATCGGTGCAGCGTTGGCTCCCATGCTCAATCGCATCACCAACATTTTTATCGGAGTTTCAGCTGCAGTAACAAAATGGCTGGATAAGAATCGCGGAATCGTTGCTTTGGTTGCACCGGTCGCGGCTGCTTTAGGATCAGTGGGGGCATCGGCAATCGGACTAGGGTTGGCATTTAAGATCGCTGCGATTGCAGTTGGTCCAGCACTTCTTGCGGCGCTAATAGCAGTTAAGGCAGCCATTGTAGCTGTTGCTGGTGTACTGGCTGTTGTTGCTGTTCCAGCCTTGGCGGTGGCAGCGGCCATAGGTGGCCTAACGGCGACTATGTATGCACTTGGAATCACGTGGACGGATGTTGCCAAGACTATTGCCAACGTGTGGGCAGGGGCCATATCGTTTATTGGGAATGCACTTAGTCCAGTTGGGAATTTCATCGCTAACTGGGTTAGTAAAATTGTCGATGCTTTCGCTTGGATGTACTCGGGAGCGACGCAGTACTTTGGGGCCATTGGCAAGGCGCTGGCCGACGGTAACCTAGAGGGCGTTGGCCAGGCCGCAATGGCTGGCCTAACGCGTGCATTTCGTGGCGGGTTTCACGTCATCTATGGCTATTACCTAGCCTTCATTGAGGGTTGGAAGTTCTCCTGGGACATGTGGACAACGGGTCTAGCCGATGTCTTCGTGGTCGCATGGACCAGTATCGAATCCACGTTCACAGACACCATTTCATACCTGGGACAAATGTGGACTTTATTTACAACGGGACTTACGATCGCTTGAAACTCATCCATCGGGTTCATTCAAAAAGCCTGGATCCGACTCAAGGCCATGTTTGACCAGGATATCAACGTTAAGGCCGAAACCAACGCGGTTGATCAACGTACTACAGACGCCAATGGCAATGCCTTCGCCAGCGGAGAGTCAGCTATCGCTGCTCGTGAGAAACAACGTCGAGACCGACAGTCGCAGATTCAAGTAGAACGGGCCACTATTATTGGCACTCTTGAAACGGATCGCCAGCAACGTCAAACCGATCGCGCCAAACAGTCGGACAGTCTAATGGGTCAAGCGAACGCTGAGTTTGATGCGGCCAAACAGAGCTACGAGTCGTCGCTAAAGGCAGTTCAAGAGTTTAAGCCAGACTTCAAAACCCGCAAGAACAAGTTTGGTTTCGATCCTGAGAGTCTTTTGACGGAAAAGTACAATCCCGAGAAGAGTCTCACAGAAGCCAAAACTCGTATTGAATCCAAGGGAACCTTTAGTGCCTTCGGTGCACGCGGCTTGCAATCGGACACCATCGAAAAATCCTCAGCTGAAACGGCCAAGAATACGGCTGCCATGCTGCAGTGGATGAAACAAAATGCTGGAGCCCGCTTCATATGACCGTTCCAGCTGAGTCACCGGTCTGGCCTGGCCTATCTGGTCCAAGTGACGACGAAATATTCTGCATCGAGCGCTTCGATTCGCGGCCGTTAAGCATAGGTCGGGACCCGACTGCAACGCTCATCTTCAACTTGTGGCGCAGCAATGATGAATTGAGAATTGCAGCCAAGTTGGAAGATACCGCACCGGCTCTGTTCGGCGGCTTGGAAGCGGACAACTACACGCTCGATCCGCAGGGTGGTGGCGTCTGGACTGCACATGTGAATTACAAAATTCGCAATCAATCGTCGGAATCGTTCGATACCTCAGGTGGCACAGTCCACGTAACGCAAAGCTTTGGCACTAATCGATTCGGTATCTTGGCACCTGATTTCCAGGGTGCGATTGGAGTCAGCGAAGACAGGGTGGAAGGGGTCGACATTACGATTCCTGCATACAAGTTCTCCGAAACCCACTTCATCCCAAGGATCTTTGTAAGCACCTCGTACAAGAACACACTCTTTCAGCTAACTGGCAAGGTTAATAACACATCGTTCAAGAACTTCGCAGCTGGAGAGGTTTTGTTCCTTGGTTCTACGGGCCAGCGTCGCGGACGTGAGGATTTCGAGATCACCTACAACTTCGCAGCCAGCCCGAACATCGGTTCGATTGTATTCACCCCAACCATAGAAGTCCTCAATAAGGAAGGCTGGGACTACGTGTGGCTGTACTATGCTGACGAGGTTGATACGACAGCGCACCGGCTGGTCCGTCGTCCACGAGCCGCCTACGTCGAACAAGTCTATCAAAGAGGCGATTTAGGTCTCCTTGGATTGGGGGCCTGATATGCAATCGCCACAGCGCGGTGATCCCTTATCAATCGGAGCAAAAGACTGGGGCGATATGCTTCGGGTTGTAGAAAAGTATCGAAACGGGCAGGTAAAATTCGATGCGCTAACGCAGGAGACCCTGCTTCCAAGTGCGACCACAGTCAAAGTACTGAATGAATCTGGTTCCAATTTGGATCAATGCTCTGTGATTGGTCTTGGAACACCGATCATCACTCCCAACCTGAACGAACAAGAGTTTATTCGCAATTTCGCATTCAGGACAGTGGCTCCACTACCGCGGCGCTGGGGAATTATGCAGCGGCCGTGTCCGGCTGGCGAGATCGGTTCGGTGTGCATCGCTGGCGCAACAGCTTGTAGGATATTTGTAGCTGATGCAATGCTGCCTGTGAACTTTATAACGGTGGCAGGCGGAGTTTTAGTGCCATCTTATGCCAGCGGCGATGCGACCGTATTGTGGCGAGAGGGTGGGACTGGCGAGCAATGGGCAATCATTCGAATCGGACAAGTTGCGACAACGCATCATTTATTTACTTTGACCGAAGACATGGGCGCTGGGGCCGGAGTTGCAGATATCCATGACATGGACGATTCGATTACGATCGAAGAAGGCGAGGAAGTACTCGATCCGCTTGGAATCTTTGAATCGCTCGAGGAGGGAGTTCGTGGGATTTGTATTTTGCAACTTGGCAAATACTACATCATTCAAGCGGAGTGCGAGTGATGGCCTGGTTTCCATGTTGCTGTGAAATACCCTCAAGCTCCAGCAGCTCGTCGAGTAGTTCGAGCAATCCCAGCTCGAGCTCCAATCCGTCAAGTAGCCCCAGCTCGAATCCATCATCCAGTCCTTCGTCCGGCAGCAGCTCAACAGTCATATCTGACTGTTGTCCAACTAATCCGCCAACGTCCGCACCTCCAGCCGGTATCACCGTGATCACGATTTGCACGCTGCCAGATTTTTCGGAATGCACATGTGAATGGCGTTCATTGGGTGGAAGTAACTGGACCCTAATTTCGAGTACTTGTGCATGAGCTGTGAACATAACCAAAACGATATTTGCATGATCGCTTCGAAATACGCTGAGGCATTTGTTTTGACGAATCAATCGATGTGCGACTACTGCCAAAGTCAGAAAAAACCAATGCAATTCAATTCGGCTACAGCTTCCCTTGCATGGAATTTTCTAAGGCAAAATGACTCGATCGAAATGCCCAAACACCAGCCTATCAAAGACGCGTTGACGGAACGCGAAGTATTGCCGAATCACGGACCAGGCACGGAGCTCAAAAAACTCATTTCGTGGTTCTACTCACCCGACAAGCGGAAATGCAAATGCAAAACACGCATCCAGAAAATGAATCTGTGGGGTCCGGACAAATGCGAACAGAGAATGGAAACGATTCTGCGATGGCTCAAGCACTCGGCCAAGATTGCGAAGATACCGTTTTTCCGCCCTATCGCAATGAAGCTAGTACAGACTGCAATCAATCGATCGCGGTTAAAGATTGCACAGTCGCGGTTACCACTGCTCCGCGTAAAGACTGCACCCTAGAGCTGTGCTTGGCATCGATCGAGGTAAACGGTTGGAACCCGATCGTTTTCGCGGAACCTGAATCAACTCGAACGGACTTTAGGACGATTGAGAACGAGACGCGCTTGGGGATCTGGCACAACTGGTTGAACTCCGCTGGGTGGTGCTTAGAGAACACCACGACCGCATTCATTCTCACGGTTCAAGATGACTCGCTGTTTCATCCTGACAGCAAGCAGTTTATGGATTCCCTTAGAAGTGTCGCATCAGCGCACCTTGGCCGTAGTGTTTACTAGAAGCCATAACGGGAAATTAATTGCGAATTCGCTTCCGCATTGACCTAAGTTGTCACTGGATCATCTGATATTGAATGTGTTGGGACGCGGCAGACCAACTTTAACACTTTGCCGCAGCAATCGAACTCAAGGAAGAATCAAATGCTCGTTCTAAGTCGCAAAGTTGGTGATAAGCTGGTGATCGACGGCAACATCACGGTGGAAGTCGTGAAGATCCAAGGCAACCGAATCTCCCTGGGCATCGTTGCCCCGTCCGATGTCAAAATTCTCCGTGGCGAGTTGAATCAGCCCAAAGCTAACGCACAAATTGTGGAACTTGTCGTTGAAGATGGATTATTGGTGGCTTGATAGGTTTCTTGATACCATCGGGAACCCGACTCGTCGAGTTTCAGGTACACTCCATTAAGGTGAAATGTTCAGGTCAGAAAAAACCAATGACCTTGATGGGACCGCAGGAATGTAAATCGGAGAGTTGATTCTTTGACTGCGTCTGACAAACCAATAGTTTATGTGCTTGCAGGTGCCAAAGGTGCAGGCAAGACGACGTTTGCGAAGCCCTACCTACCTCACTTTGCTGGCTGCCGCGAGTTTGTCAACGCAGACCAGATCGCCGCAGGCCTTTCTCCATTCAATCCGGAATCGCAATCGCTTATGGCTGGTCGATTGATGCTTCAACGGATGGATGAGATGGCGTTTGCAGAGATAAAACAACATACCAACGGTCTGATCTCATGAGCGGTTCCCAGTTTGTTACGCGTGCAGAAGCAGCGGCTGAAGTAGCGGCTCGTAATGTAGTTGTAGTTGCACGCCAGTACGATACGCCAATTATTGTCTGGGCAGCTGGCGAAACCATCGAGATTGATCCTTTTACAGAACGTCGAGCAAAGCCATCAATTTTCGACGAAGACAAAACTGAACTTTCTGGCGACTCGCCGTTGGAAGTTGTCTAAAGCTGGTTTCAAGCCCGACGTACGTTGCCCTTGCGAACGGCAGCTTGCAACGCACAATGTTCGCCAAAGGAGATACCGAATGCGAATACTTTTCACCGGCGGATCGGGCAAGGCTGGACGGCATGTTGTTGCTCACTTAGTCGAGCACGGGCACCGAGTCCTGAATTTGGACCTGACTGCAGCCAAAATTCTGGGTGCTTATGATTTGCAAACCGATTTGACCGACGCCGGTCAAGTTTTTTCCGCAATGTCGGGCATCACTTGGTTCGACGAGTTGGATTCCGGGGATGGAGTTCCTAAGTTTGATGCGGTGATCCATTTTGCCGCCATTGCACGGATACAATTGCGTCCCGATCCTGAGTGTTTTCGGATCAACACGGTTTCGACCTACAACGTGCTTGAGGCCGCAGTAAAGCTTGGCGTGCCGAAGATTTTGTTCGCGTCTTCGGAGACGACGTACGGCGTGTGTTTTGCTCAGGGCGAAGTCGTTCCAGAATACATTCCGGTCGATGAAGAACATCCCACGGTTCCGTACGACGCCTATGCCATGTCGAAGGTCTGCAACGAAGTTTGCGGTCGCAGCTTTCACGCACGATCCGGCGCGGATATCTACGCGCTCCGGCTCAACAATGTGATCGAGCCGCATGAGTACGCCATACTTGCTCCGCAATGGCGATCCGACGCGGCCTGCCGTCGCCGCAATATTTTCGCCTATATCGACACGCGGGACCTCAGTCATTTCATTGACTGCGCACTTGTCATAAACGGACTTGGCTACCAAGTCTTTAACGTCGCGAACGCAGATTCTTCCGTGGGTGCCACCAGCGCCGAATTAATTGCAGAGTTCTATTCCGGTGTTCCACAGAAAAGAGGACTTGGCGAGTTTGAAACTTTTTACTCAATCGACAAAGCCCGCAAGTTGTTGGGCTTTGCACCGCAGTCCCGCTGGCGCGAAAGTCAGCCTCAGCCGTTGCGGACTGGCTTTACTTCCACTTAGCGGTTGGACCAGTTACACTTCTCCCATGGAAGTCATTACATTGCAATCAGGAAGTTCCGGCAACTGTATTTTCGTACGAAGTGGCGAAACGCGTTTGCTCTTCGACGCAGGAATCAGCGGTAGCGTTGCCGAGTCGCGTTTGGCCGAATATGGCCACGATATTCGCAACTGCAATGCTCTTCTCCTCTCACACGAACACTCCGATCACATCAGGGGCGTCGGCGTGATTCACCGAAAATTCGGTTTGCCTGTCTACGCGAATTTGCGAACTTGGAACGCGACTCTAGCGATTCCATCGACTGGCTGCATTGGAAGTCCAAATTATTTCGTGTCGGGCGAGCCGTTTCAGATTGGATCGTTGCGCATCGGGACGTTGAGAACACCTCACGACGCTATCGACGGAGTATGCTTCGTGATCGAAGATGTCGCGTCCGGGCAGCGTTTCGGTTTGTTCACGGACTTGGGGCATGTCTTCAATGGGCTTCATAAAGTCATCGGCACTCTGGACGCGGTATTAATCGAAAGTAACTACGATGACGATATGCTGCGTTTTGGACCTTACCCGCAGCACCTGAAAGACCGGATTACAGGAAAGCGTGGACACATTTCGAACAAAGAAGCTGCCGAGCTTTTGGATGCTTGCGATGCCAGTCAACTGCAGTGGGCTTGCCTGGGGCACTTGTCGGCGAATAACAATTCCCCCGACGTCGCCTTGGCAACGCACCGTGATCGATACGGAGATCGCTTTCCTCTTTACTGCGCAGATCGCAACGGTGCGTTGCAACTACCGATAATAAAAGAGCCCATATTCTCTCTCAGAGCCGGCGCTTCCTCCGTTTGAAAACGGTACGACAATTTACCTTTGAGTGGCTGGCTAACTTCGTGACTTTCCCGCTTCGATGGCCAATAGCACCAGTACACAGCTACCGTCGTCAATGACGTTGAGACCCGCTTCTCGAGCGGCTTGGCTTCCTTCGGCATCTTCTGCTCCTGGTTGCATCCAAATGTTCTTTACGCCGGCAGCGATCGCTTGTTGGATAACTTCGCATGTGACCGGTGGCGGAGTAACGATCGACAGGGACTCAGGTACTACGGGTAGATCTGCGATCGAAGCGTAAGCGGTTTGGCCTTCGACTTCGGGTGCCATCGGATTCAGCGGATAAACAGTGTGTCTGGCAGCGACAAGCGCACGGAAGACTTTGTTGCCGTACTTGGATCGGTCTCGCGATGCGCCGGCCACTGCGAACGTGCTTGCTTTCAAAAATACTTCGATATTATCCATAGAGCGTGGAGACTTTTGTTGAGTGTCTGCGTTTATACGTATGTTAGTAGATTACCTTGTTGGAAGAATTTTGGTGAACCGAGAAAATTCGGCGAACCAAATCATCTTAGCGACGTCTATCCTCCTGTACTCGCTACACAGTGCCTTCGCACTGGGCGTGAAAAAGAATCTTAAAAGCAATCAATCACTGGATACGAGATTATGACTTCAATACGGCTGAGTACCGAACGATTTAATGGATACGAGGGTTGTATCGTGTCGCAAGACGCGAATACGTTCCCCTTGCATCCATGTCGGAGGTAACACTCGGCCGTTCTAACGAAGCAAACGTTGGCGGACCCGGTGTTACCCCGAAAGTGACACCGGGTTTTTTCGTAACTATTTCCAACGTTGAACACACAGACGGACTGGTAGCTGAGACGGTATAGCGCTGGCCTGAAGAGCCGGAGAGGAGGGTTCAACTCCCAGCAGGTCCACTGACATAACAACTATCGGGCGTGAAGTGTAATGGCTGGCACAGGTCGTTTGGGGCGATCGAGAGCGGTTCGATTCCGACACCCCCGACTGATAGTCGCCTTTTGCTCCGCAAAAGCAGCGAGAGTTGAACGCGACTCTCGCGGAGCAAAAGACGAATAACGGTAGTCGAGGGCTGGTGCCCACACCCGTCCGATACGCGGGTTTCGCTGAGTTCAATTCTCAGGGCTACCACTAGTAACAGGCTTTAGCTTTTTAGGCTGTAGCCTGTAGGAACAAGAAAACAAACAAGGAAACAAATCAATGCAACTCATCATCAACCTACAGTCTAAACGCCTACAGCCTATAGCCTGCTTTGAGGTTGTGGTGTAGCGGCAGCACAACGGACTTTTAATCCGCAAAGCGTGGGTTCGAATCCCACCGACCTCACTTGTTCGGCGTGTAGCTCGATGGTCCGAGCAGCGTCCTTATAAGACGAAGGTCGAAGGTTCGATTCCTTCCACGCCGACTTGGAAGACAAACACAAATGGGATTGTGGCAGACAAGGCAATGCACCGGACTCTTAATCCGGTCGATGTGGGTTCGATACCCACCGATCCCACTGAATGAAAAAGCACTGATGGTCTAGTGGAATGACACCGCTTTCGTAAAGCGGCTGCGTGAGTTCGATTCTCGCTGGACGCTCTTTAATTATCAGGGTGTGGGAAAGTCTGGCTACTCCGCGTGCTTCGGGAGCACGAGATCGTCGGTTCAAATCCGACCATCCTGACTGTTATGAAACATATTCCGGTGGGTCCTGTGTTGGTACGGGAAGGCGACTGTTAATCGCCCAGACGCAGGTTCGATTCCTGCTGCCGGAGCTTTCGTTATGTGGAAGGGCAAGCCGATTGGCGACGGCACTCCGTTCGAAGCGGAGCGAGCGCAAATGCCTTGCGAGCTCAACTCTCGTTCCTTCCGCCATGTGTTAGATGAATGTGCCATTGGCCGAGCGGCAAAGGTACTGGACTTCCAATCCGGTCAGGTCGGTTCGACTCCGACATGGCACTCTGTTTAATGAAAGATATTCGGGTGTCGGCTAACGGTAAGCCAGCTGCCTTTGAAGCAGTGGTATGAGGGTTCAACTCCTTCCGCCCGGGCTGAAAGATATCAATACTCCGGAGTAGCAACTGTTGGTCGTTGCGTCTGGCTCTGAACCAGAAGCTCGCAGGTTCGATTCCTGCCTCCGGTGCTGTGGCCGTCCTGTATTGGTTCA